>CAILLA010000001.1 GCA_903834925.1 uncultured Schlesneria sp.
GATCAGGCATTCAAGGGGTTTGACGTCGGTTCCGGTGGCGATCATGTCCACGGTGACGGCGATCCGTGGGAAGTACATCGTGCGGAACGCGGATAAATGCTCCTTCGGAGTTTTACCCGTGCTCTTGGACGTAATCTTCTGACAGAAATCGTTTCCCTTGCCGAATACGTCCCGGATGGCCTGAACGATGTCCTCAGCGTGTTGATCAGTTTTGGCGAAGACGAGCGTCTTGGGGACTTCGGTCCGGCCTGGAAAGATTTCTTTCAACTTGTCGCGGAACGTGCTGATGACGAGTCGAATCTGGTTGTCGGAGACGACATCGCGGTCTAACTGATTGGCGGTGTAGGTCAGATCGTCATCCAGTTCCTTGTACTTTTTCACCTTGGTCCGACGATCGCGGTGCGGGACGAACACACCCGGTTCGCGGGCGAGTTTGGCTCCGTTTTTCGTGATCTGGGTTTCGATCCGATAGACGTCGTAACCGACGTTGACGCCATCGACGACCGCCTGTTCGTGGGTGTAGTCCTGGACGAAGTTCCCGCCGAAGAAACCGATCGTCTGCTTGGTCGGCGTGGCGGTCAGACCGATCAGAGTCGCGTCGAAGTAGTCGAGAACCTGTCGCCAGATGTTGTAGATGGACCGATGGCATTCATCGACTACGATGACGTCGAAGGTTTCAATGGGGATCTTGGCGTTGTAAATGACCGGGAGCGGTTCCTTGATGAGAGAATTTTCGGTCTCGAACAGCGATCCTTCCTCGTTCTCTTCCTGGAATTCGTCCTCGCCCTTCAGCATGGAATAAAGACGCTGAATCGTGGTGATGCAGACTCTGGAGGCGGGGGTGATGGTGTTCTTTTTCAGGTGCTGGACCGTGTATTCCTCAGTGAACTTGTAGCCGTTGACCGGGCTGATGAACTGCTGGAATTCGTTGAGCGTCTGCTCGCCCAGGTTGTTGCGGTCGACCAGGAACAAAATCCGTTTGGCCTGGGCGTACTTGATCAGCCGGTAACAGATATTGACCGCCGTAAAGGTTTTTCCTGAGCCTGTTGCCATCTGGATCAACGCTCGCGGACGGTTGGCGGCCAGCGACTTTTCGAGCTTTTCGATGCTTTCGATCTGGACTCGCCAGAGACGACCGATATCGAGCGGGGGCATCGCCTGGAACGCGGATCTCAACTGCTGGTCAAGTTTCGCGAGACGGATCAGTTCTTCAGGACGATGGAACGTGAAGACCGTCCGGCTTCGGGCATCAGGTTCCAGGGCATTCGTGAACTGCGTGACTTCGCCGGTGGACTCGTACGCGAACGGAAGGGGCAACCGGTGATTGGGAAACAGGTCCGGCAGCCCTTCCAGGTATTTTCCCGACTGGGTTTCGACGCCGGTGAGCGTGTGGCCTTTGGGTTTGGCTTCGACCACGCCGATCGCCTTGGAATCCGCGTAAAGCATGTAGTCAGCGAACCCGGTCTTGAGCGGAAACTCCCGCACGGCAACACCCAGCCCCGCCGAGATGTTCATCTGGCGGTAATCCTGGACGTTCCAGCCAGCCTGTTCAAGCTGGTGGTCGATGTGTTGACGGGCGCGTTGCTCGGGCGTCATGCGTAACCGTGATCTTTTAAATTGGCCCGGATCTGGTGGTACTCATCGGCTCGGGAATTTTTGTAATTGCTGAAACAGGATGGGCTTAGATCGTACGAAATGTAACACAAACGAACAACCAAAACCGCCGAAGTTCTTTGGAGACATGCAATTACCTGATCGTGACGGAATCATGTCTGTCACATTTGAGTCGCTTATTGAAGCTCGTTTTCCATGAGCACCTTCTAATCGTTAAGAAAGTATCTCTATTTTTCAATTGACGCGCAACACGTTATCTTGTATTTTTTTGTCGTTGCGATTTGCGGCAACGAAGAAATCAGAGACGACTCAGTCGACGCTCCGATGTTGTCAATTTTGTTCGTGTGGCCTCTTGCCTGCACACACTGTTGTTTGGAACGGGCGGCGCCGAAGCGGCGAGAGAGTAGTTTTGAGAAAGTGGAAAGTAGACAATTTAAGAAGAATCTCGGCTTGTCTGGATTTCGGAAATCAAAACCTTACGCCGACAATTGATCTTTGACAACTTGGAATAAATTAAATTCGGATCGCCCCCGGCGGCGAAGCGCCGAGAGAGTAGTTTTGAGAAAGTAGTGAGTAGACAATTTAAGAAAAATCCGGAAGCGCGACGAAGCACCGAGCGAGTTGAGCGTCATAAGCTGTGATTGGAATGGACGAGGAATCTGCGGCTTGACTGCGGGAGATGATGGGTTTCGAAGTCGTGCGAACTCTGGTGAAGTCGGGTGAACTCGCGCGAACTCGGGTGAACTTTTTAACGATGGAAACGGGGCAAATGATTGCCAAAAGCCTATAAATTATGGGGAATGATCGAAGTCGCTCGAACTCGCGCGAACTTTTACACCAAATTTGTCAGGGCGGGTTACACCAGAGAAGAAGTGAAGATTTTTGAACAGAAGTTAACGAAGGTAATGAAGTGAAAAAGATTATACGAAACCTTCGGTCGGTCGTTTGTGCCGGGGTAGGAATCCACTCGCACAACCTCGGAACCGACCGGGCCGTTCGGAATGAACTCTTCATTCCGTATTCCTTTGTGGCCTTCGTTAACTTCTGTTCAAAAGTCTTTGTGTTTCCCGATTTTCGCGTTGGATTCGGTGGGCCTCGAAGACTCGACCACGCCCTACTTGCCAGCCAGATTGAACTTTGCCAACTTTGTCAACTTGATCAACTTTTTTTCGATGCTTCGGTGAGCCTTAAAGCCTGCCGCGTCGTTCGGAAGGAAGAATCCCGGGATTTACATCGCCCGGCTCGCCGGGAGGAAAGGCGAGACATGAAGTTGGCCAACTTGGCCAACTTCAAAACGTGACGAAACCCTACAAAACAGGGAACTTGGCCAACCTTGTCGAACTTGGCCAACTCTTTTTCGATGTTTCGGTGGGGCTTCGAACACTCGACGCGATACGATCCGACATTTCGCGGAGTCCGATTTGCGCCGCCACCTGTCGTGGCCGGAGAACCGGTCAGCGATGGCGGCTTGAAACATGGGAACATGAGCTTGCCATTGTTGCCGCGTTGCCGACATTGCCACTGTGGCTGCCAAATGAATTGATGATTCCTTTGGAACTCGAATTCACCTACGAGGAAACGTGTCGCTCGTTACGGATTCGTTGAGATGTTTTTGGCTTGTTGAGTGGCCGACTCAAGCTTCATTCAGTGCTCCAGAGTCCCAGCTTATCGGCTGGGTCTGTGACCTGAGGTTGAGGTGCGGCGGCAATTGATGGCGGGTTTGGTGTCAGTGATCGACGGAAGCGGTTTTTACTTTCGTACAAATTCAGCCGATTCGCAACGCCGGGGATTTTTGGTGAGATCTGAACGGATTTTCGTTGGAACTCGACTGCCTTTTCGAAATTGCCACACTCCGCATGCGCTGCCGCCAATGCGCCAAACGTGATCCACGATTTCGCCTCACGCCTTTGGAAAGCTTGTTCTGCATGTGCAAGTGCTTCCTGGCCGTTTCGAATTTCGTCTTTTTCGCAACTCGACAATAGCCAGGCCAGATTGTTGTGCGCAACGACGTAGTTGTCGTCATGGCTCAACGCTTCGCGATAGTCGGCGATCGCTGCCTTGAAATCACCTTTCAATTCGTTGAGTCGACCTCGTGCAATCAGTCCAGGGAGAAAACCAGGTCGCTGATCGAGCGCCCGTTTCAAGAAATTTCTGGCATCATCCAATCGTCCGTCGATTTGAGCCAACTTGGATTTGCGCACAAGTTCGGCAAGTGGTGCCAATTCGTCTGGGAGTTCAAACTGCCGCGTCTTGCCGACCGTCACGGATTGTTTACGAAGCGCAAGATTGGATAATAAACAGGCGGACGTCGCATTGATGGATGTCGCGGCGCATTCCAGGTACTGACTTCCAAGAGGTTCATTCCCGTGCCGACCGAGGAATTTTCCTGCCGCATCGTAAATATGGCCGAGAACGTCGCGTCGAGCACCGACAACCAGCAATTCGAACTCATTCAGATCCCACTGATTCGGGTTTTTGTCTCGCAGGACGATCTGAAACAGGTTTACCAGATCGACAAAATTCGTTTGGAGATCAGGCTTGGTGCGAAGGCTTTCGAAGATCGAATCCCGTGTTGCGGGTTGATTTAACTCATCTGCAAGAATCGCCGCTCTTAAGGCAGCAAACGAATCATTGAACTGCTCATAAACCTCTTGATTGAGCTTCATGGCTTCGTCCAATTTTCCGTCCACCATGTCATACAACGCCAGTCCTTTTTTCTGGGACTGGTTCAGGGGCGGGCTGAAAGAATCAAAATAAGCCTTGGCGAGTTTTTGGGCGGTCGCTCGGTCACCCCGATTCGCTCGAACGCACCAGAAATACCATTCGGCGCTGCTTTCGAAATATCTCTCCGAAATGGCTCGATAATAGTTTTCCGCCTCGGTCCAATTTTCCAGGCCCTCTTCACAGCGTCCGGCCACTTCCAGCCCCCAGCCAGCATAAGATTCCGCGGCGGCCTGGGCATACGGTTTCGCCCGATTCCAGTCACCTTTGACCATGTATAACGCGGCCAGCCGTCGGAAGATCTCGGTCTGTTCCAAGCCCATGCTGGGGAGCAGAAGTGCTCGTTCGAGGATTTCCTGCACTCCTTCATCGTCGTCTCGTTGCTGGCGAACGTCGGCCAGCGCGAGGCAGGATGCGTGAGTCGGAGTCAACTCGTTGATTTTCGCGAGACATCGTTCGGCGTCGGCCGATCGCTGTAATTCCTGATATTTCTTACTGAGTGCCAGAATCACGAGCGGCGAACGCGAATATTTTTGCTCCCAATCCTTCGCTTTGGATTCGACGGCGCGCCAATCGGATTCGATTTGCGACGCAATCGCGAGCGGCCACTGCGGACTGCAACGAGGTAGTTGAAAAGAGGTGATCTGCCGACCTGCCTGCAGAGAGCGTATACGAACCATATCCTCAAAGACGATGTCGAAATGCCGTTGAATTGGCAACGCGATTTCACCGTAAGACGGCGCGCTGAGCAAGCGGAGAAATTGATTCAGCGCTGGGATGATCGGTAGTTCCAGCATGGTCTTATCGAGCGTCTTTTCCAAGCTCTGAATCGCGTCCACTGCAACCGATTTCTGACTGGAGTAGCTATCGAGCAATCTCTCGAAAGGATGACCAACGACCAGAGGTTTTAACGCCAAGATCGTTTCATCAGCATTCACCGCCTGCATTTTCGCTTCATATTCCAACGTACGCCACGCTTCAACAAACATCGATTCGCTCAACAATCCTGCCAACGCGGTCCAGGACGGCTCCGTTCGATCCTGACGAGTCGCGTCGGACTGACGCAACACTTGGGGGATCTTCGCGCGAGCGGCCCGGGCGTTGGGACCTAGTTTGGCGGCGACCTTCGGTGGTTTCGATTCGATTTCATTCCCGATCTCGAAAACGGTTGAAGGGAGGTTTTTGATTTCTGTCAATTGTGCATAGGTATTTGGCCATGTCTGCGGCCAGACCTCGTACACCGCCATTTGCCTTGATCCCAGCGATGGAATTTCACTCAACATCTCGACGGCTCGATCGCAGGCGGAATTGAGAGTCAGCATTTGGCGGATTGCTTTGATCGCCTCGAATTGGTCATTAACAGGGTCCCACATTCGCATCCGCAGGTAGGTTGCCAATTCCTTCGTCGATCCCGTTGCTTTGTCGAGGATTTCTGGTTCATAGCTGCAATACGCTTCCAGCAGTGGAAGCCAATCCGGAGTTGACACACCCTCCTTTGCCAACCCCTTCGCTGACTGGATATCGGCGAGTGCTGCGGCATGCCGACCGGCAAAACATCTCGCGTACGCTCGATGCGCCAGTGTGAACGGGGTCGCACCCGACTTGGCCACAAGTCGTTCCGCATAGAGTAAACCTCGCGCCTTAAAAACTTTGCTGGCGGGACTCCAATGAAAGTCCGTCAAACTTCCCAAGTTCGAATATCCTCGTACGAGTGACGCCAGAAGTTCTGGAGTTTCTCCTTTGACGTGGATTAAAGCGTCGACCTGTCGCAGCACATTGAACTGTGACAGCGGATCCATGCGGTTGATCGTCTCGTCGGCAACGAGAGTCAGTTTGCGAGCCGCATCTGCTGACTTGCGGTATCCGGCTGATTCCAATGCCGCCACGAATTCTTTTCGGGAAAGAGACTCAGCTTTTTCGACAAACGATTCATTCAGGGTTTCACCCGGCACGTCGAAGCGAGGCGCGTCCCAGTGAAAGGCTTTTCCGCTCAGATTGGGCCGAGTCAACTCGATTTGAATCTGCAAGTTCTTCGGATTTCCCGGTGTTGGACGAATGCCAATCGTCATATCCAGAGCGAAAGTCTGAGGCGATTCAATTTCCTTAACGGTTTCGCCTAATGATGCGTCGAGCGTCAGTAAACCGAGTTCTTCGCGTGCGGCAATCAGCACGCTTTGCCTCAGCAATTCTCGGATCAGACTTCCAACCCCGACCGGGACCTGTGCGGTGGCCGAAGTGTCTCGCGTCATCAGTGCGACGACGTGCTCTGAACCTGCTGGCAGCCCCGATTTTGGCAACGGAGCTTGAGGCACGACGACGTTCGACGGTTTTGGAACTTGTTTGGGACGTTCAAGAGAGTAAGTTTCCACATACGAAACGATCTGTTGCGCGTTGTGTACTAGTCCGAGTTTGTATCGCTTGAAAAGGCTTGGCCAGCGATAGGTTTTCACCTTTTGTTCGTCAATCGTTTCTTCAGAGGCGAATTTCCAGCCCCGGACAAGTGTCTGCGCGTCCGATAGCGCAACTTGCTTGCCACTTCCCAGCGTCTCTTCCAAAGCAGACAACGTTGATTGGTAGTTACGCTGCGACGTCCATTCCAGGATCACGAGCAGCAGCAACACGAGAATGCCACTCCAAACAGCAATCCGTCCCGCGATGGATCGTTTACGCGCCGCTTTCTGTTTCGCTTTTGTCTTCGACGTTGCTTTTGCCATGAAAGGAACCTTCGCCAACGGAGAGGTGAATTCGGCGGCGGTCAAGTCAAGAATTTACATTGACCGCGTAAGAGGCTACCAAATTAAGGATTGTCATAACAATGTCAGCGCCGGGAACGCGACAACACCGATTCGGACTTCTTCGCTTCATGATCCATTAGTTCGACGACGGCATGGGCTGAAGCCCATGCTACGAGTTGTGAACGCTATTCATCCATTAGCCGATAACCGACACCTGCTTCGGTTTTGATATATCTTGGTCGTGCAGCGTCCTGTTCGATCTTTCGGCGAAGCTGGCCCATGTAGACGCGCAGATATTGATTTTCGTAAACGCTGTCCGGTCCCCAGACGTCTTTCAGAAGTTGCCGGTGTGTGACGACTTTTCCTGCGTGACTGACGAGGACAAGCAGCAAGCGGTACTCGGTCGGGGTGAGGTGAATCGCCTCGTCCCCGATCGCGACTTCACGCCGTCCAAGGTCAACTTTCAATTCCCGCACACGAAAAACGGATTCCGAGGTTGGGCTGGCGACCGTCGCCGAATGACGCAAGGCGACCCGCAGCCGGGCCAACAACTCGCCGACGCCAAATGGCTTTGTCAGGTAGTCATCTGCCCCAGCGTCCAAAGCCGACACTTTGTCCGATTCACGACCTCGGGCTGAAACAACGATGACGGGGACTTTTGACCATTCCCGCAATCGGGCAATGACCTGCAGTCCATCCTGATCTGGCAAACCAAGATCAAGAATCACAGCATCAGGCGGTTCGGTAATCGCATGCCCGATCCCCGCTGCTGCCGTGCTGGTTTCGATCACGGTGTAGCCGTGCGACTCCAGCGAGATTCGCAGAAACTTACGAATCGGCGGCTCGTCTTCAATCACAAGGATTTTTGGGGCATCTTGAATCGGCATCTCGAAGCACCCGCGTTGAGTTTTCAGTGTAGCCCTCTCACTACGCCGAGAGGAAAGCCGCATGGCATCATACCTCGACTGGCACTTGAAAGCCCCAATGGATCGCAAGGTAAACGGCGATTCGGCTTTCTTCTCGGCGGAGCGAGAAGGCGACTTGGCAGAATTCCTGGAACTTGACTCGAAAGTCAAGTCTCAAAATCGAAGAAGTTTGATGCGCATGCACGTCACTTAAACAAAATGATTCACGCAATGCTTGCCATTCGACGAATCGGTGGTTCGAATTGAACAAACGCTTGCCGGTACTTAAGCAACGAAGGTGCAAATCATGAAGGGTTCGATTCTTTACTGTGGCGACACAGAACTTAACTCAGCCGCCTCGTACCTGGCCGGGCTCATGACGGCCTGGGGTTGGTCGTTCCACTACATTCCCAGTCATCAGGCGATGAAACAGACTGAAATCGAAAAGCCCTGGTCGTTGCTGATCATCAGTGACTATCCACACTATCAGATCAATGAAGCGTGCCAGCAAATCGCACTTTCGCATCTCGAAAAGGGTTTTGGATTATTGATGATTGGTGGTTGGGAATCATTTCATGGACAAGGCGGGAACTGGGATACGACACTGCTCGGTTCGGTCTTGCCAGTGGAAATTCAAGCGAGCGACGATCGAGTGAACTTCGATCAGTCCGCCTGGCTCTCGCCAAACACAATGCACCCGATCACAGCAGGACTTCCCTGGCAGACGCATCCCCCGGCGATCGGCGGAATGAATCGTGTTGTTGCCAAGACCAATGCCACGACGTTGCTGAGCGCCAACTCCTTCTCGATCGCGGCGCCGACGTCTGGCAAAGGATCGGGCTCGCCAGCGTGGTCATTCACCCAATCGCAGACCCTTCCAGCTCTTGTTGTCGGCGAGCATGGGCAGGGACGAACGGCAGCATTTATGAGCGATGTCGCTCCACACTGGGTTGGGGGCTTTGTCGACTGGGGATTGCCCCGTGTGACGGCGGAGGCAGCCGGTGGCCAGCCAATTGAAGTCGGCAGGCATTACGCACAATTCTGGAAACAGCTTCTGGAATGGACCGGGCGACTGTCACACGTATGAGTCGCACAGTGAAACATTTATCGTTTCGGCTTCAACCGGATGTGCCACTGGATCGAAGTCTTCTCCGACACAGTGTCTTCACCTTTCAAGCTCGCAATTACAAGACACGGAGTGACCGAAGACGGTCATTCAGTGGCACAGGAGTTATTTCGAACCGCAGCTTTCCCGACGAAAATTCCGTGACTCGGTTGGCCGATCAGTCGCATGGGATTCTCTGAAGCGATAACATGCAGTGACTGAGGAGTCTTATCGCAATAGAAGGAGCTATCGTGGCGAATAATCCCGTTCAAGTGGGGCAATGGAAATGTGGTCGTGGTCTGCCGCTGCTGTTTATCGCCGGACCATGCGTGATCGAGAGTGAAGAACTAGTCCTGGAAGTGGCAAGTCGGCTCACCGAGATTTCGCAGTCCAAAGGGGTTCAGATCGTCTTTAAGTCGAGCTTCGACAAAGCGAATCGAACCAGTGGCGACAGTTTTCGCGGCCCCGGTTTGGAGCGAGGCCTCGAAATCCTTGCCAAAGTCCGCGAAGTAACCGGCTTGCCCGTCACGACCGATATTCACGAGACCTCGCAAGCTGAACCCGCAGCCAAAGTCTGCAAGATTCTGCAGATCCCGGCTTTCCTGGCACGACAAACCGACCTCGTCGAAGCGGTTGCGGCGGCAACCGCCAAAAGCGGTGGCATTATCAACGTGAAAAAACCTCAATTCATCGCGCCCGAAGACATGGTTCATGTCGTGAAAAAGTGCGAAGCGTTTGGCAACCCAAACGTACTGCTCACCGAACGAGGAACGATGTTCGGCTACGGTCGACTGGTCAACGATTTCCGCTGTATTCCCGTGATGCAATCATTCGGCCCACCCGTGATTTTTGATGCGACGCACAGCGTGCAAATGCCAGGCGGCGCCACGACAGGCGGACGGCGAGAGTTAGTACCGTTCCTGGCACGAGCTGCAGTCGCCTGTGGCTGCGACGGAGTCTTTTTCGAGACTCATCCGAATCCGGATAAAGCATTAAGTGATGGCCCCAATATGGTTCCGTTGGCAGAACTTCCTCGGCTGATCGATCAGTTAGTACAATTGAGGTCTATGATTCAGGGGTTTGAATCCGACAATTAGTCAGGGATCGTCGTCAATAGAATCTTCGGCTTAGCCGTCCCAGAAGATATGCTGCGGAACCAATAAGATCCGAACAAAACAGCCAGATAACTCTCATCAGGGTCGAATCAGGCTGAGACATCATGGCAGACTGAACACTCAATCTTTGGCGAAACGTGAGCGGACGTGTGCCGGTCGTTGGGCTGTAAACACCATAGCTTCTCGCGTATATCCACAGCTTCGAGAACCATATAAATGAACTGTCAATCTCCCAGTGCCGGACCTGCATTTCGGGCACAAATTGCACTGCATCGCATCCATACTTCGCAATAATTCGACTGCCGAATACGACGTCCGCACCACGGAGGATCGTTTCGAATGGTCCGCACGCATCGAAACCCGAACGCCGGACTGCAAGATTGTTGGTATACATGTAGTAATACTGCGGAGTTTTCTCGTCGCAGATATACCGAACCTTTTCATTTTCATAATCAGCTCATGTTCGCAGGAAAAACGTCTCTTTGGCAAATCGATTGGCACCCAGGATCATGACAACCTGAGGTTCTTCGAACGCAGTGACGATGCTCTGCAGCCAGTCCGCACCCGCCTCGCAGTCCCCGTCGGTGAAGACGAGGATACTGCCGCTCGTCTGACGCACCGCCGTATTTCGGGCCGCGAAGCCCCCCCGTTGGAATTCTTGAATCAGTCGAACACGACAAAACTGCCTTGCAATTTCGACGGAGCGATCCGACGAACCATTGTCGGCGAGAAAGATTTCATAGTCTTCGGCAGGATAATTTTGATTGATCAGGGAAGTGAGGCACCGAGAGATTGTGTCTTCCTGGTTGTAACACGGGACAACCACAGAAACGGTCACACAAGGGGTTAAATTAGCACTTTCTGACAAGATTCAGATTCCCAGGCAATTGCAATCGGGTCGGTAAAAAATTGTTGTCCGATGGCTATCAAAATGAGTTGGCTTCAGGCCGTCGAAGTCGAGTGAGCGAAAGCCGTGGCTATGGGCGTGTTCGAACGCTTCACGATACTTGTCGCGCTGAGAATCATCGAGAATCACAACGCCTGCCTCAGACAAAGCGGACACGCTTTGTTTCAGGCAATTCACACGATCTCGGCCATCAATGACAATCACTTCGAACTTCAATCCTGAGGTATGAACTGTGCGACAGTAAAGCCCATCCGAATCCTGCGGTTCATAAATCAGTCGAACATTGTCGGGTGCCCTCTTTTTGACAATCTCAAACCATTTTTCATCATATTCTACAGAAGTGACTTGACTCACAAGATTCGCGAAAAACGTCGTCGAGTATCCGCTGCCGTACTCAAAAAGTGTAAATTCCTTTTTAAGTCGAGGGGTCAGGAAATGGAGCACGGGATAATTCATCCAGGGAAGGTCGCGGCCTTCCCTGTCAATGGGAATTTCTTCGGTCAGACTTCGAATCCAGCCAGTCGTGTGAAGGTAGGATTTCTTGTCTAAGATCAGCGACGTAAATGCACGGTAATACGCGTACGATCGCGGAGCGAGATGCACGACAATTCGTCGAAGAAACGGTGGCATGGGAACGAGCTTTGATCTACAAGTAAAGAAGGTCAGGCAAGGTCGCAAGGTGGGAAGTCCCCAGTTCGGACGACGATCATCCCATCGCAGGTCACTGGGAAACTCAATAGCGGCGAATTGGTCGATGAAATTTCCCTTGATTGGGAGTTCCATCTCAAAATGTTAACATTTCGTTTTTGATCAACACAACCCTTCGCAGACGCGATTTTTCTCAAAGTTCCGCCTTCGGCTATTTAGCGAAAGATTTTGCGATTTCACGCAGTCGTTGCTATTCGGAAATCCACGTTAAAAGACACGCGAACTGCGTGCGTTCTCATCACTTATAGACTAAGGTGAGTGTTTGGCGGGGCTTAATGCGATCGATACTTGCAAGTAAGATATTCTGCATTTGTGACCTGTAACATATTAAAAATGGATGAGAATTCGTTTAAGAACGTTGCTTTTGGAACGTGCCTCGTGTCAAATCTAAGTTGTTGTTCGTCGAAAGTCTCGGGCCGAATTGATGCTCCGCGACAATCCAGGCTGCGTCGACTGCGGTTAAACTTCAACGCATTCGGATTAACGAATCGTGGTCGACATAAATCGATTTAAATCGAATAATATCGGCTGCTGATAAGGAAAGGTTCAGTTTGTGAATCGAGGGAAGTGTGGTCTTTCCATCATCATTCCGACATACGCGCGGCCCGCTCAGATCGCTTCGTGTCTCGAATCCCTGACAAAGCTTGTGCCTCCCCGCTCGGGGTTTGAGGTTATTGTCGTTGATGATGGCAGCCCCGAGCCGATTGACTCCGTTGTCAGGCCATTTCAGGATGCACTGAATATTACCTTGTTGAGACAAGTGAATAGCGGTCCAGCCCGAGCCCGCAACGCGGGCGCTGAGATCGCGAAAGGACAATTTCTGGCATTTACGGATGATGATTGCTGCCCAGAACCTGAATGGCTATGTGCGATTGAACGAGCCTTGGAAGCGAATCCAATGTGCATGGTGGGTGGCGTGACCAAGAATTTATTGCCGAACGAACTTTTTGCCACGACAAGTCATGTCATCCACCTGATGGTTTATGCGTTCTTCAATCGCAATCCTGAAGATGCCTTGCTCCTGGCCTCCAATAACATGGCGATCCCTGCTGAGATCTTTCATCGGCTTGGTGGATTTGATGCAGAATATTTCCGCAAAGCGGCTGCTGAGGACCGTGACCTTTGCTTTCGATGCCGCGAACTCGGTCATCAGTTGAAACTCGTTCCCGATGCGGTCATCGGACACGCTCACAGTATGTCCCTCAGCAAGTTCTGCAGGCAGCATTTCTGGTATGGGCAAGGTGCTTTCCAATACCACCGAAAACAATCGCGCGTCGTCGTACAAAGTCTTAAGAACGACACGCGGCTGCATACTCAGTTCTATCGATGGCTTCCCGGCGCTTTGGGAAGTATTCCGCTCATCATGAGGATTCCGGTCCTGCCACTACTGGTGATCTGGCAATTGGCTAATGCCGCAGGATTCTTCTACGAATCGTATTACGGTCAAAGATTACATGAGGCACGCTGATCGAACCGGCATTAATCGCTTTGTTGAGATGTCGTATGAGATACACCGACCTGTCGAAAAGTCTCGAGAACGAGATAGACATCTTGGAGATGTCTGTGCCTGCCTAAAGTTGAAAGTGCTTAATGCAACCTGTTACTGATACACCTGAGGAAAATGTCAAAGAGGTAGTCGTCATCGGTGGCGGACCTGCCGGTTTGACTGCAGCCCATGAGCTTGCGCGGACGAAAATTCTGCCACTTGTCCTGGAGAAATCGGACCAGCTGGGGGGAATTGCCCGTACTGCGAAGTACAAGGGAAACCGTCTCGACATCGGCGGACATCGCTTTTTCACCAAAATTCCTGAGGTCGAGCGATTTTGGCGCGACGTGCTTGGTGAGGAATTCCTTCGAGTCCCGCGAAAGTCAAGAATTTTCTATCAAGGGCGATTTTTCGAGTACCCTCTCGTCGCTATGAATGCATTCATCAACCTGGGGCCAATAGAAAGTCTTCGCATCTTTTTAAGCTGCTTGCGCTGGAAAGCCTTTCCCTACGCACAGGAAGAAACCTTCGAAGAGTACGTGACAAACCGCTTCGGCAAACGACTCTATTTAACCTTCTTTAAAACCTACACCGAGAAAGTCTGGGGAATCCCCTGCAACCAAATCCGTGCCGACTGGGCAGCACAACGAATTCGCGGCCTTTCACTGAAAACAGCAGTTTTGAACGCGTTAACCGGGCGAGGTGAGGCTAAGACATTAATTAAGGAATTCGACTATCCGCGTCTGGGTCCTGGAATGTTGTGGGAGAAGTGCGGCGAGTTCGTCGAACAGCACGGGGGACAGGTGCAGATGCAGGCGGAAACGATCCGACTGGAGCTGGACGGTCAACGTGTCGGCCGAGTCGTTTATCGCCAAAACGGAGAAACTCGAACCGTTGCCACAAGCCACGTACTGTCTAGCATGCCTCTAAACGAGTTGATCGCCTGCCTGTCCCCGTCCCCACCAGAGGAAGTGCTCGCGGCGGCGCGCGGACTATCGTATCGTGACTTCTTGATTGTCGGTCTTTTCGTCGATCAAGAGAAGCTTTTCCCCGATAATTGGTTATACGTTCACACTCCAGGCGTTCGTGTCGGGCGCATCCAGAATTTCGGCAACTGGAGTGCCGCAATGGTGGCTAAGACCGGTCAGAGTGGCTTGGGTATGGAGTATTTTTGCAGTCGCGGTGACGACTTGTGGGAGATGCCGGACGCCGAGTTGATCGCTCTGGCCACAAAAGAACTAGGCATCTTAAAACTGGCTGATACTGCAAAGGTTCAAGATGGGGTGGTCGTACGTCAGGAGAAGGCCTATCCAGTCTATGATGGCGAGTATCGTCATCAGGTCGACATCATCAAAAAGTATCTTGGAACGATCGAGAACCTGCAAACGATCGGCCGCAACGGCCTGCACCGTTACAACAATCAGGATCATTCGATGCTGACGGCCTTCCTGGCAGTTCGGAACATCCTGGGGGAGAAACATGATCTCTGGGATGTTAACACAGAACGATCCTACCACGAGGACTTCCAAACCGACAAGAAAGTACCTGAATCGATGCATTCGCTAATTGAAGGGGACCACAAAAGCGATGGCAAATTGTCGAAGCAGGGAAAGACGGGGATTCAGGCGAAACCCTCGATTTGATCCACTTCTCGTCTTCGCCATTTTTCCCACCAGATCAATTAGCACCCCGCATAAGAAACAGACTTCTCCATGAGTCCTCGTCCAACCCCCTTGATCCGCAGCCTGCTTAGCGGTTCCTCGTGGGTTTTCCTGGCCGAAGCACTAGCTGTGCCGACGGGGCTTATCACTGCGGGTCTTCTCACACGGAAACTTGGAACCAGTGAGTATGGCTTGTTGACCCTGACTGCAACGATCGTCGGCTGGGTTGAATGGAGTGTTGCGTCGGTACTAGGGCGGGCCTCGATCAAGTTTGTCAGCGAAACATCCGACTGGCGGCCTGTTGGGACGGCCTTGGTTCGTTGGCATTTGATCCTTGGCATCGTAGCCGCAGTTGCGGTCTTGCTTGCAGCCGCACCGCTGGAGGTGATACTGGATGAACCTGGACTCGCCCCTTTAATGCAATTGATGGCGATCGGTATTCCAATTTTTAGCGTTGCTCAGGCACATCGTAACATGCTTGCCGGAAAAGGGGACTTCAATGGCCGAGCCGCGTCGGTTGCAGGTCGCTGGCTTGTTCGACTCGGCTTGATCCTGCTGTTCGTGGAAGCGGGCCTCCGTACGTCGGGGGCAGCTCTGGCCGTAATCGGTGCCATGCTTGCCGAGTTGTTGATCTGCCGCTGCTATATATGCCCGGCGTTTATCGGCCCATGTGCTCCCATGCAAAAACTCTGGGCGTTCGCCGTTCCGCTCTTCCTGGCGGGTCTCAGTTTTCGAGTGTTTGAGAAGCTGGATCTGTTGGCTCTGAAAACGCTTGGTGGTACTTCGGAACAGGCGGGATGGTACGGTGCCGCACAGAATCTGGCTCTGCTTCCCAGCCTGATCTCCATGTCATTCGGACCAGTCTTCCTCGGTATGCTCGGTCGGGAATTAAGTCAGGGAAACGTCGATGGTGCTCGCGGCCTGGCACGCGACACCCTGCGCGCTGTGGTGCTGATGCTGCCGCTACCCGCGATCATTGCCGGAAGTTCACTAGAAATCACGCGACTGATCTTTGGCCCGGCATTCGCTCCCGCTGCATCAAACTTGTCAATTTTGATCTTCGGTTCCTCGGCAATAATGTCAATTGCCGTGACATCTTGCATTCTGACCGCCGTCGGCCGTGCAGGTCTAGTGCTTAAACTGACTCTGCCGCTGGTCCCGGCGGCGGTGGTTGGGCACTATTTTGCTGTGCCCGCGTTCGGACCGTCTGGTGCCGCGATCGTCACAACTGCTGGGGCTTCAATTGCAGCCCTCGTGCAGCTTATCGTCGTTCAGCTTTATTGGGGCATTCTCCCCGCGCCCGCGACATTCGTTCGAGCGGTGCTGTCTGCCGTGCTCGCCGGTACTTTCGCCGCGTTTCTCCCCACGCCTGGGGCTTTACTTTTTCTGAAACTGCCAGCCGCTTGTCTTATTGCTTTGATTGCTCTCTATGCATTCGGGGAGTTTGCATCAGGCGAAGTCGCAGCAGTCCGTGCGATGCTCCCTCGACGACTTATGCCCACCCGTCATTAGTCACGACACGTCAGAGTGAATCATTCAATTCCCTCTGACGTCAGCGAAGAATTTGCGGGTTTGACCGTTGATGGAGGTGAATTCGACAAGATTTTGTCTCTCTCGTTCATCGAATAGTGCTGGGCAAGAACAGCGGCAAACGCGACCCCTGAATAGAAATGGCTGAACCAATGCCAGGGAATAATCCCTATTGCAAACAAAAGTCCCCGCTCTCGGCGAAACCAGTTCAAGACGGGAAAGTCCAGGATCAATAATGTGATCATGAACCCAACAGCAACCCATAACATGGCTGGCCAGACCGTGGCCAACACGCTAGACAAGGCAAGGAGACCGGATACGGCAACACGAGCCCGACACCAGTAGCTCAAATTCAATGAGTTTTTCATCTGACCGTACTTCAATAGAAGTTTGCTCCATGGGATTGCCCTTTGGAACAGATCGGTGCGAAGCAACGAGACCGAATCCCATCGCTTCAAGTGTTTAACCTGTAAGTCAGGGAATACTGCAATCTTATAGTTTGCGGCATTCAGTCGATACCCAAGCTCGATGTCTTCAATGCTGGGAAGGGCGTAATTTTCGTCAAAACCACCCTGTTCCAGAAATACCGTTCGTCGGATAGCACCACAAGCGCCCCAGAAAGTAAACCCCTCCGACGACGACTGCTGATGCGTATAATGATGCAGTAGATTCTTGTACTGAGATAAGAGGTTTGATGCTCCAGGTAAGTTGTCGTACGAGCCAATCAGAGCATCAAGACTCTCATCACCCGCAATCTTGCTTTTCAGAATCCCGATTGTATTCGGGGCGATCGTGACATCGGCATCAACAAAGAAAATCCAGTCACATTTGGCCCGCTGAACACCCTGATTACGGGCAACAGCGGGGCCCTGTTTGCGACCCGAATGAAGCAGGCAAACCCCTTCTTTTCGAGCAATTTCACATGACAGATCCGTACTCCCGTCATCAACCACGATGATTTCATCTGGAGCAGGGTTTGCCGCAAGCACACTTGCCATACATCGTTCGAAGGCAGGACCACCATTATAAACAGGAATAACGACAGTCACCGTCGCAGGACGCAGTGTGTTACTAATGTTGAGATTGGACATAAAGCGAAAACTTTGTCTGGAGACAATTACTTCGACAAAAATTCGAACAAGTAATTGCTTGTTTTGGCTGTTTTTTGTTGTCTTGGCAGGCTCTATCGGGGGAGTTCAAATCACGCGGAATCAAAACGGATACTTTTAAACGATGAAACTGATATCAAAAATCAGAAATCGACGTTTGGCGTCTGGCCGCAGGTCGTTTTGGGGAAAAGGAGCGATTTCAAAAGTAAAGATCGAAACTTATCCAAGGTCGAAAGGACAATCGTCGTTGTCCCGCTTGACAATACCTCGGTGATCAACTGGAATCAAAGGCAACGTGCTGAACAAACTCTGATTTCTCAAAAAATGAATCGACGCTTCGGTTTCCAGCAGTATTTCATGCATTTTTTGCGAAGTTCGCATAAAAAGAAACGGACTTTTCATACGTTTGTTGCGATGTAAAAGTAAGGTATATAACTTTCGACTGTAATCCTGATGAGTTGTATTTTTTCCTCGTGTCGCTGGGTTTCCCGGCCAATTGGATTGCAGGTCTGCCTTCTCCTGCTTTCCTGGTCAGTGACATGCTGGGCTCATTGGAACAATGATGGACTTTGGTTCCAGACCGACGCACCGGCACATGCAATTACAGGGTTGTTCTACCGCGATCTTCTGACTCGCGGATGGCACCAGCCGATGGAGTTTACACGGCAGTATTATGCCCGGTATCCAACCATTTGTCCGAACGCGTATCCACCGGTGTTTTATTTGCTTGAAGCGATTGCGTTTTTCTTGTTTGGACCTTCACCCGAGGTCGCCAAGGGAATCGTGTTGCTCTGCTCGTTAGGCGCGGGGCTTTACACATTAGCCTGGCTGAGGCGATGGATCCAACCGACAGCAGGATTCGCAGCGGGCTTGATGCTGTTGACTCCTGGCGTCGTTACGTGGTCGCACTCCATCATGACGAATATTCCCGCGATGATGTTTGGAATCGGGGGCCTGTACCATGTTTTGCGAGCTTTCGAGTCAACGGACGAACGATTCGCCCGCAACCATTTGTGGCTTGGATGCCTGTTAGCCACTTTGGGAATTCTGACCCACCCCCTGGTTGGTGTCGTGGTGCTGGTTGGTGTCGGCTGGATGCTGGCGCTGGGGCGCTGGCAGATACTTTCTCGACCGTCCACTTGGTTCGCGGCCTTCGTCATAGCGTTAATTCTGTTGCCCGTTGCGGTGATGCTCTTTCGTTGGGGTCCGAATCAATTTACCCAGCTCACCAGGGAACCTACCGCCGTTACGCTCAATCATCGCTCGTTTAATTACTTTGGGAACTTGAAATACTACGCTCGACACTTCGTTGTTCCGCTGACTGGAATTCCTGTGCTCAGCGGTGCCTCAGCTGGACTGTTGATCGGATTGATGCGATCTCGGTTCCGCAGAGTGACGATCCTACTTCTGATTTGGGCCACGGTTCCGTACCTCGTCCTAGCACTCCTATGGGCGAAGGATCAGCGATACTTGTTGATTTGCTGCCCCCCGCTGACCGGGTTGATCGCCATTGCCATCATTGGAATCACAGATTGCCTGTGCATCACGATGTCCGGTCGACGATCCGAAGCGAGCCAACGTAGCGGGAAAGAATCCATCCAATCGACGCAAATTCCCAATGAGTCCGCCCCAGTTGTCGTAACGGCGTCTCCTTCATTTGCTCGAGCGGGCTCTTGGCCCATCATATTCTCCACACTGTTGGTAACTTTTGCGGTCACGATCATTTTGTTCGATCCCAACGACCCGATGCCGACCGTCGGGCCATTAAAGGATTGCACGGAATTCCTGAAGCAGACTGCACCGTGCGAGCCGGTTCTGTATCACGGTCGGATGCAAGGAGTCTACACCTTTCACCTTAGCGCTGGTGACCCGGGATACCAACGTCAAATGGTGAGTTTGCGAAATCTTCTTGGGGTTGGAAAACAGCGTCAGCTCGATTTGCCGACAATCCGACAAATCATTTTATCTGCTGGGCCCCGATGGCTGGCTGTGGAAACACCCATCGCAACGCTGGATTTCACACTCCCTGACAACTTGCGTGAATTTCTAAAATCTGATGAGGTCGAATTAGTGCACAGCTTCCTGCGGCCGGCGAACCAGCTGCAGCAGTTAGACCTTTACCGTATCGTCAGCAGATTTCGCGACGATGCCAACCAAAAAGATTGCTTCGATCTGCCGCAGCGGGTCTTGGGGAAAGTTGTTAACCCAATCCGAAGGTAGTCGGCAACGTTAAAAATAAAAATACGGGACGATCATACGAGCTTACATCAACATCGTCACTCACCCAAATTGACGTCGATGAAGGAGCAGAAAGTTGATCGATCAGTAAAGCGCAACCTCTAGTGAGCGGTGATGTATCCAAGAACGACAAATGCAACACAAAAACTCCGACAACGAGTCTGTTCTCGCAACAATCACGGAAGCATTTTTGCCGGGATATACCTACGGCCTCGTCGATAGCATCGGTGGGGCCACGAGAAATTCAAACGTGCGACCTCGATTGACGATCACCTCCAGTTGCACTTCGGTCGATTCCGGTTTCGGCTCGAATTGGACAATTCGCATGCTCGAACGGTTCATCCCGTATGTTCCGCTGTTCTCTATCGATAGCTTGGTCCCGTTCTGATCCCGGATGGTGAGAATTAATTCGGTTTCTTCGTCGATCGTTGAGTACTTCACGGGAATAAATGGAAGCCCTGAATGAATCCGTTGAAACAGGCCCATTGCTCCGCCACTTCCCCATTCCATGGAGATGCCAGCACCCGTATGCGTGGTTTGCTCGACGTTGAGAGTTGTGCCGTCATCTGACACCTTGCCTGCCGGAGCGAGAATCGGTACGTCGATTTCAACTCCCAAAACAGTCTTTTTCAGGCTCAGTTTTTCGGCTTTTGTCGGCGATGGAAGCGGGTAGAACTCGGTCTTCCAAAATTCCTCCGCAGAAAACTCGGCGTCCGAACTTCGCCACAAACGAACGTTTAACTTCCACGCCGGCTCAAATGGCGAAAGCCCAGGAAACACATAGGTCGTATTTCCCGTCGCATCCGACAACCAGAAGTGTCGCTTAGGCCGTGTTCGAAGCCATCGAGGATCAGTGGATGTGATTTCAATGTCTTCGTCAGCAAGATATTTTTTCTTGAAATCTCCAAGACCGTGCTTTAATGTCACTCTGACTGGTTCTGCCACTTTTGTGATAGGAATCGCTTCCGGCGACCATTCCGTCACGTGGGGCTGATAACCGGGATTGGAAACCGTCAGATCGAACAGCAAGCGATCGGTTCCCAGTTCAAACAGTCGCACGTGCAGCATGGGGTCGCGACGTGGAAACGGCACATCAGCGATACGCATCAGATTATAAGACGAATTGTAACCACCTACTGAGGAATTGAAGACAAAACCGGTCGATTCGACAAATTCGATTCGCGACAGAAACGGATTTGAATTTTGTTTGCGTTTGCCTTCTTTGGTCCAGATTGAAAACAGCACGCCTAGCTGATCCGGATTTACGCCAAACGTTGTTTTGATTCGTTCACCCAATCGACTTTGAAACCGATTCGGTACATAGCCGGACAAGAACGCTTTGACGCGGGAGTAGGAATCATACGAGGTCGTTCCGATAAACACCTTCTCAAACCGGACGATTGTCCCATCACTCAGTGTCACTTCGGTTGGTGGAGGCTCTTTCAACTGATTCACGAGAACGAACGTTGCGAAAGCCAGGCTGCATAGTAGCAGTCCCGCGACGATCCAGATTCGATGACGCATGCTCTTTCTCTCTTCGGCAAATAAGTACTAAAACACTGGAACAACGCGTATCATGAGGATTGGATCACTCGAATCGCCATAAAATAAGGATCAGTTCATGCCATTCCAAGACTCCTCCTTTTTTGTTGGTTGGGGAACATTGTCTCTGATCAACGCCGGATTAGCTCAGTCAAAGGGGCACAGCGGACTGATCTGGTGGTTTTTTTCGCTCATTTTTGGTCCGCTTGCGACCCTGATAATCGTCATCATGCCCAAAGAATCTCAGGGGGAGTGAGATTCCTTAGAAACCAGAGAGGCTTTGCCTCTGACCAAAGTAGCCCTCTCGCTCCGCCGAGAGGATAGCCGAATTGAAGCAGAACTGGATTGGCACTTGAAAGCTCCGATGGATCGCTCGGTAATTGGCAATTCGGCTTTCTTCTCGGCGGAGCGAGAAGGCTACGATGAAAGAAATCCTGAAACTCGACTCGTTCAGTCAAGTCTTAAACTCGAAGAAGTCCAAGATGATCACCCTAAGCCAGTTGTCCGAACAGCCTGTCGTCTGACATAATCATTCCAATATAGAGATGCGTCCATGACGCGGACTTGTCTACAGTCACCACCTAACGAGGAATCCTTGATGAATCGCGTGTTGCTTGGACTTTTGGCGGCGCAGTTTTGGTTGTTCTCGTCGTTTGCGCTGGCAGCGGATTTGACTAAGGATCTCGGCGCTTTAGGTGGGGGCAAAGCGCCGACGAAGGGGCATGAGCTAAAACAATTGACCCGTTGGTCGGGGCTTCCGAGTTGGGCTACCAGCGTTGCGTTCTCAGCCGATGACAAAACGCTGGCGATCGGCTTAAAGGACAAAATTCAACTTGTCGATCTCTCAACCAAATCGGTTGCGAAAACGATTGAACTGAAATCAGGACAAGTTCGAAGCCTGACATATTCACCCGATGGAAAAACACTGGCGGCGGGGAGCTACCAGAAGGCGACACTCTTGAACACCACCACTGGCGAGATTGCTCAGGAGTTAAAAGGTCATCGCGGATATGTCACCGGCGTCGCTTTTTCTCCTGATGGCAAACGACTCGCCACCGCCTGTGAGGACGAAGTTGGGCGAATCTGGACATTACAGAGCGAGCCGATGGTGCTCGTGCTGAAAGGGCACGGAAACCCTGTAACGGGTATTACATGGTCAGCAGACGGAACCCTCGTTGCAACGTCGGCGGGCGACGACATGCGACCAACGAAACCAGGACAGGTTAAAGTGTGGGACGCATCAACCGGATCAATCAAGCATCAATTCGAATTACATTCGAAAGCGGCGACCGGCGTTGCATTCTCTGCCGATGGTCACTTCCTGTTGTCGAGCAGCGTGGATGAACGTGTTAACGTTTACGATCTGATCAAGGATAAACCATTGGGATTTTTCGGTGGCCATTCCCGGCCGACGAATGCCGTGACCGTACATCCTGACGAGGAAACAGCAATCAGTGTTAGCGGAGGTCGAGCCGTGGGTAAGAATGAACTGATCGTCTGGGAATTTGAAACGGGTGAACCGCTTGCTGGAATTGAAGCTCATGAAGCCAAGATCACGGCATTGGCGGTCTCTCACGACGGACGCCAGGTTGCTACAGCCGGTCAGGACCAATCGGTCGCACTCTGGAATGTTGCATTCCTGGCAGTGGGGCTTTCGGAACTGACCGCAGCCAAGACGGAATCGCGTCCGGCTGATGCAGCTGAGGCGGTTGCCGTTGCCACAGAACAAACAAACCAACAAGCCACAACGGCCGTTCAAAATGCCCCTGGCGAAACGAAATCAAAAATCATTCGCGTGGGAATTATTGGACTCGACACATCGCACGCCCCGGCATTTGCCAAAACGATGAACGCAAATCCGCCGGTTCCAGGAGCGGAAGGATGCCAGATCGTTGCGGCTTATCCTAAAGGAAGCCCCGACATCAAGTCGAGTGTTGATCGTGTGCCGGGCTACATCGAAGAGATGAAAAAACTGAATGTGGAAATTGTCGAGTCGATCGACGAGCTATTGAAACGGGTTGATGCCGTATTAATTGAAACCAACGACGGTCGGCCTCACTACGAGCAATTGCTTCCCTGCTTGAAGGCGGGAAAGCCCTGCTTCATCGATAAGCCGATTGCCGGATCACTCTCAGACGCGATCGCAATTTTTGAAGCTTCCAAAAAATATCGCGTACCGGTCTTCTCGTCGTCGTCGCTACGTTTCGGCAAGAATTCGCTCGCGGTCAGAGGCGGGTCCCTCGGAAAAGTCATTACTAGTGAAACCACCAGCCCTGCGTCACTGGAACCAACTCATCCCGATCTGTTCTGGTACGGAATTCACGGAGTCGAATCGCTGTTTACGGTGATGGGGACTGGTTGCAAATCCGTCGTACGTGGCAAGACTGCGGAAGGAAAGATTGAAGTCGTCGGTCAGTGGGCTGGTGGCCGTACCGGAACTTACCGCGAGGGTGGTGGCTACGTCGGAAAGGCCATTGGTGAGAAGGGAGAAAGCCCGGTTGGTTCCTACGACGGATACGACCCGCTGGTCTTTGCCATCGTCAAGTTCTTTCATACGGGTATCGTACCGGTGACTCCGGAAGAAACGCTGGAAATCTACGCCTTTATGGAGGCGGCAGATGAAAGTAAACGACAGAATGGTGCCAGCGTCACTCTGGAACGCGTGATGGAGAAAGCTAAGGCCGAAGCGGCGAAGAAATTGGAGAAGTGAAATCGCATCGAATGCTGACCGCTTAAACCAGCTCGACAAAGACATGGTCTGGCATCCGTTTACTCCGATGTCCGAGTTCCGGAATGAAAATGCCCCCGTCATTGTCGAGGCGGACGGATTCCATCTGATCGATGCCCGGGGCCGTCGGTATCTCGACGGGCATTCGTCATTGTGGTGCAACATCCACGGACATCGCGTTCCTGCCATCGATCAGGCGATTCGTTCTCAATTGGATCGAGTTGCTCATTCAACATTACTTGGACTTTCCAACGGCCCGTCAATCGAACTGGCCGATGAATTGGTACGCAGAACACCCGATGGAATACAGAAAGTTTTCTATTCCGACTGCGGTGCGGCGGGCGTCGAAGTCGCGTTAAAAATCGCGTACCAGTTCTACCAACAACGACCGAACAGCGGGCAAGTACGAGACAAGTTTCTGCACTTCGATGGAGCTTATCACGGTGACACGATCGGAACGATGAGTATCGGTTCGATTGGGCGATTCAAGAATCTCTTCAATCCACTTCTATTCCCGGTCGTCTGGACGAGCGTCCCGAGTGCATCACCTGACGACCCGGATCTCGAACAACAGCAACTTTACCACTGGTCATCAGAGCTTGAGAAGTTGCTTGAGTTACACCATGAGTCACTCGCCGGAGTGGTGATCGAGCCATTGGTTCAAGCCGCCGCAGGGATCAAAGTCCAGGCGTCTGGGTTTCTGAAACGAGCTAGAGAATTGACCCGGCGCTTTGACACCCTGTTGATCGCCGACGAAATCGCGGTTGGCTTCGGGCGAACGGGGACTTTGTTTGCATGCGAACAAGAAGAGGTTGCTCCTGATATCCTAATTCTGTCAAAGGGATTGACGGGGGGATACCTGCCGCTGGCCGCGACACTCGTCACGGACGAGATTTACGATGCCTTTCTGGGCGATCCGTGGCTCGGTCGAACCTTTTATCACGGGCATACCTATACAGGAAACCCGCTGGCCTGTGCGTCGGCACTCGCTTCGATTCGACTGATCGATGAGAACCACGTGCTCAAAAACGCCTGTCAGCTTGAGGGAGTTTTGCGACGCGAACTGGCACCGCTTAAAGCACACTCCCACGTCAAAGAGATTCGCCAGAAGGGAACGATGGTCGGCATTGAGCTCGATCATGATGACAAGCCATTTCCCGCCGAGTTACGAATCGGCCACCAGGTCACCTTGGCATGTCGCAAGCGAGGGGTCGTGCTGCGAAACATCGCAGATGTCATCGTCCTGATGCCCGCTCCGGCGATGCCCGAACAATTCGTCGAGGAACTCTGTCAGGTTGTTGGGGAATCGATTGCAGAAGTGATGCAAGCGGTGAAACAGCGGAGATCACTCCTTTAACCTCCGCTGTTTCTTGAATTCTTCAGGCAAATTGCAGTTCAGACACCTTCAAGGGCCTGTTTCAGGTCCGCAATGATATCCAGAATATCTTCGGTGCCAACCGACAATCGCAAGAAATCTGGAGTGACACCCGTGGCGAGTTGTTCCTCCGGCGTCAGCTGTTGATGAGTGGTGCTGTTGGGATGAATGATCAATGACTTGCTGTCGCCGACGTTGGCCAGGTGGCTGAACAATTTGACCCGGTTGATTACCTTGATCCCATTTTCCTTCTGCTGAGTCGGCGTCGCACCCTTGATACCGAATCCGAGGATCGCTCCACATCCCTTGGGCAGATACTTTCTACCGTGTGAATACGACGGATGATCTTCGAGGCCGGTATAATTGACCCAACTGACCTTTGGATGTGATTGCAGGAAGTTCGCGACCGCCAGTGCATTTTCGCTGTGTCGCGGCATCCGCAGGTGTAACGTTTCCAAACCCTGCAGTAATTGGAATGCGTTAAAGGGACTCATTGCCGGACCGAGGTCTCGAAGCAGTTGCGTACGCGTCTTGAGAAGATACGCCAGATTCATCGGCCCGAACGTTTCGAAGAACTTTATTCCGTGATAACTGGGGTCTGGCTCCGTCAATTCAGGGAATTTTCCATTACCCCAGGGGAATCCACCCTTCTCGATGATGATTCCGCCGATGGAGGTCCCGTGGCCACCGATAAACTTGGTGCAGGAATGGACCACGATGTCAGCACCCCATTTGAACGGCTGACAGAGGACTGGCGAAGCGAGAGTGTTATCGACGATTAAGGGGATACCCGCATCATGAGCGATCTTGGCGATCGCTTCAAAGTCGGGAACATCAACTCGTGGGTTGCCGATTGTTTCGAGGTACACACAGCGAGTTTTCTCGTCGATCGCCTTTCGAAAGTTTTCGGGATCGGCTTGCTGCACAAACTTGGTTTGAATGCCAAACTTGGGAAACGTGTAGTGGAACAGATTGTAAGTGCCACCGTAAAGACTGGTCCCCGAGACGATGTTTTGTCCGCACTGTGTGATATTCAGAATCGCCAGCGATTCGGCGGCTTGACCTGAGGCCACCGCCAAGCCGCCTGACCCGCCTTCGAGTGCCGTCAATCGTTTTTCAAGCACATCACAGGTGGGATTCATAATCCGAGTGTAGATATTGCCGAACGCCTGTAACCCAAACAGACTGGCTGCGTGGTCGGTGTCATTAAACGTGTACGACGTCGTTTGATAAATCGGCACAGCCCGGGAATTTGTCGCCGAGTCTGGCACTTGCCCAGCGTGAATACACTGAGTCGAAGGTTGCATGTTGTCAGTCATGAGAAGTCTTTCTGTCGGTAAAATGAACTACGGCGTTACGCCGGTACGGTTGGCGGGAGAGGACAAGATCGTAAAAGTCGGGTATCGGAAACACAAACGTCCGAATTGCCGTCATCAAAGTCGGCGCTGATGGGGTCGCTTCGTTCAGCTACCGGTGGCTCGCTAATGTGCGTGGCGGGAAACACAAAGCGATGATGCGGTATTCGCCAGGAAAACTGTATTGCCACTTGGTCCGTTATGGTCCGATGAAAACTTTCGAAATTGAAAGTGTCACAGATTGATGGTTCTGATAGCCTGTGTTGTTCAGGGTTCATTGGGAAATGTGAATTCTGTCGTTTTATCATCGATCAAATCGTTTTCCGTTCTGTGGGGACGGGTCATGAATCACCTGAATGTAAGTCGCATCGCCCTCATCGGCTGGTTGGCCCTTGGTCTATCGGCTGCTGGTCTGGTGAGTGGTCTTTGCGGAAACGAGAAGCCGAAGATCGGCATAGATACTTCCGACACGATTTCCCTGCCAAAACCGTTACGAGTCAACGATCTGAACGGTCGCCAGCACGTGCTGCTGGATACACCCGAATGCCGCGGCGTGGTGCTGATCTTTCTGTCTACCGAATGCCCGATGTGTAACGAAGCCATTCCCAGACTAAACAAGCTGTCTACGCAATATCAGAAGCTGGGAATCGAATTGTTCGGGGTCATCTCCGACCGAACGGTGACACGGCAACAGGCTTTGGAACATCACACGAAATTCCGAATCAAGTTTCCGATGATTCTCGACGCCGGAAAATCACTTCGCGAATTGACCGGGGCGTCGCATACTCCCGAGGCGTTCGTCTTTGATCGCGACGGAAAACAGATTTATCGCGGTTTGATTGATGACTCGAGCGAGCGACTCGGAAAAAAGAATTCTGCGAAAAAGAATTATCTGGCGGACGCCATGCACGCCGCTGCTGGCAATCATCGATTGCCAGTCTCTCGGACTCAGGCAGTCGGATGTTTGCTGGAAGAACCAGGATCAGGAGCAACAGAGGGAGATGTCACATTCAACCGCGATATCGCCCCGATCATTTTCTCGAATTGCACAGCCTGCCATCGTGATGGTGAAGTGGCACCGTTTGCTCTAACGAACTACGAACAAGTCTCGAAACGAGCAAAACAGATTGCCGATGTTGTCTCGTCACGGTTGATGCCACCCTGGAAACCGTCTCCCGATTATGGGCATTTTTCCGGCGAGCGACGTTTGTCTGAGACACAGATTTCACTCCTGAAGCACTGGTCCGAGACCGATGCCCCGGAAGGAGAACCTGCGGATCTACCACCGTTACCGAAGTTTCCGACCGGTTGGCAATTGGGTAAGCCCGACATGATCGTGAAAATGCCACGCAAATTCGCCTTGTATGCCGAGGGGGTGGATCTTTACAAGCATTTTGTGATTCCGACCGGAATGACCCAGGACCGATTGATCCGAGCGATCGAGGTTCATCCCGGGAACCCCAAGATCGTCCATCATGCACATATGTTTCTCGACAATACGGGCGAAGCCCGAGTGCTGGACGAGGGTGATCCGTCGGAAGGGTATACTCGGTTCGGTGGGCATGGCCTTTCGTCTGCGGCTTATCTCGGTGGATGGAATCCCGGGGCGACGCCTCATTTCTTTCCAAAAGGAACAGGGCGTCTGATGCCCAAGGGCGGCGATGCAGTTTTTCAGATCCATTATCACCCGTCAGGCAAACCGGAGTACGACCAGACCGAAATTGGGATCTATTTCGCACCACCCGATGCTCAACAACTAATCGCCGATCTTGTGATCGGGAACGTCGACCTGCTGATTCCCGCAGGGGCCGACAATGTCGCGTTTACAGGCGAATACACAATTCCTTCCAACCTGTTATTGATGGAAATCCGTCCGCACATGCACCTGCTAGGAAAAAGTTACCAGGTACGCGGGCTGCTTCCGTCCGGCAAGGAAGTCCCGTTGATCAAGATCGAAGAATGGGATTTCAACTGGCAGGACTCATACGTTTTTAATCCCGTGATTCGACTCCCCGTCGGTTCGAAGATCCAGATTCAAGTTGTTTACGACAATTCATCGAAGAATCCGGCGAATCCCAGTTCACCACCGAAAACAGTTTATTTCGGTGAAGAGTCGACCGATGAAATGTCCAATTGCGCCATTCGGGTCACAGCAGACACGTACGCCGAATTCCAGCAGGTCGTCTCTGATAACGCGAACTACTGGTCAGCACAGATGAAGAAGTACCTTGATCGCAACATGACTCCCGACAAAAAGGTTCGGGAACGGCCTGCGACAAAAAGCGGGCGGACAAAAAACTGACTTCAGAGTAGGTCGTACTGGTCCAATTACCAGACCTATTCTTCTACGGCTTAGTCGTCTTACGCGCGAATTTTTGCAACCTCTTTCCATCGACTTCGGCAACAAACAGGTTTCCTTCAGCGTCAAACGCCAGCATGTGTGGCATTTGAAATTGGCCAACACCGCCCCCTTGCCGACCCCAGCGTTTCTTCACTTTGCCATTTTCATCTAACAGCAATACCTGACCCGCGCGACCGTCCGCGACAAAAAGCCTTCCTTCAGCATCCAGCGCCATGCCATACGGTGCAAACCCTTTCCATATCGCCTGCCATTTTCCATCGCCGTCAAAGACTTGAATCCGGTTGTTTTCGCGATCACCCACCAGCACACGACCTTCACCATCAACGATGATGGAATGCGGCAGCTGAAATTGCCCCTTTTCGACGCCCGGTGTTCCCCAGGAGGAGATATACTCCCCGTCCTGATTAAACTTCATCACGCGACTGTTGCCATAACCGTCAGAGATATAGACCTCGTCCTTTGGACCGAATGCAATGTCTGTCGGTTCGTCAAACTGATCTTTTCCAGTACCAGCAACGCCTGTTCCCAATGAGAGCAGCGGCTTGCCCGTGGGATCAAACTTATAAACGCGACTGCTTCCAACATCGGTGACCCAGACGTTGTCGTCGCGGTCGACCCTCAGACCATGCGCTGTCTTGATGAGTTCATCCCCCCACGCTCGCAGAAATTTCCCTTCCGAATCAAAACAGAGGATTGGTCGGGGTCCACGATGAAAGACGTACAGTTCACCCTTTTTATTTACGGCAACAGCAGAGCATTCAGCCAGACCAAACCCTTTGGGCAGTCGCAGAAATTGACGCTGCGGCTGTAGGGTGAATCCTAATTCCCTCGCCACTTTGTCTGCGGCGTTCGCGGATTGACAGAATAACAGGCAGGCAAAGATCGGAACGATCGCAAGTTTATGACCAACCGTCACGACGATTCTCCCTACATTCGAACTTTCCGAAATCATACAACGGATTGACAGCTTTTGTTCGGAACATATGCGAGTTGATTGATCCAGGCTTTCAGCAGGTCTTACACCCGAATACAATACCGATCTGTGTGCTGAATCGTAACTCGCAAACAGGTAATCTGTTTTGGACTTTCCCGTGAAATTTCGTACGACATTGTTGATCGCGATCCTCGCTTGGTTGTCGTGTCTCCGAGGCTCGATGACTGCTGCGGAGATTTCGTTTCGAAATGATGTGATGGCGGTCCTGTCGAAATCGGGATGTAACCTTGGCACGTGTCATGGAAACGCCCGAGGCAAAGGGGGATTTCAGATCTCTCTCAGGGGGCAAGACCCGACAGCCGACTTTGCTGTTTTGACACATGAACTTTACGGACGGAGGTCTAACTCAAACGATCCTGATCAAAGCCTTTTGTTACTCAAGCCATCGATGCAGATGGCGCACGAGGGGGGCAAGCGGTTTTCGGTCGATTCCTACGAATATCGATTGCTTCGCGAATGGATCGCTTCAGGGATGCCGAACGACCAATCGGATGCTCGACAATTGGTCCAATTGAAAGTCACTCCGGACGAAGTTTTCCTGAACGACAAAACAACGCAGACATCAATTCGCTGGCAGCAGCAAATCACAGCAATTGCTATTTTTTCCGATGGATCGTCGCGAGATGTTACTCCATTAGCTGTTTATGAAGTCTCACAACCCATTGCTGAGGTATCACATGACGGGATGGTCACGGGACATACCGCAGGCGAAGTCACAGTGATCGTTCGATATCTGCAACAACAAGTCGCGGTCCGGATTGCGTTTGTTCCAGAGCAACCCAACTTTGTCTGGTCGGCACCTGAGCCAGCGAACTTTGTCGACGAACTTGTCTTTTCGAAACTGCGAAAGATCAATGTTAACCCATCAGCCGTTTGCGACGATGCCACGTTCATTCGCCGAGTAACCCTTGATTTGCTTGGTCTTCCTCCAACTGCCGACGAGGCCAAACGATTCGTTAGCGATGCGTCGACAGGCAAACGGTCGGCTTTGATTGATTCGCTGTTGGAACGGCCCGAATTTGCCGATTGGTGGGCAATGAAATGGTCTGATTTACTGCGCGTTGAAGAAAAAACACTCGACCGAAAAGGGGTCGAGAATTTTCATGGGTGGCTACGTGACGCGTTCGCCACACATAAGCCGCTCGACCAACTGGTTCGCGAAGTCGTGGCAGGACGCGGCAGCACTTATGAGGTTCCACCGGCGAACTTCTACCGGGCATTGCGAACCCCGTTTGAACGATCTGAAGCGGTTGGTCAATTGTTCCTTGGTGTCCGTTTGCAATGTTCCAAGTGCCATAACCATCCCTTTGATCGCTGGACGCAGGACGATTATTACAGCTGGGGAAGTCTCTTTTCTCGCGTTGATTACAAGATCATCGAGAACCGCCGCCGTGACTCGAACGATTCACACGAGTTCGATGGCGAACAGATCGTCTATTTGAAGGAATCGGGCGAAGCCAAAGATCCACGAATCGACAAGACTCGCGCAGCAAAGTTCCTGGGAGACGCGAAGAATCTTGAACCGCAACAGGACCCCTTAACGGGATTGGCGAAGTGGTTGACCGATCCGCATAACGACCGATTCGGACAAATGCTGGCCAATCGAACATGGCAACAGGTGATGGGGCGCGGTATCGTCGATCCGATCGATGACTTTCGTGCAACAAATCCTCCGTCGAATCCGGCATTACTGAAAGCGCTGGCAAATCACCTTGTTTTTGGTACGAGCGATGGAAAACCATCATCGGCTCAGCATGATAAGGGGTTCAATTTGCGTAGTCTGTTGCGAGTGATCTTGAACTCGCGCACGTACCAGCTTTCTTCCAACATCAACGAATCAAACCGTGACGATGAAACGAATTTCAGTCACGCGTTTGTTCGACGGCATTCCGCCGAACAACTGCTGGACGCAACAAGCCAGGCCCTGGGTGTCCCACTCGATTTTGCCGGATACCCATCAGGTCGTCGAGCTGCTCAATTGCCCGGCGTCCCTTCAAACCGCGATCGGAATAACAGTCAGAATGACGCCGATCGATTTCTGAAGCTGTTTGGAAAGCCGCCGCGACTGCAATCCTGCGATTGTGAGCGTTCGGACGAAACAACGCTCGGTCAGACGTTTCAGCTTGTCAGTGGTTCGCTTATCAATCGCATGCTGACGACGAAGGGGAATTCACTCGAATCACTGGCAACGTCCGGAAAAACATCGTCGGAGATTGTCACTGAGCTGTATTGGATGGCGATTACGCGGTCACCCGGACAGGATGAATTATCTGCGACAGTCCAGTTTCTTGAAAAGTCAAAAGATCGTCGCCAGGCGATTGAAGACATTGCTTGGGGATTGTTTAATTCGAACGAGTTCCTGCTACGTCGATAGGCGCGTTCACAGTGCTGGTGGAGTTAATGAAAAACATCATGTGGAATGGATCTGGTCTCATCCCGCGACGTAAGGCGCTCCAGATCGGTGGGACGGGGATGTTTGGTTTGACCCTTCCCAGGTTGATGCGTGCGGCGGAACGGACCGAAGCAAAGCCGGGTCGAGCCAAATCGGTTATCTTCCTCTATCAGTTCGGCGGACCAAGTCATCTCGATACTTTCGATCCGAAACCAATTGCTCCCGCAGGAGTGCGAAGTCACTACGGAGTGATCGACACGTCGGCACCGGGAATCCAGATTTGTGACCAATTGCCGAAGACGGCTCAAGTCATGAATGATGTAACACTCATTCGGACCGTCCATCACACGATGAAAAATCATAATCCCGCGGCGTACTACGCGCTGACGGGACATGCGCCTCCGTTGGATGATATTCGACTGCGCGATTCGCAAGACTTGTTTCCCGCTTACGGCTCTGTGGTTGATCAATTGGCCCCGAACATAAACGGTATGCCGACGTTCGTGGCGTTTCCTCATGTGATGCGTGATGGTGAAATCACTCCGGGCCAGCATGCGAGTTTCCTCGGGAAAGGGCACGATCCGCTACTGGTGACGTCAGATCCGAATGATCGTCGTTTCTCATTACCGGAATTGAGCCTGCCCAGCGGCTTGACCGCCGAACGGTTACATGACCGGCGCGAGATTCAACAGCTGATCAATCGACAAGTTAACCAACTCGAACAGTCGCCGGCCGCCCGCGGCCTGGATGCGTACTACGAAAAGACGTTGGGGATGCTTAATTCCTCCAAGGTTCGCGATGCGTTTAATCTGGCTGCCGAGCCGCAATCGGTACGAGACAAATATGGTCGGACGACCTACGGCCAAAGTTGCCTTCTGGCAAGACGGCTGGTCGAATCAGGCGTGAAATTTGTCAACGTTTATTTCTCAAGCAATATCGGTGGACGGCGCAACGAGGGAGGTTGGGATACGCACGGTTTCGATAATACGCGGATGTATCCGATCCTGTCGGAATATCAGTTGCCGATGACCGATCAGACGCTACCGACCCTGATTACCGATTTGAAAGAACGAGGCATGTTCGATGACACTCTGATTGTCTGGATGGGGGAATTCGGACGGACGCCGCGAATCAACGACAACATCAGCCGCGACCATTGGCCGCAGTGCTACACCGCTTTGTTGGCAGGTGGCGGGGCCAAACGGGGCTTTGTTTATGGTACGTCGGACAAACAGGCGGCCTACCCTGATAAAGATCCTGTTCAACTGGACGATCTGATGGCTACGGTGTTTGCCCTGATGGGAATCGATCCGCAAACGGAGCTTCACGATAAACTCAATCGACCGATACTTGTCTCTGCTGGGCGGGTTGTGACCGGGGTCATGGCTTGATTCGATCCATCACCCGTAGCATGGGCTTCAGCCCGTGCGCGACAATATATTTTGTGGCGCACGGGCTGAAGCCCATGCTACGAAACCGTGACAATTCGCCTGTTCGCTTGCTTTGTAGGCGTAAGGCCGGAGAATGCAGGGCCACTTCTTGAC
>CAILLA010000002.1 GCA_903834925.1 uncultured Schlesneria sp.
CCGAGGCTGTCAGTTTTTGTAAGTTGAGCATGGTCAGTCACAACTCGTATCATGGGCTTCATCCCGTGCGACACAACATCTTGTGCGGGCTAAAGCCCACACTACAAAAACTGACAACCTCTCCGCGTGATGAGCATTGTTCGAGAACCGACGAAATTCCAATCCGCATGTTCTCAAATCAGAAATTGAAACGGAAGATCTGTCCCATTGCGTCGGCAACGATTCAATCGGTTCCGGTGCATGCTCATCACGCGGAGCGATGATGGCTACTTTGGAAGAACTTCTGGAACTTGACTCATTGAGTCAAGCTTCAGGCCCAAAGACTCCAATTGCCTCTGGTGTCGTTTTCAGATGATGGAATTTTGGAGAAGCAATTTTGGGGAAACAGTCGTCAGATGCAGATCGATTCGCTAATCTGCGCGTTTCCCACGAAATCCAATCTCGCGGCGTAGATTGTGTTTGTTTCGTCGTCTTTTGGAAGGATGACTTGTGAATCTTGCGACGATTGCCTGGAAAAGTATCCGTCAGCGCGGGCTGGCATCAACATTGACCGCACTCAGCGTGGCACTCGGCGTCATGTTGATGGTGGCCGTGCTGGTGATTTACGGAATCTTACAAAATACATTCAGCCAACGGGCGATCAATTACGACCTGATCGTGGGTGCCAAGGGTGATCCCCTGCAACTGGTGCTCAGCACGGTCTATCACATCAGTCCTCCGATTGAAAACCTTCCCTATCGGTACTTTCTCGATCTGAAGAAGGACCCTCGTGTCAGTATTGCGATTCCCGTCGCGATGGGTGATACGACAGAAAAGGGCGGGTTCCCAATCGTTGGGACTGTTCCAGAATTCTTCGACGTTGACTATGCCCCCAAACATCCATTCCTGGTGAAGGGGCATGGATTTCGACGCGACTTTGATGCCTATATCGGGGACCGAGTGGCACGCGAAAACGGCTGGGGATTGGGAACGAAGCTGAAACTGGTTCATGGCGGTGCCGAAACGGGCCATGTTCACAACGAAGAATTTGAAGTCGTAGGATTGCTCGCCCCAACGGGAACACCGCATGACAAGACGGTCTACGTGAATCTGAATGGCTTTTATCAGATTCAAGGACACGATAAGCCGCTGAATGAAGCGATCGTACGGGAGCGAAAGTTTTTTGGCGAACCTGTATTCGCGCCGGAGGAATTGGAAGCCGAAATTGCCAGAATCAAAAAGAAATATGGCGTGCATGACCATGGGGCCGATGACCACGCTCATCATGCACATGCCCACGATTTGCCAGATGTTCAAAAGGAAGTCACTGCAATTCTGTTGCAGTGCAAATCTCCGATTGCCGCAAACCTTTTAGGAGGCGAACTCAAAAAAGGGAATCAGGCACAAGGGATCAATCCGATCGTCCCGATGCAGAAACTTTTGACGGAATTCCTGGGGCCCGTTCAGACATTGCTGCTCGTCATGACGTCGTTGATTGTGCTGGTATCCGGGATCGGGATCTTTGTCAGCATCTACAATTCGATGTCGGCTCGTCGGCGTGAAATTGCGATCATGCGCGCGTTGGGGGCACAGCGCGGGACGGTATTGTCGATCATCCTGGCCGAATCCATTATCCTTTGTGTGGGAGGTGGATTGTTGGGGCTACTGCTGGGGCATGGCCTTGTTTTTGCGGCGGCACCGATTGTTGCCAGCAAAACCGGACTGATCATTGATCCGCTCGCGTTTTCGTCATACGAGTTCATCCTGTTTCCCGTACTTTTTGCTCTGGGTGCCTTAGTTGGCTTTCTGCCGGGCATGACCGCCTATCGAACAGACGTCGCCGAATCGCTGAACAGCTAAGGTGTGTGGCCTGATCGACAAACCTCATGCGTCGTGAAATTTCGGAAATCGGATCGTGTGCCACTGCATCGGAGTCTTCGGAGACGCAGTGTCTTCCCATTTTTCGGGGCAATCGAAGAGCACTGCTTGACCGAAGACGGTCGAGCAGTGGCACGTTAAGTGGGAAGTTTGGCGACGCACTAGACTTCAGCCGAAACGTGAGTAAGCTTTCGGAAGAACCATGCCGGGCTGCAATAACTCGACGATTGAATCCACACTTTTATGAGGGACTATCATGGACGACGTCCAAACACGACGCGATTGGCTGACGATCAGTTTGACAACCGCCTGTCTTCTGGCCACAACTCTGGCGTTAACCAGTCTTGGACAGGCTCAAGCGTCGAAGACCGTTGGGATACGTGTCGTCGACAAAAAGGGATACGACAAAGTCATCGCGGCGAATAAGGGGAAAGTGATCGTCGTCGATTGCTGGGCGACGTGGTGTGTCCCGTGCCGCAAGGCGTTTCCGAAAACCGTTGAATTGAGCAAGGCTTACGCGGATAAAGACGTGGTCGTTGTTTCGCTTTGTTTCGACGAAGCGGTGAAAGGACAAGCGCCGGAATCAGTGAAACAGTTTCTCGCCCTGAACGACGCGTACTTCGAAAATCTACTCAGTTCCCTCGACATTTCCGACGAAGGAGCAGACGCATTCGAGATACCAGACGGAGCCTTACCACACTTCAAGATCTACGGCAAGGACGGCAAATTGTTTAAAGTGTTTGCAAGCGGCGAAGACAAAGAGTTTAAGCACGAAGATATCGAAGCGGCAGTGAAATCGGCTTTGAAGTCGAGTAAGAAGTAGTTCCCGCATTGAAATCCCAATCGTAGACGTTTATTTCTCGCCGACTTTAATTCCAGTGGGCGATCAATTCTCAATCTCATCACCAATTTGGAATTCCCCCAAGGCGGCGGATTGTGGGTATAAAAGTTTACGTTTCCAACGAAGAATGACTCATTGTGAATTTGACAATTCCGGTAATCGACTGTTCCGTCCAAGACCCGTTTCAGGCATTGGCTGAGTTACGCAGAAAATTAAGCCCTCAAGGTGATGTTGTCTCTGAAGCAGGCCGTCAACGGACGATCGCACTGTTTGGCGAGCCATTGGCACCTCGACAGGTCGTCCAACGGATCTGTGCTGATGTCCGTGAACGTGGTCTTTCTGCCGTATTGGAATATACGTCGAAACTCGATGGTAAGAGCCTGAGCCTGGAGACGATGCGAGTCAGTGCGGATGAACTCGCAGCAGCCCATGCCGGATGTGACAAGAAGTTTTTGGAGACGATTCGCCGGATTCGTGAGAACATCGTCGAGTTTCAATCCCGGATCCTTCATGAAGACGTTCAGCTGATTCGTCAAGATGGTTCGAGCCGTGTCGAGTTGCGACAGCGTTATTTGCCATTACGGCGAATCGGGATTTGTGTTCCGGGTGGAGCGGCAGCGTATCCATCCACAGTGCTGATGACTGCGGTTCCTGCGAAAACTGCCGGCGTCAAAGAAATTGCCGTTGTCGTGCCACCGACCGACTTCGGTGGGTTTAACCAATCGTTACTCGCCACTTGTGCCGAAGTCGGCGTCACCGAGGTCTACCGTATTGGTGGTGCTCAAGCGGTCGCAGCGATGGCCTATGGCATTGAAGGCCTGCCACGTGTGGACAAGATCGTCGGTCCCGGCAACTTGTTTGTCGCTCTTGCCAAACAACATGTATTCGGTGAAGTCGATATTGATAGTATCGCGGGGCCGAGTGAAGTCGTGCTGCTGGCGGACGATTCGGCGATCGACCGATACATCGCATCGGATCTGATTTCCCAGGCGGAGCATAGTCCTGGATCAGGAGTCTTGATTACCTGGCACGCACCGCTGATCGAAGGGGTTCGAAGCGAGTTGGTTCGTCAGTTGGGACAGCTTCCTCGCGGTGATCTTGCACTGACAAGCTTGAATGAATACGGAGCATTGATTCTCGCTCGTGATGAAGTTCAGGCGGCAGAACTTGCGGATTGGCTTGCGCCTGAACACCTGCATATTTCCACCAAAGATCCGGAACGATTACTTGACCGAATTCAGAATGCAGGCGCTATCTTTATGGGCCACAACACTCCGGTGGCGGTTGGTGACTATTTTGCCGGGCCTTCGCACGTTCTTCCCACAGGCGGGACTGCTCGTTTTGCGAATGGTCTTTGCGCAAACGATTTCCTTAAGCGATCAAGCGTGATTTCGTACAATCATGACGCACTGGACGACGCAGCTGACGATATTCGGCGAATTGCGGCCGTCGAAGGCTTAACCGCTCACAGTGCGAGCGTTGACGTGCGGCTTGAGGACTGAAAACGCCAGAATAAGATTACGGCGAATGTTAATATAGGTAGGATACGCGGCACCGGCCCCCAAACTTGGCTGCAAAGTCGATAGAGTCCACCTAACCGTGTGAAGCGAATCATTCGGCGTAACCGATTCGATGATTGTCTGGTGTGTGAAAAGCATTCCACGTCGTTCGAGTTCGCCAAAGGATTTGCGAATGTTGATTTTTCGTGCGATCAATGCGTCGTGGCCGCGCCGAATTCAGTTCGCTGCGTTTGCAGTTCTGGCTTCAGCTCCTTTGCTGTTGCTCCAACCAAACAATCTCTGGGCAGAGTGGTTTGCTTTCAAGAAAATCCCTGCACCAACCGAACCCGCCGAGCCTCAGAAGAATGAAGGGTTCGACAAAGCGATCCGCAATCTTTTGAAGGAAGCCAATCGGCTCGAAAATAAAGGGGAATTGGATCAGGCGATTCACCTCGTTGAACGGGCTGCCAAGATCTCTGAGGAATCGTCGAGTCTGGTAAAGATTTCGTCGGATCTCTCGTCATCAACAATCTCGGCATACGCCAAGGAGCTTCGCGCAAAGAAAGCGAAGATTGAGCTGAGCAAAAAGCGAGTGAAGCCTGCGAATCCGACCACGACGGCCGTCGCGTCCAGCAGTCAGAAGAAAGAATCGGCTTCGAAGGACAAGACAAATCGTGCCTCACGCGTCAAGCCGCCTGTCGCACCTGAGCATTTGGCAATTCAGGTTCGTGAGAAGAAGCAATCCGTAGCGGATTCACAATTCACATTGCCAGACGAACCCGTTTCAGCACCGCCAAAATCGCGCCGGGATTACGCAAGTTCTGTTGCCCTGAGCACAACTCGCCCGATTGTTGCGGATTTAGAGCCTGCCGAATTGCCATCTCCATCGAAACAACCTCTCGAACCGACAACGCCAACGAACAAGGTTGAAATTGTCAGCACGCCTGTGGCCTCAGCTGATGAGCCACCGTTCGAACCGTTCGTCGATGAAGAATCTGCGCAAAAAGATATTCCCCAGGATATTCGTTCATTTTCCCAAGACGCCGTAGCATCAAAAGCAGTCGTAGCATCAAGAGACATTGTTCACACCGACGAAGATCGTGCCTTGCCTGATCCAGAGAACAACAAGCTGCTTCCATCAACTCCCATCGAGTCGGAGCCAGTAACTCCCGTTCACGATTCGCGACCAGTCAAGTTGCGGTCGCGGTATCAAATGAGCGAAGCACCTCCGGCCGCATCTGACAAAACAACAAGCGAACATCGGACATCCAGTGCTGAAGTGAAAGTCACCACGGCCTCGATTGAGACCGACGAGAGTTCGATCGAGCAGGACATTCAACAGGTTGACAACAGTCAAGAAAGTGATTCTCCCGTCATTCAAGTACGGGATTTGCAACCGGCCAAAGATGACTCTTCTACTCGCGATCAAAGCGACATCTCGTCGAGTTCGGCGAAGCTGAAAGAAGAATCCATTGAGGTTGATCAACAACCACAGCCCGCTGAAACGAAGACGCTCTCCCCGTTTCGGATTCGCCGATCGTTAAAACTGCGAAATAACTATAGCGTGTTACCATTGTTGACACCCATCGTTGCTCGCTCGACCCGCGAACCGGTCGTCGGACACACTTCGATGATCAGTTGGCGGCCAGCGAAAGCACGGTCGTCTGTCGCAGCGAACGATCCGATTTCTGAAACCGAATCGAAGCCGAATGAATCGGGAGTGGAAATCCGCCGAATGCAAAGCGACAACGACAGGCCCATTTTCGGTCACGTTTCAACGGGGATACGTCACGGTAATTCACGAGAATCAGAGATTCAAACAGCACTCGACGAAACAAGAGAGTCATCGGTTGTCATCGCGACCAGGCAAAGTGACGAAACGAGTTCCCCTGCACGTCGGGAAATTCGAGGATCGCTTTGGGATAATGCCGCCGTACCGACATTCGAAGGGACTTGGAAGCCAGCCAAATCCCAGTCCGAAAACGAGCGTGTTGCACCCTTGCCGCCAAGAGCGAAGCGGATCGAACAGACGGCATTTGTTCATCCACATGATACCCTCAAAAACGATCTTCGTTCGGATCTGAATCGCAAACCGACTGAGACCATGGAACAAGTTTCGAATTCCGCACGTGAATCCGCCACAGCACTTGCCGATCTTGAGGAAACTTCGGGGCAGGAACAGATTGAAACATCCGATTCGAGAAATAACGAAATGGAATGGGCTGACGCGATTGTGTCCCACGATTCGAATCAACATTCCGCCGGCAATACTGGACTTCCCGAGTCGACCGTCTCAACAATGCTTGGTGCGTTTGGCATCGCCTTGTTAATTGCAGGCATCTGGATGGTCCGTGCCACCACGGGAATCAAGCACGCTTAACTTGGAGCTGTTGCGATGCGAATCGGTATCCCACGTGAAGTAAAGACAGATGAATATCGAGTGGCTCTGCTGCCAGTCGGTGCTGATGAACTGACTCGTGCCGGTCACGAGGTTCTGGTTGAAACGGGCGCGGGATCTGGCAGTGGCCTGTCGGACGAAATGTACCTGGCAAATGGGGCTCGGATTGCCGCGACGGCCGCCGAAGTCTGGGATTTCGCCGACCTGATTGTAAAGGTCAAAGAACCTCAATCCTTCGAATGGCCGATGCTGCGCCCAGGACAATTGGTTTTCACCTATTTTCATTTCGCGGCCAGTGAAGAACTGACAACCAACGTTCTGGCGAGTGGCGTTACCGCGATCGCTTATGAGACTCTTCGGGGTCCGAAGGGAGATCTTCCCTGCTTGACACCGATGAGCGAAGTGGCTGGTCGGATGAGCATTCAAGAAGGAGCGAAATACCTCGAACGGCCCCAGTTGGGGCGTGGCATCCTGCTGGCCGGAGTTCCCGGCGTTGCCCCCGCTCACATTGCGATTCTGGGAGGAGGCGTCGTTGGGAAGAACGCTGCCCGAATAGCAGCTGGTTTCCAGGCGGATGTCGTGATCCTGGACGTTAATGTGGATCGGCTTCGATACCTCGAAGACATCATGCCACCGAATGTCAATACGGTGTTCAGCGATCGCCATAATATTCGCGAACAGTTGCAACTGGCTGACTTGGTGATCGGCGCGGTGCTGGTGGAAGGTGCTCGTGCGCCGCGACTTGTCACGCGGGATGACTTGAAGCTGATGAAGCCAGGGGCGGTCATCATCGATGTTGCTGTTGATCAGGGTGGTTGCTTCGAAACCACTCGGCCGACAACACACTCCAGTCCCACATACGTCATCGACGGAATCGTTCACTATTGCGTGACGAATATGCCGGGAGCCGTTGGCAGAACGAGCACACATGCGCTCTGTAACGTGACGCTTCCGTATGTTCTGCGACTTGCAAATCAAGGTCTCGCCGCAGTCGCCGCTGCCGATCCTGGATTTGTCAACGCGATCAATATGCACAACGGAGCGATTACGAATAAACCGGTTGCCGAGACGTTCAAGATGCCGTTTTCACCATTTCGCTAATTCCGCAGCACTCGGTGAATGTAATAACCTCCGGCGATAAAAAGAGTGAAATTCGCCAGCCAGGCTGACCAGATCGGATCGATTTGGCCACTCTTCGCCATATTCTGTGTCATCATGGCAATCGGGTAATAAACCGTCAGAATCGGAAGGAAGCAGAACAGAAAGCAAGTGAGAAACTGCTTTTTGGCCATCAGGATTGCAAAGGGACTTCCCAACAATACGAAGAAGAAGCAACTGACCGACATCGCAAAGCGATTGTAGTACTCGGTTCGCAATCCATGAATTGAGTTCACGGACGCTTCGATCCCCCCTTGATGTCCGCGAAAGCCGTCGCTCAGCAATCCGTCAAAATCGCCCCGTGCTAACGCGAACGACGCCTCGACCGCTTGCTTGCGTCTGATGTCAACTTGACGCTGCTTCATCGTCTCCATTTCACGTAACAGATCTTGCGTTCGCAAGACTCGGTTTCCCGCAGATTCTCCGTGGCGAGGCAAATGCTGAGGAATCCGATCGTGCTCGAGATAGAACGTTGAGTTCTTCCCCGCAAAATTTCCCTGCATACCCCACAGGCTGAGGTAAAACGTCTGGTTCTTGACGTCAAATTCGATCTGAGCTTCACTCGCCTGCATGATTACTGATTGACCGCCGCGCGGGGTGTATTTGATCGTCGGATGGATCAGCGTTCGTCCCTTTACGCCAGTCACGTTGATCGTGATCCCGTGATCCCTGTCGTTAATCTGGTTTTCTGTTCGCAGCTTGTCAAAGATGATGTCCTCGATCGCCAGGGCAACGATGCGTTCGATATTTCCAAACGCCCAAGGGATGATCTGGTCGGTCAGAAAGAGTGCAACAACACTGAGAATTCCCGCCAGAAAGAACGATGGCCACATCAAATGCATGACGTGAATTCCGGCTGCCCGCACGGCAATAATCTCGTTATCGCCAGCCATCCGACCGTAAACCACACACACGGTCAAAAGAAGTGTCGCAGGAATTGTATATGGCATCAGGCTTGGTATGACGTATGGCATGATTTGCAAAACCTGCCAGATACCAAGATCGAATTTTCTCGCTTCGCCAAAAACCCCGACAAAGACGAGTAGGAGTGTCGAAACGGTGATCAGTCCGCCGAAAACGCGGAGTAATTCCACCATCACGTAACGTTCTACTTGCCGCATGAGTTGAGTTTTGTCTCAAAGAATAGGCGGGCTACAAAAACGAGCCGTCGTATACGCGAATTGACGAACTTTGGTCAAGACGGGTTCTTGTGTGTGAGCGTCGTCAACGAGGATCAGATAATGATACTTTTGTTTCCATCACATTCGGCAAGAACGTTAGCGGTCGTCGACAACATAACTCGTGGGGATCCATTGGATCATGGTACTTCCGTCAGCATATCGGGTATAGCAGCCCAACTCATCGGACAAGAGTGATGCGGGACGATTTGTGACTCGGTGGATGAAGTCTGCGAATCCATTCGAAAATGGAGCTTCATACAAACCGTCGTGATCTGCGTAAAAGATCTTGCCGGCGCTTGGACCCTTGACCGGGACGACAAAATCCGAAAACTCACTCGATTCACTTGCCGCAATCCGCCGGTCCTGCTGAGATCGGTGCTGAAACGGTCTCTAAAATGTTTGGGTGAGTCGAAATGAACGCGGTTTCTCGTAAAGCGGTTGTGCTTGTCAGCGGTGGGTTGGATTCAGCGACGATCCTGGCGATCGCAGCCAAAGCCGGGTTTGAATTGAATGCCTTGAGCTTCGATTACGGGCAGCGGCATCGATTCGAACTGGAAGCAGCACGGCGTGTCTGCGCGGAAGCAAACGTAGTCCGGCACATTACGGTGCCGCTCGATCTGCGGGCGTTTGGCGGGTCGGCATTAACAGACGACATCGCCGTCCCCAAGGATCGATCCGAATCGGAAATGTCAGGCGGAGTCCCCATCACCTATGTTCCCGCGCGAAATACGATCTTCCTGTCGGTTGCACTCGGCTGGGCCGAAGTTCTGGGAGCCATGGATCTGTTCATTGGAGTCAACGCGGTTGATTACAGCGGATATCCCGACTGTCGTCCGGAATTCATCGCAGCATTCCAAAAGCTCGCGAACCTTGCCACGAAGTCGGGAGTTGAAGGAACGGCCGCCTGGACGATTCATGCACCTCTTGTCTCACTCTCGAAGGCCGAAATCATTCGACAGGGAATCGAGCTGGGTGTCGACTATTCGTTAACGCACAGTTGCTATGACCCCGATCCAAAAGGTCGATCGTGCGGACATTGTGACTCGTGCCAGCTTCGACTGAAGGGCTTCGCCGATGCAGGGCTCGTCGATCCGGCTGCGTATGTACGGTAGATCCCGGTTGATTAATTGGGCGAAATCTGCTTCGAAAAAGCAAAATCATTCGATTCGTTGAGTAGCCCATAATTGCATCAGATGATGGGGACATGACATTTATTGACATCGTTTTAACCTACGCGTACTTTAGTACCTACCCAAAACGGCGTTCGAAAACGGATTCAGGCTTCTGAAGAAAGGTGTTGAATGTCGACGAGATCAACTCTTAATCTTTCGTTGACGGAAGCGTTGCGGGCTTTTGTTGACGAGAATTCGGGGGAGGGAACTTTGTACGCGACCCCAAGCGAATTCGTTCGCGATGTACTCCGCGAAAAAAAAGAGCGAATTGAGGCTGCGCAAATTCGCGATGCAATTCTTGACGGATTTCAGGATGCGATTCACGGTCGTACTGAAACTTATCGGGGCAATCTGCGTCAATTGATGAAAAAGGAATCCGATTGACCTCCCGCAAAAAGGCCAATTCGACGCCGGTAGTGAAGCTCACGAAACGAGAGTTGAAAGACCTGCGTGAGATCGAGCGGACCTCTGTGAAAACATGGGGTCAAAAAACAGCTGACAATTACCTGGATGCGATTGCAGCCTCGCTGGATCAACTCCGAGACAATCCGAAGATTCTCAGGCTCGTTCCCGACCTTGCAGCGGGTCTCTTCTTTTACCGTGTCCGCAAGCACTATTTGGTCTGCGATTACCGGGGAAGCATCGTTGTTGTCTTGACTGTCATCCACACGAGTATGGACCTGCCAGCAAGAATATTGGAACTTGAACCGCAACTCCTGGCAGAGTCTCAACTCCTGCAAAGCAAGTTGGATTCTGCGGCAGATTGACAGCGAAACTAAGTCGGCTTTCCTAATTGAAAAAGCCTATTTGTTGTACTCAACTGACTCGCCGAAAAACCGGCGCCCTATGTTCGCTAGCTTCCTGCTGGTTTACAGCGGTCGGTTTGCTATAGTTGTCTGATTGACCCGTTCGCGCGGGCAGTGGACCTCTGGTCGAACACTCGTGCGTGTCGGAGTCTGAATTCCGATCCCGATTGCTTCCATCACTCTGCGGCGACTTTATGACCGTTATTACCATTCGCGATCATCTCAGCGGTTCGACTGCACGAATTCTTCCAGAACTCGGGTTCAATTGCTTTGAGTTTCTGGCGGTGGTTGATGGAAAAACGGTCGATGTGCTTGATGCGGTCCCCGGTTTTGAATCGGGGACCCAGCAACCCAGCTCAAGTGGAATACCGATCCTGTTTCCATTTCCCAATCGAATTCGCGAGGGAAAGTTTTCCTGGAATGGGCAAGATTACGTCTTGCCGGGAACGGATCAGTGGGGCAATGCCATTCATGGATTATGCATGGATCGGCCTTGGCGGATTGTGCGACAATCGGACGATTTCGTAACCGGACAGTTTCAACTGAGCGTCGATGCACCCGATCGGCGATCGCTTTGGCCTGCCGATTTTGTCATCGAAGTTGACTATGAACTTGTGCGTTCACGGTTGCGAGCCCGGTTTCGGATATTGAATCCCGATAGTTGGCCGCTTCCCTGGGGGCTGGGAACTCATCCCTACTTTAAAGTGCCTCTTACAGCCGATAGTCGATATGATGACTGCCTGATCGAAGTTCCGGCCCAGAAGCGATGGGAGCTGAAGGACTGTTTGCCAACGGGAAAAACCGTGGCATTAGACGATTCTCACGATCTGCGTGATGGAGCCTATCTTAACGTTTTGAAACTTGACGACGTTTACACAGGACTGGAATACGACGGACCACAGTGCGATTGCCTGGTGATGGATGAATCTGCGGGGATGCAGGTCACTTTGACCTGCCCACCGATCTTTCGCGAAATCGTGGCATTCACTCCACCGAATCGATCCGCCGTTTGTCTTGAACCGTATACTTGTCCGACAGATGCGATAAACTTACAGGCACGCGGTCTCGACGTGGGATGGCGAGTCTTGGGGCCCGGCCAGGAATTTCATACGTGGATTGATCTTTCCGTAGGATCGGTAATCGTATGAGGGGTTGAAAAAAATGCCGAATAATTTCATCCGAAACTTAGCGTCATTGGCTGTCTGTTTTGTTTTTCTCATGGCACAGCCGATTGGCCTTCCGAAGGCCGTCAGTGCGCAAGAGGATTCGCAGAAGCCCGAATCCTCGACTGACCCGGTCTCGCTGAAGAAGCTGGTTGAGCGAATCAATAAGCTGGAAGCAGAAGTCGATCGACTTAAAAAAGGGGCACCTGCAGCCGCGACCGGCGTTGATCAGCAAGTAATGGCAATGCTCGATGTCGCGCACTTGGGCATGTTTTATACGGGAGGCGGACCGACTCGTTTTCTCGTGTTACACGTGATGCTGGCCAATACGACGAAGCAGTCGTTCACGATTGCCCGAGACCAGTTGATTGCCGAGATCGATGGCGAAGAGCGAAAAGTCAAGGATATTCCGCAGCAATTGCAGAGCTTTCAGATTCAAACAGGTAAGCAGCATTATCAGATATCGACCATGAAGCCTCTGAAAGAATGGAAGCTTCCGGCTGGTGGTCAGACTGGCATCTGGTTGGTTTACACCGACCTGGCAATGGGGCCCAACGTTCCAAAATGTCTTCTGAAAATCAAACTCGGCGATGTCACAAAAGAGATTAATGTCAACGATCTCCAGCGTGCTCAGCTAAGCCTTGAAGTTGAACGGATCGGGCCGAGAGAAAGCCTTGCGCTGTTCACGATCAGTGGGGCCATTAATACGTTTAACGCCGGATCTTTCGTTGATGAGTTAGACGCGGTTGTCGCTCAGAAGATCGCGCGGGTTGTCGTGCGATGGGTCGACGGCGCGACCCCGCCTGATCCTCAACTGATGAATTGGTTGCAAACCGCCGCAGCGGGAAATAACGCCAACAACGTTAACCAGATGTTTCCCGTGATTCCGGCAGCGATTCGAGAATTCCATCTTACCGAATTCCCGGTCGGTGATGACGTTCAGGCACGAAACCAGGCGTTTGCCATGCGCGCGCAAGGTCAGATGAGAATGCATAAAACATCGTCGGAATCGGTTGGAGCGGCATTAAGAACCGCCTATCTTGCGCTTCCACGCGACGAATTACTGAAAGAAATTCGATCAGGACATCCTCTGACCCGAGCTGCGGCGCTTGCTTACGGCGGAGGTCGACTGGACGTTGAAAACTTGCCGCAGATTTTTGAGTGGGCCGAAGACAAAGATCCCGAGTTCCAGAAGGCAGCATTGCAAGCGCTTAGCCATTTCGGTGAACCCCAGGCGATCGAAAAGCTGGTTTTGTATGCAAAAAAGAATGTTGAACCACTGTCGTCAGCTGCGATTGAAAGTCTAGCGGGGTCACGATTCGGAGCGGCTCACGATGCATTACTTGTATTGCTCAAGAATGAGCCTGCCGAATCGCGAAAAAAAATCGTTCAAGTACTTGCCAAGTATCCTCGGCCAATCTGGTCAGACGCCCTGTATGACTTCGTGTCGAATGGTCCTGCCGGAATGGATACGGAATCGTTGAAGGCTCTGGTTCAAGTTGGCCATCCACAACTGGTGGATGTCCTGGAACGAGCCCTCAAATCTCCCGACAAAGTGATTCGCGATCAGGCGTTCCAAACGCTGTCGCAACGAAACGATCAGCGAAGTGAAACGCTGTCGATCGAATACGCCCTCAAGATGATCGAATCGGGACCTCCGGATGCAAATGTCGTTCAATTGCTCTCGCGGACGAAGGATGCCCGGGCAATCCCTCTACTTCTGAAACAACTGGAATCAGGAAATGACCGCGTCACGACGATCAACCTGTTGATGCAGTTGGGCGATCAGGAGGTGGCCGACAAACTTGTCCAAAAGTACAACTCGCTGAATAACAATGAAAAGGTTCAGATTCTGCAGGGCCTTAAGATCTTTCGTCATGCCAAATTCCGTGAATTGTGTGGCGACGCACTCGTGTCGAACGACAATCAGCTTGTCACGACCGCTGCGACCGCGTTAACACAGGAAGGTAACCCCGAAGGTGAGAAGCTTTTGATCGTCGCAATTGAAAAGCAAAAGACGAATCACCTGCTTGTGAATATCATGCACGCCCTGGCGAACTTCGGCACCCCAAGCGCTCGAGCCGCATTGGTCAAGGCTCGTGACTCCGGAGACCCAGGCAAAAAGACATACGCAAATGCGGCCCTGTTAGCAATGCGTCAACGTTCTCCGGGATTTCAATATGCATTCCAGGGTGACATGTTCAGCAAGAATCAACAGGAAAAAGAGGCCATGGAGGCGTATAACATGGCCCTTCAACTCGATGCCGAAATTCCCGAAGCCTATCTTGGTCGCGGACAATTGCTCCTGAAACAAGAGAAATTTGCCGACGCGTGCAAAGATTTCGATAAAGTTATCGAACTGAAGCACGAGCCACAATTTCCGGGAGAATTCACCACAAGCTTTGCCATCGCAAGAATTGCTGACGGACGACTCGCGGAAGGGCTTAAGTACCTTGAAGAACATCGACCAGCAGACGATCAGCGCGATCCCAACAGAAAAGCTTCGAACGCACTGTTTCTCTACAATTCAGCCTGCGCCTACTCACGAGCCGTCGAACAAGTTGACAAGCAGACCGACCTGGCTGACCGAGCCGCTGTGCGAGAAGCCTATCGCAAGCGAGCAGTAACCGACTTGCGAGAATCATTCAAACAAGGCTTCGAAGATTACACATGGATGGCAAAGGACCCCGATTTCAAAGTCCTGCGCGACGACCCTGACTTCAAAAAAATCCTCGCAGAAAAACCAGCCGACAGCCCCGACGACAAACCGGCAAAACCGTAAACGATCGGTTGAGCTCTCTTCGTTAACGTACCGCTGGCTTCCGCCGGTCGCAAACGGTATAGGCACATGCAGAGTACCAACAGTCGCGTCTGAATGGTTAAGCGATTGCGCCCGAGTAAAGCGGTTCGATGACGTCACCATTCAGCAGGTGGTTCGCTCGGCCGAGTGGATCATTGATTGAAGCATCGTGACTAACACCGAGGGCGTCGAACAATGTGGTGCATATGTCGGCTGGCGACCACGATCTTGAAATCGGATAAGCCGCAATGTCGTCGGTTTTCCCGATGACCTGCCCGCCTCGAATGCCTGCTCCTGCAAATAGTCCTGAATACGTATGTGCCCAGTGGTCACGACCTGGTACCGATTGCCCCGGCAATGTCGAAATCCTTGGCGTTCGTCCAAATTCGCCCATCACAATGACCATCGTCTGCTCAAGAATTCCCGTCGCAGCAAGGTCATCCATCAACGCGGCCAATCCCTGGTCCAGCTGCGGCAAGAGCGTATTCTTCAAACGCCCCCAATTATCGACATGAGTATCCCATGTTTGCACGATACCCATCGCGGCTTGAACGATTGGGACTCCCGCTTCAATCAATCGACGTGAGAGCAGAAGAGATTGACCAAACTTATTGCGCCCATATCGATCGCGAACCGCTGTTTCTTCCCGCTGAATCTCGAACGCTTTTGCGACTCGATCCGACGTGAGCAGCGACAAGGCCAACTCCTGTTGCTGGACGAACGAATCCATTCGTCCACTGTCAATGCAGGACATCGAATTTCGGTTGAGTTGGTCAAGCAAATGTTGGCGCGACAGCAGTCGTGGTGATGTCACTCCTGGCTGCAAGCTGAGTGAATCGATACGAAAATTGGGATCATTCGGATCTTGATTGATTTGCCAGGGATCATGCTTGGGGCCAAGAAATCCGGCATACTGACCGGGCCAGGTGAGCGGACCTTCAATGTAGTAATTCGGCAACGACACGCCTGTTGGGATTCCATCGTTTCGCGGTCGAATCCAATCGAGAGTCGATGCAAAATTCGGAAAATCAAACCGGGATTCAACACGATCCAGATCGCTCGCACCACGAGGAATCGGCGTGGGACGTCCGGTGAGTGCGACATGTGTCGCCAGCAAATGATTATGTTCGAGATGAGCCAGCGATCGAATGATCGACCAGCGACCAATTTGCTGAGCCAATCTTGGCAAGTGCTCGCAAATCGAAATACCCGGAACAGCCGTCTCAATCGCCGAGAATTCACCTCGGATCTCTGCCGGCGCGTTTGGCTTCGGGTCGAGTGTATCGAGCTGACTTGGCCCTCCACTGAGCAATACCAGCAAAACCGATTTCGCCCGCCCCGTCCCTGGCGCAGCGGTCGCGTTGGATGTAGACAAAAATGGCAACGTGGCCCCAACGACCCCGGCGGCTCCCACTTGCAGAAAACGACGACGATCAAAGGGGATTCGAGGAATCATGATTGATCGTCTCAGGAATTCGGTGGGATTTATCAGCCAGGCATGGCGCAGAGCTTAATAGCATTGAATGGGTGTCGTTGAGTTTTTGACGTCCGCCAAATTCAAAGACAATTTGGGTATCCCTCAAAGGCTCAACCGCAGCATTCACTTAAACAATTCTGTTACGAATCGCTTCTTTCATGCTTCAAATTCTCTTTGACATGCATGAATACTTATACCTTTCTGGTAACCGATCGACAAGAGGTAACTTTCATACGCCACTGTCCAAAAAATAAGGCCGGATCAAGTCGAAAGCAATCTTGATCCGGCCATTGGCCCGATTCGGTAGACTCAATACCAACCGCCATAAATGCCAGGCTATTCGCTAAACACCTTTGTCACGAACGAACCATACGACGACGCGCAAACGCGATGGCGCCGATTCCGAGCGCCGAAAGAGCTTGGCAAAACGTGCCAGGTTCAGGAACTGTCGAAGGAGGCGTCGTTCCTCCTCCCCCGCCACCACCACCACCAGGGTCCGGCAGTACGGGTGGCAAGTCTGATGTTTGCGTCGTCGTCACGGACATCTGGTAGGGGCCTGGAGTTGGATCAGTGTTCGAAGAAACGGCAATAACCCCACCAGGGCTATATGCCCAGAATTCCCCCTGAATACCTGCTCCCGTTGCATTCGATGCATAATCCCAAGCCACGCTCGAACTTGGGCCGCTCAGTTCCACCCAGTACCGCGTATCGGCGGCGAGAGCATAGGACGCCACCGAAATGTCATAAATGGAAGCGCCCGCATTTAAAGTGCTGTCGTGAAACGTCCCAAGCGTCATGAGAACCGTTCCTGGACGGTTTAATGCATCACTTAGCAGACTCACCGTGAATAGGGGATCTCCGGGTGTCGATGAGATACCGGAAAGCATCATCTTAATGTCGAGAAGCGAGGAAGCGGTATTGCCGGTCGAAAACGAGTTAAAAGCGGGACCATCCGCTGAAATGGCATCCGTACCACCGGATACCGAGATGTTCGGGAGATTATTGTATATCTCTCCCGCATTTGCCGCTGAGCAAAGCGACACAAGGCCACTTGCCACAGTTGCAAGAACAATTTTGCGAAAACGAGCCATTCATTAAATCCTCAGTCATAGGGCAGGTTCGGAAGGATACGAAAACGCACACGACAGAACCGGGGCGTAATCCTGACAGTCACATTGGCTATCAGAAAATCAGTTGAAACAGGCAACAAATGCCCATTCCCAGTTTGGATTAAAAGAACTTGGCCTAAAATGCATTGCTCGTCTATTCTTGCTCTGCCAGCGTTCAATGTGTTGCGAGAGAGTAAGGCGCAAACTAAAGAGTCGATTCGACAAACGTTGAGAGAAGGAGATTGGTAGAAAGAGATACTACTTTGCAACCTCGACTCACACTCCTCTACAACACTTCTTGTTTTTCACAGTTCAACACTCTTAATAATTAAACGGCTTGCATACTACGCTGTGGAATCACATTCACTGCCAACGCGATTCCACCAATTATGAGAAACGCAGCAGACGCGGCCAAGGGGTCGAAAGTGTCATTCTGGAACATCGAATAATAGGTTTCCTCTTCAGAAGGATCCTCAGACAGTTCCTCATCTGATGACTCATCATCCAGGAATTCATCGGCATGACGACCTCGTTCTTGAGCTCCGCGATCAGACGAGGTAAGTTGTTCCGGTTTCGGTGGAGTGCGTCTTTCAGTTACGAGGATCGGTTCGTAGCTCACAGAAAGGTTCGGCAACGGCTTATTGAAATTGTCAACTGAAGTTTGTGTGTAGAATTTGCCGAAGACGACGTTCTCGTCAGTTGTGCGAGATTCAAGAGTCATCGTTGAATCATCAATGTATTCCGTCGACCGAAAAACCACCAGATCATCCGTGCTGACCGGGGATGACAATTCTGCCTGGAAATCGCAGAGCGAGAACTGATCGAATCGGTCTGTTGTTTCCCTGGTTGAAGTTGCTTGAGTGCCCGTCTCTTTTGCGGCTTCAATCAGGCCAGCATAGGCGGGAAGCGACACCAGGGTCGAGAAACCAACAGCCACGATTCTCGCGATCTGGATGAGGTTCAATGGAATGATTGTAGAATTGGCGATTTTTTTTCCAAAAGTCATTTATGCTGGCCCTTCATAATCGGCTTGGAAGTTAAGAGTTCAAACGTTTTAGGCACATTGTCGTTTTTGACAAGACCCTAAATTGACAAGTATCAGTAAAAAATGCTTTTAACCATCAGCTGTGATCCTCTTTTCGCGACTTGCATGATCATTCTTCATGTCCATATTCAAGTTTGGGTCCGGAAGTGTCCGGCGGATGCACAATTTAAACAGGTGGCAAACCCGAAACCCCGATCACCAGGTGTTTTTCAATTCATTGTAGTTCGAAAGCAGAAGGAGGTCTCGTAAGACATCGACGACGGTCAGCAATAAACAGGTAACAACGATAATCGGAAAACTGCCAATTGTAATCGAGACATTACCAAACCTCTTCATTGAAGCGGTCATTTTGAGTTGTCCTTTGAGCCTAGATCAAGCGATTCTAGTTGAAGTCATCATGAGTCAGCTGCGTAGCACAATGCTTGGCAGACTTAATAAAGTTTCGAAGGGGAACGAGGACGGTTTTGCAGAGCCATTGTCCTGCCGAGACAGGATGGCTATACAGCCTTGTTGAAGCGACGACGATAAGTCGAGATTGCCAACCCGAGGCCACCGAGTCCGAGCAGCGCGAAGGAGGATGGCTCTGGGACTGCGGAAGGAGCCTGCAAGTCCACGCTGAATGTAAAATTGTCACTTTCGAAGGCCGTTCCACCATCAGGTGCATTAGACAGGACAATCCTGTTGAACTCGTCTTCTTTCGTCTCAGCGTAGAAATTGACGAAGACAAAATTCTCGGGCCTCGGAACGTCGTCTGGGCCATCTTTTCCAAGAAAGTCCGGCGTGGGATTTCCAAGGTATTCTTTTGGCAAAGCGGTAAGGAGGTCGCTTGCCCCCGTCAAACTCCCAACTTGTTTATCGCCGTTAAAAAAGGCAATTTGATTGAACTTGTCGGATGCTGAGATCCACAACCCGAAATAGGCTTGAGATTCACTCAGCTTCATTGTGACATCGCCTGATGGAACGGATAAGTAGTTGGATGACTGGTCTTTGTTCGATGGATCGACTGCACCCCCATATTTATCACCACGATTGATGAACTGCACTTTAGGGGAACGCGCGACTCGGAAATGATGTTTTAGAAACCCTGGCTCTCTGCGATGTTGTGAGTGTGAACAAAACACGTCACCGAGGGAGCCAAGGATGGCGAAGCGTAAAGGGTCATCGAAACGACCG
>CAILLA010000003.1 GCA_903834925.1 uncultured Schlesneria sp.
CCTGGCTCCGACTTGTATTCGACAGTCTTGAAGCTCATAAACCGTCGGCGGACTGGCTTTGAATCCCCGGTCGGCTGATGCGCCTTGTTCAGCATGGATGACACGATGATACAAATTGATTAGGGCACCGAAAAGAGAGGAAGCGAAATGCATTTATGAGCCCTGACCTCTTTGAATTGTCCGCCAGACGCCAGAAGAGTCGTTGTTGCAAAAGATGAAATCGAACAATTCTTGGCGAACGGGTCAGGGGCTGGACGGTGGCCGGGCCGGTGCAGTGGCTATCGCTGGTTGCTCTTCTTAGGCAATGGAGGCTGAAGTTCCCACAGGGGCGAAGAATTGAAGGTCAAGATCAATCAAACGTTGTGAACGTCAGAGTTAACCCGTCTTCGTCACGACAACGCACGGCCATTTTGATGATTTCGTCGATGTGCAATTGCTCTTCTTGGCCGACGGTTTTCTGCAAATCCATCAGCTCACCGATCAATTCAACCATGTCTGACTTGGCAAACACCTCGTAATCAATTTCGCTTAACAGCGATAGTTTTGAGAGGTCAGATTCATGACGAATCAGATACTGTTCGTTTCCGGGTCTGCCGGACCTTCCGATCATCTCGCCGTCCTTGGTCTCAAGTATTGCTGTAATCATGGCAGTGTCGCCGATCGCCCCAGAGCACCGGGGAACATCACTTTGGGTATTGAAACCGGCGAGCCAATAATCAAAATCGGCTTCTTTTTGATTTTTGACATCAATTGGGCTTCGCAGATTGAAATCGTCGTCGAAAGTCAGCAACAGGATTCGGACTGCATATTCAACGTCGAATTCATCACCCCACTCGACGGAATCGGCGTTCACTTCCTCCACAAAGCGATGCACCAAATCACTCTGTCTGCCTGAGAAGCCGCTGGCGTTTGGCCAGCACGCCCCTTTTATCGGTTGACAGTTGTATGGGAATGTCTCGCTTTCCAAATGTACTTTGGCATGCTGCTCCTGCCAGAGCCGAATCACTGTCTGGATAAAGTAGAGCATATTGAAGCTTGTGCGTGGTAGCGGCGTTTTGTCAACGCTTTCTGAAAGCATCCTCTGGTACAGCGTTTCTGCAATGCACGCCACGTTCGGGTCTGCATCCTTGCAGACGACGATTGCTTCCTCGAAGTAATTGGTAGCCTTCGGCATAACGTGTCATCCTGTTTTACCGAAAGTCGTTCAAGTCGATTATGAATTCGGTTGGCTTGAACGGGTTGTGTGTCGAAGAGGCCAGACTGATTGCTGCGGTTTCAGGAATCCAACGCATCAATCAGCCACTCGCGGAAAAGGAATGGTCGGCGGTCCGCGACTCCGCGAAACGCGGCTTGACCCCTTTGATTTTTGCTTGACCATGAAAGTGGACAACCCCTTGTGCCGGTTTCGATCCTGTTGCCTTGGGTGGAGAAGACCATTCCAAGCCTTGGTGACAGCGAATTCCGAATTGAATCTATCGTTCACAAACGATGCGGAAACCAGAAGAGCCATCGGAATCAGAAGGCTCCCATTCGTCACGGGCGGCGCAACGTAGAAAAACGGGCAAGACGTCAAATCCTCCGCCTCGACGCACACGCTTCTTGCCCTTGGGACGACGGGGACACCGCATTTTGATCCGCACGAACCCTTTATCCCGTTCCTGAAACGAATAATATCCCTGGCCTCGGACTCAATGAATTGTCGTTTTCAGCCAAATTTTGAGATCGTCGAGCGACTTAAAGTCCAGAAGGGCCTCTCCGAGGCTTTGGCTTTGCTCCAGCTTTAACTGGCGAATCTGCTGCTGGATGTCTTCGGGTAAATGACCGCACTGACGAGTCAGAATCCGCAACAACAACGTGGCACTCCCCTGTTCCCGTCCTTTCTCGATGCCTTCAACACGACCTTTTTCAATGCCTTTCTCAATGCCTTTCTCAATGCCTTCCTCGAGGCCTTCTTCTCGACCTTCTTCTTTTGCCAAGCGTTCAATCGACGTTACGTAGGGCATGCGATTTTCCTCTTCAAAGTCGACCAATTCGGACTTAAATCTGCGATCCAGATCAGGACGCAATCTCATCATCCAATCGATCAGGCGGAATACTTCACGAATTCTATCCGATGAATAACCCATCGTGTAGAGGTTTCTCACCAATTGAGTTTTGGCACCGAATCTTGCGTCAGGATCACTTGATGTTCGCAGCGCAGCAATCTGCGCTCGCGCAACCTGCACAAACAGTGAATCGTCATCAACCCAATCTGCGGCCAACCGGTCCAATAATTTGCAGATTGGAAACTCGCGTACGCTCCGAAAATCCCCCAGTTCAAAACGGTGTGCGCTGGGACGCCAATCCGGTCTTAGATCGGCGAGGATCACCAGCGTCACCACCTCCTGTTGAAACATCCATTTCAAACCCGCGTTGTACAAATCAATGCGGAACGGGAATTCCGCTTCGAACCGTGTCTGAATCTCCAGGTGACACAAGATCCATTGGTCGCGTCCGTCGAGCAGCCTCACTTTGAATAGCAAATCAACTTCTCGATTGCGGTACCCGAATCGGCCGATGATCTGACTGATTTCTTTGTCGAGCCACTGTGGCTCACAGTTCCAATCGATGAGGTCCGCCAACGTTGGAAAGCCTTTCTGGATTGCTTCTGCCAAATGCAACCGAATGGTCTCCTTCCACGCACCGTCATAGTCGCTGTCTTGCCGTTCTTCGTCGGGTAATTCGCTTTCAATTTCCGTCATGAATCACGTTTCAGCAAGAGTGAGTTTTCGGGGTTCAATCGAGCAATTGAGGTTAGAAATCGTACGCCGAGGCCATTCAGCGAGCAACCGGATCGTCGCAGAATCCAGCCCACAGCTCACTAGCACAACTGCTTTCCGAAGTTGTGTCCCCAGACACCGGGATCTTTGCCGTCGCACATAACGGAGTCACTAATGTCGGAGTGCGGTCCTCAAACCATGTTGGCTACCTGTTTGTCGATCAATCACCGGGGACACAACTTTTTTCGCAAAAAAGCTGTGTACCTGGGGCTGTCAGGTTTGCAGGGGCGCTCGTGCTTGCTCAAGGCGTTCTAGATCGGCTTCGCTCGCCCCGTGAACGTTGACTGGCAGGGGAATCGCTCGAAATGGATGCGCTTTCATCTTCAGAAGAAACTGAACCATCCGGTGAGTCATCTCGCCACAAAAATAGTCGGAACCATCCCAACGAGCCAGATCGATGACTGGGTAGGGATGTTCAGGATTGTCAACAATCACAAGTCGCTTCTCGTTCCGGAGATTTGCATCCTCTTCCGAAACAATATATTCAGCATCGCACTTCGGACAATCGGGCGGCCTCCTGTGGCAAACGGGACAGATCGGCTCGGCCCCGCAGTTCCAGCACTTGTAAGGCGAAGGTTCGCAATGGCCCTGCATGATGCAATCGCGCCCATGACCAATCACGTGATACCACTCATCGCTGATGTGATCCGAATCCCCATACACTTCTGCCCTCGCAACGCTGACGCCAACCAGACCACTGGATAGAAACGCGAAGGCCAGATCCTTCTTGCAAACCAACTGCAAACCCATTTCGATCCACGCAACGGGCGCAATTTCTCGGCCTGTTCGATATTCAAAAATGGCTCGTGACACGCCCGAAGAAGCGAGCGCGCAACACGTTTCATAGTAGACCCTCTTAGACTTCGGGATGTACATGACCAGCCCGACCTTCTCTTCCCGGCGTGTAACGTTTGCGATCTTTCCCTTCACGGGAGCCGCATCAAAATACGAAGAATCTCTATCAAGGTTGAGTCCATAGAAATAGCCCCATCGAGGTTCAATCGGCCCACGCAAATAACGGGTGGTCATTCGGTATCCTTTCAAAATCAATCCGGCAGCAACTCTATCTTAAGGGGGACGTCACCGGGGCCACAGCCTTTTCGAGAAAAAACCGTGTCCCTAGGGCCGACAGTCGTCTTTCGGAACAAACTTGGGAAGCCAATATCGCGTATTCGAATAAACAATCTCGGTCCAGCGATCCATCCTGCTGAGGATCGAGCCAACGTCGAGTGACTCAGTCCCAGGAAGACCAGCGGCAACCATCAGGTTCATCTCAGCCACGCCAAGACTCGCAAGCTGATCATCTGAAATCGAACTCCAGTATTCGTAGTCCATCAGAATCTTTCTGCCGTCTAATCGTTCTGGCTTCGAAGCAGTGTCACCGACACTGTCTGAAATGCAATTAGAGGTGTTCGGTGAGATGATTTCAAACGAAGTCCATCAGGAATTCAACGAGCCAAGGTTCCAGACCACGAAACCACGTTCAACGTCACTGTCGTGTTATCTGTCGTTACTCAATGGGCCAACCGGCGACTTTGCTCGTCTATTCTCAACCGGTTTGGCGACAGCGGAGCCCGACCTTTGCTTGTTTGCTCGCAAGGCCAGTGCCCAACAAGAGGGGATGGCGATGATGGTTGATTTGTTGAAGCCATAGGCGATCACTGTGGCCGGGGCCGATGCTTTGAACAGCAGTAATTAGCGTGAGCGTTGTTGCAAAACGAAAAATCGAACAACTCTTGGCGAACGGGTCAGGGGCTGGACGGTGGCCGGGCCGGTGCCGTGGCTATCGCTGGTTGCTTTTTGTGTGCGAACCCGAAGACAGGCTTTCGGCCAAATGCGATATGAGAGCGGGGAAATCCTGAACTGCGTCTCGGACGAACGCCGGGTTGGTGCTAATTAATTCCTGCACGACATTCAAAGTGCCTTGTCTCGAAACCGAGGCAATTTCATGAACTAGTTCTGGCATCAATGCCAAATTCTTATTGTTCGCACCTACCACAATCCATTTCACTTTCCCTAGAAATGCTCCGACGCAATCTGACAACTGCTGGAACGGCTCAGCATTCCCTCCCTTGTATCGAAAAGTGATCAGCGGAGGGAAAAGTGGTGCTTCTGAATTCGTTGCAAGTTGACTTGGCCGAATCGCATACCATTCGATTTCACCAATTTGTTCGAGTGCGTCGATCACGGGAGACATCTCATTGCCCTTCAACTATGCGAGTGCTGAACCCACCCGGATTTAGTTTGTTAAGACTGGCGGTGTACTCACTCAGCGGAACCGGTGTTGTGCTGAATCTCGGATCGTAGACCAACCCATTTTCGACGAACACTTCGTGGTACTTGTACGCTGCGGTTTGTCCAGCCTCCGGCATGACAAGGTCCTTGCCTTTCGGCGGCGTAAACTCAATTACTTGGCGCTTCCCCTTGTTCGCACGAAATAGTATCGAGGCAAGATCGCTGCAATCCGTCGACTCAATCGCAGCAACTTTTTCTTGGAACTCTTTACTCCCGATTTTATCGACTATGGTTTTGTTCGGAGTTGCCCCTGCGTTTGGAGCAACGTTTTTTGGGTTTTTAGATTTTGTTGCCTTATACGCAACTCCGAAAATGATGGCGGTTGAGATTGCGGCTGCGATGGCGATGTTGCTGGCCGTCGGATCGTCGACGGCATTTTTCGCGGCTATACCTTCTTGTACAATATTGACACCAGCATCCACATCGCCGGGGACACAGGATACAAAAAAACTCGTGAAAAGATTGTCGATTTTTGATAGGCTTTTCGACGCCTATTCGAATCAAATGCCAAATTTCTTGTTCAAGACTTGATTTTCTCATGACGAAATTCATCGACGAGAGTTCGCAAGATCGCCAAGGCAGCGACTACGACGGGGCTTGGAAAGAAGCCCTGCGATGGCATTTGATGGAGTTCATCGAACTTTGCTTTCCCCTCGTCGCAAGTTTGATTGATTGGACGATCGAACCAGAATGGCTGGACAAGGAAATTGGTCAAATCATTGGACGATCGGGGCGTCGCAATCAGGAAGTCGACTTACTTTTCAAAGTCCGCCTGATCGACGGTCGCGATCAATGGATCTTGTGCCATTTGGAGATTCAATCATCCTACGAAGCCGACTTTATTGCTCGTATCGATCTCTATAATTCCGGGCTGAAATGGCTTTTTCAACAGGAAGTGTTGACGCTCGTGATCCTGACCGATCTGAATTCGGGCTGGCGACCAAGCGAATATCATTTTGAATTTGGTGGATATGGAACCGATCGGCGATTTCCGGTTTGTAAGGTCTTGGATCATCTTGAGACAGATTGGGTCGGGAAGCGTACTCTGATCGTTGAAGTGGCGCGTGCCCAGATTGCCGCTCTTCGTACTGCCAGCGATCCGGAATCTCGATACAATTCGAAGACGGAATTAGTGCGAAATCTTTATTCAGCAGGTTACAATCAAGAAGAGATTCGTGAGATATTTCGCCTCATCGACTGGATGATGCATCTGCGACCCGATTTGGACCGTCGGTTTAAATCCGAACTCGTGGCCTACGAAAAGGAACTGAAAATGCCGTATATCACTTCTGTGGAACGCCTCGCCAAAGAGGAAGGGCGTGAAGAAGGCCTAGAGGAAGGTCTGGAGAAAGGACGCGAACAGGGGAGTATCACGCTACTGTTACGGATGCTCACGCGGCGGTGCGGCCAATTGCCTGGGGAGGTCGAGCAGGCAATTAATCAGTTATCCCTGGCCGAGAGCCAGGCACTGGGCGACGCTCTCTTCGACTTTCAGACAATCGAAGATCTCAAGAACTGGCTAAAAACGTCGATTCATTAGATATTGAAGATCTTCGGACGAGTGATCATTTTTAATCTTTTGTTTCTTCCGTTGAACGAAAAGCTTTTTCGACAAATTGTCGAATTTCGCCGTCAGATTTCCAAAACCCGGTTACAGCCAGGACTTTTCCATTTTCCATCGCAAACCATACGGGATGATATCCCTCGTACTCCAGTTCGGTATGGGGTAACCATTTCGGAATGTCGTCAAAATTCTTTGTCGGGCGAATTGCAACTTGGCACAGACCGCTGAACCGCTGCGAAATCGTTGCGGTCAACCTCAGCATCGAAGCATCTTGTACGTTGATGACCGCGTACTCCAGTATCAACCATCTTCCCGTTTTGAGTTCCGGTTCGATCTCTTCCGGCTGCGAATCCAGCAAGACGAGATTCTCCGGCTTGCGTGTCATTGTCAGGTGAAGCTTGCCATTCGGAAGCCTGGATGCGGTCAACCCGAAGTCATCGAAATCGGTTGATTTCTTCGCGGGTAGGTTGAAAAAAAGGTGACCTTCGTAGAGGACGAAAATGTTTCCAATGCTGATGGCGACAAGCAAAGCCAGAAAGACACCACGTTTCTTCTGATCGCCCGTCATCTTTGATTCCTTTTAGAACTCTATAGCCACAACTTTTTTGACAAAAAAGTTGTGGCTATAGAGTCGCAATGGAAGTTGACGCTCGTAAACTCATCGACCGCATTGACTTCTCATCCATTCTATAGCCGCATCGCCGGTCAACTCGACAGGCGAATCAATTGAACCGACGACAACGATTGATTCCACATTGACGGAATCCAGTCCCTTGACTCCGGTCAGATCCGAATCACAAAACTTGCATTCATCAAAAGTGCAACCTTCAAGATTAGCCCCTGTGAGGTTCGCCCGACTGAAATCTCCCCTAATGAATTTCGAAAGCCGCAAGTCGCCACTAATCAATGACGTGGCGTTAAAGCCCACATCCGTTGACACAATCCTCATCGCAGAAACTTGTTGCATCGACGCTTCATTAAAAGCACATCCATCGATGTTCGCTTTTGAGAGATTTGCATTTGCCAAATTGGCCCGACGAAAGGTTGAACCCTGCAGTTCAGCCTGAAACAAATCAACTGCCTGCAAATCGCAGTCGTCAAATCTCGAATAGAAAAGAATAGCACAACTCATAGAACGGTTGCTCCAATCGCCTCCGATGAAGTCGACGCCGTCTTCAACGAAGCGTTGGCCGCGCTGGTCGAACTCATTGCTTAACCACTTCAGATGTGCATCCAGCCTAGACTTGATTTGCTCGCAATTCATTCGATACCTGTCCCTGGGGTCGATTCGTCGTCAGTAAACTTGGTCGTGTGTGTCCAAGGGCCAGTAGCAGTATCGCCTCGGCACCTTCATGCTGCGTGTATTCGAAGACGATCCGCAAATCGTAGTCCGCGCTGCAAGCCCAGCATCCCGCCAGCGCACCACGCAATTTGTGCGTTCGCAATTCAGGCTGTGTCGAGTCGGCCGAGAGTTGTTCGAGTGTGAAATCAAGGGAGGCCGCCGTTTCGGGGCGAGACTTCAACCACTTCCGAAGATCACGCCCGAAGGCCGGTGATCGCAACAGAAGCCGTCTCACGACTGTGCCTCCCGCACAATTTCGGCAGCGGTCATCGGTTGACATTGCCCCGCCGCGAATTCGCGGCGAGCCTGTGCCACGGCGTCCACAACACGCGCACGCCCGCGCTCCGCGAGACGGCGGGTCAAGATATCGGCGAGTTCTTTCTGACTCTCGGCATCCAGTTGTTCCGCAGCATCCAGGGCAACATCAAATGCAATCTTCTCACTCATTGTAACCTCCTGGCTCCGACTTGTATTCGACAGTCTTGAAGCTCATAAACCGTCGGCGGACTGGCTTTGAATCCCCGGTCGGCTGATGCGCCTTGTTCAGCATGGATGACACGATGATACAAATTGATTAGGGCACCGAAAAGAGAGGA
>CAILLA010000004.1 GCA_903834925.1 uncultured Schlesneria sp.
GGCTTCACAAAAGGACCGTTGGAAAACTGAATAGGATGATGATCAGGGCTCGGCAGTCTGTCGATCAGAAGATTTCGCCTGACGACCGTTGGCGGTACATGGAGCCGTTCTTGTTTGAGCATGTCCGTGCCTATCAACTACAAGATTCGATTGAACACGACGTTCATCTGATCAAAACCGAATTTTATGGACCGGAAGACTTAGACGCGCTGAATCAAATCATCAAAGGAGCGTTCTCTGTCTACGACGCTTCAGATAGCCTGGATCATCTCGATATTGCCGACGCTCGACACAGTGCCATCTGGATGAGTATCGTGCAACAGCTAATCGCAGAGTAATCGAATTTGCCTTTGGTTTAGACTTTACGAGCGATGACGTAATTGAATTTTGGAAAAGACGGGGATCAGTACGCAATGTTCTCTTGAATTCGCACAAATCCCACTCAACGAAACTATCTCGGTCATGTCTGGCAAAAGTACTGATTCAGCTGCCCTTTCTGAAACTTTCGCTGAAATATTGCATCTTAGCCCGTCGGAGCGGCATCGAATTCTGACTGAGTGGAATCAGACCCAGCGGGATGATCCGCGCGACAAGTGCATCCATCATTTGTTCTAAGAACAGGTCAGGCGGACACCGAATGCTCCCGCAGTCCTCCAAAAATGACTGGCAAAGAACACTGATTACAAGAACCATAACCAGCAATTCTGTTCGCGTTTTTACAACATCACTACCATGCGAATCAAATCCTGTGGGAACCGAAGTCCTTTTATCGATCGTAATGACTGCCAAATCCGATTTGGCCGAGAAAATGACGACCGGCAGAGTCGTATTTTGTGCTGACTGGCATCAAAGTTTCATACGAAAAACATTGCGTCTTTGCAAAAGCGCTTTGGACAGGACAGAGATACGGACTCAAAATCGTTCGATAAATCATTGGGCAAGAGAACCCTAAGTTTTTCGCCTTGTATTAGACGAAAGTGAAGAATTGAGTCATCCGCAGAAGATGAGTCCCGAAGAACGCCACAAGGTACTCGTGGAATGGAACCAGACTGAACGCGATTACCCTCGCGATAAGTGTCTGCACCACTTATTCGAAGAACAGGTTCGGCGGACTCCGCACACCATCGCAGTCGAGTTCGAAGGGCAATTCTTCACCTACTCCCAACTCAACGCACGTGCCAATCAGCTTGCGAACTACCTGTGTGTACAAGGCGTGGGACTAGAGACACTCGTTGGTGTCTACGCAGTCCGGTCACTGGAAATGGTGGTAAGTCTGTTCGGAATCTTGAAGGCAGGGGGAGCCTACGTTCCAATCGATCCGGAGTATCCGGCAGAACGGGTTGCCTACATGCTCTCGGATTCCGGTGTCTCGGTGCTGCTGACTCAAAGTCACCTCTTGGCGAGATTGCCAGCCAACTCTGCTACGGTTTTCTGTCTCGACACCGATTGGAATCAAATCTCGTCTCTATCGGATGTGAATCTCCAGACTGAAGTGACGCCGTCTAACCTCGCTTATATGATCTATACTTCGGGCTCGACAGGCAAACCCAAAGGAGCGATGAATTCTCATCTTGGGATCGTCAACCAACTGTGCTGGATACAAGAGCAGTACCAACTCGGGCTGACGGATGTGGTTCTCCAAAAAACACCGTTCAGTTTCGATGTTTCCGTCTGGGAGTTTTTCTGGCCGCTTCTGAATGGAGCACGGCTCTGTGTGGCTAAGCCCGGAGGACACAAGGATGCGGACTACCTCGTACGCTTGATTCAAGCTCATTGCGTCACAATTGTGGATTTTGTTCCGTCCATGTTGCAGCTATTTTTGGAACACGGTGGGGTCGAACAGTGTACGTCGCTTCGCCACGTCATTTGTATTGGGGAAGCGTTGCCCGCTGACCTGCGGGATCGATTTTTCGCTCGGCTCGATGTTCCACTCCATAATCTCTACGGACCGGCCGAAGCGGCTGTTGCCGTGACACACTGGACATGTGGACGTGAACAGACCCTGCCATTTGTCCCTATCGGACGGCCCGTCGCCAATACCCAGTGTTATATCCTCGATACTCATTCGGAGCCGGTACCGATCGGGGTGTCCGGCGAGCTGTATCTTGGCGGAGTACAGATTGGACGCGGCTACCATAATCAAACGGAATTGACATCCCAGAAATTCATCCCCGATCCATTTCAGAGTGACCCGAACGCTCGTCTGTACAAGACGGGCGACGTCTGCCGATTCCTGGATGACGGCAATATTCAGTTTCTCGGACGGATTGACAACCAGGTTAAGATTCGCGGCTTCCGCATTGAGTTGGATGAAATCGAATCGATCCTGGTCAGTCACCCCGACGTGTCACATTGCGTTGTCAGTACCGACGAAAACGAGCGCGGCGAAAAGTCTCTTGCGGCTTATCTCGTTCCTGCAGAACAGTCAGTGCTCACGGTTGGATCGCTGCGAAAGTGGCTGGCGGAACGAATGCCGGAATACATGATTCCGTCACGATTCTTCTCGATCACAGCGATTCCGCTTAGCCCCAACGGCAAGGCGGACCGACGTGCGTTGAAGAACTCGGGTACTGTGGAACTCGAAACCGGGACAGAATACCAGCCCCCTCGAACGCCGCTGGAGCAAGTCCTGACGGATGCTTGGAAAAGTGTCCTCAGAATCGAACGAATCAGCGTTACTGATAATTTCTTTGAACTCGGTGGGCATTCTCTTCTCGCCATGCGACTGGTATCGATCGTCGGCAAGCAATTGAACTGCAATCTGCTCGTTAAGTGGGTTTTTGAAAACCCGACTGTCCAACAGCTTGCACAGAAACTAATCGCGTTTAAAGACGATGACCGTCAGTTGCAGTCGATTCCTCTCATCGATCGCAGTCAACCGATTCCGCTCTCCTTCGGTCAACATGCCATGTGGCTGGTCCAGACCCTGCTTCCGGACTCGGCAGCGTACAACCAGCCGATCGCAATTCATCTGAAAGGGCGAACCGACCGAGCGTTGGTGGATCACTGCATTGAACAGATTGCTCGTAGACACGAATCACTTCGGACGGCGTTTGTTCGATCCGGCGAGACGCTCGTTCAACACATTTGCTCGCCAGCGGAATTCGAAGTGAATCGTCGCGAGATCGCTTTGCATCGGCCGAGGGCGGAACAGCAACAGATGGCGTTGCAGGCGGCTTTGATTGAAGAGGCTCGTCGACCGTTCGATCTGGCTATGGCACCACTGTGGCGTATGCTTTGGATTGAATTGGCTCACGACGAACTGGTACTTGAACTCACCTTTCATCACAGCATCATTGATGAGTGGTCCGTGCGGATATTTTGTCACGAACTTTCTGCCCTGTATCGGACTGTTGGTGATCTTCAGGCAGCATCGCTGCCGGACCTACCGATCCAATACGCCGACTACGCCGTCTGGCAGCAAGCTCGACAAACAACAGCCGAATGGAAACAATCGCTTGTGTACTGGAAAGAGCAGCTTGCCGATCTACCGCCAGCACTCGAATTGCCTTCAGACCTGGTTCGACCGATCCAGCCAAGCGGCGAGGGGGCGATTTATGAATTCCGACTGAGCGCCCCACTGACCAGACAGCTTCGCCAACTGGCCCGTGACGAATCGGCAACGCTCTTCACACTGATGCTCGCCGCATTCCATGTCTGGCTCGTACGTCACACTGGCCAGACCGATATCATCGTCGGAACTCCGGTGGCCGATCGCGATCGCCCCGAAGTTCAATCCCTGATGGGATACTCTCTCAATACGCTTCCGATCCGTACCCGACTGGATGGAAACCTTAAGTTCCGTCGAGTACTTCGACAAACTCACCGGACACTCCTGGATGCCTATTCGCATGCCGAAATCCCCTTTGAACGGTTAGTCGGACTGGCCGTCAAAGAACGGGAACCGGGTCGGCACCCGATTTATCAGGTGATGTTCATTCTGCTGGAAGAATCGGCCGACGAACTGCAACTGGGCGACGCAACCGGCCATATGTTATGGACCTCAACGGGAACCAGTAAAAATGATCTGACACTCGATATTCAAGCAAACGGGGACGAATGGGTTTGTCGGATGGAATATGCCACCGATCTGTTTACTCAACCGCTAATTGAGCGATTTGCCATTCATTTCCAATCACTTTTGGAAGAGATTACGACAAATCCCGAAGCGTCAATTCATTCTCTGCCATTAATGACCGAGAGTGAAACTCAACAGGTTCTCAATGACTGGAATCAGACGTCGTTCAGATTTCCCGAAGTTTGCACAATTCACGAATTCTTCGAGCGGCAGGTTGAACTGACGCCTGAGAGCGACGCGATCGTTTTCAATCGTGAACGGCTCAGCTATCGCCAACTCAACGAGCAAGCCAACGCCTTAGCCAATCGGCTCATCAGTTTGAGCGTTAAACCAGACAGCCTGATCGGCCTGTTCGCGGAACGTTCCCTGGAAACGATGGTCGGCCTGCTGGGGATTCTGAAGGCGGGAGCGGCCTATGTTCCTCTCGACCCCTCGTATCCCGAAGCGAGGTTGCGATCCATCATCCAGGATGCACACATTGATGTCATCGTGACGCAAGAGCATCTTGCTGAGCAGCTAACGGATGGAAACTTTCATCGCGTGATCCTCGGAGAGTCAGTTTCAGGGAATTCGTCGGTTGTCGAAAATCCCCCTCATACGGCCGGCCCCAATCATCTGGCCTACGTGCTATTCACTTCGGGTTCAACAGGTCGACCCAAGGGAGTAGCGATGGAACATCGCGCCCTCACAAATCTGATTCAATGGCAAATTCATCAATATCCCGCAGGGGAACATTTCCGAACTCTGCAATTCGCCTCGCTGGGATTTGATGTCTCGTTTCAAGAGATTTTTTCCACGTGGTGTTCCGGTGCAACCCTGGTCCTGATCGATGAGAACACGCGTCGGGACATGTCCCTCTTCTTCAAGTACATCGAGAGTGAGCAACTCGAACGAATCTTTGTTCCGTTCGTCGTTCTCCAGCAATTCATTGAAGCCAGCGAAGATCACTTGCACAAAGTCGTATCACTACGTGAAGTTGTGACAGCCGGTGAGCAACTCCGGATCACGCCGCAATTAGTCCGTTTTTTTGAAAACAATCCCCGGTGTCGACTGGTCAACCAATACGGCCCGACCGAAGCACACGTTGTCACGTCGTATACCCTGGACGGTTCACCTCTGGACTGGCAGCTGCTGCCACCGATCGGGCGACCCATTGCCAACATCCAGGTTTACGTTCTCGACTCTCATTTGCAGCCACTTCCTGTCGGATTGCCAGGCGAGCTTTATCTTGGTGGAGTCGGCGTGGCTCGCGGGTACTTGAACCAGCCGGAACTAACGGCGGAAAAATTCCTCCCCGATCCCTACAGCAATCACGCTGGTTCTCGGCTCTATCGGACAGGAGATAAAGTTCGTTGGAACGCCGATGGCCAGATTGAGTTCCTGGGGCGTATCGATCAGCAAGTCAAATTCCGTGGTTATCGGATTGAATTGGGCGAAATCGAAGCGGTTCTGAATCAAGTCCCGCAAGTCGCGCAGACACTGGTCATGTTGCGGGAGGATCACCCAGGTGAGAAGCGCCTGGTGGCTTACATCGTTCCCACGGATGCGACCACGAACCCATCGACCGACGAGATGCGCCGGTTCCTGCAAAATCAATTGCCGGACTACATGGTCCCATCAATCTTCGTTGTGTTACCGAACCTGCCTCTGACGGTGAACGGAAAGGTCGATCGAAAGGCGTTGCCCGTCCCCAATTACGATGAACGTTCCAACGGAATACGTCGTCACATCGCCCCTCGAACTCCGTTGGAACAACTCCTGGCCGACGCATGGAAGCATGTTCTCAAGATCGAACGAGTCAGTGTTGATGATAATTTCTTCGAACTCGGTGGACATTCACTTCTGGCAATGCGACTGGTCTCAACTGTAGGTAAACAAATCAGCCGCGAGGTTCCCGTCAAATGGGTTTTTGAAAACCCGACGATTCGACAGCTTGCTCAGATGCTCAACGGGCATGACGGTGATCAGTGCCAACTTCATGCGATTCCGCTCGTTGACCGTCGGCAACCGCTACCACTTTCTTTTGGACAACAAGCCATGTGGCTTGTACAGGAGATGCTCCCGGATTCAGCGACATACCACCAGCCCATTGCGATTCGATTAACTGGGCGAATCAGCCGAACATTGGTGGATCATTGCATAGAACAGATTGCTAACAGGCACGAATCACTCCGGACGGCGTTTGTTCAATCCGGTGAGACATTCGTTCAACATATTTGTGAATCTGCGGAATTCGCCGTAAGTCGTCGCGAGATTTCTTTGCGTCACGAAACGATCGAACAGCAACATCAGGTGCTGCAGGCGACGATCCTTGATGAGGTTCGTCGAACATTTGATCTGGCCGTAGCCCCCCTTTGGCGATACCTTTGGATTGAACTGGCAGACGACGACCATGTGCTGGTGCTCACGTTCCATCATATCATTATTGATGAATGGTCAACCCAGAACTTTTGTCGCGAACTTTCCGCGCTGTACCGAACGGAAGGAGATTTTCAGGCAGCCTCACTGCCGGAATTGCCGATCCAATATGCCGATTACGCCGTGTGGCAACGCGCACGCCAATCCACGGCCGAATGGGAACAATCGCTTGCCTACTGGAAAGAGCAGCTGGCCGATCTGCCACCGGCACTCGAATTGCCATCAGACCGGGTGCGGCCGATTCAGCCAAGTGGCCAGGGCGCGATTCATGAATTCCGGCTCAGCGCTTCCCTGACGAGCCAGCTTCGGCAGTTAGCGCGCGCCGAATCCACCACCCACTTCTCATTGATGCTTGCTGCATTCCATGTCTGGCTTGCCCGTCACACTGGACAAACCGATCTTATCGTGGGAACGCCGCTTGCCGACCGTGAACGACCGGAAGTCCAGCCTCTGATCGGATACTTCCTGAATACGCTGCCCATTCGGGCTCGGCTTGACGGCGATATTCATTTCCGCAGCGTGCTCCGACAAATCCATCAGACATTCTGGGACGCCTACACTCATGCCGAAATCCCTTTTGAACGCTTAGTCGAACTGGCGGTCAAAGAACGCGAACCCGGACGAAATCCCATTTACCAGGTGATGTTTGTCCTGCTGGAACAGGCGGTCGAAGAACTTCAATTCGGCGACACGATTGGTCAACCGGTATGGGCCGCGACCGAAACCAGTAAAAATGATCTGACACTTGATATTCAAACGATCGGAGAAGAGTGGATCTGTCGGCTGGAATATGCCACCGATCTGTTCAGTGACGACGTCGCGACCCGCATGGCTGGCCATTTTGTAGAACTGTTGAATTCCATTGTTAAAGATCCTGACACGCAAATTGGTCGATTGAACATCTTCGATCGCGATGAAAAACGACAGATCATTCATGGTTGGAACCCGCTTCAAACGTTTTCCGCTGCGAATCTTTCGATTCATCAGCTTTTTGAAGAACAAGTCCTACGAACACCAAAGGCGATTGCCGTTTCTTATGCCGGAGCATCCTTGAATTATTCCCAGTTGAACTCGCTGGCAAATCGCCTGGCCTGCGAACTGATCGAGAATCAGGTCGAAGTCGAATCACGGGTCGGCATCTGCCTGGAACGTTCGCTCGATTTGGTGGTTGGGATACTTGCAATTCTTAAAGCGGGAGCGGCCTACGTTCCGCTTGATCCCCGGTATCCGCAGGACCGACTCGCCTACATGATTCAAGACTCTGAAATCAAAGTCCTGATTAGTGACTCAACATCGACGCCCCTGTTCGACAATCCGCCCAGTCCGTTATCGATTTTATGTCCTTCGCAAGACTTATCGGAAATTGAATTTTCGTCGGTCGACGTATCAGGAGACAATGCGGCTTATGTGATCTATACATCAGGATCAACCGGCCAACCCAAAGGGTGCGTTGTCACCCACAGGAATGTCGTGCGGCTGTTTCAGTCGACGGAATCACTGTTCGGTTTTAACCAGTCAGACGTCTGGACATTATTTCATTCGTTCGCCTTTGATTTCTCGGTTTGGGAGATTTGGGGAGCTTTGTTTTATGGAGGACGGCTGGTTGTCGTTCCTTATGCGATCAGCCGATCACCGGACGAGTTTCTGAATCTGCTGATTCATGAGGAAGTCACGGTTCTCAATCAGACACCGTCGGCATTCCGTCACCTGATCGAAGCCGAGAATTCAAGATCCGAACGATCCGAATCGTTGCGATTGCGCTATGTGATCTTCGGCGGTGAAGGCTTAGACCCCCGATCATTGCGCGCGTGGGTTGAGCGACACCGTATCGATCGCCCGCAATTGATCAATATGTATGGGATCACGGAGACCACAGTCCATGTGACCTACCGAAGAATCACTTCCAACGACGTTAAGCGTGGTGGCAGCCCCATCGGAGTACCATTAGCTGACTTGCAGGTCTACCTGCTGAACCCACAAGGCCAGCCGGTACCCGTTGGCGTCCCTGGCGAAATCTATGTCGGTGGAGCAGGGCTGGCTCGTGGGTATCTGAATCGTCCCGAACTCACGGCCACCCGTTTTCTAACACCATCGTTTGACGAATGTCCTTCAGATCGACTTTATCGATCCGGTGACCTGGCTAGAAGGAACGAAGATGGCAGTCTCGAATTCCTCGGACGAATCGACAGCCAAGTGAAAATTCGGGGACACCGGATCGAACTCGGCGAAATCGAATCTGCGATACTTCAAATCGAATCTGTCGTACGGGCAGCCGTCGTCGCTCGCGATGACGGTCCTGTCGGAAAAGTTCTTGTCGCTTATATCGTACCACACCCCGGTGCGGGCCTCGATGCTGCAGGCTTGCGCCACGCACTTGCGATGAAGCTGCCAAGCTACATGATCCCTTCGTTTTTTGTTGAACTGGAAACACTTCCGCTGACAATCAACGGAAAACTGGACACAAAAGCATTGCCCTTCCCACAATCAGCTTCACTGGACCGAGAACAATCAATTGTTCTTCCGCGTACCCCGGTGGAAGAAATGATCGCTTCGGTTTGGAGCACCGTATTAAACATCCAGACGATCAGTATCGACGACAATTTCTTCGAGCTTGGGGGGCATTCGCTGCTGGCGGTTCGGGTCGTTGATGCAATCAAATCAGCGTCGGGAATCACGATCAAGGTTGCTGATCTCTTTCGACACGCAACCGTGGCTGAGTTGGCTGAATCGCTGTCAGAAACGACGCGAACACCGGAAGACGCCAATCGCAGGCATTACCTGGAATCGATTCGCCCCGGCAGCCGGGACACTCATCTGGTGATCGTCGGGGCCAAATTACGTGTTCCCCTCGAAATGCTGCCATCCGATGTCCCCGTCTGGTGGCTAAAATTGGATGGACTGCATGTCTGGCCACCGCAGTACCTGGATCTCCCGACGCAGGCCGCAATCCACATACAGGAATTGCTGAACGAAATCCCCTCCGGAACAATTTTACTCTGCGGCCATTCCTATGGCGGACTGTTGGCGATTGAAATCGCACGGCAGCTCACTCTGGTGGGAAAGCACGCGATCAAACTGATCCTGCTGGAACCAACGATTCCGCCAGATCCAGATGTATCCATCATCAAACGAGCGGCTCAGAAAGTCCGACATTATAAAAAGCGGATTCGGTTACGACTCGTCCAGGAATTAGCTGTTGGGCTTCACAAAAGGACCGTTGGAAAACTGAATAGGATGATGATCAGGGCTCGGCAGTCTGTCGATCAGAAGATTTCGCCTGACGACCGTTGGCGGTACATGGAGCCGTTCTTGTTTGAGCATGTCCGTGCCTATCAACTAC
>CAILLA010000005.1 GCA_903834925.1 uncultured Schlesneria sp.
CAGGGCGGCGCTCGAAGACGAGCTTGCCGCTGGGCTGGTATCTTTTGCCCACTTCAGGGCAAAAGGGCCGTCTATGGCGACGTTGATTGGACCATTTGCGCGAGGCTTCATTCATCAAGACAGGATCATGCAAATTCCTAGGGCAAAGGCCCGTTAACCACTGCCGCAGGGGCAGTGGGGTGAGCTTTCAACGTCTTCCGTCGGCTGCGATTCTGATCCTAGCCAATCAATTCCGCGATCGGTTTACCGTGGTCGACGATGGGGGTTGGGCGGCCGTTGAAGTCTCGGATCAGGGTTGTTGATGCTTCGATCCCCAAATGGTGATAAATCGTGGCTAGGAAGTCGCCGGGGCCGCAGATTCGTTCGACGACGTCCTCGCCTCGTTTGTCGGTGGCACCGATGAAGCGGCCGTGTTGGATGCCTCCTCCGGCCCAGATGTTTGAGAATGCTCGTGGCTAGTGATCTCGGCCTGGCTGCTTGGTTCCTCGAATTTCTGTTCTGCATCGATCTTGCTGGACATTCTCACGAAGTTGTGATGAGATCATCAAAGGGATGGCGACCGTCGAGTAACGGGTGGGCGAGTCAGTTTTTGAGAGGCAGGTCGATGCCGATCGGGATATGTCCGACTGTCGATTTTGTATTCAAGTTATTGTTTGGAAATCCCAAACATAGCCGGATTGCGATTCATTTCTTGAACGCCATCCTGCAGCACCTGCTGAAGGTGAACAAGATTGTCTTCCTGAATCCGATCCAGGAACAGGAAACCGAGGAAGATAAGCTGTCGATCCTGGACATTCTCGCAACGGATGAACACGGTCGGACTTTTATCATTGAGATGCAAACGTCGGTCCCCGCCGGGATGGGTCAACGGCTGGCGTACTACACGGCGTACCAGTATGTAGACCAGTTGGGCAAGGGACAAAAATACGTGTCACTGCGGCCGGTAATCAGTATATGTGTGTTGACTGACCCGTTGTTTCGCAAAGTACCAGAATTGCATTTGCATTTCGTACTCCGGTCGGAAACCGGAGTGATTCTGACGGAGGATTTGCAAGTTCATGTTTTGCAGTTGTCAAACCTGCGGGTGAAAGAAGAGAATTTGCGGGATGCGAGCCCGTTAGAGCAATGGTCGTATTTTCTGTTACGAGCGGAGACGTTGACGATGGACGATGTCAAAAGATTGTTACCAGACGAAGTATTCAGCGAGGCGGCAAGCGTTCTGGACGTGGTGGCCAAGACGCCGGACCAGAAGCGGCTTTACGAAGCGCGCCTGAAATTTCAACGTGACGAAGCCGCCCGAGCCAGATCCAGCGAGAATGCTCGTGAGGAAGGTCGCGAGGAAGGATTCGAGCAGGGATTCGAAAGAGGGGAACTTTTTGGGCGGATCAAGACATTGCAGGGGTTGGTTGGAGTGGCGGAATCAACTCGTGAGGAGGTATCGAATTATAGCGACGAGCAATTGCAGGAGTTGTTGGAACAACTTCGGGATCAACTCCGCAATCGAACGGTCTAACCCGGATATTCAAAGGCCCGACGCGCAAGCGAGGGATCTTCATTCAATTGAATACAAGATCCCTCGCTCGCGCGTCGGGCTATTGTTCTACGGTGTTTTAGGCGACTCTTCATTCGAGAAATCTGATCCTATCCAATCAATTCCGCGATCGGTTTTCCGTGGTCGACGATGGGCGTTGGTCTCCCGTTGAAGTCTCGGATCAAGGTTGTTGATGCTTCGATCCCCAAGTGATGATAAATCGTGGCGAGGAAGTCGCCGGGGCCGCAGATTCTTTCGGTGACGTCTTCGCCTCGTTTGTCGGTGGCTCCGATGAAGCGGCCGTGTTGGATGCCGCCGCCGGCCCAGATATTTGAAAAGGCTCGTGGCCAGTGATCTCGGCCTGGTTGCTTGGTTCCTGCGGGGGCGCTTGCGTCGCCTGCGCCGGTGCTGGCGTCGTAATTGACCTTGGGGGTGCGACCGAATTCGCCTGTGACGACGACTAGCACTCGTTTCTCGAGGCCTCGTTCGTAGATGTCTTCGATCAGGGCTGAGACTGCCTGATCATACGCGGCAGACCGGAATCGCATGGCGTCGAAAACGTGGTGATTGACGGCGTGGTCGTCCCAGTTGTGGACTCGTCCGCACAGAGGGCCACTCAGGCTGGTGGTCATGACTTCGACACCTGCTTCCACCAGGCGGCGTGATAAAAGCAGTTGCTGGCCCCAGGAATTGCGGCCGTAGCGGTCGCGGGTTCGATTGTCTTCCTTGCTGAGGTCAAACGCTTCTTTGGTGGCGGGATTGGTCAGCAGCGTCATCGCCTGAGTTTCAAATTCGTCGAGGGCCGCGAGTTCCCCCTGTTGATCGAAAGCTCGTTCCAGCGTGTCGAGATTGCGACGGAGGTTCGCTCGTCGACTCAGTCTTTTGACTTCGCCGGTATTCGAAAGGCCGATGTTCGGTACGGAAAAACTTGGCGAGTTCGGGTCACCTGAAACGGTGAAGGGGGAGTAGGCGTCGCCCAGGTAGGCGGGGCCGTTGTATTCCAGGGGTGGATTGATGCCGCAGTAAGCGGGTAACGGATTCTGACGTGGACCGCTCTGTGATCGCAGATAGTTAGTCACCGTCATCCAGTCGGGGAATTTTGGTTTCGGTTTGTCGC
>CAILLA010000006.1 GCA_903834925.1 uncultured Schlesneria sp.
CTGTTTTGCTGTGTAGCAATATCATCTCACTTTTTATCATCCCAGTTTTCGTTGGGTTCAAAGAGCACTGAGTGACCGAAGGCGGTCATTCAGTGGCACAAGATTTCGATCGAACTGTTGTTTTCCCGAAGATCCTGGCGTTGCCTTTCATGGCGATTTGGTCGCAGCTGGCTTTGGTTCACAGTATTTCATCGCCATCAGCACATAGGCGGTCGCCAGGTTGGGGTCCCCTTCGTACCAGCGATCGTTTTTGTTCAGCCAGCCACCATTGTCTTGTTGCAGTTCAAACAGGTGTTCGGCAAGTTCCTTGCGCCAGTCGTGCGGTTTACCCTGGTCGTCAATCGCATAGTCGAGGTTCATGGTAGCAAGTGATTTAGCAAAAATCTGGAAGTAGTAATAAAGCCCTTGCTGACCAAGTCCTGGATTTTCCTTGACTGAATAATGCTTGTTGATCCACTCCAATGCGGCTTTGACTCGCTTGTCATCCGGTGTCAGTCCCGCAAAGACCATGCTTTTCAAACCGGCATAGGTCATGCTGGCATAAGATCGTAATCCGCCATTTTCGGTGTTGCCGGCTTGGGAATTTCCGCCGGCCGCAGGCGTGTAATAAAAGCCCCCATCATTCACCATGGATGAAAACGCAGTTGTATTGTGCTCAGATTCCAGGTTCTGACAGCGTGAGAGAAAAACCAGGGCATTTTGAACGGCTGGGTCATCGGCTTTCGCACCAGCCGCTTGAAGTGCATCCAGGAAGAATGTCGTGTTCGAGAGATCGGGCCGGTCATTGGTTCGGCCATATCCGGCACCGCCAAACTTCGGATCGGATTTGTCAGTCTGTTCGCTCTCGTCCCATTGCAGTTTACGGAGGTATTTATCGGCTTTCTTGATTAAAGCGTCGTACTTGCCACCGCTGTTGGCCGCATTGAAGGCCAGTAGACAGATCGCCGTTTCGTAGTTGCTATGATAGCTTTTCGGTGCATAGATCCCGCCGTCAGGCTGGATGAATGTTTCCAGATGCTTCAGAGCCTTATCCACAACGGGGTCACTTGCTGGAACACCACTTTGCAGGATTGAAAAGGTCACCAGACCCGAGATTCCGGGCGACTGCGGTGACGTCCAACTTCCATCGGCGGCCTGAGTCGTCTTAAGGAAATTGGCACCCCGAAGTCGCGACTTGGCCCATTGATCCGCCTTCGGACCAACGGTCTGAGCAGCCAGTTCAGGCCCGAGGCAAAGCATGACTCCCGACAACAGGAACAAAGACAAGATCGGTAACATTCGAGGCATGATTGACCTTTCAGCACTTTCTACGACGTCTCAATTCTGACGTGATTGGCTTGACCGTATCATACCGTCAGCACGACGGATAGGCGACGGTTTGTTTGGCTTCAATATTGACGATTTGATTCTTGGGGCGAAGCGAACGTCTTGCAATGGGAGGGCGAGAATGGTCTGATGAAAAACGAAACCGGCATTCGCAAATAACATTGCGCGTTATGAGCGAAATTGCGGTTAAAACTCAGGGTGCCACGGTTTTGGAGTCTTCGACAAGGCCGTGGCTTCATCCTTTGACAACGCGTCCGAAGAGCACGGCTTAACCGAAGACGGTAAAGCCGTGGCACCCTTTTCGCGGCTTTCTGTTCCCAGATCGCGTCGTCCCCAGAAAACGCAACCATACTATCTTCTGATCGTAACATCAGGCCAGCCTCGCATTCCAATTGGATCGCGGGCAATGTTCGCGATGGCTCATTTCACAATCTGTAACAACTGAGTCCTCGAATACCCACGCCCAAGTTCATTGAGGTCTCGCTGAGCGATAATGCGCGGCGGCAGTTGTGTGCTGTCAATCATGGCTTCGATTCGAGAGACGGGTCCACCGCCGTCGAAGAATCCAAGAACCTGAACGCGGTAGACATCACCATGCGACGTTATGTACGGGTCGAGATTCATCATGCCGGGGATATCGACAATTCCTTCAGCATATAGCCAGGCAGCTGTTGTATGCTGGCGGATCGTGTCGAGCGAAGGCTGGCCGTTCGAATCCAGACGCTGGGCAGCGACGATCGCGTTGACAATTTCTTCGGTCATGGTCGGAAGACCCAACAAAATTTCACGACGTGCCTGGTTGATGTTGATCCGCCCTTCGAGATATTCTTCTTTGGTCGTCGTAAACTTTTCCAGCAGTTCCGGCAGCACCGTCGTAATTGAACCAGCATCACTCGACCAGGGGCTAGTCAGTGTTGTCGGAGTTTTATTAATACTTACCGTGGTCTTTGTGCCGATTAATTCCCAAAGCGATTCGATATTTCCTTTGGATGATCCTCCCTTTGACAAATCGATACCGCCCCGTGTGACAGATCCACCCGATTTGGTCACGAATGCCAGAAAGTCCGTCAGGCTTGCGGCGGCTTCCTGATCCTGAATGGATTGAGGTGCTGTCGAAGTTGTAGTCGACGTTGAGTTTGCGGCCATTTTCGTCGAGGCCACAACCGGGTTCGTTTTTGATGTTGCCGCCGGGGTTGCCGGGCCGTTGATGCGATATCCAACGATGAACTTGGCGGTATCTTCGTCAAATGCTTCGGCCACTGCGTCGTAAAGGTCGGTCAAGAAACCGTCATTCACGTTGATTTTGAGCTTGCCATCTTTCTTTCGGTTGGATTCCCTGCCATGCACCGAAAAATAAGCGACAAACCCGTGGTCAAGCACACCATCAGCATTATCCATCGGCGGACTTTTGTCACCGTCGTTCTCGTTCGGATCGAGCAACCCGTTTCGATTGGCATCTTCGCCGTACAATAGCGTCGGCGTGATCCCCTTGACGAGCAATAATTCGTCAATCGTTTCGAAGGGACCGTTTTTCGCTTTATAGGGTGGTTGCATCTGCTGATAGTCTTCTGATTCCGCCCCGTATGGGTTCTTTGTATCATCAGGATCCATCCAATCGAGAATTGAATCGACAATTTCGGTGGTCATATTGGGAATATTCAATAGCAACGTGCTGATGTCATCATTGCTGAGTCCCATATTCGGCAGGTAATTGAGATTCAGCTTGGCAGACTCGTCCATCAACCCATAGCGAATCGCACCATGCTTCGAATCGTGCTCGACGGGCGCAATGATTGTAAATCGACTGTTGGCGCGTAAATGAGGGGATGGCGAGACGACTCGACCCATAAAAAGCGATGGGTTGTGGATCAGATTTTCTGCCACAGTTGTCTGCCGACTGCCGAGCAGTGCCGCCACGAATTCGATCCCTGAATCGGCCGTAATCTTCGACTGAACGTCGAGCGTGTATATCGACGCCGCTTCCATTTCGGTCGTCATTGATTGTGCAAAGTTAAACGCTGCCAATGTCAACATTGCAATTACCACGACAACCAGCAGCAGCACGCTTCCCCAGCGGGCCGACGACTTCGATGTCGTTGTGCGATCACTTACACTTCGTTCCGGTAAAAACAATTGGGAATCCGCTTGTCTTTTCATTGTACAAAATCCTGCGGATAGGGGTCCGAAACGGGAATCAGGATCACCGTCCGAAATTTATTCATCGAACTGCTGACCCCGGTACTGAAGATTGACCGCGGACGTTTCGGAGGTGGAAACGCGAATGAGACTTCAATTGCACGTGGGATTCGGGCCGTCGTCATGGTTGATGTATCCCACGTTTCCGACCACGTGCGGCCGTCGAAATATCGAATCTGAAAGGCGGTTACTTCGGGTGCCAACAACTGCATCTGTGACATCTGAGATGCCGAACCGCCTCCCGCTTCGGCAACTTCGACCGCCATACGGTCCCCTTCGGTTCGAACCAGACCGCTTGTGGTGCCAGACCCTGCTGGGAGGAATGTATATGAGACTTGTCGAAGGTCACTTGTCTGTGTCGCTGTGCCAGTCGCTTGTGTACCCGGTAGCAGATCGCGTCTTGGTCGAGCGATACTGATTTCCAGTTTCTGAGTGGTCCCCTTAACACCAACACTTTTCGAATTCGGCCCTGTCGTTTCCGTCTCCGTCGTTGAAGTCGTACTTGATGTACTGGCAGCCTGTGAGGCCGCTAAACCAAACGAACTTGAGTTGGAACTATTTGAGCCCGACGAACCTCCCGACTTCCCACCGCCACTGCTACCTCCTGACTTCCCACCTCCCAACTTCCCACCGCCACTACCACCACCACCGCCGCCTCCACCTCCGCCGCCGCCACCGCCACCGCCGCCGCCTCCACCTCCACCTCCGCCTCCACCACCGCCGCCACCTCCGCCGCCACCGCCGCCACCGCTGGGGCTGGCCTGAGCGGTGCTACTCGTCGTGGAACTGGAAGAACTTTCGTCTGCCGAAGGGTCCTCGGGAGGCGGTGGAACGAACGTGATTGCTCGAACATCGATTTCAATTTTGTGGATCAACGCTCGAGCCAGTTGTGCTCGTTCCATTTCTTCGCGACCGCTGGCCGATACCTTCCACGATTGGTCAATGGCCGCATAAATGCTGGCAAGCAAAATTGCAGAAAGTGACAGCGCCAACATTGTTTCCAGCAATGTAAACGCTGATCGCGAATTCCGTGGCCGAGTCTTGAATCGTGAACGACGGCCCGATTCCACTTGGCCAGAATTCGGTCGAGAAATCATCGAAAAGAAGAAACGAGGCTCACGTGCTATCCGTAGAGCATTTCGAATATAGCCAGCATGTTGGCGTTTCATTGCGTTCTCGCCTCCATTTTTTCGATTTCCTCTTTCGTTTGGGTTGCCCCCTGCACGAAGATCGTCTGCTCACGTGCCCAACGTCGTAAGGTCACATCAATACTGGCCAGACTGCTTTTGCTTCGATGGCTGACAGTTACATCCAGTTGGACCAGTTCCGCATGACTGCTCGGCGTAACCACCTCACTCCAGGTCCAATGACTATCATCGGGGAAGGGAATGCCGGACTTGGATGCCATTTGTTCGACACCCGCCAGGATTTCATTCAGCTTGGCTTCACAGCGAATCGTCGCTTGTGTCTTCAATCGAGCCTGCACCGTCGCGCGACTTCCGTTCCAGGCCAATTGTGATAATGCTGCGGCAGCAATACTGAAAATTGCCAGGGAAAGGACAATTTCAAGTAACGTTAATCCGGATCTGTCACCGTGACGAATCATCACCGTTTCCCCGCAACAAGTCGTTCCATACTGACCGCACCAGTAAACGCGCGAATCCGAAGTTTGATATGCTGCATTTTTGGATCAGTAACAGTGATTTCCAAATCGGCATTTGCGGCCCCGTCGGGATGAAACAGCACTGGCGTCGACCAGTTGGCCCCCGCCAGATCACCCGCATTTGGAAGCCCGTCCAACGCCCCAGGCATCAGCTTATGTGAACTCCCCGCAGCGGCTGTCGCGGCAGGTGCCGCTGGCGCGCCGGCAGTTGAACCCGCCACTCGAAAGTTGACCGAACTGAATACGATTCCAGCGGGCAAGCGCCCTGCCGCACGACTCAGTAATGTTGCTCCACCACCCTGACCGCCAGCCTGAGAATTCGCATGGTCGGGTTCAAATGGGACAACAACATAACGACTACCGTTTGTTTCGCAGCAAAACTGGTAGATGATCCCCGACTCAATCGCCCTGATCCGAGTGCTGGCAATGGCCGAGCGAACTCGTTCGGCCGAACCGGTCAGTTTCTGCTGGCCGAACATTCGCATGACGGACGGAACGGTCATTCCGGCAAAAACCGCAAGAACTCCCAGTACCAGAAGAACCTCCAGCAGCGTGAACCCGCTCCGGGTGCCACCAGCGTCCGTCCCCACTCGCCGGTGCTCTTGCTTTACAGCCACGAAATGAGAAAACACTGGCGGATCGAAGAATCCGCCAGTGGCACTCAATTTCGCAGCTTTCCGTTTCAGAATCACATTATCCCTGAGATCATTTATTTAATCATCAACTGGTATGGCATGACGGTGAGGAATTTCTCCCGAGCGAGCACATCATACACTTCCAGATTCTTTAATTGAGATGAAATCTCGGGAGGAAGCTGGTTGAGCCACGATTTTGCCATGCCTGCGCCCAATTTTGCCGCAGGATCGATCGGACCGAACAATGCTTCAAACGGGCTGGTTGCTTTTGGCAGGTTCAATCGTTCCAGTTTCGTTTCCGGATCGATTCCCGCCGCTTTTTTCGCGTGTGCAATCGCGTCGTCCAGCGTCCCCAACTCATCGATTAGACCGAGTGACAATGCCTGCACGCCAGTGTAAACACGGCCGCGAGCCATCTTTTCCAGCTTTTCATACTCCATCTTCCGACCTGCAGCAGCCTTTTTTGTGAACTGGGCGTAGATATCATTCATCATCTTCTGCATGGCATCCCGTTCGGTATCCGTCCACGGCTTAGTGGTGCTGAGCACCCCAGCATTCTTACCCTTCTGGACGACACTCGATGTGATGCCAACCTTCGCATAGAATTTTTCTAAAGCAATTTTGCCACCCACCACACCGATCGAACCAGTCAGGGTTCCGGGTTCAGCAAAGATGCGATCGGCCCCCATCGCGATGTAGTAACCACCACTTGCGGCCGTATCGCCCATACTGACGATTAAAGGCTTTTTCCCTTCAAGTGTTTCCAGCTCGTGCCACATCAGGTCGCTCGCCAGCGCGCTTCCGCCAGGACTATCGACACGCAGCACGATCGCTTTCACCGACGCATCATCACGTGCCTGCCGGATTGCCTTGATCATCGTCGTCGAACCCATCGATTCGTCACCGAAGAAATCGCTCTGGCTGGAGCCGGACATGATCGGACCAACAGCACTAATGACAGCAATCTTGGCGTTCGACGATTTGCGCGACGTTGGTTCAACCCCCATCAGCATGTTCATCATCTTGGCCATGCCGGAAAAGCCGCTGAAATCGGTATCAAACTTTTTCTTGCCGTAACCCTTGGTGTACTTGATTTCGACGTCTTTCTGGTCCCCCTTGATCAGGGTTGTGATGTGATCCTCATAACCAACATGATCGATCAGACCGACTTTCTTTGCGTCTTCGGCCGAAAACAGGCCGGTATCAATGATCGATGTGACTTGTTCAGCCGTCAATTTGCGAGAGGTGGAAACCATTTCGATGATCTGACGGAAGTAATCGTCAATGATCGCTTCCATTTCTTCACGGAAAGCGGGACTCATCTCCGAACGACTGTAGGGTTCAGCAGCCGATTTGAACTCGCCAACCCGTAGCATCTCAGGTTGAATCGACAGCATGTCGAACAGATTTTTGTAGAACGAAATTTCCGCTCGCAGCCCCGGCATCATCACGATCCCCGATTCGGGGATGATGATTTGATCACAGGCCGACGCCAGCAAATAGTCCTTCGTGTCCGCACCTTCCAGCCACGCATAAACTTTGCGACCCTTCTGACGAATCTTGGCGATTCCCGTACGCAATTCATTCAGTTTGGCCCAACCAATGTGAGGCCCGTTGATGTGCAGCACGACCGCTTCCAAGCTTTCATCGCTGGCCGCCTTCTTCAACCGTTGCAGCACATCACCCAGCGTTTCGACAACTTCACTGAATAATCCGCTTCCTCCCGCTCCTTCGGAATAGCTTCCAGTAATCTCGATGTGAGCTACAGTTAACTTCTTTTCCACTGGCTTCTCAGCGGCGGGAGCCTGCTCTTTCTTCGCGGTGGCGTTCGCATCAGTCTGTGCCTGAGCAAACAGAGTGGAGGTCATCCCAAGCAGAAAAAGAAACGCAAAACAACGGTGCATAAAAACCTCCTGAAAAATTCGAACCTCTCGGCACCTTCCAAAAACATTAGAAGTTGCCGAGAGCAATGGTTGAAACCTTGGTTGACGACTTGTGTCTTCAAATCATCATTTATCGGATCGAGTCGGTCATCAATGCGTCGCAATCAATCGTTTTTTCAAACGGCCTGACGGACGAATCTTCGACAGACACAAAGACCAGTTCTAGCCAGCCTCTCATGATCCGTCCAGCGGAATGTGACAATCGGGCAACGATTTCACATCCGACATCGGGTGCTACTGCACAGGCTCAACCGTCTTGAATGGGGTATACGGAATCACGTGAGTCCCATTCAGAAACCGTTCTTGAATATCTTCGAGATGGGCCTTCTTCACGGCCTCGCTTCGACCAAGATTCATCAGTCGTTCGATCTTGATCTGACTGGCGTCGTCCAGAGTGAATTCCCCCGAAGAGACAGTCGCATCAATCCGATGCAGACGCCCCTTCGTCAGTAAGCTGGCCTGCTTGACCGAAGCTTCCACCTGACCTTCAAACATCACGTTGACAAGCCCCATGTTCCACTCAGCCGCACCCGCTTCTGCATGATTGGCGATCGAAAACGGCGTCGTTGTTGTACCAATCGAAAGGATATCAATCTCTTCCAGATTCGCATCGCAAAAGGAAACGGCTTCGACCAGAGCCGCCATCGCGGGGCAATTGGCCCACACCCCGCCATCGACGTAACTGGCATGTTCGTGTTGAGGAAACGCAGCCGCTTTGAAATACGTCGGGGCGGCCGATGTCGCGAGTGCAACATCGACGGCGGGTGCTTCGATCTCATGAATGAACCGTGGGTGATGTGCCGTTTTCATCAGAAAGATCCGACCACCGATCGCATCGTAGGTTGGGATCAGCAGGCGACATTTCGATTCGCCAAACTTCCGCTGTTCGAAAACTTTGACCAGTTCCGCTCTCAGGATATCTCCGGAAAGTTTGGGACCCCAGAAAACCTGCTTCAGAGTGGCCATCGTCTTTTGGACCAGGCTGGTATTCGGAAAGATGACTGGTCCCTGAGTTTGATAGAAATTGGCAATGTCGCGAGCCGACAATCCAAGCCCGAGACCAATCGCAATGATCCCCCCAGTCGATGTTCCGCTAATCAGATCGAAATGATCAATACAGCGTTTACCGGTCGTTTCTTCCAATGTGGCCAGTGCCGCCGCGCTGAACGCACCCTTAATCCCACCGCCATCCAAAGCGAGAATTCGAAAACGGCTCATGAGAGAATCCTTCTGACGTGTTGATTCGGAGGTCTTGACGCAAACAACCCTCGATTAATCTGACTGACACACCGATCTTCCGCAAGCCTCATTCCACTGTGGAGGTCACGAGCAAACAAACATGCGACAGAGGCGCGTCAACCCATAATGGCTTGGACATTCCTGATCACTGGCCAGACAACCCTCTTAAGACAATATTTTCTCGCTCTCCTGTAAACTGGTGGCGTAGAATCGAGCCTTCGCCCCGGCTGAGCACCTTCGCCCCGGCTGAGCACCTTCGTCCCGGCTGAGCCGGATACGTGAGGCCACCCGCTTGGTTCTACCTGATGTAACGGAGAAGATTGTGTGAGTCTCTTTTTGGAGCGAGGTTGCCTCGTCAGGAATTCACTGCGTTGGAGTTTGACCAGAACACTAAAAAACAGAGCGGGAACAATTATTGAACGACATTACGATTGAGGCTTGGTTGTAAAGCATATCCGCCGCAACGGATGAGGCACCGGGTCGGTGACGAAACCTTTTTCTTCGTCTATCTCGTTCCCAAGCACCTCGCTTGGGAACACCCTCTTCGAAGCTCCGCTTCGCGAATAGCAAGTAACCCCCAAATCCGCCGGAATCCCCAGACAACTCGGTCGAAAGCCTATCGTCCATGAGTTCCTTCACTTCGTAACCTTCCTTCTGTGAATCCAGAAGGGATTCCAGAGTCATCTGCCGTTATGGTGTCGGAAGTGAAGGCAAATTGCGACCGCGCGCGTGCTTTACCAGCCTTAACAACGGCGATCGACAACTTTCCAAATGTGCCTCGTCTTGCAGGTCCAATCGCATAACCGCACCAGGCCCGAACTCGGGATGCACAAAACGATCCAGGTGAATGACATAGCCAATACGCTGGAAGAACGGGATTCTGTCATACCCGCAGTCGATGAAGTCGCTTTCGATATCATGATGGCTTGCAAAGCTGAAAGCAACGGTGCAAAGCCTTGCCGGGATTGTCGTGCCGCGGAATTGGCGATGGAACATCAACCAGTTCGTCACCGATACTCGATCAAGTTGCATCGCCGTCAAATGCTCTAATTGATAGTAGCGTACATAATCGCCAATTCCGCCATTCTTGACGAAGTTGACACGGACTGTTCCACAAATCGAACGTTGTCCGCCGTGCTGTTCATATGCCGCAAAAACAATGGCCTCAGAATGGTCGAGTGTTTCAATGATACGCTGATGCGTATGGCATGAAAACGGAACTTGCTGACCCATATCTTTGTAATAAACTTCGTATCGAAGCCTATACACATCCTCCAGATCATATGGTGACGTGACCCGTTCGATTTGCATGGCTGCCATTTCTTCCAAATTCCGTTTGCTGAATCCGGTCGTCCAACGCGTATCGAATGACTGAGCTGGACTAGAACAACGCGTGAGCGATCTTCCGATTCTGCACCCGTCATCCGACGCGCGTGAACCGACTGCGCCGGTTAGAGGATTCTTTTTGTGCCGATTTTGGTTCGGGCCAGTTTTCCGTCGTTGATGTCGACCAGTCCATCTCCATTGAGATCGGCAAACACGCTGTACGGAGCCACGGTCGAGTTGTTCAGCAATGTCACATCGGACGAATCGACGACTGCGTCATCATTAAAGTCACCTGGTAAGATGTCGAGTTCCCGCTGGTAGCTGGTTAACTGGGCATTACCAATCGTCACGATTAACTTTTCAGCGTCGGCGATCACCTTGGCCAGTGTGATAACCCAGGTCGTCCCCGATCCCGAAACCGTCACCGGCCCATAGTTACCGCCGACAGAACCGATTACCGAGATGTCCGCAGGTGAGAGCGAAGGAATCGAACGATCGAGTGTGACCGTACCACTGTTGATATTGAACCAGCCAATGTCGTTTATACGTCCGGTTGGAAGCAAGCGTCCGCCGCTGGCATCCTGTAATGTCGCGGAGCCTGAAGTTCCCCACCGGACACTGCTGCTGGTGACGTTAGCAGTTGCGACCGTAAGCGTTGCGGCATTCGTTGTGGCGGTTCCTGACGGATTTGTGAATACGGCCCGGTACTGGCTGCCGTTATTGCCTGATGCCGTTGTGAAACTGTATGTCGTCGAAGTCGAACCGACGATGTTAGTCCATGTCGTACCGCTGTTGGTGCTGACCTGCCATTGAACTGTCGGAGTCAGTGTGCCACTGGCGGCTGCGGTAAAACTCGCTGTCGTAAGAGGAAGCACCGTCGTGCTGGATGGCTGCGTCGTTATCGCAGGAGCAACGCCAATCGCGTTGATTGTTCCATTCAGGATCGCTCCCTTGATCGAGGCATTGAGCGCGTAAAGATGGAGCCCATTGAGATCCAAAGTCGTATTGGCAGCAACATTCAACGAATTGACATACACCGCTTCCGGCATACTACTCACTGTATTGTGAGCCTGATTAACGAGTTTAACATAGGTCGCGTTTGTCAGATTCAGCGACCCGAACGCTGAATTGCCCACGAACCCGGCTGCGATGTTGCCCAGGTCCAGGCTGGTTGCTTCCAGCAGCTTTGCTGATGCTACATTGGCATTGAGATTAAACGTGACGTTCCCTTCTGGATCAAACAGCGACATGTTCGTCGCCGTTGTCAGCAAGTTGCTGCCAAACTGGATCGTACCCGTCGGCGATTCGATCAACCCAGCAAGTGAGTTCGTGATCCCCGTTCCCGAGACGACCAGCACCCCGCCATTGCTGGCTTTAAACGTACCTGTATTCTGATAGGTACCAGCATAGTTACCGGCCGTGATCGTACCGCCTGACACATCAGCCGAGATCGTCCCTTGATCCAGGATTGCCCCGGTCGCATAGTTGTTGATCAGACTTCCCGTTTTCCCACGAATCGTGACCGTTGATGCCAGAGTGGTTGTTCCCGTAGCGACGAAGTTATCGATGGTGTTGCTAGTTCCACCACCAAATACCAGCGCGGCATACCCCGCGAGCGTGACTGGATTACTGGAGCCATAACCGAGGTAGACCACCTCGGATGTCGAACCGTCCGCCGCACCGATGAATAAGTTTCCGTTCAGTGTCACGGTGTCTCTTAAGATGAGATACTCGCCGGTGCCGTGCGTCAGACTGATATTTCCGTTGACCGTTACATTATCAAGGATTGCCGCCGTGATGACCGAGATGTTTCCATTGACTGTTTCCGTGACGGTGCCACCCGTAATGGCCGACCCTTGTCCCCCCTGCATCGTCATCAAACTGTCAATTGCGAACGTTCCCTGACTGTTATCCACAGCTCCTAGCAGCAACAAGTTACCACCGCTCGTAGAAGTGATCTTACCCGTGTTCTTCCAAGTGTTACCTAGCGATAGAGTACCACCGTTGTTGGCCGTCAGAATGCCGGAGTTTTGATAAGCGACGGTCGACGAGGCAAAGCTGATAGTGCCTCCAGCGACATCAGCCGCGACCGTTCCCTGGAAAAGAACGGTTCCCGTGTAAAAAGTGTCGACCACTCTTCCGTTTTTGCCGTGCAACGTGACGTTCGAACCGAGTGTGATCGTACCACCGTTGTCATAGAAATTAATACCGTTTGTCGTGTTTCCGCCAAAAACCACAGAAGCGTTTCCAGCCAGAGTGACCGCTCCGCCCGCATCGTCGCGGAAGAACAAGGTGGCCAACGTCGAACCATCGGTTGCGCCAATTAACAACGTCCCGTTCAGTGTCACGGTATTTCTCAGTACGAGATAGTCGCCGTTTGCATGCGTGACACTAACGTTGCCATTGACGGTGGTGCCGTCCAGTATTCCCGTACCAATCACCGTGACGATCCCATTCGTGGTTTCGTTGATCGTTCCACCTTTGACGGTCCCATTTTGTTGAAGCGTTAGTGATCCATCCAGGTTAATCGTCCCCGCACCGTTGTTCACGATTCCCGCTAGCAGGACGTTTCCGGTGCCAGTAGACGTGACCGTGCCGGTATTCGTCCAAGTGTTATTTAACGCCAATGTGCCACCATTGCTGGCGGTCAAAGTACCCGTATTTTGATCGACGACGGTCGATGAGGCGAAGCTAATCGTTCCGCCAGCGACATCAGCCGCGACAGTCCCCTGGAAAATAACAGTTCCCGTATAAAAGGTGTTGACGACCCTGCCGTTATTGCCATGCAGGATGACGTTCGAACCCAGTGTGATCGCCCCTCCGTTATCATAGAAATTTATTCCGTTCGTCGTGTTTCCGCCAAAGATTACAGAAGCGTTTCCAGTCAGCGTGACCGCTCCAGCGGCAGCGTCGTTGAAGAATACTGTAGCCCAGGTCGAACCATCCGTTGCGCCGATTAACAACGTCCCATTCAGAGTCACGGTGTTTCTCAAAAAGAGACTGTCGTTATTCGCATGTGTGACCGTAACGTTGCCGCTGACCGTCGTGCCGTCAAGGACTCCAGAGCCAACCACCGCGATATTTGCAGCACCCGTCTCAGTGACTGTTCCCCCCTTAATGATTCCGTTCTGTGACAGCGTCAAGCTGGCAGCATTCAGAGAAATCGAACCGGGAATCAACGATGAGTAATTTCCCACGGTCAGTGACTGACCATTAGCCACGACAACTCCGTTCGTCACCGTCAGGAAAGCACCATCCACGAAGAAATTGGCCGATGTAATCGTGAGATTACGGACCGTGGTCACAGCCGTGGGGCCATGAATAATTGTTCCCGACGCCGCATTGATCAGAACATTGTCATTTGCACCTGGAATGGATTTAGTGCTCCAATTGGACGCATTACTCCAACTATGCCCGTCTCCTAAACCGGTCCAGTACACGGTCGCGACGGGTGCTTGAGTAACAGTCAATGTTGCAACGCTGGAGGTCGCGACACCGACGGCATTTGTGAAGACAGCGCGGTACTCACTTCCATTGTCTGTTGTTGCGGTCACAAAACTGTACGTTGCGGAAGTCGCACCGAAAATATTTCCCCATGTGGAACCATTATTCGTACTCACCTGCCATTGGATATCTGGTAATGGAAATCCAGTAGCGGCTGCGGTGAAACTTGCGGCCCCTCCGGCAGCAACTGAGAAATTGGTTGGCTGAAGCGTCACGACGGGTTTCGTATCAACCGTAACGATCTGTCCCGAGTATTTCCCTTGGAGTGGATTGTTCCCAGCGTCGAAGACGTTGCTGGGATTCGTAAGATTGACGCCCAATGTTCCCGTACCAGTGACGCCGTTAACAGTGATCGTATAAACCGACGGACTGACGGCAGCGACCTGAATCCCAGTTGCAGAAACCCACCCGGTTTCCACGAGAGAAAAATTCGCAGAACTGACGCCCGTGACCGCCTCACTGAACGTCACCGTATATTGAATCGCAGGCCCTGATGTGGGGTTCGATCCCGCTGTGACGAGGGATAGAACGTTCGGTGGTGCGTCGACAAGTCGGGAAATCGAGTTACTGGAAAGGAATCCGTCAGAGACCTGAAACGAGATCGTTCGAGCGGACGTATTTGTGCCCGTATTCTGAAAAGAGATTGACCTGAGCGCCGCCTGGTAGTTTGCAACCGTGTCTGAACAGTTGAGTGTCAGCGTGCCGGTACTGGAATTCCACGTTCCTGAAATGGTCGAAGTATTGGTGAATTTGAGCGAGTCCGAACCGTTTTGATATCCGTTTGCTATCTGAATGACGGCGCTATTAAGCGTCAGGCTGTCTGGTGCGTTTGCCGTAATCGATGTCGATACAACAACCGGCGTTGCCCCCACATAAATCAGGGTTGTCCCTTCAATACCCGCCAAAGCCGGTGGCTTTGCTTCAGTCAGGTTGATCGTAACCGTACTTGTCGAGGCGAGATTGAGTGAATCGGTTGCAGAAATCGTCAACTTAACAACGGGGTTCAACAGAAAGCTCAATTTTGTTGAGTCGGCCACGGTAATCACACCAGCGCTTGTGACAGAGAAGGCACCAAGTGAGTTCCCTCCTGCGATAGAAAATGCCACAGTATCACCGGCATCCACGCTGGCGGTGATCGTTCCCACGACCGAACCGTTCGGCAAATTGTCCGGAATCGAAAAGGACTGCGCTGTCATGACAGGCGCTTCAAAAACATCAATGACCGAGATCGTGAAGACCTTATCGTACGTCAGTCCCCATTGATCAGTCGCACGGACGCGGATCGAGTAGCCATTTTTTACGTCATAATCAAAACTCGCTGTGGATCTCAGGACCCCGGACGAGTCGATCGTGAAACTCGAATTATCGTCGCCACCACTGCCTGCAACGAGTGTGTACTGCACAGCGACGCCAGGCAGATCGGGGTTGGCGAATTGTCCAACCGATGTTCCAGCAACCAACCCTTCGGTGATCGATGAATTCGACAGCACAATGTTGGACGGTGCTTTGACATGGGTCAAATTGATCGTCACGGTGTTACTGTCAGTAAGACCATACGAGTCAGTAACCACCACGGTCAGGTTGAATACAGGATTCGACGCGTAGTTCAGATTTGTCGAATCCGCGACGGTAATTACGCCACCGCTGCTGATGGCAAACGCACCGGCGCTATTCCCGCCGGTGATGGCGAACGACATCGTCGCGCCGGCGTTGGAATCCGAGGCGGTCACAGTCCCGACCGTCGATCCATTCGGCGCATTGTCTGCGAGACTGAAGTTCGTCGTTTGCAGCCGAGGAGGCTGAATCGTCGGTGGTGGGGGTGGTGGGGGATCGGTCTGGGTGATGACGCGAAAATCATCAACGCCTGAGGCCCGAAAGGCAAACTGAACGGTGTGTCCATCGCTCAGGACGCGAACCGAGTCGAGCGATCCACCCGTTGGTACGTAGATCTCGAGGCCGCCGTCGCTATAGGTCACGTCGGACCGTCCCAAGAGGCTCGTCGATTCACTCGCGTGCAGGTCTGCCCCCTCGGTGATCAGGCCAATCACGCGATTCGGAAACCATAGAGTTCCGCTGGAATACGTCAGAACGCCGGCGGGCGGTTTTGAGTGGACATAATAGCTGTCAATCGCGGTACCGGCGTAGACCATCGCGTAAGCGGGATACGGACTGCCTGGTAGAAGGGACTGCATGCTGGGGTATTGCGTTCCTTTCCCGATGTAATCGCCAGGGGCACCTACGTCGAGAGTCAGGTTGCCCTGTAGTACGCGGTTCGACCACTCATGGTAATAATAGACCCCTCCATAAGTCGGTGTCCCGGTAATGAAATTCGTATTTGTCGGGACCGACGAGAAGTAAACCGGATTCACCGAAGAAGTTGCGGGAGTGTTCGTGAACGGCCACTTGAAGTTCACTGCGGCCGACGTGGTCACCAAGCCATTGTTCGGGTCGATCGCCATAATCTGAAGCTGCGACGTCGAACCATCCGTCCTGAGCGGTGGAGCGCCGTACGAAAAATTACCTGAAGAGTCGGTTGCATAAAGCGGACTCGTATAAGTCGCACCACCATCGAGAATCACACGGTAGTTGAAAACCTGCGTCGAAGACGAATAGGCAATCGATCCATTGATATCATCGAGGATTGGCGGTTGAATCGTGATTTGTGGCGGTGCCAACGTGAAGTGCCCCGTCGCGAATTGCGGGTTGGGCAGATTGCTCCCCGGGCTTCCCTCGATCGCGTAAACTGCATAGGTGTGTTGTCGGCTGTCAAAATATTGCGACGGAATGTTGATTGTGAACCCTGTGTTGATTGAGAGGCCAAATTTATTGCTCACATCGGGTCGGTACACGGATGTCTGGGTTCGCGAGCAGAAGTTTCCGTCGACATAGAGGTCGACGGAATTGGCGATGTTCTTGACGTCAGGGTCAAAGCTCCAACCCGAAATTGTTCCATTGGAATTGACGGAATCGACAGCTCCAACGGGAGCCTGCAAATTGAAGGTTCCGGTTCCGATGGAAGGGTTTGGATTCGGCGCCCCGGCCGTGTCGATTGCATAGACGGTATATGTGTGGGTAGCGCCATTCTCGTATTTGGGCGGGATTGTCAATAGAAACCCAGGGTTGATCGACAGGCCAAATTTGCCGCTAACATCCGGTCGAGAAACTGACGTGACTGTCCGCGAACAAAATGTATTATCGACATAAAGATCAACCGCATCGGCGACATTCTTGGTATCAGGATCAAAGCTCCATCCCTGGATTGTCCCATTGGGAAGTACGAAGTCGACGGCACCTCCTGGGGCGGTCAACACAACTCGCGTTTCCAACGTCTCAACGATTGCAGGAGCGCTCTGACGATGCTCGTGGTGCCTGGCCGAACGTGCCCGACGATCCCGCCTCCGCTGTCGCATGGATGAAATCCTCAGCGAAGCCATGTGCGTTCTAAGTTTCTGCCAGAGCGTGTATGCACCTACTTTTAGCTTGATCATTTTGAATGCCTATCTTTGGCTGCCTGATTTGCTGACGTTATGCTTTTTCCGAACGCAACCTGTTAAGAAACGTTGCTTCTGAATCTACGCGACAAAATGTTCCGCGAGTCACTCGTCGCGGCCTATTTCGAGTGATTCCACGTCATTTCTGGTGCGACTGTTCGGAGGAAGGAACCGCGGGTTACGTTGTCGATCGATTGCGGAAGTCATCGTGACATCGGTGAATCAAGTCCGCGTTGTGATTCGTGCCCCCCGTCAGGCTACACCCAGTCAAAACACGGGTTTCTAACTGGCTGCACTTTAGGGGAACGCGCGACTCGGAAATGATGTTTTAGAAACCCTGGCTCTCTGCGATGTTGTGAGTGTGAACAAAAC
>CAILLA010000007.1 GCA_903834925.1 uncultured Schlesneria sp.
CGGCGGTGAAACGCTACCTCTTCTGCGGCGGGATGACCATGAACCGGGTCAGGCCGTAACTGGAGCAGCCATAAGTGTGAGTCTTGGGTGTGGAAGGGGTAGCGTTCTGCCGCTGGTTTTCTTTGGCCGGAGACTCGCCCGCATGGAATTCGTGACAGACGACCCGCTTCAGCCGCATAGCCGCTGGATGCACGAGGCTCTGGAAATGGCGAGGCAGTCATTCGACGAGGGGGAAGTGCCGATCGGCGCTGTCATCGTTCACAACGAACGAATGATCGCCGCAGCAGGGAATCAACGTGAACAGTTGAAAGATCCAACCGCTCACGCCGAAATCATTGCCATCACGCAAGCGGCCGAGGCACTCGGTTCATGGCGATTACTCGATTGTACGCTTTACTGCACGCTGGAGCCCTGCCCTATGTGTGCGGGGGCGATCGTTCAAGCGAGGATTCCCACAGTGGTTTATGGTGCGACTGATCCAAAAGCGGGTGCGTGCCATACTCTTTATCAGATCACGGATGATGCTCGACTGAATCATCGCGCCACGGTTCTGGGTGGTGTGATGCAAGACGATTGCCGGGGCATCCTGCAGGAATTCTTCGCTCAACAGAGGGCGCTGGGGAAGAAATGACACGCTTGAGAAATCCATCGTTTAACCGCGCCTCGTAGAGAAGCGGGTCAAGCGGCGTCACTGACAAGCCCGAGGCGTCATTGTTCGTTTGACCATTGCAGTTGCCTTTTCCCGCCGTTGGTTTTCGAGCGGACCAGTAACGCGGCCGTTCGAACAGCTTCAACAAATCCTTCGGCTCGTGCTTTCCCTTGCCAGGCGATGTCAAACGCGGTGCCATGGCTGGGGCTGGTTCGAATAATTGGAAGACCGAGCGTGACATTCACTGCTCGTTCAAATCCGATTAACTTCAACGCGATGTGACCCTGGTCATGATACATCGCTGCGACACCATCGAATTCACCGTAAACCGCTCGGCGTAACAGTGCGTCGGCCGGAATTGGTCCCGTCGCATTGATGCCAAGAGTTCGAGCATCTTTCACTGCGGGGGCAATTAGTGTCGATTCTTCATCGCCGAAGAGTCCTTCTTCCCCGGCGTGGGGATTCAAGGCACAGACGCCGACTCGAGGAGACTGGCAGCCAACTCGTTTCAAAAAGTCTGACACCAGCTGAATTGTTTCACGAATGTGTGGAATGTTCAGCAGGTCGGGTACGCTTCGAATTGAGGTATGCAATGTCACGTGAGCTACGCCAAGCCCGAACTCCCCTTTTGGCAAAAAGCCTCCAGAAGGAAGATACAGCATCATGGCAAAGTCTTGCACCCCACATTCGTAAGCGAGGATTTCGGTGTGGCCTGGGAAGTTCAGCCCTGCTGCGTGCAAAGCCGCTTTATTCAGCGGTGCCGTTGTAATGGCGTCGATCTCGCCACGAAGTGCTGCTCGCGTAGCGGCAACGAGATAATCATAGGCAGCTTGTCCTGCGCGGGCGTCTGTGCGGCCAACTGGAACGTCATCCGCTTGATCGATCGATGGATTCCAGCAGGGAACAGACGAGCTGTTCCAATCAATTTCTGTCAGTGAGCCGACTTCAGTGACGTCGAAAGTCGCACCAACCAGTTGTCTTGCTCGTGCAACGACAGCCGGGTGTCCGACCACAACCGGGCGGCAGAGTTCTCTCAACTTCTGATCGGCGATGGCTCGAACGACAACTTCCGGCCCGATTCCCGCGACATCACCAACAGTCAACGCGATTCGCGGAAGGAATTCTGTCACGGGTAAGTCTCGAGATCGGCCAGCAATCGACCGAGCTGATCTTTTGCGGAAAGAAGTGGTGCATCGACGATTGGCCAGTTAATTCCCACGGCCGGATCGTTCCATAACAATGTTCGCTCATGCGTGGGGTTATAAAAATCGGTACACTTGTAAGCAAAGTCTGCCGTTTCACTGGTCACGCAAAATCCGTGTGCGAAACCCGGCGGAACATAAAGCTGCCGATGATTCTCGTCGTTAAGCAACACACCAAACCAGCGACCAAACGTCGGCGAACTGCGCCGCAGGTCCACGGCCACGTCAAATACCTCGCCGCGCGTCACGTAGACGAGTTTTCCTTGCGGCTGAACCAGCTGGTAGTGCAACCCGCGCAAGATTCCCTTGCTGGACCTTGAAACATTGTCTTGCACAAAGTTTTCAGTGATCCCCGCGTCGCGGTAGCGGTTGATTTGATAGCTTTCAAAGAAAAAGCCTCGTGCGTCGCCAAACGCTTTTGGTTCAAACAGGATCAGGCCGGAAAGCTCGGTAGGAATGATTTTCATAGTCTAGTTCTTATATCGTCCAACTTTGTTGATTCGGCCATGGATGTCGTTCAAGATCCAGTGGAAGGCGACAAGATGGACGGATTCAACCATCCCCATGTCGTTCAGCGGAACATGCAGGTTTTTGTTGCCGAGCGACTTTAATTTGCCGCCGGAATAACCGGTGATTCCCCATGTGGTCAACCCCTTGCGATTGGCCCACTCGACGGCGTTGAGGATATTCGGGCTGTTTCCGCTTCCGCTAATCGCAATCAAGACATCGCCGGGTGAGGCGAAGTTTTTCAGCTGTTGGACAAAGACCTGGTCGAAACCTTCGTCGTTGCCCCATGCGAGAATGTACGGCGTATTGTCAGTCAGGCTCAGCACCTTCAGTCGCTTCACCGAATCGTCATTAAAATCTTTTCGGTCGAGCGTACTTTTACCCAGGTCTTCGGCGAAGTGCGAACAATTGGAACCGCTACCTCCGTTCCCGACCAGGAACACAAACCGCCCTTCCTCGTATGCGGCATAAATGTCGTTGGCCAGACCTTCAATTTGCGAAATATCGAGAGTGTCGAAGACCTCAGCACATCGCTTGAGGTATTGGGAGGGAGTCAGTTCTGTACCGAGCATGTTTTGTCTTCTACAGAGATTTTGTGTGGGAGACGTCGCTCAAAAAGGTCCGTCTGGACAGAGTTTCGTCGAAGCCCGAATTGTTCGTCAATCGCAGTCGATGAAAATGCCAATTTATGCGGGATTTCGATTCCGGACCAAGCCCGGTTTCACGTCCAGATCCAGTGGTGAGGTTAACCCTCGTTCCCACAATTCCCAGCCAAGGGCACCCATTGCCGCGTTATCGGTGCAATGTTCGCGTTCTGCGATAATCAATTCGATCTTACGATGGCTGGCGAGTTCGTTCAGTCGATGTCGGAAAAGAGTATTGGCCGCGACGCCACCACCGACGAGCAACGTGTTTCTTCCCGTTCGTTTTAGCGCCTGATCGCATTTTCCTATCAGAATATCAATCACCGCCGCCTGAAAGCTCGCGGCGAGATCTGCGATTCGCTGCGGCGTCAATGGCAGTGGTTGTGCCCTGGCGCCCGGTGTTCCTCGCGCTGCGTACAGTACAGCCGTCTTGAGTCCGCTGAAACTGAAATCGAGTCTCGCGTCATTGAGAAACGTTCGTGGGAAATGTATGGCTTTGGGGTCCCCTTTTTTTGCGATGACCTCGATCTGAGGACCACCAGGATATTCCAGGCCGAGGATCTGAGCTACTTTGTCGAACGCTTCGCCTGCGGCATCGTCCGTTGTTGAACCAAGCAGTTCGAACTCGACCGGCGAAACACAGTCATACAGGTTGGAGTGGCCACCGCTGACCACGAATCCCACCGCCGGAAACACGTCACGTCCTGCGGCCATGCGGCAGGCATAAATGTGAGCTTCAATATGATTGATGGCTAAGAGCGGAATATCCAAAACCAAAGCCAGCGTCTTGGCTGCAGTCAGCCCGACCAGCAACGAGCCGACGAGACCCGGATGAGTCGCGACCGCAATGGCCCCGAGGTCTGTCAGACGCATGTTTGAACGACGCAGGGCTTCGTCGATCACCGGAAGGATTCGTTCAAGGTGTGCTCGCGACGCGATTTCGGGGACAACTCCACCGAATCGTTCGTGCAGTTCGTGCTGGGTGGCAACGACGCTCGAAAGGACTCGACGATCCCGATCGATGACCGCGGCCGCTGTTTCATCGCACGACGATTCGATCGCAAGAAGGAATTTTCCTGCGGGCGGCTCGATTGATTGGGAAAAGGGCGACGTCACGGTTTCATTTTCGGGTTGAATGCCAGTGGTGGCATCACGTAGCGGCGGCTTCCAGCCGCCGCGAAATAGGATTCGTCATTTTTCAACGGTCATTTGCTGCTTTTGCATTTGACTGTTCATGAATAGGCAAATGCAGCTGGTCGTGACGGCGGCTGGAAGCCGCCGCTACGTGGTGGCTTCATTGTTTGTTCGCCTTTGGCGACTCTTTGAACAAACGAGCATTGATCTGCTTCACGGAATCGCCACGATTGGCCACCGAAAGTTTATTTGTCAATTTGATCGTCTTCGGAGGTCGGCAACCTGTATTATTACAGGCTTGATAAGTGATTGTGATTTCTAATTCATCCGTCTGTCCCGCCGCAGATTCCGGAACCGTCAGTGTTCCTCGAATGGCAACTTCCCCTTCGTAGACCATCGCTTCCATTTCTTCGCCATCGAACTTGAATCCCTTCCCTTCCGGGTATTTGAGCTCCGATAATTTCACACTCAGTTTGGATTTGGCTGAAACTTTTGTGGGAATGAGATGGGTTGGCATCGGAGGATTTTGATTGATATGCCATCCTTCTTTGACATCGAGCAGAACAATCAGCTTACTCGTGCTTCCCGCTTGTAGCTTGTCAGTTGAAAGATAGGCTCGTCCGGTTACCAGATCGTCGTTTTTCTGGACTTTGCTGTCAGCGAAAACCACAAGAGGTTCGCCGGGCGTTTTCTTTTCATCCGATCCAGCCGCCGGGATTACTTGACTGCCGCTTGGTTTTGATGCTCCTTTTTCACTCGCTTCGGATTCCAGTAATTCTCTTGCCGCCAAGGCCAGGTTAGCCAGACCGCGAGGGGTTTGTTCGATGTTTGACGCAAATAATTCGACCGTTGCACGGGCTTCTTCACGGTAGGCACCGATCCCTGTCAGTTTGGCGAGCTTAATCAGATTCCGCGCGCTAACGCTGTTACCCGCGGGTAAAACGCCGTCATACGAATTTTTTGTTCTGGCCAATAGCTCTTCATGATGGTGTGACGTGAAAAAGAAGCCCCCGTTGGTTTCATCCAGAAAAAATCGAAGTTGCTCATCCTGTAATTGTTTTGCCGCTTTCAACCATTTGGCATCTTCCGTTGCGTCGTACAACGCCAGCAGGCCATCAATGAGAAACGCATAATCGTCAAGATAGGCGTTGAGCTTTGCCTGGCCGCTGGTGTACGTATGAAGCAAACGGCCTTGTGAATCACGTACGTTTGAAAGCAAAAAGTTGGCAGCTTTTTCTGCGATCGGAAGATATTCCGGATGGCTTAGCGGCGCTGCGGCACGGGCATAGGCACCGATCATCAACCCGTTCCAACAGGTTAAGATCTTTTCATCGCGTAAGGGCCGCTTCCGCTTGTTGCGAACTTCGAGAAGCTTTTGGCGAGAAAGCGTGAACTCATCACGTTCAGAACCGACGGATGCTTGAGCACTGGCAACGGTGTCAGGTGCAATCGTTGCGGGGAGTCGTCTGGGTGATAGCCTGAGTACGTTGCCGTGTTCAAAGTCAGACAGATCCTTAATGCGGTACGCTTCTTTGAACGCTTTTGAAGCCGGCCCGAGAACCTTATCAATTTCGGTTGCCTCCCAGACGAAATACTCCCCTTCGTTTCCATCCGTCTCGGCATCGAGTGCAGAATAAAAGCCACCATCGGGTGAGGTCATTTCTCGAGCAACGAACTGAAATAACTCTTCAGCAACCTGTTTGTATAAAGAAATCGGCGTATTCGGCGGTTGAAATGTTGTGCGATAAGCTTCGACGTAGACGTCGGCAAGTTGAGCCTGGTCGTAGAGCATTTTCTCAAAATGAGGGACATCCCACTTGCGGTCGACGGAATAGCGATGGAAGCCACCTCCCACATGGTCCCGAATTCCGCCACAGGCGATCTGCAACAACGTCAAATCCAACTGCTGAGCAATCTCGACATTCGGCGTTCGTTGAAGCGAATGTTGAATAAAGGTCAGTTTGGTTGGTGTGGGGAATTTCGGTCCCTCGGGTCGCTTCGGATTAAAATCAATGCCGCCGAAATCAGGATCGAAACTTGAACTGATGGCGAGGAAGGCTGTTTCGACCAACTTCTCATCGACAGGGACTTGTTTCAGTGAAACCTTGGGTCGCATCAGTCGCCGAGTTTCCTTGGCGAGGATTTCAGCGTTCCCTTCCATCTGCTCGTGCTTGTTTTTCCACAGGTCCATCAGTCTATCGAGAATCGATGGAAAACCCTGACTGCCCTTAGTGTCTTCTGGCGGGAAATAAGTTCCGCCAGCGACCGGCTTACCGTCGGGAGTCATAAAAATGGAAAGGGGCCATCCACCATTTGATGGTGATCCAATCATCTGGTGGTAAACCTGCAAGGCCGTCATGTAGATATCGTCGATGTCTGGCCGCTCTTCGCGGTCAACCTTGATGCAGACGAAGTTTTCGTTCAGCGTTTTGGCGATCGCCTCGTTCGTGAAGACATTTCGCTCCATTACGTGGCACCAGTAACAACTGCTGTATCCGACCGAAAGAAAGATCAGCTTTCCTTCTTTTTTTGCTTTGTCAAAGGCATCAGGACCCCAAGGGTACCAGTCAACGGGGTTGTGAGCATGCAGTAGCAGGTAAGGACTACTCTCTTTCGCCAGCCGGTTTGCGGTGAATTTTGGCTTGCTGCCGGGGTTTGCATCCTGAGCGGCGATTCGTTGTTCGGCCATCGCCGTGAATGCCAGGCTGAAAATCAAAACGATCGCGGACCATCGGTCAATTCGCATTTGTTGCATGTCGCGTCCTGCCTTTGCAGAGTCCTTTTGCCAACGTCCGTCGAAGTGACTCCAGATTTCTTTTCAACGGATGTCAGATTCTAAGTTCCTTTGGACGATGTCGGAAGTCAAATACATGAATCAGGCACGCTTGGCCAATAAGGGACAAGCGTGCCTGATTTCCATTTCGTCAGTCTCTGGTCATCTATTTCTTCGCTTCCGCGTAGCGACGAGCGACTTCTGTCCAGTTGACGATATTCCAGAAGGCAGCGATGTAATCGGGACGTCGATTCTGGTAGTGGAGATAGTACGCATGTTCCCACACGTCCAAACCGAGCAATGGAGTCCGCCCTTCCATCAATGGGCTGTCCTGGTTTGGTGTGCTCTCGATGGCCAGCTTGCCCTTATCGTAGGACAGCCAGGCCCATCCGCTACCGAATCGGGTCGTTGCGGCAGCTGCGAATTTTTCTTTAAATGTCGCGAATGATCCGAATGTACTGTTGATTGCAGCGGCCAGATCACCTGTTGGTTCAGCACCGGTATGTGGACCAAGAATCGTCCAGAACAACGAATGATTAGCGTGTCCGCCGGCGTTGTTACGAAGCACGGTGCGGATGTCTTCGGGAATTGCAGCCAGATTGCTGATGAGCTCTTCAACCGACTTGCTCGCTAGAGCAGGATGACCTTCCAGCTTTGCATTGGCGTTGTTGATGTAAGCCTGATGGTGTTTACCGTGATGGATTTCCATCGTTTTCGCATCGATAAAGGGTTCCAATGCGTTTGTGGGGTACGGCAGCGGAGGTAGAACATAGGCCATGATAATCTCCTGGATACGGTGTGGGTTCGAAACGATTCAGATCGCGTACTGACAGTCAGTCGAGTACGAACTTTTCATCCGGTATTCTAGATGTTCACATCTCCGAAGCAAAGGAACCGACCCGTCGGTGGTCCGAGCCACTGCATTGGAGTCTTCTCTGACGCTGTGGCTTCGACATTTTTTGACTTAAAATCGCGGAGCACTGCTTGACCGAAGACGGTCAAGCAGTGGCACATGACCATGACTGGCGGCTTCACGAAAAATTCGCAAACGTCGAATCTCGGTAGACTGGGTGGACGACGCGATGTTTCGCGCTTAGAGTCTTCAGTGTCACAGCTTGCCTTCCGTAGTGCCGCGGAGGTGGTCGGTAAGAGATCGATCGTAGCAGGCAGACCGCGAATAAAGGATTTTGACAATTTCACCCTCGTGTTCCGATTCGCCCGATTGCATCCGGCGAATCCGGGATTTGCCACGGAAGAACCGATGAAAGTCCAACTGTTTCTCGAACACCACGGCCTCAACCAGAACCCGTTCAGTCAGGAAGATGCCCAAACTGATCCTCTTTTTCAAAAGCTTGGGGCCGATGGCACATTTCACCCAGCATGGGAAAAGATCTACGGTGACCCCGCAACCCCATCCACTGCCGTAGTCTTTGGTGAAAAAGGGAGCGGTAAAACAGCTCTTCGGCTTCAGATTGTTGATTCGACCTCGAAGTACAACAATGAACATCCCGATCACCGGGTCTTTATCGTCGATTACGACGACTTTAATCCCTTCCTCGATTCATTCAACGAAAAAGTTGGCTGGCCTGGCGCGCGTCCCGAGAAGACTCTGTCAAAGTGGAGGTTATGGGACCATATTGACTGTATCCTTTCGCTCGCCACAACGAATCTGGTCGACGACATTATCGCAGGGAAAAGTAACGGCGACGTCGGTCCATTCCAGGTCGCCAAGGAAAAAGTGCCGAACCTGTCGGCCACGAACAAGCGAGATCTTTTGCTGCTTGCCTCGTTCTACGACCATAGCAGCGATAACGCCCAGCAGCATCGCTGGGTCAGTCTCCGTCGCAAATTAGGTGTTCCCAACTGGCGAAGTTACTGTGATTTCTCGATCGGAGTCACGACAACGTTGATCCTGTTCGGGCTTCTCGCCTATCTCGATAAATTGCCTCAACTCGGAAGCTACTGGCCATGGCTGGTCTTGCTGGCAGGCTGGGCTCCATGGTTGTGGTATCAATCAAAAATGGCACTGTTGGCCTGGAAAGTCTCGCGACAGGTTCGAGTACTCGACCGCCCCATTAATCAATTACGCTCGATTCTTTCCAACTTTGATCCGAAGGATCTGATTGGTCAGCCAATACCAGCCCGAGACCGCAGTGACGACCGCTATGAACTGTTGACAAAACTGCAGAATATTCTCGAAGGACTTGGTTTCGATTCGATCACAGTTCTCGTTGACCGGGTTGACGAACCCCATTTGATCAATGGATCGCCCGAACGGATGAAGGCATTGTTGTGGTCAATGTTCGACAACAAATTCCTCAAACATGCTGGAATTGGCTTTAAACTGTTGCTGCCGGTTGAAGTCAGTTTCTATCTGACTCGAGAAGACAAAGAGTTTTACGAAAAATCACGACTCGACAAACAGAATTTGATTCGAACGCTTGAATGGACAGGAGAATCACTGTTTGATCTAGCCAATGATCGAGCGCGGGCCTGTGCAAAAGAAACCGACAAATCTGTTTCAATCAAGAACTGGTTTGATGATTCGATCAGCGAACCGGAAATTGTCGGTACCCTCGCCCGACTTCGAGTCCCTCGGCACCTGTTCAAGTTCATTCATCGTTTACTGGTCGAACACTGTCATCGATACACCGATGAATCTCCGCAATGGAAGATTAATCGAGAAACGCTTCAGTCGACGCTCGCGGTTTATATGCGAGACCTTGAAGCCTACGACCGTGGTCTCGGAACGGGTTGACCATAAACCTCAGCCCGACGCGCTAGCAAGGGATCTTTATAATCTCCCGCTCAGCCTCAGGCAACGAGTTGCAAGATTCTTTACAACGGTATCGATCTAGGGTGTCATGGTATTGGAGTCTTCTCCAATACCGTGGCTTTTTCTTTTGATGCCCCGAATTCACTCGGCAACGCCCTTCGCATCGGTTATCCTCCTTAACCATTTCGGCTTTCCGCAGAAAGTCGAGCTGAAACCCGATTACCGAAAACTGAAATCCTAACATGTCCGAATCCTGGATTGCCGATCGGATGCATCAGATTGATGCCTCTGGAATCCGCAAGGTGTTTGACCTCGCGGCCACGATGAAGAACCCGATTAATCTGAGCATCGGGCAACCTCACTTTGATACCCCGCCGAGTGTCAAGCAGGCGCTGATTTCGGCGGTCGAAGCCGGAAAGAATGTCTATACCGTCACGCAAGGGATTCCACCCCTGCGCGACGCCTTGCAGGCGCGTGTGACAACGGAACTTGGCCATTCTGACCGGCAGACGTTTATCACCAGTGGAACCAGTGGCGGATTACTGCTGGCTCTTTCGGTTCTGGTAAACCCCGGTGACGAGGTCGTCGCCTTCGATCCGTGGTTTGTGATGTACAAGCACCTGGTCACGCTGGCGGGAGGGACTTGCCGACAGATCGACACGTACCCGGATTTCCGGATCGACCTCGATAAGGTTCGCGATGCGATCACGCCAAAAACAAAAGCCATACTTTGTAACAGCCCCTGTAATCCAACGGGATACGTCGCGACCGACGAGGAAATGAAAGGGCTTGCCGAACTCGCCAAAGAAAAAAACGTCTGCTTGATCAGTGATGAAATCTATCGCGTCTTCAGTTACGAACGTCCGTTTGTCAGCCCCGCCAAATGGAATGACCAGACGGTCGTAATCGACGGCTTTAGTAAATCACACTCAATGACCGGATTGAGGCTGGGATTCGCTCACGGGCCAGCTCACATTATCCAGCAAATGATCAAGCTCCAGCAGTTCACGTTTGTCTGTGCGCCACAACCTGTGCAATGGGCGGGGCTGGCCGCTTTGGAATGCAATGTGAGTGATCGAGTGGCTGATTACGCGAAGAAACGTCAATTCCTGTTGAATGAGCTTGGTAACGACTACGACATTCGCGGAAGTGGCGGAGCGTTCTATCTGTTCATCAAATCACCTCGCGGCACCGGAACGGAATTCACCAAGCGAGCAATTGAGAATGGCCTACTGATCATCCCCGGCGAAGTCTTCAGTCAAAAAGACACGCATTTCCGCGTCAGTTTCGCAGCCGAGATCGGAACGCTGGAACGCGGCGTCGAAGTCCTGAAACGCTTGGTCCGCAGTTAATTTATGTAGGGTGGGACAAGTCTTCGAAGCTCCACCAGATTGTTTGCAGAATGGTAGTTGATGTAGCCCGACCAGATTGTTTGCGAAACGGTGGGACTTCGAAGACTTGTCCCACCCTACTCACTGTCACCTCGAAAAGATCATCGCCCGAGTTGCGTACCAGAGCTTTTTCCATTTCGGCAGCGATACGCGCTTTGAATAGACGTCGAAGTTACGGCGTTCGATTTCTCGCAACAGTCCTCCGTAGATGTCGATCATCGCTCTCAGGATCGGTTTCCCCGGCGGTTCCAGATAAGCGAACAATTGCTCGGCCTTGGCGTAATATGATTTTGCCCGCTCAGACTGAAATCGCATCAAGTTAAGAAACCGATCATTCATCACATGGTTGCGAAGATCGTCGGGCGAATAATCAAAGCGGTCCAGATCCTCTTGAGGCAGGTAGATTCGGCCGACGTCGGCATCTTCGGCGATGTCTCGCAGAATATTTGTCAGTTGCAGTGCCAGGCCACAATCAGTTGCCAGTGGGATCGCCTTTTGATCATTGAAGCCCCAAATATGAATGCAGCATAGGCCGACGACACCCGCGACATGGTGGCAATAACGCTGCAGTTCGTCGAACGTCGCAATCTTGGATGGGTACAGATCCATTTCCACGCCGTCGATGACCGCGAAGAGATATTCGTGAGGAATCTTGTACTGAGCCACCATATCGGCAATCGCCGCATGCGCTGGATGCTCCGAAAACGTCCCGATAACGTCCGTTCCTGGCGAGCTGTTTTGCTCGCCGTGATGAATGCGTAGGATGGGCTTCAGCCCGTCCGAGTTTGGTGACTCAGACGTTCCCAAGCTCGAACGTCCATCCTGACCCGCTCGGATATTCAACACAAATCGAAGTGATTCACGCCAGGCGGACAACCGCGTTCGCCTCAGTTCGATCGCAACATCTTCTTCGTCACCCAGGTCGTCTGTGATTCGATTAAACGCATAAAGTGCATCCATCGCCCGTCGTTTGTCGGGTGGCAGGGTCAGAAACGAAAATCGAAAGTTATGCGCAGTCCGCTGGGTCAGCTCATGACAGTATTCGTACGACTCGGTCAATGAAGGCATAGGGAGTTATCGCACCGACTCCCCATCCGCTACGCGGGCGAGGCGATTGGTAAATTGGCAAAAAACGGTCCAAGGGAATTGTCGGCCCCAATTCTGCCGACATCGAACCAAATTGCAAACCCACTGCGATTTTTAACCCCTTGATTCAGTTTAAGCGAGCGTAATGCTTCGAGTGACAGCGCTGCTGTCAGCCAGGCCATCGTTGATGGTAAACGTCAGCGTTCGTGAGGTTGTGTTGGCTGCGACTGTCGTTTTGAAGGTGACAGATTGTAACACCGTCTGGTAGCTGGCCAGGGATGAGATACCCGATAATGTCAACGTCCCCGTCTTGGCATCAAAAGCTTGAGTGATTCCCGTGACTTTTGCCGCTGCAAGCACATCGAGACCGGTTTGAAAGTTACCGGTGATCTGGACCGTTGCGCTGGCCAGATTGATGCTATCGGGATCAAAGACGTATGCGCTCGGGACGACGGCTGCTGCGGTCGCTCCTCGGACGTAAGCAAGCGCCGTAGCGGGGATTCCCGTGAGACCCGGCGGGACATTCGTTGTCAGTACCGATACCGACCGTGTGGTTGGCAGGCTAGTGGCCGGAATCGGCGAATAGTCGTCGGTCGCGATGATTGTCAGAGTTCGATTTGTAGTACTGACCGCCGAGCCAGACGTACTGAATGTAACCGTTCGCAACGCCGTGCGGTAATTACTGACGGAACTTGTACCCGAAAGCGTCAGCGTTCCTGTTGTCGCATCAAACGAACCCGTAATACCCAGTTGATTGGTGAACGACAGCAGATCGGTGCCGTTCGCGTCATTTTCATAGCCGGATGTGATCTGTACGGTTGCCTTGGACAGGTTATTGCTGTCTGGATCGCCGACGAGCAGCGTGTTTGAAATCGGCAGCGGGAGAAACGCCGGATCGTTCGCTTTATATGCCAGCGGGCTAGTTTCGATTGATGTCAATGTTGGCGACTGATCGACTGCGGTAACAATCGTATTTCGAGTGAGAATGTTGCTGGTCGAGAGACCGTCGCTGACCGAAATGCTGGCGATTCGTGCCGATGTTACGGGATTCCCACTAACGTCCCAATAAATCACCGACCGCAACAGCGTCTGATAATGATCGACGAGATCCGTACCACTAATCATCAACGTGGCCGTATGAGCCGTGAAATCCTGGGTGAGTGTGTGCTGCAAGGCGAAGATATTGTTGAAGTCGAGTCGATCCTCAGCCTGCCAGTTTGTAAACGAAATCGTGGCGCTGGCCAGATTCACCGTATTCGGATCGGTGATGACAAGCCCTGTAGCCAGAACAACTGAGGGATCGCCCTGGAAATAAGTCCCGGTGCCGTTGACCCCCGACAGAACCGCAGGAACGCTCGACGATAAAACCGACAAATCACGTGTAATGAAATTGCTGGGTAGTATTCCATCGGTTGTCTGGAATTGGACGGTTCTTACGACGGACGTATTTGGCGTGGAACTCGTGTTGTGATAGGTCACGTTGTGCAGTGCAGTTCGGTAATTCGAAACCGTATCCGTGCCGCTGAGAATCAACGTTCCGGTTGTGGCGTTCCATGAGCTTTTGATGTTCGTTGTGTCCACAAACCCGAGCACATCCTGGTCGCTACGGTAGTTGATCGTGATCTGTATTGTGGCTCCCGTCCAGTTATTACTGTCGGCATCGAATACGAGCAGCGAAGATGTCACTGGCGTTGTCAGTGGTGCCGGAGCCATTAATGGTGTTGATTCGATCTGGTACAGCCAGGGGCCGACATCGGTCACGCCATTGACGGTCGCGGTAACGTAAAAGTTGATGCGGAAATCCCCACCGGAAACTCCGTCGCCATCGCCATCTAACTGCTGGCCAGTTGCGTCATAGAGTGATTGTCGAGCGATAAGTTGATATCCCCCCTGAACCAGTGGCCGTGAAAATGAGACGACTGCGACATCGTTCAAGCTACCCGAAGTAATTGCAAAAGTGATTCCGGAGATTTCGTTACTGACATCAATTCCATAACGGGTCAAGATCCAGTTGGCTGGATTCGTCACACTGTTCGCTCCGCCGTTAACGGTGTCCATGGCGGCCGAAAAGGTGACGGACACCGATGTGACCGGCGAAGTCAACGTGTTCCCTGAATTAATCGGTTGTCCCGAACTGGAATAAACGCCGTTGACGATCAGCAACCCTGGAACGAATGTTGCAATTGGCAACGTGTACGTCGTACCGAAACTATTGATGGCATAGGCTGCGTAGGAATAGCCAGCTCCCGCTGTCAACTGACTGACATTAACGGTGAAGACCCCGGTCGTGCCGCTCGCTGTCACTTTCGTGACCCCTGCCCCACCGATATGAGGATTTTGATTTATGCTCGACAACGAGTACACCACGCCCCGTTCCGTGACGGGGCTGCCACCATCGCTTGTGACATTACCACCCAGTACGGCGGTGGTTCCGGTCGTGTTGGAAGATGTCGGCGAGGTAACAATGGGTGTGCTGAGTGTCGTGAATGTCGAAACGGGCGACGTGTACGTCGTCCCAATTGCGTTAATGCCATAGGCCAGGAAAGAATAACTGACACCCGATGACAGGCTCGATGCGTTAACAGTGAAAACTCCCGTCGTACCCGTCGCCGTTAATTTCGTCACACCTGTGCCACCAATACGGGGATTGGGGTTAACACTTGTCAGCGAGTAAACGACGCCTCGTTCTGTAATCGAGCCACCGCCGTCACTGGAGACATTTCCACCCAGCATTGCGGTAGTCGCAGTGATATTGGCGGAGGTCGGAGTTATCACTGTGGGTACGGTCGCAATCGTAAAGATCTGTCCTGTGAAATTGCCGTTCAGATTCCCCAACAGGACGCTTACGGAATTACCGCTGCTATTCGCCACCACCAGATCAGGTCGGCCATCGGAGCTTACGTCTCCCAGCGTTATCGAAATCGGAAAACTTCCCGTAGCGAACGTCTGCTGGGCCTGGAAGGTCCCGTTGCCATTCCCCAGCAATACGCTCACGCTGTTATTACTGTAGTTTGACACGCCTAAATCCAGGTTGCCGTCACCGTTCACATCACCGATTACCACGGAAAACGGACTCGTTCCGGTCGCGACCGTTTGTTGAGCCAGAAATGTCCCGTTCCCGTTTCCCAACAGTACGCTCACCGTACTGCCACCACGGTTCGCAACAGCGAGGTCGGGCTTGCCGTCCCCATTCAGGTCTCCGCTCGCGACTGACGTCGGAAGACTTCCCGTGGCGAACGTCTGCTGGGCTTGAAATGTCCCGTTCCCGTTCCCCAGCAGGAGACTCACGGAACCATTGTTCGTGTAATTTGCCGCAACGATGTCGAGCTTGCCATCACCATTCAAATCGGTCGAAATCACCGACCGCGGATTTGATCCTGTGGCGAATGTCCGTTGAGCTTGAAATGTGCCGTTTCCGTTCCCGAGTAAAACACTGACGGTACTGCCACCATAGTTCGCGACGATGACGTCAGAATAACCATCGCCGTTCACATCCGCCGAGGTCACGGAATAAGGATTTGCCCCGGTCGCAAGCGTTTGCTGGGGGCGAAAAATGCCGTTTCCATTTCCCAACAAAACGCTGACAGTGCTCGATCCTTTATTTGCAACGACAAGGTCAACTCGGCCGTCGCTATCAACATCGCCTGTCGCAACCGAAACCGGATTCAATCCCGTGGCAAATGTCTGTTGAGCCTGGAAAGTGCCGTTTCCATTTCCAAGCATCACGCTGACGGAACTGCTGTTAAAGTTCGCCACGACAAGGTCCGGTTTACCGTCGCCGTTAACATCGACGAGCGACACCGATTTCGGTTGTGTTCCTGTGGCAACGGTGCCCTGGTTTGCAAAACTCGCAGCAGCACCGAGTGTCGTCAGCGGATGGCCGGCAACATCGTGAATGCTGTTATTGTCAACGAGATTCAACCCGAGAGACCCGATCCCAGTAATCCCGCCGACGGCAACCGTGTAGACCGATGAACTTACCGATGTCACGACGGGCGTGGTTGCCGCGACGGTCCCCGTCGGTGCCAACGAGAAGTCGGCTGCATCGACCCCGGTTACCGCTTCACTGAAGGTGACCGTATAGCTGACGGCGGTCAGATTCGTGGTGGAAGTCGTCGGTGTTGCCCGAATGATCGAAAGAACCGACGGCAAGACTTGATCGACCAGAGTGTAAACCTGCCCCGTAAAGTTTCCATTTCCGTTTGCCAGCAACACACTCACTGTGTTGTCGCTCAGGTTCGCGACAGCGAGGTCGAGTCGACCATCCCCGTTGATGTCCACTGGTGCCACGGATTGCGAGTAAGGACCGTTCCCCGTGGCGAATGTCTGTTGAGGTTGAAATGTCCCGTTCCCGTTCCCTAATAACACGCTGACACTGCTTTTGGTAAAGCTCGCGACAAACACATCGGGTATTCCGTCGCCGTTAACGTCTCCGATTGCGACCGATTGAGGACTCGAAGAAACCGCAAATGTCTTACCGGCAGCAAATGTGCCGTTTCCGTTCCCCAAAAAGAGATCGATCGCTCCCCCCTGGTCGCTGGTTGCTACGACGAGATCTGGTTTGCCATCGCCATTGAAATCGCTCAAGGCGAGAGAATAAGGGGTCGCTGTCCCCATGCTGATTGTTTGTTGGGCTTGAAATGTCCCGTTTCCGTTCCCTAACAACACACTGACAGAATTACTGCTACGGTTCGTGACGAAGAGATCTGGCTTGCCGTCTCCATTCACCTCCGCGATTTTGATCGACTGAGGGAGATTTCCTGTAGCAATGGTCTGTTGGGCTTGAAACGTCCCGTCGCCATTTCCCAGTAACAAACTGATGTTATTACTGCTTTCGTTGGCAACGAGAAGATCGAGTTTACCGTCTCCGCTGACGTCACCCACGGTGACGGAAGTCGGAGCCGTTCCAACAGAAAACGTACGCTGGGTCTGAAACGTGCCGTTGCCGTTACCTAACAGCAAACTAACGGAGTTCCCGTTACGATTGGCAACGATCAGATCAGACTTGCTGTCTCCATTGACGTCAGCAACGGTGACAGAATAAGGGTTTGCTCCTGTCGTGAAGGTCTGTTGAGCTTTAAATGTGCCTGTTCCGTTCCCGTTACCCAGCAAAACACTGACCGAGCTACTACCTCGGTTGGCGATGACCAGGTCGGTGGTGCCGTCTCTATCGAAGTCACCAGATTTCACCGAAATGGGGCCTGTTCCGGTGGCAAACGTCGCTTGCGTGGCAAAGCTGGCTGACCCGTTCTGGGTGACCAGAGTATTTCCAGCGAGATCGTGGATGGTGTTTTTACTATCGACCAGATTCAAGCCCAATGTACCGTTGCCACCGATTCCACTGACGGTCACTGTATAAACTGAAGTGGTAACAGGCGTCACTTGCGTGATTGTCCCGCCAGCAGTTCCCGTTTTAACCAGAGCGAAACTGGTTGTATCAACACCTGTCACCGGTTCACTGAACATCGCCGTGAAACTAACACTTGTCGCATTTGTCGTCGCGCTGGCCGGAGTCGTACGATTGATCGATTTCACAAACGGCGAAACATGATCCAGCGTCTCTACCTGGCCGGTTAAGTTGCCGTTCCCCTGACCTGAGCCACCCAACGGAACGTTCGTTGAATTCATGATCGAGTCATTGTCGACCAGATTCAAGCCCTGCGTGCCGTTGCCTGTGAGGCCGCTGACTGTGACCGTGTAGGTTGAACTGCTGACCGGGGTCACTTGGATCAGGGTCGCTCCGACCGTTCCGGTTTTGGCCAACGCAAAATCAGAGGGATCGACCCCAGTCACCGATTCGCTGAACGTGGCCGTCCAACTGGTCGTCGTCGCATTGGTGGTCGCCGCTCCGACGAGGTTGATCGACATGACGGTAGGAGTCGTCAAAAACATCCGCGCTTCAAGAGCCTCAATCGTTTGCCGAGACCGCCGACGTCGCGACTTGAGGCACGTTTTCAGGGTCAGCGATTGCAACAGACGACGAATCCAGAAATGCTTTGGCATGAAGTTGGCTCGTAATGTATTGGATGACGATCAGTCAATCGAAAGAGGCACGTCGCTGGAACAACAAGTGAAATCATTTCGTCGTGCCCTGTCTGCGGAGCGGAAGCTTAAACCCCACCGGGCCTGCCCCGGTGGTTAACGGGCCTTTGCCCTAGCGATTTCAACAAGGCAATGCGGCCGCAAGTAAACATGAGTACTCCATTAAATAATGACTCCACGACCTTCCGCTGAAAAATAAAATTGATCAGAAGCGTGTTGAAACCACGAAAATCCTCAATTGGAGTGATCGCAACATGCGGTTTTCACTTCGGCAGGAGACTGGTGAAAAGGCCCTTTAACCACCGGGCAGGCCCAGTGGGGTGGCGCAGATTTCCTGCCTGATGATTTATGTTTTGAATCGTAATAGACTTTAAGAAAACGGGAAACCCGAATTTTTACGTGAGCGTAATACTTCGAGTGACAGCGCTGCTGCTTGCCAGTCCGTCGTTGAGGATAAATGTCAACATGCGGGTCTGTGTGTTCGCTCCCGCAGTCGTTTTAAAGGTGACTGATTGAAGTGCGGTCTGGTAATTGGCCAGAGATGCGATGCCCGACAGTGTCAATGTCCCCGTCGTGGCATTAAATGCTTGAGTAATCCCCGTGACATTCGTGGCTGACAGTACATCGAGGCCGGTTTGATAGTTGCTGGCGATCTGAATCATGATACTGGCCAGATTAATGCTGTCAGGGTCGATGATGAAGGCGCTGGATGCCACGAGTGCTGGTGCAGCACTTCGGGCGTACGAAAGAGACGTGGCGGGGATTCCCGTCAAAGCGGGCGGAATGTTTGTTGTTGACACTGTCACCGTCCGTGTCGTCGACAGGCTGTTGGCCGGGGTCGGTGAATAGTCGTCGGTCGCGATGATGGTCAGCGTTCGATTCGCAGTGCTGACGGCTGAACCTGAAGAACTGAAGGTCACTGATCGCAGTGCCGTGCGATAATTGCTGACAGAACTCAGTCCTGACAGCGTCAGAATTCCCGTTGCTGCGGTAAACGAATCGGTTATACCAAGTTGGCTGGCGAACGCCAGCACGTCGTTGCCATTGGCGTCGTTTTGATATCCGGATGTAATCTGCACCGTTGCCTTAGTCAGATTGTTGCTGTCGGGATCTCCAACGAGCAACGTCGTCGAGATGGGTTGAGGCGGAAACGCCGGATCATTCGCCTTGTAAAACAACGGCGACGATTCTATAGCCGTCAACGTCGGAGCCTGATTGACCGCCGACACAATTGTATTGCGTGTCACGGCGTTACTGGTCGAAAGACCGTCCGTCACCGTAAAACTGGCCACACGAGCCGAGGTGACCGGGCTTCCGCTGACATCCCAGTAAATTACTGAGCGGAGCAGCGTCTGATAGTGGTCAACCAGATCGAGTCCCGTGATCATGAACGTGGCCGTATGAGCCACAAGATCCTGTGAGAACGAGTGCTGTAAACCGAAAATGTTATTGAATTCGAGGCGGTCTTCACCCTGCCAGTTGGTAAACGAGACCGTGGCACTGGAAAGATTGACGGTAAAAGGATCGGTGATCATCAGATTCGGAGCGAGTGCAATAGCGGGAAAGCCCTGGAAGAATGTTCCCGTTCCACTCACGCCCGAAAGGGCCGCCGGAATGCTCGTCGAATACACGGTGACATCGCGCGAGATCACATTACTCGATAGAAAACCGTCCGTCGTCTGGAAGTCGACTGTCCGCGTGGCGCTGATGTTCGGCGTGGCACTTGAGTTGTGATATGTGACATTGTGCAATGCGGTTCGGTAGTTAGAAACCGTGTCTGTACCACTGAGCGTCAACGTACCAGCCACAACGTCCCAAACGCCCGTAATTTTCGGTGTGTTCACAAATCCAAGAACATCCTGGTCACTATGGTAGTTAACCGAAATCTGAATCGTTGCACCCGTCCAGTTGTTGCTATCGGCATCGAAGACGAGTAGCGAGGATGTCACTGGTGTTGCCAGCGGGGCTGGTGCATTGAGGGGGGTGTCTTCAATCTGGTAAAGCCATGGACCGACATCGCTCACACCATTCACATCGGCCGATGCGAAAAAGTTGATTCGGTAATCTCCACCAGGTACGCCATCGGCGTCGCCATCGAGCGTGCGCCCCGTCGCGTCCTGAATCGTCTGTCTCGCAATCAATTGATATCCTCCCTGAACCAGGGGAGCCGAGAAAGAGACGAGTGCAGCGTACTGTAAAGATCCTGTGTTGACGGAAAACGTGATCCCCGAGATGAGATTGCTGACATCGATTCCGTATCGAGTGAGTCTCCAGTTCGAGGGATTGATCACACTGTTTGGCCCGCCCGGGACAACGTTCATATTATCTGAAAATGTCGCTGTCACTGCGTTAACAGTTGTGTTCAACGTGTCTCCGGTCTTTACAAGGGTCGGAGCTGCCCCCTGTTGATACATTCCCGTAACAATCAAAGGCCCGGTAGTAAACGTAGAGACGGGCGAAGTGTAGGTTGTTCCGACACTGTTGGTGGCATAGGCTACGAAGGAATAGACAACGCCCGATGTCAAGTTGCTGGCGTTTACCGTGAAGGTGCCGGTCGTGCCGCCTGCAATCAATTTCGTGGCGCCTGTTCCTCCAATTTGCGGGTTGGAGTTGCTGCTTGTCAGTGAGTAGACCACGCCCCGTTCGATGATGGGGCTGCCACCGTCGCTGACGACATTGCCGCCTAGGGTAGCTCCATTACGCATTGTATTGGTCGAAGTCGGTGTTGTCACCGTCGGTACAAGCAAGGTCGTAGTCGTCGTGAACTGCGAAACCGGCGAGGTATATGTCGTGCCGATGCTGTTCGTCGCGTAGGCGACAAACGAATATCCCACGCCGGGTGACAAGTTCGTCGCATTAACGGTAAAGACTCCAGTAGAGCCATTGGAAATCAACTTGGTTACGCCAGCACCTCCAATTTGAGGGTTGGAATTAGTACTCGTCGGTGCATACACCACTCCCCGTTCTGTGATCGTCGTTCCTCCAGCCCCGGTGACATTTCCTCCCAGGGTCGCGGTTGTCCCCGCAATGTTGGCTGACGTGGGTGACGTTATCGTAGGTAAGGACGCAATCGTATAAATTTGTCCCGTGAAGTTGTCCGTCCCATTTCCCAACAAAATGCTGACAGAAGCACTCCCATAGTTTGCGACCGCGAGATCAGGCTTTCCATCCCCGTTCGTGTCTCCGATTGCGATAGAATTTGGCTTCATACCCGTGGTAAATGTCTGTTGAGCCCCGAAGGTGCCATCACCATTCCCCAGCAAGACACTGATGTTGTTGCTCCCCCAATTGGCGACAGAAAGGTCAGGCTTTCCGTCACCGTTCACATCACCAAATGCCGCAGAATCTGGATTCGATCCCGCAATGAGCGTCTGCTGCGATTGAAAGGTGCCGTCCCCGTTTCCGAAAAACAGGCTGACTGTCGTGCTGCCGTAGTCGGCGACAATCAGATCAACCTTCCCATCGCCGTTCAAATCCGCAGGAGTCACGGATCGTGGGTTCAACCCCGTCGCGTAAGTCTGTTGCGATTTGAATGTGCCGTTTCCGTTCCCCAGAAGCACGCTCAACGTGGAGCTGCCATTGTTAGCGATCGCAAGATCGAGCCTGCCATCTCCGTTCACGTCGGTCAACGCCACCGACCAAGGGTTGATTCCTTCAGCGAAAGTCTGTTGCGGCTTGAATTTGCCGTCGCCATTCCCCAACAAGACGCTCACTGAGTTGCTGCCATAATTTGCGATAGCGAGGTCGGGTCGACCATCGCCATTGACATCGCCGACCGACACGGAGTACGGGCTGACGCCGGTTGTAAATGTCTGTGGTGCTTTAAAAGTGCCGTTGCCGTTCCCTAGTAAAACACTCACAAGGCTGTAGCCTTGATTTGCTACGATAAAGTCGGGATTGCCATCGCCGTTGACATCACTCGTCAATACAGACCATTGACCGGACCCAGTATCAAAGGTTTGCTGTCCCTGAAATGTCCCATTACCGTTCCCTAATAAAAGGCTCAGTACGTTGGTACCCCGGTTGGCGATGGCGAGGTCAAGTCTGCCATCTTGAGTCACATTCACATCGTTCAATGCCAACGAATTCGGCGAAGACCCCGCCCCATATGTCTGCTGACTTTGAAAAGAGCCATCCCCGTTTCCCAACAAAATACTCACTGACCCGCGGTTTATGTTCGGAATCAAGATGTCGAGCTTACCGTCACCATTCACATCGCCTTCAGTAACTGATATTGGAAATGATCCTGTTGAGTTTGCGCCAAAGTTCGCAAAAGGAGCATTTGCGACTGGTGTAAGAAGCGGATTCCCTGCGAGATCCCTGATGCTACCGTCGTCAACCAGATTCAGTCCTACAGTCCCGTTGCCAGCAATGCCGCTCACTGTTACCAAATAGACGGACGTCGTGAGCGCTGAAACCTGGGTTACGTTTGCCGCGACCGCCCCGTTCTTTACAACCGAAAAGTCTGTCGGGTCGACGCCAGTTACTGGTTCGCTGAACGTCGCCGTGAAAGTAACACTGATTGCCGATGTCGTCACATTGACGGGGGTCGTACGATTGATGGAAACTACTGAAGGGAAGACGTGATCCAATGTCTCGACTTGGCCGGTGAAGTTTCCATTACCTGATCCCGTATTTCCTAACGGGATGTTTGCCGAATTCTTAATCGAATCGTTGTCGATCAGGTTAAGTCCCAGTGTCCCATTTCCGTTAAGACCGCTTACCGTCAGTGTATATACCGTTCCGCTCCCCGCCAGTTGTGTCAGCGTTGCTCCGACGGTTCCCGTTTTGACCAGTGAAAAATCGGTTGGATCCACGCCCGTGACAGATTCACTGAATGTTGCCGTAAAAACAACGCTCGCGGCGTTTGTTATCGCACTGGAGGGTGAGGTTCGATTGAGCGAAAGCACGTAAGGGGATGCGTGATCCACAGTATAAACCTGACCGGTGAAATTCCCGGTTCCAACTCCCAATAGTACGCTCACAGTATTGCTGCTGAAGTTTGCCACTACGAGATCGGGCTTACCTTCGCCGTTCAAATCACCCGGCGACACGGATCTCGACTGCCCTGGACCTGAAGCGAATGACTGCCTGGCCTGAAAACTGCCGTTTCCATTTCCCAACAACACGCTGATTGTGTTACTGGTCAAGTTTGAGGTCACTAAGTCCGGGACGCTGTCCCCGTTAACATCAATCAGGGAAACAGAAAAAGGGCTCGGGCCCGCAGCGAATGTTTGCTGGGGCTGGAAGATACCATTTCCATTTCCTAACAAAACACTGACAGTATTACTTGTCAAATTTGAGACGGCGAGATCGGGGTTGCCATCCCCATTCACATCTCCCAATGTCATTGAATACGGAGCGATTCCCGTTGCAAATGTCTGCTGTGCTTGAAAGGTTCCGTTTCCATTCCCCAGCATCACGCTTAATGAAAGAGCATTCGAGTTCACGACGGAAAGGTCTGGCCTTCCGTCGCCGTTCAAATCACTCAAAGTCACGGAACGGGGTTGAGATCCCGTGGCGATCGCCTGCTGGGCTTGAAACGTGCCGTTCCCATTTCCCAGCAAGACGCTGATCGAATCGCTATCCCGATTTGCAACGGCAAGGTCAGGCTTTCCGTCTCCGTTCAAATCGCCGATCGCCGCTGATCGCACTCCGGCGCCCGTGGCAATTGACTGAGGCGATAGAAATGTGCCGTTCCCATTTCCTAATAAAATGGTCACTGAACTGCTGCCCGGGTTGGTGACGACAAGATCAAGCTTACCGTCCCCGTTGAGATCTCCAACCGTTACTGAATACGGCTGATACCCCGCCGCCAACGTCGATTGAGGTTGAAATGTGCCGTTTCCGTTGCCGAGCAACACGCTGACGGAATTACTGCCAAAATTTGCAACGACAAGATCAGTATTGCCGTCGCCATTCACATCGGCGACCGTCACCGCGGCAGAATTCGCGCCCGTCGCGAAGGTGGCAGGACTCGCGAAGTTTGCGACGGGATTTTGACTGACAAGTGGATTGCCTGTTAGATCGTGGATGCTCCCATCGTCGATCAGATTTAACCCCAGTGTGCCGTTCCCTGTGACCCCACTGACAGTCACTGTGTAGACTGAGCCGTTCCCAGAAACCTGTGTAAGCGACGTGCCAATTGTCCCTGTCGTAATCAGAGAGAAATCGGCCAAATTAACCCCGGTCACTGGCTCGTTAAACGTTGCCGTAAAGCTAACAATGCTGGCATTTGTTATAGGGCCGGCCGGAGTCGTTCATTTGATCGATTGCACAAATGGAAAAACATGATCCAGTGTTTCGACCTGGCCCGTGAAGTTCCCATTTCCCGATCCTGCTCCGCCCAAAGTGACGTTGGTCAAGTTCTTGATCGAATCGTTGTCGACCAGATTCAAACCCAGGGTTCCGTTGCCGGTGAGACCGCTGACCGTCACGGTGTAAACCGAACCGCTGACCGGAGTCACCTGCGTCAGGGTCGCTCCGACTGTTCCCGTTTTGGCTAAGGAAAAATCGGTGGGATCAACCCCCGTTACCGATTCGCTGAACGTCGCCGTCCAACTTGTGGCCGTCGCGTTGGTGGTTGCCGCTCGGACGAGGTTGATTGAGACGACTGTCGGAGTCGTCAGTAACATCCGCGCTTCGAGTGCCTCAATCGTCTGCCGAGACCGACGTCGCCGCGACTTGAATTGGGGGTTTGTTCTCAGCGAGAGCAACAGGTGACGAATCCAGGAATGCTTTGGCATGAGGTTGGCCCGTTAAAAATTCAAAACGACTCACCGAGGACAATCCATGAACAGAAAGTGCATTTTAGCCGCAGATTCACGCAAATCACCACAGACAGAAGCCAGGAAAATCGAAGAGATTAGAACAAAACGTTCAAATTTGGATTCGCCCCGCCTTTCCAATTCTTATTGAGCAAGAGAAGAGTCATCCAGAGATTCATACAGCGCAGGCTTCGCTTGCAATCCAACTCAAGAAGAAGAGGGCAACCACGAATCTGACGAATAAGAGAATGCAGAGTACAAAGCTCGCTTCCCCTTATTACATTCTGGTTATCTCCTCAGAACGCGGACGTCACCGGTCTTGCTTGAATTTCTCATCATTCTTATTCGTGCGATTCGTCAGTTTCGTGGTGAAAACTCTTATTCATCTTTCCACATTGTTCAGAACATCACTCACGGGATCGATTAACGTTACGGTTGTCCGTGAGTGGACTTCTTCGGGTTTCAGGATTTCTGCAAAA
>CAILLA010000008.1 GCA_903834925.1 uncultured Schlesneria sp.
GGCGAATTCAAAGTTGTCCCGAGCGTAGTGTGATTTCTTGTTGAACTTGGTATCCGACACGACAGCCGATGGTGTTTCGAATTTCTGTCGAATCATCAATTCCGCGAACAACCCAGCCACCACACACATTCCGCCAGCAGCTGCGAAGCCCAGTCCGGTCAACACGCACAACAGACAAGCGAGTGAACCGAAGCTGGTGATCATTCCCAGTGTCGCAACAACCGTGCCAATGAAACCGAACAAGGCGGCCATGCTGTTGGCGAAGTGGCTGGGGCGGTTCTGGTAAACTCGAAGGAATCCCATCGTCAGCATGTCGCTGAAGCCACGGATGAATCGTTCGATCCCGTACTTCGACTTACCGAACTTGCGGGGATGGTGCTGAACGACGATTTCCGTAACCTTGAAGCCCTGCATCCCGGAGAGGGCAGGAACCATTCGGTGCAGTTCACCAAACAGTCGGATGTTCTTGGCCACTTCCCGGCGGTAGCATTTGAACCCGCAGTTGTGGTCGTGAAGGTCAACTCGGCTGAAGTGGCTGAGCATACGGTTGAAGACTCGGCTTGGCAGAACCTTGTGCCAGGGGTCGTGGCGAACTTCTTTCCAGCCGCTGACCAGGTCATATCCTTCTTCAATCTTGGCGATGAATCGGGGGATTTCATTGGCGTCGTCTTGCAGGTCGGCGTCCATCGTGAAGATCAGTTTGCCACGAGCCGCTTCGAATCCAACTTGAAGAGCAGCTGCTTTTCCTCGATTGCTGCGAAATCGCATGGCTCGAACGTTGTTCGGGAACAGCTTGGCAAGACCACGAACAACTTCCCAGGAACTGTCGGTGCTGCCGTCATCGATGAAGATGACTTCGTAGTGACCGTACTTCGAGGCTTGTTTTTGAATACCGGCGAAAAGCTCTTCCAGAGTCGCTTCTTCGTTCATCAACGGAATCACAAAGCTCAACGCAGGTTGGACATCGTTGAACGAAACAACCTCGTCAGCAAGGTAACCGTGGTCTGCATGTCGTGGTTGATGTGGACGTCGCGTTGTGGTGCTGTTGTGAATCATCTTAAGTCTCTGTTTCGTATTGGCTTAGGTTGGCTTGAGGTTTGTACTGGTTATGATTCCTACTACCGCGAGTTGCGTGCCAAACAAAAAAAAGACCAAAGAAAGTCGTTTTTACTGGAAAACAGCGAATTTCGCATTCTTAGGCGAACGTATCAAGAAATATTGCGTGTAAAAAACGCCGCCACAACCATCTTGGCTGCATATAATACTGCAATGCAATAAGAGCACGGCATAAAATACAGCAACTATTGCAGCCGTATCCCGAGAGACTTACGCGGGAGTCAATTTCGTTCGTTTCATAGAAACTCGCTCAACCAAGACAGACTTAGCCACGTCGCTTCTTATGGCGAGAGCAGGCAAACATGATGGTAATCGCCGCCGAATTTGCAACCTTCTCAACTGATGAAACAGGGCAATACAAAGTCATGACGCGAAAAAGAAACAAACTGATTATTGAGATCGGGAACGAAAGGCCGCAAACCAAGCGGCGGTGCGATTTGGTTAATTCGCAATGCTGAAAATAACCAAAGGTCCCATGACTCTATCGAGTCATGGGACCTTTTTGTCGAATTCAGCAGATAGTGAAGTGTGTCAGTTACGGACTTCAGAAATTCTCGGACAATTGAGTCTTCCATGCACTCGAAGATCGAATCAGTTTTCAGGGCGATTCCAAGCTTGCGTCGAGCCAAGTGCGGCTCTCTTACTGAGCCTCGTATCCGAGACAACAGACGATGGTGTTTCGTATTTCTGTCGAATCATCAGCTCTGTGAACACTCCGGCAAGAAAACACATCCCCCCAGCCAATGCAAAGCCCAACCCAGTCAAAATGCAGAGGAGACAGGCGAATGAACCGAAACTGGTGATCATTCCGATTGCCGCGATAACCACGCCGATGAAACCGAACAAGACAGCAACGCTATTGGCAAAGTGGCTGGGGCGGTTCTGGTAAACTCGCAGGAATCCCATCGTCAGCATGTCGCTGAAGCCACGGATGAATCGTTCGATCCCGTATTTGGATTTACCGAACTTGCGGGGATGGTGCTGAACGACGATTTCCGTAACTTTGAAGCCCTGCATCCCTGAGAGGGCAGGAACCATTCGGTGCAGTTCACCAAACAATCGAATGTTCTTGGCCACTTCCCGGCGGTAACATTTGAATCCGCAGTTGTGGTCGTGCAGATCAACTCGGCTGAAGTGGCTGAGCATGCGGTTGAAGACTCGGCTTGGCAGAACCTTGTGCCAGGGATCGTGGCGAACTTCTTTCCAGCCGCTGACCAGATCATAACCTTCTTCAATCTTGGCGATGAATCGGGGGATTTCATTGGCGTCGTCTTGAAGGTCGGCGTCCATCGTGAAGATCAGTTTGCCACGAGCCGCTTCGAATCCAACTTGAAGAGCAGCTGCTTTTCCCCGGTTACTGCGGAATCGCATTGCTCGAACGTTGTTCGGGAACAGCTTGGCAAGGCCACGAACAACTTCCCAGGAACTGTCAGTGCTCCCATCATCAATAAAAATGACCTCATAGTGGCCGTAATTGGACGCTTGCTTCTGAATACCAGCGAAAAGCTCTTCAAGCGTCGCCTCTTCGTTCATCAACGGAATCACAAAGCTTAATGCAGGCTGAGCATCGTCGAATGAGACGATCTCGTCAGCAAGTTGGCCTTCGTCTGCCATTCGTGAATTAAGTGAGCGTCGAGTTGTGGTGCTTCGAATCATCTTAAATCTCCGCTTTTTCATGGGTTAGAACTGTTTTCGCTGGCGCTTTCGATGTTTCATATCTATCGCGAGCCGCGTGCCAAATTGGAAAAAGGCCGAAGAAAACTACGTTTTTCGAAGAAATCGCGAAAAAAACAGCGAAAAACGTCGTGCCCGACAGGCTTGCCGCAAGAAAGGTATTGCGAAAACGCGGCCAGCCCTACCTGAACAGACATTTTTACAGTGACCCAGCACAATCACGGTACTTTAAACAATACTTAATACAGCCACGCATCACCGCATGCGCGCGTCAGCCGATTTGACTTAACTTCGGGATGCGCAAATTGCCCCGGAATCCTGTGAGAATTGACCGACTAAAAGCTCGTGGCAACCACTCGCTAGCAGTCTCTGAGTAAGCCTCCAGCTTAGTTTGCCGCATTCTGAGTTCTTGATTGGTTGGAGCCGACCTTGCAATGCAGCCGGGAATAACCCTTGGACGCCGAGATCGTGAGCACATCGGATGAATGTTGAAACACGAAAAAGGCCCCACAACTCTGTCGAGCCATGGGGCCTTTTATGTCGAACACAGCAGGCGGTGAGATCGTGTTTCGCTTGATCAGACCACACAAGCGCAACCTGTCAGACCTTAGCCAGCCTGGCCTGACCCTTTGGCCCTTGAGCCGCTTGAACATACAGCGACTCAAGATCGGTCACGATTCGGTTCCAGGAGAAAGCTTTCTGAACAAAGTCGAAACCAGCTCGTCCCATCTGTCGTCGTTTTTCCGGGTCAGCGATCAGTTCGCAGATCGCATCGGCCAAGGCAGCGGAATCTTTCTCAGGAACAAGTCGACCGGTGACACCGTCGATCACGGCGTCGGGAATTCCACCGACGTTTCCGGCAACAACCGGCTTAAAGTATGTGTAAGCTTCGATGGCACCAACCCCGAGTCCTTCCGCATCGCCCCAGCTATCGATAATGGCTGGGTTCACCCAAATGTCGCACTTGGCGTACTCGTGACCGAGTTGTTCATTCGTCACGAATCCGAGGAATTTCACCGAGTCGCCAAGCCCCAGTTCCTGATGCAGTTTCTCAAGTTTTGCTCGCTGATCTCCATCGCCGGTGATGATGAACTGA
>CAILLA010000009.1 GCA_903834925.1 uncultured Schlesneria sp.
GGTGGGACTTCGAAGACTTGTCCGCACCCTACGAGCCAGTCAGGCTGAACTTTGCCAACTTGGCCAACTTTTTTCGAACTTGGGTGAAACGATGGATTGAAGAGGGATTTAGGATTTTGAACAAAAGGCAACGCCGTGAAGATCGCCGGTTCAACGCGCGATCGGTATCCCTATTCTGAACCCGTCATCCGACGCGCATCAACCGGCTGCGCCGGGAAGAATCCCAGGATTAACATCCTGGGCTCGCCCGGTCGGGTTGGGAGATTTGGCTGGAGGGGGTAGTGTGTGATTCGTTCTGTTTCGGAGTGGCTTGCTGTTCGCGAAGCGGAGCTTCGTAGATCGGCGTTACCAAGCTGGAGCTTGGCAACGAGATTGAGTAAGTTGGAATGTACTGGAGCGACAGCAGACACTTTTCCTGCCAAAAAGGTATCTTTCCGATGTTATTTGAAATCTTGACCGCTTGCGCGATCTGTGCTGGTGAATGGTCTCAGTTCCGCGGTCCGAATTCGGATGGGCATGCTGTTGGCCCGGCGACGCCGCTGGTTTGGTCGGATACCGAAAGTGTGGCGTGGAAGACTCCGATCCCTGGCTTGGGTTGGTCGTCTCCGGCGATCGTGGATGGTCGGGTTTTTCTGACAACGGCGGTGCCGCAGGGTGCAGGTCTGTCGCTCCGTGCTTTGGCTGTGGATGCCAAGACCGGAAAAATCATCTGGGATCGGGAAGTTCGGGCCATCGAGAAGGCTCCGTCGATTCACGCCAAAAACAGCCATGCCAGCCCCACGCCGATTGTGAAAGATGGCAAAGTTTATGTCCATTTTGGTGCACAGGGGATGGCTCGACTGGCGGCGTCGGATGGAACCGTTGAGTGGCTGAATACCGAATTGGAATATCCGCCGATGCATGGCAACGGCGGTTCACCCGTTTTGCATGACGGTAAGCTGGTTGTCGTTTGTGATGGAAGCAAGAACCCGTACGTTGCCGCCGTCAATGCCGAGACGGGAAAGGTTGCGTGGAAGCGTCCACGGTCGGTTGAGGCGCGTATCAGTCACTCGTTCGTGACCGCGACCGTGGCGATGGTGGATGGTAAGGCTCAGGTGATGGCACCGGGCCCTGATCACTTTGCGGCGTACGATCTGAACGATGGAGCTGAACTCTGGAAGGTGATGGCACCGGGCTGGTCGGTGGTGCCTCAACCGACACTCGGACATGGCCTGGTGATCTATAACCATGACTATGACCATCCGGAATTGATTGCGATCAAGCTTGGCGGCAAGGGAGACGTGACGGATTCTCATGTTGTCTGGCGGACGAAGCGTGGGGCACCCAGTACTCCGTCACCCCTGTTGGTTGGCGACGAACTGTATTTTGTTTCGGATGGCGGGATCGCCTCGTGTGTGGATGCGAAGACTGGTGATCGCCATTGGATGGAGCGGCTTGGTGGCAACTTCTCGGCGTCACCGGTGTATGCAAACGGCCGAATTCTGTTTCTGAACGAAACCGGTTTGGCAACTTGGGTGAAAACTGGCAAAGAATTTGAAGTCCTTGGTACGAATGAAATCCCCGGCCGGACATTCGCCACGCCCGCCTTTTCGGAAGGAGCGATGTATTTGCGGACGGACGAGAATCTTTACAAATTCGTACGGTGATTGTTGGTAGCGACGGCGGATCTCTGAACGACGTAACGTCGCAGTCCCAACTCGGATTTTTGAGAATTGAATTGATCACGATTTGAAGGAGGGAGGCAAGAAGCCTTCGCTATTTGGGCGTTGATTGAGAATTGGATTGATCGCGATCCAACAAGAGGGTCTCGGTTCAAACGACGAATTTAATCACCAATTATACGTGGTATTTTTAAGATTCATAATTCTGAAATCTCGAAAAACGGAATTTTTCACCCGTTTTCAAAGATGTTATTGACAATTCACCGGCGTATGCCGACAATATAAAACACAACTCGTTTGGTGATATATTTGGATGAGGCTTCAGGCCCACCAACCGTAAATGACCTCGCAATGCTGACCGGCTGAAGCCGGAGGCGGATGCTCAGACCGTGGAAGTCTGCATGTTTGCTTCAAATTCAACTTGTTGAAGCTGCCCGCAACTTGGGTTCGTCCGGCACTTGGTAATCGGCGAATAACGACGTTTGTCATGTTTTTCATCGCCACCAAAAACGGCGGTGCGTGAACATCTCGAATCCTTTGCCCGCCTCATGCCAGGTTTTACTTCTGCCTAGTTGCCCGGTCGGCAACATCTTACACGAGCACATCTTGATGGGTCGTGGGATGTCGTCAGTGGTGATTGCCTGAAAATCCCTTTGTGGTTGGATAGTTCCCCAAATTGGAACTGTTTTGTCTCAACGTCTTAGGATCAAAAATGAATCGTATTGAATCCCGCCGCCGTCGTTCTCATCATGGCTTTACGTTGATCGAATTGCTGGTGGTCATTGCCATCATCGCAATTCTAATTGCACTCCTGTTACCCGCAGTTCAGCAGGCCCGAGAAGCGGCTCGCAGGACCCAATGCCGCAATAACCTGAAGCAACTTGGCCTGGCTCTGCATAATTACATTGACGTCAATTCCGTCTTTCCGATGGGACTCAGCGACACCGTTTGGGGAAATGCAGAAATCACGGGAGATGGTTGGGCTTGGGGTGCCGCAATCCTTCCTTACCTGGATCAGGCGGGGTTATTTAATCAGTTCAACTTCAACACAAATCCTTATAATTGCATAACATGCGGCGCAGCACCCACCGGGAATCAAGCACTGATCGCAACTCCCCTTGCTGCGTTCAATTGTCCTTCCGATGTAAGGCCTTCTGTCGCCGCGAATAATCCGGGAAATGCTGCGACCGGAAAGGGAACGAATGCGACAGCACTCTCAAGTTACATGGGATCAGCCGGACCATTCGATGGGACTCCCTGCGCGCAAAACGGAACGGTCCCCGTTGCAGAAGCACGAAATATTGGCTTGTTCAGAGTCAATAGTGCTCTCAGTTTTCGAGACATCACCGATGGGTCATCGAATGTTTTCGCCGTTGGCGAAGTGCGTTATATCCCAAATGGAGTCGACGCAACGAACGCCGCTTACGGGTCTGACCGGCAGTTCATCTATGGCCATGTGACGACTGGCGGCGGCCCGAAGTGCGATAACAACGGTGTGAACAATAATGGAATGCACAATCATGTTCGCTGGACACGCCACAAACTGAATGGTCCGTTGACGAACGCCGGAACACTCGAACGTGCATTCCACAGTAATCACGTGGGAGGGGCTCATTTCCTGATGGGAGATGGCTCGGTGAGATTTGTCAGCGAAAACATTGACCACACCAGCACGAACTTTGTGGTCGGGCCTCCATCCAATGTCAATGGTCCCTACGGAACGTATCAGCGGCTTGCTGGCATCAATGATGGGCAGATTGTCTCGGACTTCTAACGAATTTTATTGATTCGATAACCCCAGAATGGAATTCGATCATGCATGGATCATCATTGTTTTTTCTCGTGGCCAGCGTTGTCACCATTGGCTTCGTATCAGGCTGCGGATCCCGTGGTGGCCCCCCTTTGGGAATGGTTACCGGAACGGTCACGCTGAACGGTGAACCAGTGTCCGGCGTCAATGTCGTATTCGTTCCTGAAGACCAAGGCTCACCATCATACGGGGGAACCGACGAGAACGGTGTGTACCGGTTAATGTTCAATCAGAAGCGGGCCGGTGCCGAGTTGGGCACACACCATGTTCTCATCGAAAACCGTGAGCCGGAAACGGATGACAGTGGCAAGCCAATCGATGACACGCCAATCGTCAAGATTCCAAAAAAATATCAGCAACCGGGCGAGTTGACTGCCGATGTTGGTTCGGGTCGTAACAATATCGATTTCGATTTGGAAGCGGATACGAAACAAAGTTCCAATGCCACTCGAACAGCCAGCAAATAGTCAGCGACTGCACATACCAATTCCGTTGAACGATCTTGATTATCGAAGAGAAATCCCATGAGACTTGTTGAAACAGTTCTGTTTCGAAGAATTCGACTTCCGGTCCTGCTTGCTTTCGCGATTGCCGCGTTGGACGGGTATCAGGCATCCTCGGCCGCAGAGGATGCGAAACGTCCTAACGTGCTAATTATCGTTGCCGACGACTTGGGGTATGCGGATCTTGGCTTTCAAGGTGGCAAGGACGTTCCCACTCCGCATCTTGATGGATTGGCTCATGGAGGAACCCGCTGCACCAATGGATATGTCAGTTGTCCAGTGTGCAGTCCAACTCGTGCGGGGCTGTTGACGGGGCGATATCAACAAAGATTCGGGCATGAATTTAATCCGGGTCCTCAACAGAACGAGACTCGCGAATACTTCGGCTTACCACTCACTGAGACGACAATCGCGAATCAGTTGAAGAAAGCCGGTTATCGGACCGGCCAGGTTGGGAAGTGGCATTTGGGATTCTCAAAACGGTTTCTACCATCTGAACGGGGATTTGATGAATCATTTGGGTTTCTGGGGGGAGCACATACCTACCTTCCTGCGGCCGAAGGGAAAAAATCAGGCATCTTTCGCAATGGAGAAGAGATCCATGAGACGGAATATCTGACAGATGCCTTTGCACGTGAAGGGGTCTCGTTCATTGAACGAAACGCTCCTAATCCGTTCTTCCTTTATCTGACCTTCAACGCCGTTCACGCTCCATTGGATACTCGACCGGACAAGCTTAAGCAGTTCAAGCACATTACAGATCCCAAACGACGTTCGTATGCAGCAATGTTGTCGTCACTGGATGACGCCGTTGGTCGCGTGCTTGGCCAGCTTGATAAATCGGGCGTGACACAAAACACTCTGGTCTTCTTCATCAGCGACAATGGTGGACCGACGCAGGCCAACGCCAGTTTGAATACACCGCTGAATGGAGTGAAAGCAACGGTCTGGGAAGGTGGCATCAGAGTCCCTTATATACTCCGATGGCCCGGTCGAATTGCTGCCGACAAGACCTATGAAGAACCTGTGATTGCACTCGACATTTTCGCAACGGTCTCGGCGGTTGCGGGCGTTGAAGTTCCCAAGGACCGAGTCATCGACGGAGTCAATCTGCTTCCGTATTTAAAGGGTGAGGTCACGACCGCGCCTCACGTAGCCCTTTACTGGCGATTTGGGCCGCAGCATGCCATTCGCAAGGGGCAATATAAGTTGCTGAAGCTGCGAAATGGTGAAGAACATCTTTTCGATTTGAAACAGGATATCGGCGAACAGCACGATTTGCTTACGGAACGAGCCGAGGTTGCGGCAGAGTTGAGGGCCGAATTCGCAAAATGGGATTCGCAATTGGCGAAACCACTTTGGGGTCCTCAAGGGAACGCTGCCGCCCAGTGAAGATCTTCGAGTTCGTTAGGGACTCGAAATCGAGACCTTTTGCAACAAAAGTGTTGTCGTACGTTCAGGAACTTTACACAATTACCGTAATTATTTGGGTCGTCTCAGTCGGGGGATTTATCTTGGTTCAGGCAATGTCAAAAAATGGACGATGGGCAACGCGACATCGTCGACGGACGTGTGTGCAGCGATGGCTGATTGCTGCGGTCGCATCGGTATTGTGTTCGATGTCAGTGGCGTTCGCTGCCCAACCGATCGCGAACAACGACCCTGCGAAGGTCGAGTTCTTTGAGAAGAAGATTCGTCCCCTGTTGCTGGAAAATTGCATTAACTGCCACTCAGCAGAAAACGGCGGCAAGGGGGGGCTTCGAGTTGACGATCGGAATGGTCTGATCGAAGGAGGTGGGCGCGGTTCCAGCATCAAGCCTGGAAAACCCGAAGAGAGTTTGTTGATCAAGGCTGTGCGTCATAAAGGCCCGTCGATGCCTCCGAATAAGCAACTCACGGACGAACAGATCGCCGACCTTGAAAAATGGATTCTTGATGGTGCTGCATGGCCAGCCGTCGACGTTCCTGATGATCTCACGCAGCACAAGCCCGAATACGATGAGCTGAAGAAGAACCATTGGTCATGGCAGCCAATCAAGGAGGTTGCTCTTCCGCAGGTTGCCAAAGAAGCGTTCGTCATCAACGGGATCGATCGATTCATACTTGCCAAGTTGAACGAAGCAGGTTTGCAGCCGGTTCAAGATGCTGACAAGCTGTCGCTCATTCGTCGTGTGACGTTCGACTTGACCGGTCTTCCGCCAACCCCGGAAGAAATTACGAAATTCGTCGATGACACCGAGCCGAATGCATTTGAAAAAGTGGTTGATCGGCTGCTGAAGTCTCCCGCTTTTGGAGAACGATGGGGCAGGCACTGGCTGGATATCGCTCGGTATGGCGAGTCGTCCGGGTCGGCGAGAAACATTCCTTACCCACATGCGTGGCGATACCGTGACTATGTGATCGAGTCATTCACAGCGGATAAGCCGTACAACCAGTTCATTCGGGAACAGATTGCAGGCGACTTGCTTCCAGCGAACTCGCCCGCCGAAAAGGCCGAACAGTTGGTGGCGACCGGGTTCCTGGCGATTGGCGTAAAAGACGTCAATCAGCGGTTCAAAGTCCGGTTCACGATGGACAACATCGACGAACAGATCGATACCGTCAGCCGGTCGATCCTGGGTTTGACCGCCAGCTGCGCGCGATGCCATGATCACAAATTTGATCCGATTCCGACCGTGGATTACTACGCACTAGCGGGCATTTTCCACAGCAGTGACTTGTGCGCCGGGGTTAAAAGCAAGATGGGAGGTGGCGGACTCGACTACTACGACTCGTCACTGCTTCTCAATGTCGGTACCGAATCAAAGCCCGATCCAATGATCGGCGAAAAAATCGAAGCAGCCAAAGCGACCTACGAAAAGGCGAAAGCCGAATTTGAAGCGATCCGAGGCACGCCCGAAGGATTATCGCTTGGTCCAAACGGTCGACCAAAACAACAACCGTTCCGACTTCGCATGGATAAAGCTCAAAAAGATTTATTTGCACTGACCGACCCGGCGGTTCTAGGGAAGGTTGCCTACGGGGTTCGTGAAGGTAAGAAGATTGGCGATACCGAAGTTCGTGTAAGAGGTGAGGCCGAGAAGATTGGCCCGTCGGTTCCTCGTGGTTTCCTCAGTACGCTCGAATTTCCCGATCAGCCCAAAGTCAATCCGAACCAAAGTGGACGACTCGAACTGGCTCATTGGTTGACCAGTGAAAAGAATCCACTGACGCAGCGTGTGATCGTTAATCGCATCTGGCAGCATCTTTTCCAACAGGGGATCGTTTCGACCGTCGATAATTTCGGGACAACAGGCGATCGGCCAACTCACCCTGACTTGCTGGATTACCTCGCGAAGCAGTTTGTCGAAGGGGGATGGTCGGTTAAGAAATTGGTACGGACAGTCGTGTTGAGCCACACTTACCGTTTGAGTGCCGAATCGACGGCGGCCAACTTTGCTGTCGATCCTGCCAATCGCCTGGTCTGGAGACATAGTCCACGTCGACTGGATGCAGAGGAAATTCGCGATGCAGCGCTGGCCGCATCGGGTCAACTGAACCTGTCACGACCTGAGGGTTCGCTCGCGAAAGATTTCAAAGTCATTGAAATGCGTAACAATGGACCCGAAGCACGGGGCCTGATCGACAAATCCAGTGAGAGTGTCCATCGCAGCGTGTTCCTGCCACTTGTTCGCGGAGTGACTCCACGAGCTCTTGAAGTCTTCGACTTTGCTGAGCAAGGGCTAGTCACCGGTAGTCGCGACTCAACGACGGTTCCGACGCAAGCTCTGTATCTTTTGAATGATCCTTTCGTACGACGACAGGCATTGGCTTTTGCTGATCGACTGTTAAAGAACACAGAACAAAACGACTATGACCGTGTGAATCTTGCCTATCGGTTGGCGTTTGGTCGACCTGCGACACCGGCAGAGATTGACCGGGCAAATAATTACTTAACCGAATTCGAGGCGATTTCAAAAGAGGCATTTGCAGCGGCTCAGCAACCGGAATCGAATCTTGTTGCCGATGCGACTGCCTCGACCACCGCTATTGCTCAGACTGCACCTTCAGACACGAAGGGAATGACACAAGCATCCAACCAGGCTAACGCTGGAGGTGCTTCACCAGCGAATCAGCCAGTGATTCCAGCGAACCCGGACGATATCGATCCAACCGATGTCCCAGTCAAGGAAGAAGTGATTCAGGCCAAGGACCCGAAAACCGCCGCCTGGACCAGCTTTTGCCAGGCGTTGCTGGGGACAGCCGAGTTTCGATATCTGAAATAGACGGTTTCGAATTTCCACTTTGATTTTTCATACGATTCATTAGATAGACTGGAGTTTCGCATGTTGGACAAAAATGAGTTGCCGATTTTGAACCCACACCTGATCACTCGCCGACAGGCTCTTAAGGCAGCCAATGCAGGATTCGGCTACCTGGCTCTGGCAAGTTTATTGCGAGAGACCTCACCACGAACCGCTTCGGCCAGCCAGAAGTCGGTTTCGGATCGTCCATTGGCACCCAAACCGCCGCAGTTCCCGGTGAAAGCCAAGCGGATCATCTTCTTGTACATGGATGGTGCCACTTCCCAGATGGATACATGGGATTACAAGTCAAAACTCCAGGAAGACGACGGGAAGGTCGGTCCCGGTGGAGGGACGCTGACCGCTTCGAAATTCAAGTTCGCCCAGTACGGCGAAACAGGAACCTGGGTTTCCGAGCTCTATTCAAACGTTGCTAAGCATGTCGATAAGCTTTGCTTCATTCGGGGACTGCACACCGACACGCCGGCCCATCCACAAGCGGTCATTCAACTTCATACAGGTGCGGCACAGGCGCAATTGACTCGGCCATCAATGGGTGCCTGGTTGATGTATGGATTGGGGACCGAGAATCAAGACTTGCCCGGATACATCACGATCAATCCGCCGCCGAACTTTGGTGGAGCGGTCAACTACGGCAGCGCTTTTCTGCCAGCCCACTATCAGGGAACGCGGATCAATGACAGCGGTTATCTGCCGAACCTCAAGGCACAAACAGCAACGTCATTGCAACGTCGACAGATTGATCTGCTCCAGTCGATGAATCGCGATCTCTCTGTAACACCGGGTGCTCCTGACCAGCTTGAAGGGGTCATTCAGTCGTACGAACTGGCCTTCAAGATGCAGGGCAAGGTTCCTGAATTATTGGATATTTCCAAGGAGCCTCAACACGTACTCGATGCCTACGGAGTGAAGCCGGGCCCTGATGGTGCCTTCGCCCGTCAGTGCTTGATGGCACGGCGTTTGAGTGAAGCGGGTGTAAGGTTCGTCGAAATCTGCCAGCCAGGTTGGGATCATCATACGAACCTTCACAAAGGTTTGATCAAGAACTGTGCTGCAACAGATCAACCAACAGCAGCACTTCTGGCTGATCTCGAACAACGAGGAATGCTCGAAGACACGCTCGTGTTGTTCGGAAGCGAGTTCGGTCGACTTCCGACCGCGCAGGGACCAGACGGACGCGATCACAACATAACGGGCTACCCCATGTGGTTGGCCGGTGCAGGCGTGAAGAAAGGTTTTTCATACGGAGCCACTGACGAGTATGGAAGGCATGCCGTGGAAGGACGCATGCACATGACCGACCTTCATGCGACACTACTTGCGTTGATGGGACTCGATCACGAATCCTTAACCTACCGTTATGCCGGTCGCGATTTCCGATTGACGGATGTCAAAGGAAACGTTGTCCGAGAGATCTTCGCCTGATATCAAAATCGTCTTGCCGGAGGGCGGTCGCAAACGACTACCCTCTTTTCAATCCCGTTTCGATTTCGAGCTCAGCAACGAATCGTTGCTCCGATTGTATAAATAAACGGTGCAAGGGCTGACGTTTGTACGAAGAATAAGATCAATCCGAGCAACAGTAGAAACAACAAAACCGGTAACAGCAAATAGTGACCACGTTCAGCAAAGAAGGTCAACGTTTCGGCGAGCAGCGAGATTAATGATCGCGATCCGGTTCGTTGCGCTTCGATGGCAACGTAATCTGGTGTTGATTGCGGCAATGCTTCCCAGCCGGTCGCCAGCGTCGGCGGGGTCGTGTCCCACGAATGAAACGGGTGTGATCCCCCACGCCGTCTGCGTTCCCACGCGCCCAAGGGGGATATTAATCCAAAGTAGACCACGGTCAAAAGAACTGTCATGACCAGCCGCCCTTGAAGATGAGCAAGTCCCATCCAGAGACGATGCGGCCAGTAAAGTAATTGTGGAATCACGGTCCCCAGGAGAAGCAGCACTAGACCTGCGGTCATCATCATTCGCCAGAACCAGTCGATCTGGCTGATGACACAGAACCAGCAGAATCCACCGAGTAACGTGAAGAGCCAGCCAATCGTCAATCCGAAACTTGTCAATTGACGGATCTCGTCTGACTCACGCCGTTCATCCAGACGGCGGAGATATCGCGATTGCGTGGGGACTGGAGTAGCCTCAGTCGAGTTCAAAGCGTTGAAGCCATTTGGCACGAGCGTTCTCATCCATAGGTGTGTGTGGTTGACGTGTTCGTTCCAGATACCGATTCCCGATGACAAGAATGTCGATCTCGGTGGCCATGAAACAACGATAGGCGTCTTCGGCGGTGTTTACGATCGGTTCACCACGAACGTTAAAAGACGTGTTGACGATCACGCTGCAACCGGTCCGATTCTTGAATTCCGTTAAGACGCCGTGCATAAACGGATTCCGTTCAGCATCAATGGTTTGCAGCCTTGCCGAATAATCGACGTGCGTGACCGCAGGGATCTCTGATCGAGGTAGTTTCAAAAGGTCGATCCCGAACAGGCCATCTTGTTCGACAGTCTTTCGGAGCCTTTCAGCGACCGGATAGACCAGCAGCATGTAGGGACTTTCCTGGCGACAGTCGAAATAGGCATTTGCATCCTCGGCAAGCACCATGGGCGCAAAGGGTCGAAACGATTCGCGAAACTTTACCTTCAAGTTCATTCGCGATTGCATGCTCTCTGATCGAGCATCACCAAGAATCGATCGAGAACCAAGTGATCGAGGTCCAAATTCCATGCGACCCCGAGCGACCGCTACGACTTTTCCATCGGCAATGTCGACTGCAATTCGACGTTGTAAATCGCTTTCATCAAGGAGTTCCCAAACAGCGCAGAGCGCGTGAAGAACGGCGTCATCTTGGGACGATGCTGAAGGGATATCTGGCCCTAAGAATGCTCCTTGCATTCCGTCAGGACTGCCGACGGACCTTGGCTGACGTAGCTCACGGTGCCAGAAACTCAATGCCGCTCCGAGTGCCCCTCCTGCATCACCTGCAGCCGGCTGTGTCCAGATTTGCTTGAACGGTCCTTCAGAGGATAGCTTGCCCGTTGCAACACAGTTCAACGCGACGCCACCCGCCAGGACAAGCTGATGAAGTCCGGTTTTCTTGTGGATGAATTGGCCCATTCGCAAAAGTGCCTCATTCATTACCACCTGGATACTGGATGCCAGATCCATTTCCCGTTGTGTAATCTGGGATTCGGGTTGGCGAGGCGGACCATCGAACAAATCATGAAATGCCACCGAAGTTGTCTTCAGCTCCGTGGCATATCCAAAATATTTTTGATTGAGCAGCATTGTTCCATCATCCATCAGGTGAATGACATTATGCAAAATCCGATCGGCATAAATCGGACGTCCATAGGGGGCCAAGCCCATCAATTTGTACTCGCCGCTGTTGATTTTGAAACCGCAGTAGTATGTGAACGCTGAATACAATAGACCAAGCGAGTTGGGAAATCGGAGTTCCTCGCGCAAATCAATTGATTGCCCTGACCCGACACCCCATGTTGCCGTCGACCACTCGCCCACCCCATCGATCGTGAGAATTGCCGCCTGGTCAAACGACGAGGGATAGAATGCACTCGCTGCATGCGAGCGATGATGATCGACAAAATGAATCTTCCGTTTGACGTCTAATTCCGCCGAGATTTCACGTTCAAGCCAAAGTTTTCTGGTCAACCACTCGGGCATCGTATGAAGGAAACTGCGAAGGCCGCGCGGTGACGTCAGCAGGTACGTCATCATCAAGCGTTCGAAATGAACGAGTGGTCGCTCATAAAAAACAATGTGGTCGATTTCCTGAATATTGAGATCAGCCCGGCCTATGCACCAGCTGACGGCGTGATGGGGAAACGACGGATCGCCTTTGATTCGTGTGAATCGCTCTTCCTGCGCCGCGCCCATGATCTGACCATCGACGATCAAAGCAGCGGCAGAGTCATGATAAAACGCGGAAATACCAAGAATCGACGTCATTGCGCCATCTCCGTCGATTGCGGCTGACTTCCCGTCTTGTCCAATTCCAGTTTCAATTGGCGATTGGTCGGTCGGACGTCAGCCTTTAACAAGATGACCGAGGCTTCGCGTCTGGAGAGTTCAACAGGGATCGTCCAGCTCAACTCGTTTCCTTCGGCGAACCCAAGATCCTTCCAATCTTCGTTATCATAAAATTCGATGGGATCGTATGTTGAAAGCCAGATTCGAGCCGACTTGAGCCCAATACCGCTCAGGCGAATTTTGCTTAAAGGCAGCGGTTGCTCCAGCGCAAGAAGTACGGTGGGGATTTCAAGTGGCATCGTTGGTAAGAACTCATCTGTATCCGGATACGTCAATTCAAACGTTCCCGGTGCGGATTGGGGTTCGAAATCCAGATTGAACGGCAACCAATCATTTATTCGCACATCGGCGGAAGTCGATGACTTGGGTCCCAGAAACTGCGGGTAATCTTGTTCAAGTCGATCGGTAGTTTGCCGTGCGAGAAACGCTGTGGAACGAGGTCCAGGATGTCCATCAGCCGGGTTAATGCCCCAGATCAGGGCTTGAGGGCCGGTTGCTTCAGTCTGTGGAAATCGCTGAAGGAATGCAGGTAAATTGTCGAGAACCGGTATCCCCGCATCGCGCCAGATCGGCAAAACCTTGTCATATGAAAAGGCAAAGCGATTGGCGATCGGAGCTTCGGGCAGTGTCACCATCATTCCAGGAATTTGAACTTGATTCAGAAAAAGACTGACGTCTTTGACGGTTTCTTGATAGAGCTCGAAGTTCTTACCATCGTGAATTCGACGTAGCCAGTCGGAATACTCATAACCATATTCAGCCCCGAGATAGACTTTTGCCAGCTTCTCGTTTCTTCGAGCGTTGAACAAATCGAGCAATCGAGGCGTCACTCGTCGAAGCAGTAATTGCACGCGACCGGGAATCGGGCTGGAAAGTTGGCTGGTGTTAATCTGTTTGACGATCCGCTCGTCGGGGTCGTTGGTCACAAACCCCCATAGGATCAAATCAGGTCGAAACTGCGGGACGATCGTTCGCGCCAAATCCAGCTCTTCATGCGTCGACATTCCGGAAAGCCCGGCCGCAATGACTTCGACATCGTTGTAACCACGACGTTGAAGTTCAATGGCCAGTTGACGCCACCACATGTGATTGAGCGTCATGTAGGGTGCACCCCAGACGTACGAGTCACCCATCACGAGAAGTCGATGCTTCTTGATTCGTTCTTGAGACACCTTGTGACCAACCCATGCACGCACGTCAGGTCCGTTAACAGTCTCCGATCTGGGTAGGAGCACTGCGTGAGATTTCCGATTGAGATTCACGTCGATCACTCGGTTATGACGCTTCCATCCATCGGAAGCCACCAGACCCTGACGTTCCAGGCCGGCGAGAATCCAATGATCGAAAACCGTAGCCACAATTGCGACGACGACCAGTGAAATAACAGCAGAACGAACGGAAGTCCACGGGCAGATTCGCCATGTCTTTCGTCGCCATCGGAAGTTAGCCAAACCCCGCATAAGCGAACCGAGCCCTATTAAGAACGGGTAAAAGAAGGATTATTTTGCGAGGATAGTGACTTGGAATCGCTGACGGAAGCCACTGAAACACGAGACGGAAACGGATGTGAACCCTGTGTCCTTGCAGAAAATTGTCCCGTCGAGTGATATCGTGTGTTTCTCCGTTTCGACCCAATCTCGACGTTGCCTCTCAATGAAGGAACAAGTTATGTCCGCGTTTATCTACTGCCTGAATGCCAGCACGATCCGACCGACGCCGATTCTTGACAAAATTCGGATCGCCGGTGAGACCGGATACTCGGCCATCGAACTTTGGCACGACGATATTGAGGCTTACGTCGCTGCGGGAGGGAAGCTGATGGACATACGCAAGGCGCTGGATGATCAACGGCTTCAACTTCCCACCACGATCTACCTTCGCGGCTGGTGTGACACGACGGGTGCAGAACATACTGCGGGTCTCGATGAATGTAAGAAGCGACTGGAAGACGCGGCGAAGCTCGGGGCGATCTATTCGATCGCCAGCCCGGCGGGAGGCAAAGTCGATGTGACGCTGGCGGCTCGCAATTATGCTGAGCTGCTGAATCAGGGCCAGTCGTTCGGCGTTAAGCCGGCGATGGAATACCTGGGGTTTGTTGAGCAGATCAATACGATCGAGTCCGCGCTTGAGATCATGAATCTGTCCAAACATCCCGAAGCGACGATCATCGTTGACCCATTCCACAACTTCCGAGGCGGTGGCCCATTCTCGTCCCTCAGCTTGCTGCGTGGCGACCAGATTGCTATCAGCCATTTCAACGATTCCCCCGCAACACCGTCACGTGAAGAGCAGCACGATCACAGTCGAGTCTTGCCGGGGCAGGGGCACTGTGATCTGAAGCAATGGCTGGGATTGCTTAAGCAGATCGGGTACGCGCGGTGGCTCTCACTCGAGTTGTTCCGGGAAGACTTGTGGGCTCGCGATCCGAAGGAAGTCGCTCGGATTGGTCTTGAATCGATGAGGGCGGTGGCCGAAGCTTGAACGAGTCTGTTTCTGAATGTGCCACTGCATGACCGACTTCGGTCATGCAGTGTTCTTCACAATCGCGAGTTGAAAAGACGAAACTACTGCATCAGAGAAGACTCCGATGCAGAGGCAAATCAATGGATGTTGTTTTCAAGTCGTTTCGACGGGCTTCCTTGTCCCTGGCCAATAAGGTGGTGCGACCAGGAACGAGATGAGCACGAGCAAGCCAAACAGCGTATATACAATCACAAAGACCCATTTCGGCGCGTCGTAAAACAACCATTCGTGGACAAGATTGCCAATGAAACTCCCCGAATTGGTTTCCTGCCCGGCCAGTTCCCGAAGTTGATCTTCCCAGTCTGTCAGCGGACAGGTAATTCCGGCCCAGGCCTCGGCAACGACAATTGCAATCATCGACAGGTGACCGCAACGCCACCAGAAGTTCCGAGCCCACTTTTGTCGCCACAGGATTCCAATCCAGATTGCTGGAAGACCTAAAACCACAGTCAGGACGTAACAAATGTGGACGACGACAACTGCATCAGCGGCGAGTCGATAAAAGAAAATCACTTTTCGGTCCTTGTTTATGAACCGGGGCCAAATAGCTTTGCCACACAGTCTGCAATCATCTTGTTCTCGCCGTCGGCTTTCTCCTTTCGCAGTGCCTTCCAAAGCTCAGCACCGCGATCTACAGCCGTCTTCAGCTTAACTGGTAGTCGATCGTGATCGATCGGATTCACATTTGTTTTTCGTCGTTCGGCTTCGAGTGCGGTAGGGATATCCTGAATACGACAAACGGTCACGAAATCTACAAGGCCAACAAGAAGCGGATTCACTCTTCCGGCGATTAAAGATCTTGCATCATCCTGAAAACCGATCAGAGGTTTGCCGAGCGTCCAGGCGATGGCGGCTTCCGAGACAGCCCCTTCATCCGGAACTCGGCCATTCAAATTCCAGACCATAGCATCGCAGGCGATCGCCAGCTGATAAACATCAAGAGCGAAAATCGCTTCGTGAAGAAACGTACCGGCGATTTCAGGGTCCCAGCCTTGTTCGATCAGAGCTTCGCGCACGAGACGAAATTCCATTCCGTCTCGATGCGGAAGAAACACCGAATGTCCCTGACTCACGAGAACATCGGAGATCGCCGTCATTTCATCACGCTCAGACTGATTAAACAGCGGTCCAGCGCAGTACACGCAAAGGGAATCCATGCGATCGATATTCCGTGAAAGAGAACTCCGTGCCCATCAGATCAAAGTTGGCGGTCGAGATTCTATCGTTTTAACCGCCAATCACACAGATGTCGGCGATGAATGTTTGGTTATTTCGGGTGCCTCGGACGATGCAAATTGTTTGTCCACCATCACGCCTCAAGGAGAACAACATTGCTCAGGTACAAAGAGCAACACAAATCGGTATTCCTGTTCGCATTTCCGAAGAATCAATCGATGGAGGTCGGTGTTTTTGGTTTTGCCGTGAATAAAATGGCTGCGGTGACAAGTTCGGTCACGAACCATACGACACGCAGTAGTCCCGCTGCGATGACAGCTGTTGAGGGACCGATCTCAGGGTGATCTTTGAGTGCCTCGATCAGAATACCCTCCCGTACGCCGATTCCACCAGGAGCAATCAGGACGACAAAGCCGCCGACTAGCGATAAGGATGCTGATGCCAGCCAAACAGGGAAGAGATTCAATTTAAAAGGAGTGTCTGATAACGATTGAAGGACAAAGCCGAGGCTAAACGCATGACAGATCCATCCGAGTGTCATGACGCCAATCCCTTGAGAAATGAGTCCCGCTGAAATCGAAGGAGGATTTTCACCAATTCCCTTTTGGCGGCGGCCAACCTTGCGTCCGATTTTGGTAAACAACCAAGAACTCAAAGGTGTCGTGGCGAACGTTGCGATGACAACCGTTACGGGCCACAAAAGAGGCTGTTCCTGCAACCAACTCAATTGTAATGGTAACCACTTCGAAAACGTTGGACCCAGTGCTAATGGAGCCAGTGCCACACCCAGCATGGCTCCGGTAGCGACGAACACGAGCGATTCATACGCAGCGGTGACCCCCGCCAGTACAGGATTAACATTCGCACTTTTTGTGAGCGAACCTCGAATGATCAGGACCATCGCCTTACCGGGGACGTATTTTCCAAGTTGTCCGACGTGATATGCCCTGATCGCCGTCCACCAATCCAGTGGCTGCTGCAGACGACGTAGCATGGCTCGCCAAAACCAGATGGAAGGAAACCACCCGATCACGTACGACAGAGCTGCGGGAATCAGCCACCAGACATTGATCTGAATCGATTTCGGCGGCGCCAATTTCCAAAGTTGAAATGCTCGTCGTCCGATGAATGCGAGCACAACCAGAAATAAAATCAACTTTACCACTGGCCAGTACCACTGCGGCCGAGTGCCTGGAACAACCGGTTGATCATCATTTCCAGGATTGTTGACAGGGTCAATTGTTGACATGGGAGACCTTTGCAATCAGATCGACAGTACGGAGTGTAGCACCACGTTGGGCAGCAACGAATGCACGAGCCGCCTGGCCCATACGGTGTGCTTCATCGGGATGAAGCAACAACTGGCGAATGGCCTCACGCAGCTCATCAGGACCATTGACGACTTTAGCTGCATCAAGTGATAACAAGGCTTCTGTGATGTCTTTAAAATTCCAGGTATTCGGCCCAAATAGAACAGCTGCCCCGTACCCTGCGGGTTCGATCATGTTCTGTCCACCTCGGTTTGTCAGGCTACCGCCGACAAACGCAATGTCCGCCAAACCCCAGCACGCTGCCAATTCCCCGAGCGTGTCCAATAAGCCGATTTCGGGCGCGTCATTGAGGTCGCTCGAATCGTTCAAAGAGGACCCTTTTTCGATGAACGTACTGCGGCGAGCCGGGCGGCATCCCCGCTGTTGAATGAATTCTGCAACCTCATCGAAGCGTTCTTTGTGTCGCGGAACGATCATCAAACGAAGCCTGGGGAATTCGTTTCGTAAAGCCAACCAGGCATCGATTGCATAAGCCTCTTCCGGGTCCTGAGTGCTACCCGCGATAAACACCTGTTCGGACACATCCAGGCGGAAGCAGCTTCTCAGTTCTAGCGTTTTTGGGTTATTGCGATCTGACTCTGACCGATCAAACTTGATGTTGCCGGTTATGATAACTCGATCTGCTGGGGCACCCAACCCGAGCAAACGGTCCCTGTAGGTATCTGACTGCATGGCGAGGATTTCAAAGCACGACAACAAACGCTTCATCAGCGGTTTCAATCTAGAATAACCCCGAAAGCTTTTGGCTCCCATTCGTCCATTGATCAGAATCAGCGGAATCTTACGTCGCCGTGCGGTGAGGATCAGATTTGGCCAAAGCTCCAATTCGACGAGCACAATCACATGGGGTCGAATCGCTGACAGAGCATTATTTATGGCCCAACTGAAATCCATCGGAAAATAGGATACGGTGTATCGCGGGTACTTTTCTCGAGCGACGTCATAGCCGGTTTCAGTGGTGACTGAAATAAACAGCTCTGCCGACGGGAAGCGAGCTTCAGTATCCTCCAACACCTTCTGCAACTGAATGACTTCACCGACACTGACTGCATGGAACCATAAGCAGGTCCGATCGGGGTGCTGACGGGATAACCGACCCGTCAGTTTCTGATACCAACCACGTCGATATTTACCCTGAGTGATTCGGCGGTAGATCAGTACGGGTGCAATTGCTGTCAGCAACAGCAAGTACAATCCGTTCAAAAGCCAGCCAAAAACCAGTGGCATCCTCTCCCTTTACGGCAATGCGTGAAACGGGAGTGCAAGGCTCCCGCCGAGCCGCGATCGCGAGGCCAAACTTCATCAGGATTTTGTGCCACTGCTTCGGAGTCTTCGGAGAAGCAGTGGCTCCTCCTTCTTCGGGTCAAAGAGCACTGCGTGACCGAAGACGGTCATACAGTGGCACCCTGATTCCCAAAATCTCAAACGGTCAAGTCGCGCCGTGGCACTTCTTATATTTCTTGCCACTGCCACAGGGGCATGGGTCGTTTCGGCCAACCTTATTCCCATAGTTCCGGATTGGATCGATCGCCGGTGCAGATGACCCATTCTGGCTTGATCGACCTCCACCCCCTTGTTGTTCGAGGGCCGGATGATCGTCGGGAATGTCATCAATAGGTGATTCATGGACTTGTGACGTAATCTGCCAGCGATTTGCCGTCGGCTCAGGAATTTCTACAGCGATACGGAAAATCATTCCGGTGACTTGTGATGCGATCCGGTCCCACATCTGTTCGAAGGCCCGCATCCCTTCACGGCGATATTCAACCTTCGGATCTTTCTGAGCGTAACCAACCAGCCCAATCCCTGATTTGAGCTGATCCATGAAATAAAGATGATCTTTCCATGAGGTATCGAGTGTTTCGAGGACCACGGATCGTTCGGCATGTTGAATTTCATACCGATATTTTCGCTCGAAGCTGTTCCGAATATCGCGTTCCAATGTCGCACGGTCTGACTCGGCGACCTTTTCTGGTACCAGTTCGGTCCCTAATTCGTCGTTGGCCCATTCGGCCAGTTCCTTGGCGGCAGCAGCATTGATCACGCGTTCGCGCGCCGGCTGACCAACCGTTCCGTTTCGAAGAAGTTGCTTATTCGATCGAGGCCCACACGCGGCATTCAGCAATTCTTCCAGGCGATGAATGACTTGTTCGCCTCGGGAAACATACTGCGTGCTTGTCTCCAGCAGCATCTGGGTAATGTCCGATTTTGACTTCGACTCGACCTGCTCAGGTAGAAGCGACATCTGGAAACGGTTGTTCGCCCAGTTTGCCAATCCTTCTCGGTCATAACGAGCATTCCCATTAAACTCTTGCATGTAATGGGAAAGACCGACCAGCACCGGGAATTCGATCTCCTTTTTATGATAAAGCTCGGTGATTTCTTTTTGGATCAGTTCGGCAGCGTCTTCCGGTGAAAGGCCTTCAAACTGACTGGCCTGCATCTGGATTCCGTACTGCTGATGCAACCACTCCGCCAGTGATTGTCGGCCCCACTTCTCGTCGAGAAACATTTCTACAGGCGTGAAGTCATATCGGTTGATCGACTCCAGTGCTCGTTGATAGAGGTAGTCATGCAGCTTTCCTGAATCAAACGAATCGTTGTCACCTTCGGTCAGAAAACCGACTTTGCGAAGCTCTCGCTCGTTGGTGTTCAATCCGTAGTTGGAATTGACCCACTTCGAAAGTGCCTGCCAGTTCTGCTCGCGAGTGTCGACTCCTTGCGGAATGTTGTCTTCGATCTGCTCGCGAATGCTTTCGTAAGCCTGTCTGTCGGCACGTTCTTTGAGATAGGTCTCCAGCTGATCGGGAGCCATGTCACGCACTTCTCGCGTCTTCAACTCCAGCCCGCATTGTTGTTTGACCCAGGCAATCACGGTCTCCCAACGATAGTTGGGTTGAAGGAAGTACTCTGTCTTCAACGCTAACTGCTTTTTGATCATCGACAGAATCAGCGTCCGGCAATCTGCTCCTTCAAGCACCGACTGACGATAGGAATAGACTCGCTTTCGCTGTTCGTCCATTACTTCGTCGTATTCAAGCAAATGCTTACGCTGTTCGAAGAATCGCTCTTCGACTTTCTTTTGTGAACTTTCGATCTGACGTGTCACCAGCGTACTTTCGATCCGCTCACCTTCCTGCATGCCGAGGCGAGCCAGCCAATCCTTGACCCATTCGCCGCCGAACTTTCGCATCAGATCGTCTTCGAGCGAAATGAAGAAGCGGCTCGATCCGTTATCACCCTGGCGACCAGCACGACCACGCAACTGAAGGTCGATTCGGCGTGAATCGTGACGCTCCGTCCCGAGAACGTGCAGACCACCAAGCTCAGCCACCTCGCGACCTTCGTCTTCCATCCCTTCGCGCTGAGCGATCTTCTTCGTCAGATCGTTCCAGACTGCCTTGGGAACATCCAGTCGTGATGGATACAGCGGGCGACCGTCCTCGTTCTTCATCTGCTTGAGTTCGTCCCAAGCCAGATATTCGGGATTACCGCCGAGAATAATATCGGTACCGCGACCTGCCATGTTGGTCGCAATCGTTACTGCATTCTTGCGACCTGCCTGAGCAATCGTTTCGGCTTCACGTTCGGCATATTCTGGCTTGGCATTGAGCAGCTTGTGCTTGATGCCATTCTTGATCAGCTTGTTACTGAGCTTTTCGGAGTTCTCGATTGAGACTGTCCCGAGCAACACCGGCCGACCTGTCGTATGAACTTCTTTGATTTCTTCAACGACAGCGTCCCACTTTTCACGTTCCGTCCGGTAGACGGCGTCAGGGAACGTAATACGAGCCAACGGTCGATTGGTCGGAACAGTAATCACGTCAAGATTGTAAATCTTCACGAATTCTGCCGCTTCGGTCATCGCTGTACCGGTCATCCCCGACAACTTCTTATACAGCTTGAAGAAGTTTTGCAGGGTGATCGTCGCAAGTGTCTGAGTCTCTTCCTTGATCCGCACCCCTTCTTTGGCCTCAACCGCCTGATGAAGACCGTCACTCCATTGACGTCCTTCCATCATCCGTCCCGTGTGTTCGTCGACGATGATGATCTCGTCGCCACGAACGATGTAGTTCACATCCCGTTTATAGAGATGGTGGGCGCGTAACGAGTTGTCGAGTAAGTGCGGCCATTCCATGTTGCCGGCGGTATAAAAGCTTTCGACTCCGGCCAGTTCTTCGGCGTAACGCACCCCCGCTTCTGTCAGATGACAGGTGTGCTCCTTTTCCTTTACTTCGAAGTGAACGTCGCGCTGCAACTGTCGAGCAATCTGTTCGGCTTTGGGGTACTTTGTGATGTCGTCATGAGCCAGGCCCGAGATGATCAGCGGGGTACGGGCTTCGTCGATCAGGATGTTGTCGATTTCGTCGATAATCGCGTAAGTCAACTTACCTTGCACTTGCTGCTCAGCGTGCATTTTCATGTTGTCGCGCAGGTAATCGAAGCCGAATTCATTGTTCGTGCCATACGTGATGTCGCAGGCGTATGCAGTCTTGCGATCGTCAGTGTGCATATTGGACTGGATCGCACCGATGGTCAGGCCCAAACCCATGTGCAGCGGACCCATCCATTCCATGTCGCGCTGAGCCAGATAGTCGTTGACGGTGATGACGTGGACTGACCCGGCAAGTGCATTCAGGAACGCTGGCAACGAGGCGACCAGCGTCTTCCCTTCCCCCGTTGCCATTTCAGCGATCATTCCTTGATGAAGGATGTACCCGCCGACCATCTGGACATCGTAATGACGCATCTTCAAATAGCGCTTGCCTGCTTCGCGAACGGAGGCGAACGCTTCCGGAAGCAGCATGTCCAGGGTTTCGCCATCGGCCAGCCGTCGCCGCATTTTGGAGGCGGTTTCACGGAGTTCTCCGTCGCTTAGTTTTTCCAGATCCGGTTCCAATCGATTGATTCGATCAAGAAACGAACCGGGAAGAATCACCGATTTCCCGTTTTTGTCGCGTGAGAATCCGATATTGCGAACTCGTCGTTCGTTCGACGAACCGAAAACGTTCGTGATGAACCGTTCAGCTCCGCCCAGGACCCGGTTGAAGGCATCGCCGACTTTATCCAGAATTTCCATGATTCATCCGTTGAGTAACAAGCTGCGCAACCCGTGCCAGATTCCAAGCAAACCTTGGACATAACCACATTGGTCACGTGGGACTTGCGCTTTCCATTAACGACCTTCGCCGGCTTCCTGCCACCAAAATTTCCTGCCAGCCTGACAGGTGACATAGCTGGGACAGCCATGCCAAATCACTGGTTCGGTTGCAGAAACCGCCAGAACAACTCGATCGACGCGACGTAACTTCCTTGCCGGGCGCAGTTTATTTGGCTGTCTAAACCGGGTCAATGCCGCTCCTGCCAGTGCCAAAACTCCACCCGATCACCCAGGAAGCAACCATTATGCCACAAATCCGCTGTTTGCAATCTCTGCAAGGGGATTCGTTAGATTCGTGGTCAAAACTCTTTTACATTCGACGAGTTCCCGCCAATCGCAGTTGTATCAAGGTCGATTCTCAAGAAAATTTGCTCGTAAATCACCTTCCGGCGAGTGTTTGACGCGTGATCATCGGATTACCATATCCTAAAAGATGCGAAATGACGTCTGCCGAACTTTGCCGAACAATGGTCGTTCACTCTCTTGGGGAATTTGATTCATGTCATACGCATTCTGCCTGCCCGAATTCTTTCGATCGGTGTCTCGAAGTGGCCAACTCCTGGGACTGGCGTTTTGTTTTCTTTCGTTGAATATCAGCGCTGCTCAAGAATCTCTCGAAAGCGGCATCGAACGAATCACCCAACAGCCACACTTCAAACACGCTCATTGGGGAGCCTTATTTGTCGACTTGAATTCAGGGGAGGTCGTCTTTGAACGGAATGGAGACAAACTGTTTGTCCCGGCATCCACAACAAAACTCTTTTCGGTCGCTTGTGCTTTGGATGCTCTGGGTGCCGATCATCGATTCTTGACTCCGGTGGTGCGACGTGGCGAGGTTTCGGAATCCGGCGAGTTGAAAGGTGATTTGATCCTGATCGCCTCGGGCGATTTGAGTTTTGGCGGACGAACGACCCCCGAAGGAAAGATCGCCTTCACGAATGGGGACCACACGTATGCAAATGGAAATCCCGATGCGGAACTGACCGAGCCTGATCCGTTGGCAGGCTTGAACCATCTGGCGAAGCAGGTTGCCTCGGCTGGAATTAAGAAAGTTCGTGGTGACGTAGTGATCGACGATCGTTTGTTCGAACGAGCCGAGTCGTCTGGAAGCGGACCAAGCCGGGTCTCACCCTGCTCAATCAATGACAACGTCGTCGACATTGTTATCACTCCATCGGAAGTCGGGCAATTAGCCAAATGGACCTCGCGGCCTCAGACCACTGCGATCCAACTTGAATCGAAGGTGACTACCGTCGAGTCCGACAAACCACTGGAAATCATTCTTCGCGATGTCGGGCTAGGACGGATCTCGGTCTCGGGCCAGATTCCCAAGGGGCATAAGCCAGTCCTGAAGGTTCAAGAAGTTCCCGATTCCGTCGCCTTCGCCCGGACACTCTTCATTGAAGCGTTGCAGCGAGCTGGCGTCTCCGTCGATGCCCCGACACTGGGTGATTCACCATCCCTGTCCTTGCCAAGCTCGACCGAAGTCAAAGCCCTGCCACAGGTTGCCCTGCTGACGTCATTGCCGTTTTCGGAATCGGCCAAGCTAATTCTGAAAGTCAGCCACAACCTGCAGGCCAGCACTCTGCCATTGCTTGTCGCCGTAAAAAACGGAGAACGAACCTTAGCAGCGGGATTGAAACGACAGCACACGTTTCTGAAGCAGGCAGGCGTCGACGTCGACACGATTTCGTTTGCAGGCGGAGCTGGAGGCGCGCGCGGCGATTGCATCACTCCGCGAGCCGCCGTTCAACTTTTAACGTACATGTCAAAACGACCTGACTTCCCGGCGTACAAAGAAGCACTTCCCCGATTGGGTGTCGACGGCACGCTAGCCAAGAACGTTCCCCCAGAAAGTCCAGCTCGAGACAAAGTCCAAGCCAAAACAGGAACGCTCTACGCCGACAACACGATGAACAGTGCGACGTTAATGACGAGCAAAGCCTTGGCCGGTTACATGACCACAGCAAAAGGTCGAACACTGGTATTCGCTCTGTTCGTCAACAACGCCCACATCCGCGAAGGGATCACCACGAAAACATTCGGAGACGACTTAGGAAAAATCTGCGAGATCGTGTATTTACATCAGTAATTCGCCTCTGTGTTGTGTAGGGTCGGACAAGTCTTCGAAGTCCCACCAGAACGTCGAGAAAAAAGTTGGCCAAGTTGGCAAAGTTCAGCCTGACTGGCTCGTAGGGTGCGGACAAGTCTTCGAAGTCCCACCGCTGCTTTGGCTTTGCCTTCTGACGGTTGGCCAACTTGGCCAACTTGGCCAAGTTGGTCAAGTTCCCTTTTTTGTAGTGTTTGCGAGTGCCCGAGCCTTGTCCGCTTCAGCACAGATCTCTGCGATTGACTTCAATTCGAGCGTTCTCGTCTTCAGCGCCGGCGAGCCGCTGAAGACGGGGCCGGTGAGCGGATCTGGCAAACGCCAAAACCATCGCCCGTCGGATTTCTTTTCCTTTCCTTTTCGACAACCCAACAGGATCAGTGCGCGCATCAACGTCCTTTCACTGATGTCATGCCCAGCCGCATCCATTTTGAGATCGCTGGTATAAACAGGTGCGTCATTCAATCGTGTTTTCACCCATTCGGTCACCCGCGACAATTCACTCTTCGCCGCCACATGCTGCAATCGCTCTGTTTCCGTCGAATCAGCCACGTATTGTTCCGCCGTCTGATGAACCCACTGGGTTTCCCAGCAGATCCGCAGATTCTGAATCGTAAAACCGACACCGGGAGGAGTTTCACACAGGTTGGTTTTGACGGGCAACAGAAGTCGTCGGCCCGGTTCCTCGGGATCACGAACGATTGTCCAGACCGAACGAGCCACCTCGGCGAGGACCGGAGACGTCGGCGTCCAATCGCCCCGTTTCCCTTTCTCAACCTTGGATGGTGTCGCGATCAGCAGGATCGCGACACCGGTTCGGTTTGCCAACTCCGTCAGCTTGGCCATCGTTGCCCTGAGTTTGGTGTCGTCACGACCGTTCGTCGCATCAAGTAAACTCTTGACGGGATCAATCACAATCAGACGACAAGACTCACCCGACTCACGCAACAATGACAGATACAATTCGAGCGATTCCAGTTGAGCATCGTCCTTGAGTCGTTTGCGAGCAGAGTCCGGTTTTTCCAACGTGGTGTTCGCGTCATTGACGGCGACATTCACCAAAGGGAGTACAGCTCCTGCAGCTTCCAGACGATTTCGAACCACGCTGGCGATCCCATCTTCACCCGAAAACAGAATGACCTGGCCCGGGCCGTCCTGTTCATCATGCAAAAGCCCGCGCTCACCCCGAGTCAACCGGGCGATGGCATCCATCGCAAACAGACTCTTCCCAACCCCCGGCTCCCCCGTCAACAGCGTCACTTGCCCCTCGGGAATCACACCCCTCCAAATCCAACCCTGCGGCTTCGCAGGAATATCGCTCAACTTTTCCAGATTCATTCGAGCCCCCCCAGTCAATGAACACGATACAGCCAAAAGCATATGCGACAAGAATACGACATAGTGCGTGCATAGTCAATATGTGTTTATGCAAAGGTGTTTTCGTAATTATGTGTTTCGTGAAGTGGTGAGGTTTTGAAAACGAGGAATCGTTCTCGCGTTGAACGAGGCGAGCCGGGGTGCGTTAGCCCTCTGGCTCTTCGTCCGTCGCATTTTCTCGTTACCAAGTTCCAGCTTGGTAACGCCTCTCTTCGAAGCTCCGCTTCGCGAATTGCCAGTCACCCCGAAATGAAATGAAGCATGTACCGAGAGATTCCCAAGGACGTTTTCGCGATTCGAAAATAGGCGACCGTACTGTTCCGGGGTCGGCTGTTCAAATAGCCAGGGACGGACGTTTCCCGTAACCCCAACGCCCCAAGCGATTTCTCGCCGGAAAACAGCGGCAAGTGGAAAACACCTGTGCCACTGCTTGACCGTACTCGGTCAAGCAGTGTTCTTTGACGACAGCCGACAAGCAGTGTTCTTCGACGACGAGATGACAACAACCCCGGTTCGTCTTCCGTCGCAGAGCGACACAGGTTGAGAGCCGTGGGTTTCAACCCA
>CAILLA010000010.1 GCA_903834925.1 uncultured Schlesneria sp.
CACCAGCCTCAGAGATGCCAGGGAGGATTTGGAAGGAGAACGTTCCATGCGAAAGTACGGGAAGTGGGTGTTAACGCTCAGCTTGCTGGCGGCAACCCCCGGATTGACCTTCGCGGCGAGTGAAAAATCGAAGGATGCAAAGCCTACGACAGGTACTCGTGCGTCGCGAACTGACAATCAGCGAGTGGCCGAGGACATTGCCAACGCTCTGCGCGGCAAGGTTCAGGGTGAAATCAGCATCGAATACAAAGATGGCACTGCCGTTCTGAGTGGTTCGGTACTGGACCCCAAATATCGAGACAAGGCGACTGAGCTCGTCAAGAAGGTTTCCGGCGTATCGAAAGTCGATAACCGGATTGCCGTCGCCGAAAAGAAACGTGGGTTCACTGAGAAACTACGTGGTGGGGGGGCAGATCCCTCAGCCAAAGTAATGCAGGCTGGACATGCTGCTGACACGGCAAAACAAAGCCGTGTTCAACAGGTCAATTCCGAGGTTCCTGACGCAGCACCCGCCCAAGGGGGTGACAGTGTTGCGACAAGAAACCAGGAAATTGCCCAGCAAATCGGTGATGTGCTAACATCAGCTCAGCTTGACGGTTATGACATTCAGATTCGATTCCAGAACGGAGTCGCAATGCTGGATGGAAGCGTCGGGACACAAGCCGAGCGAGCGGCAGCTCAACGTGCGGCGGCTTCCGTTCCGGGAGTACGTTCCGTTGCAAACCGTCTGCGGTGTACGGACGATGCAAATGCCGCCGGACGAGGACCTTACGGTCCACCACAAGGCGCGGTTCAAGGTGCAGGATACATGCAGGGAGCTCCGGCACAGTACGCCGGTCTTCAGCAGTACCCAGGACAGCAAATGTCCGCACAGAATATACCTGCTCCTCCAGCTCCAGGTCAGGGTTATCCTGGCGGGCCAGGCGGGTATCAAGGGGGACCAGCGGGAGGGCCTGGATACGCTCCACCTTACCCACCTTCGTACGGGAACCCAGGAATGGGTGGTGGATCACCAGCGGTCTACAACAGCCCGAACATGCCGGACCATTCGTGGCCCTCGTATGCTCAGTATCCGAACGTCGCTGCGGTATCCTATCCGCAACAATATAGTGCCAGTGCCTGGCCTTACATCGGTCCATTCTACCCGTATCCGCAAGTACCGCTCGGCTGGCGAGATGCCACGCTGCGGTGGGATGATGGTCAATGGAATTTGATGTTCAAGCCACGAACAGATCGTTGGTGGTGGTTCTTGAACCCCCACAATTGGTGATCACGGGTTGTCTGGGTGGTTTAGGCGGTCATGGAGTGATCTATGACCGTTCATCCAGCAATCACGAAATCATCTCCGCTCTGCGGAGAAACCGGTACCCGAATGGCTGACGTCTGTGGTGGCCCCGCTGCTGCAGACGTTTCTCATTTCGTCGAACAATGAGAAGAGTTTGGGTCTGGGGTAGCTCAGAACTATCGCGCAAGAGTCATTAGAGTTCGAGGATTTTGCGCAAGCTCAGACAAGTTGATGGTTACAGCCCGCAAAATCGGAAAATTCCCGCAAGTCTTCAGCCGGAACATTCGATACTTAAGTTACACACGGTCCCATGATCGCCATTTCAGCGGATTCGGGAACTGCCGGAGAGAAATGATGACTAAGCCTGGTTCGGTTACGAAACGATTTACTCTTCTCGCTGCCATCGGTTTAATGACGATGAGCAACAGTGGATGCATCTTGTTCGGCAGATTGCTGACCATGGCCTTCACTTTGAGCTCGTTCTACGGTACGACGCCGCTGATTCCGGTCAGCCCGTACTACAGCGAGTTGATTGAAGACGCATACATCAAGGAAGAACGTTACGACAAGGTACCGATCCTTGATCCGGTGGAGGGCGAACATGCCCCGATCTTCTGCCAGGATCCGCCAAGTGCCGATGAAGTCATGCGAACCCTGCCGAACGATACATCGGGCGGCTGGCCGTTCTTCGCTGAAACAGCTCGAAATAACGTAAAAATCGTCACCGAACCGATCGTCGATCGGATGGACGATTGCCGGTTCTACCCGCTCGCTGGGCCGGCTCGATTGCACCACTGCCACTACAAGTGTACGGTCTACTACGACCTCATCAAACGATCTGACTGGCCGGTTCCGTTCCGTCATCTGGATGAATCGATCCAGGTCGTCTACATCGACCATGATCACCTGATTCGATGTGCCGGACCATCAACGAATCAATAATCACGAGATAATAAGAAACACCACACTTGCCAGTCGGCGGGTGTGGTGTTTTTGTTTTTTGTCGGCAGTTAAAAGCCAGTAACCAGCAAAATCACGGGAATTTGCTGGCTGGCAACTGAATAGAAATTGTCAACGGCACAGTTGTCTTAGTGCTTTTCAATTGGCGGACCCATTGGGTCTTTGCGTTCGGTGATTCCTGGGCAATTCAACGCCATTTCAGCGTTCAAAGCAGTGTAATCGGCCCATTCCGCAGGCAGGTTATCCTGATGGAAAATTGCGGCTGGTGGACATTCCGGGACGCATGCTTCGCAATCAATGCATTCTTCCGGGTGGATGAATAGCATCGCTTCGCCTTCATAAAAGCATTCGACGGGGCAAACAGTCACACAATCGGTGTACTTGCAGTTGAAGCAGGGTTCTGCCACCACATGTGTCATTGAAAGCTCACTTTCGCTGAAAAGTTTCGATATTGCAGATTTCCCGTGACGAAGGTCACCGGGAGGCTCTTTTTACGAAACAATTTCCGAAAAAAAAAGAGCCAACAATTCACGGAATCTTAGCGCGAGTGAAATTGACCGTCAAGAAACGCCGTATGGGAATTCTCTGCCTCAAGAATCCGCTCTTTTACTGACCAGCAAATTCTGATAACCATTTCAATCTGACATGAGAATTGCCGTGGCTGGATCGCATATTTGCCTCCAGCAGAACCGGCAGAAAACCGAAGGGAGTCGAAGCTGATCGGAAGCCGTCGGGTTCCGAGAGCTGGCCGAAGGAAGGCAATGCCGTGCGATCGCGTCTATGGACTCTCATTTTACGGGAATTGCCATATCCGCTGCGGTGGTTCGTGCGGGAGGTGTTGCACGTTTTGAGCTGGCTCGATCGGTCCATCACTCGGGTTGCCAAAGGCTTTCGAGAATCGCCCGCATGGTACTTCGTTACGGTGGTCGGAACCGTTGCCGTGCTGCTGACGATTACAATGTTCATTTCGCTCGTCAATGAAACGTCCAAGAACCGTCCGAAAACGCTGGCTTCACGGTCGACAGCGAACCTCAGCCGTCATGATCTTGAATTACGTCATGATTGGGCTGTGCAGGACCGATGGCGAGTTGCTCATTTGTTTGTTCCCGATCAAGCAGCTCCAAAGACTGAAAACATTAAGCTCGATAGTCGGCTTTTTTCGTCGAGGATCACGGCGCTTGGAAACGTGAATCGCAAACAGGATTCCGGTCACAATTCGTTAGCACAGCGTACAAATATCGAGAGAAATCTCGATGTCCATCTGGATCTCAGTCGACCGAAAAAGGCCCAACAAGATCATCGGATGGTTACGAGACCAGATATCAAACCTGGATCTGACTCTTACCGTCCACATTCCGGCCCTCGAATTCAAGAACGTGACTCGCGACTGTTTGTTCAGGCGGCCTGGGATTTCGGTGCTGGCTGCGACCGACCCGATTATGTTTCCCTACCACGACGTCGTCAAAATTCCAATCCAATTTCCGTGCCCGAGCCTGAAATTCCCTTTGTCCCCGTAATCCGAAACCATCCTGATCTCGCCTTCGAAATGGCGATGGAGCGACATTTTACAGTCGCAGGACGGTTCCCCCCGGGTTCGCATCTCGTTCGACATTCCGAACTCAGCGTTTTTCCAGAGAATTTTCGGCGATTCCCAAGTGAGCTTGTTTCACACGAAGAAAACCCGTGGAAATGGCGCTCGTTTCATCCGTCGTCTCATTTGCTTTCTTCCAGAGTCAAACCATACGAACAAGTTGGGACATTCAATCGACTGGAACATTTGGATTCACCCGCAGACGAATACAACGAAGCATTACGAGCGGTGGCAGATGTTGCACTCTCGATTGAGCTGCGAGTTCCGAGCTCCGTATCGGCAAGTGAAACAAATCAATCAACGTTGGTGGTCAGCAACGAGGGACCTGATCCTGTGTCCCAAGTCGAAGTGAAGGAATTTCTTTCTGAATCTCAAATCGTGATTGACGCTACCCCTGATGCCAGCAGCGAGGCGGTTTTAGAACCCAACACGGGATCGAGCGAAAAAGTTTGGCATCGCGAATTTCCGGAACTTTCTCCCGGCACGGAACAGGAACTCGTTTTGAAATGGATTCCTGAGGGAAGCCATCGACTGATCCAAAGGGCGCGCGTGATTGCCCGGGCTGAGGTCTCGACGTTAACTGAAGTTAGTCGGCCATTCGAAATTCAACAACTACCGTCGATTCCTCCCGAGCGAGTCGAACATCACCCCGCGCTTGCATGTGATATCCAATATCTTGATCGAGTCCACGTCGGGGATGACGTCGAACTGCAAATTACTGTTCGAAATACTGGTGACGTCACGCTTCATGACGTGAAATTTGAAATCGAATTCCCCACCCAATTCTCACACCTGGACGGCCAAACTGTCGTGTTCGAAGCGGGAAGGCTGTCAGTCAAAGGGCGAGCAGAAACTGTTTTGAAGTTTTCCGCTGTGGAAGCTGGCGAGGCTGTGAACCTGATCCGTCTCAGTTCGGCTGAGCGCGTGCATGCAAGTGGACGAAATACGATCCAGGTCGTTGAACGCCGCCAGGAAAAGAGTTCCGTAACGCCGACACATGAACCGGTTCGCACGAAAGCTCCAGACAATTGGAAGCTAACCAATCCAACTACGTCTCAGACAAAATCCGAAGCCAAAAGCTGCTGCTGTCAGAAATTGCAGATATCCCAGCTTGGGTCGGACGTACTGTTTCCGTGACAGATTTCTTTGAATCTCGTTCTCAGCGGGTCCCTGGTTTGATTGACTCCATTGAGATTGCGACTGCTTTTTTAATGTCATCCGCAGAAACAAAACGCTAACCTAAAGATAGCATCACAAGAAAGGTTCTTTCTTAGATCCCTTCCCAAGCGGATAAAATACGATGCGAAACAACTTAAAAACTGATACCTTGCCGCCCGACACGATTGAGGCATACATCTCACAATTCCCAAGCGACGTCCAAAAAAATCTGCAGAAGATTCGCACCATCGTTCAACTTGCCGCTCCAAGTGCGACTGAAGCTATCAAATATCGAATTCCGACGTTTGTGTTGAATGAAAATCTTGTTCATTTCGCGGCGTTCGCGAACCACATCGGGTTCTATCCAACGTCGTCCGGAATCGAAAAGTTCAGAAGCGAATTATCGTCCTACAAAAGCGCTAAGGGATCGGTTCAATTCCCTCTCGATCAGAAAATCCCATTCAGTCTGATCAAGAAGATCGTGAAGTTCCGAGTTAAAGAAACGTACGAGAAGGCATCGTCGAAGAAAACAAAAGGTTAATCGGGCCTGTTCATAAGCTCCTTCATTGCAGTGTGCTATTTTGTACCTGTCGGTTGCTGCTTCAGGCTGTCGAGGTAGGCGACGATGTCAGCAAAGTCTTCCAGTGTCAGCCCGTCCTTAAGCCCGTTGGGCATCAGTGACACAGGGCTGCGGGATTTCTCGTCGATGTCTGATGCGGCAATCTTGTGGAGGTTTCCTTTGCCATCCAAAAGTTCGATCCCTTCCGGACTGTCTGACTTCAGCAAGCCATTGATTACCACGCCACTGTTCGTGACAACGACATAGACGTCGTAGCCGTTTGCGATTCGGTTCGAAGGTTCCAGCACTGACCGGATCAGCTCTTCACGAGGGTACTTCGCGGCGATTCCGATCAGATCAGGGCCGATCTTCCCGCCGACGCCGCCTACCGCATGGCATTTCGCACAGGCAACCCCCTTCGGATCTTCAAAGATCACCTTTCCTTTGGCCGCATTACCGGCATTCTTTCTGGCGAATTCCGAGTAGGCACCGATATCGAGTTTCGGTACGACGTTTTCATAAAGGAATGCGTACTTCGAATCCTTCGACCTGACCGCCAGGCTGAATTCCCAGCCACCGCCGGTATTGCCCGTCTTAAACCAGATGTGATTAATCCCCTTCTTCAGATCCACAGAGATCGTCCCCTGTTCCGCCCCCCAGCCGCGATTACCGAGGAATTCGTAGACCTGCTGACCATTCACAAACAGGACGGCTTGATCGTCGCTTCCGAGAACGAGCGACTGTGGTCCGTCGCTTTCCGCGTCGACTGCGGCGTAGGCCATCCCCCACATGTCGCCACTGCTGCCGAGTAGATTTCCTGCATTGAAACGGCCTTGTTTGTCGGCGGTGGAAACTCCTTTCCATTTCAAACGCTGGTCACCGATGGGAAATTCTTGCTGCAGGTCGGCAGCCTGAGTAACGTCGAACTTGGGAAATTCTCCTTCCTTCGGAAACGGCCCAGCCAATTGCCATTTTTGAATTGGTACGGGAGCAGAAAAGACAGCCTGTAGTGGTCCTCGTGCTCCATTCTGCAGCTCGTTCAACTCGTTCAATTTGATGATGTCAGGACCAATCAGACCGCGCAAGGCAATGAGCGCATCAAGCGAGGATTTTCGCAGGTCATTGTTCGGACTGACCAATCCATCCAGATACAACGGCAACGCCCGTCGATCGGGCATCATCGTCAAAGCCTGCTGAGCTTCGAATTTCAACGCCGGATTCGATGCGGCGAGGATCATGGCTGGAACAGCATCAGGCGATTTGATCTGCCCCAGCGTCGTCAGAACAATCTTCGACACCGCAACGTCAGGATCGTTTAATAGCTCAGTCAGACGAACTGCTGCACCGTTACCGCGAATCGCTCCCAGAGCCTTTGCTGCAGCCGCGCGGACATTGGCGCGGGAATCGGAAAGACGTTGCTCAGTGACGCCGATCGCATCTTCACTTTTCAGTGTTGCTAACGATTCGAAAGCCAGACCGGTCAATTGTTCGGAGCTGGCGTCGGCAGCCACGATCTTGATCAACTGCTCTACAGCTTCGGGAGATCCGATAGCAGTAATCCCCTTCACTGCTTCCTGTCGCAATACGTCTTCGGATGTAGCGTCACCCGCGATATTTGCGAACAAGCTGATTGCGTCTTTGTCCTTTAGCGTGGCGAGCGTCGACACTGCTTCACGGCGAACCCGTTGATCGTTGCCTGGTGCGGCCAACGTTCGCAGGATCGGTAATGCAGCGGGATCACCAACTTGTCGCCATGCCTTTATCGCCGCAATCTTCACCGCCGGATTGGATGAGCCTGCAGAGTCTCGCAGGGTTGCTAGCACTGTGGCAGTCCCCGACCAGTCGTTCTTCCTGGGGCGAGCAGGTTGACCTTTGGCGGGCTGAGTTCCCCACCAGCCCTTGGTGTATGGCTCGGATCGGCGATGAACTTCCGCGACCGCCTCGACAGCTTTGGCCAACTCATCTGCCGTAGCCGGACCTGTGGCACCAAGCACGAAATCCCGCAACACGGCGACCGCTGATTCGTCGAACGATCCCGTCAAAGCCAATAGCGTGCCCTGCCGAATTCTGAGACTTTCGCTTCGTAACGAATTGCGCGCCTCGCTCCAGTTATTAGTCGTTCGTAGCGACTGGATCACGACTTGACGAACATAATCGTCCTCGTCTCCCAACGCATCCAGCAACGCATGTGCAATGGCTGTGTCTCCGGTTCCCAGAGGGGCCATCGTGGTGTCGTCAGTCCGGGGTAGGATGACACCGCGCTGACCAGAATCGACACTCAGCCATTTCGCGTCAGGTGTTGGATTGCCAATTCGCCCCAGCGCAATCGCCGCCTGAAGCCGAACGGTTGGATCAGGATCATTCTTCAATAAGCCTGACAACGGTTGGGTGGCCTCGCTGGAACGGCGAAGGCCAAGTGCTCGTGCGGCCTGGGCACGAACTTCGGGTTCGGCGTCAGTTATCGCCTGCAACCAGTCTTTGACGGGCGAATACGAAGCGTTTTCCGGTCGCGATGCCAATTGTTCGGCCAGCCAGATGGCATGAATCTTCGCCGCTTTGGGAGCGTTGACGCTTGGTTTGAACGCCATCGTGACAGCTTCTTTCGGCTGGTCACCACCCCAGGCAGCCAGAGCAAACATCGCTCGCATCCGCTCCGCATGGGACGGATGCCCCAGTGACTTCACATAGCTTTCGAACGGCCCACCCTGGGGTGCTCGGGCCGGTTCTGCCGCGACTTCGTTTCCCACATAAGTCACGCGGAACAGGCGACCCGCCTGCTTCGTGTTGGTCCAGCCACCGTAGTTCCAGTCGGCGACATACATGTGCCGGCCATCCGGGCTGAAGCAAAGGTCGAGCGGCCGAAATTCTTCTGACCCTTCCTTGACCATGAAATCTTCGATTTCGGCCTCGAACGATGCTCCCTTTTTCTTCAGCTTGAAGAATTGGATCTTCCCTTTACCCCATTCGCAGAAGAATGGAGAGTCAACATACTGCTTCGGCCAGGCCGCTTCGCGATAACAGGCGCCACCGACAGGCGAACCCCCACCATGCTCGCTGATCCGAGGCAGATGCCGGTCCGTCCGCGTGTGGTAATCGTAGGGATATCCGTAATAACCGCTCGGCACATGCAGCGTAAACCGAGTCCACCAACCCAACCCATCGTCGGTGTTGTCATAAGTAAAAATGTTGTCCAGCGAGTCCATCGCCACATCGAGATGATTACGAGTCCCGCTGGTCACGACTTCCAGCTGCCGTCCATCAAGCGTCATTCGAACAACGCCGCCACCTTCGAGCGTGATCGACGAACCATCATTGCCGGTCGCCTTCTGAATCCCGGTATCACCCACCGAAATATAAACCCGACCATCCAAACCCATCCGAGTTCCCGTCACCACGTGATCGTTAAATCCATGAATCCCGGGAGTCGGACCAAACCCATCAGCCAGATCTTTTCGAACATCCGCCACGCCATCGCCATCGGTATCCTTAAACATCGTGTAATGCGGAGCATGCATCACATAGAGAGCACCCTCATGCCAGATCAATCCGAACACGGCAGAAAGGTTTTCGCAGAAAACCGTCTTGCGAACCGGTTTCCCCTCCTGATCGAACACGATGTAAAGGACGCGATCAAATTCCTTATTCGTCGGCCCTCGCATATCCATCGGATCTTCGCCAACGAACAGATTGCCGACATCATCACAAGTCACGACAGAAGGATGCTCAATCTCTGGAACGCCATAAAGCAATTCCGCTTTGAACCCTTCAGGAACCTTCTGGGCAAACGCAACCTGGTGACAGACACAAAAATCCAGAACGATCAGCAACACAAACAAACGGAAGGAAGACAAAGGCATGCGAAGATTCCAGTGGCAGAAAAAAACTCGGCGGGAAGAAGTTATTGATAATCGCCGCTTATTGACAGAAGCAAGCGAGTCAATCGAATATTCAAAGGTCGACCGTTTGATCAACTTCGTCAAGATTGAACCCGCCTCTCAAACGAAGAACCTTCGGCGGCGTTGAGAACCTTCGGCGGCGTTGAGAACCTTCGGCGGCGTTGAGAACCTTCGGCGGCGTTGAGAACCTTCGGCGTCGTTGAGAACCTTCGGCGGCGTTGAGAACCTTCGGCGG
>CAILLA010000011.1 GCA_903834925.1 uncultured Schlesneria sp.
ACGTGGCCGACGCTGCTAGCGTCGGAACTGATCAGATCATGCAGTTCGTCATTCGTTAATGGTGACGTGGAATCATCTGGCAACCTGCGGCTCAGGAGAATGAGTCGAGAAATAAATTGATTCCGCATATCGACAAAGCCTTCGACACCGGACTCGACGACCCGAGATGACCGTACTTGGTGATTGAATCCGTCAAAGTGAAGCCGATAACCGAGTTCACTGATGAGACGTAAATAGACCGGAAACCGGCTATTCTAGTGCCATTTCCAAACTGTCTGCATGTGAGACCACCGCAAATGTTAATCGAATCACCGACGATCGCCAATTTCGGTGGGAACCTTTCTTTTGTGCCCCAAATCGTAGTGGCACCGAAATCGGAAACGGAAATCATAGAGATTCTGAAGCAGTATGCCGGGCGAAAGATCCGTTCGATCGGGCGGTTGCATTCGTGGAGCGAAGCTCCGCGCGGCGACGACGTCGTGCTCGACTTGCGGCACATCAATCACGTGAAAACAGAACTGCGAGAGGGACGTGTTTGGGCGACAATCGGTGCGGGCTGTCAAATTAAACGATTGCTTACCGAACTGGAGTGACAGGCGAACGTGACTCTACCGTCACTTGGCCTGATCACCGAACAAGCGATCGCCGGAGCGATCTCGACCGGCACACATGGATCGGGGAAATGCAGCCTGTCACATTACATCGCTGAGGTGCGGATCGCGTGTTACGACGTAACGACGGGCGAACCGATAATCCGTACGATTTCGGATGGGGTCGAACTAAAAGCCGCCCGTTGTTCGCTGGGCTGTCTCGGAGTGATTGTCTCGGTTGGCCTGTGGGCTCGTCCGCAATATCAGGTCGAAGAATATTTTCGACGTCATGCGACGCTTGCCGAGGTTCTCGCCGCAGAAGAATTCTATCCGTTACAGCAATTTTACGTCGTCCCTTGGAAATGGGACTTTTACGGGCAGCACCGACGCGAAGTGACCGGACCGCGAAGCTGGCTTGCGTCGCTCTATCGTCTCTATTTCTGGTTGACCTTCGACATTGGCATGCATCTGGTGATCATGACTCTGGTCCAATTGCTGCGATCGCGACGTGGAGTCCTCTACTTCTACCGATATCTGATGCCTTGGACCGTGATTCATGGCTGGAAAGTGGTCGACAAGTCATACGACATGCTAATTATGGAGCACGAACTATTCCGTCATAGTGAAATTGAGATTTTTGTAAAACGCTCGCAACTGACTACGACAATCCCGTTTGTCATTGAATTATTGCGGCATTTCGGGGGTGATACTCATGCGTTGTCATTGCCAACACAAGAACGACTGCAAACGCTTGGGATGCTCGATTCGCTGGAACGCTGTTTCGGTATCTACACACATCACTACCCTATTTGCGTGAGGCGAGTCCTACCTGACGATACGCTAATCTCGATGGCGAGTAGCGACGACGAAGACTACTACGCGATCAGCATCATCAGTTACGCTCGACCGAACGAACGACAGGGTTTCATTCGATTCGCCGAACATTTAGCCCGAACGACGGCGGAAATCTTTCAAGCACGGCCACATTGGGGCAAGTACTGTCCCATCGACGCGGAAACAGTTTCAAACCTCTACCCGAACCTGGCCGAATTCAGAGTGCTTTGCTCCCGTGCCGATCCTTCCGGCCGCTTCCGGAATCAGTGGGTGTCGCGTTTACTATTTGGTGAAAAATGACCAAATGACCGCCGACGCTAGCGGCTACCAAGAGCACCGGCGAGCCCTTATTCACCGATGCGTCATCATAAAGATTCCTAGGGCAAAGGCCCGTTAACCACCCCCACAGGGGAGGTGGGGTTGCGTTTTAGCTTAGCCAACATTCTTTAGGGAAGATTACCGTTTTGGTGGATTCGCTTCTCGTACCAACGCTCCGAATTCGTCACTCAGAATGAGGATCGAAAACTTCGTGGCCACGTCGAGGGCATTCGTGTTGAGTGACGCGAAATCGAAGCGACCGCGTAGATCGGTGTAGCCGTCTTTGTAGAACTTGACGCTGCCGTCAGCCATCTGAGCGTAGACTTTGACGTATGCTTTGGGGACCGGCTTGCCTGTGGTCTGGTGTGCCACTTTGACTTGACCGTAATTCTCAATCACTTGCACCGTTAGCGAATGTGAATAGTAGGCTTGGGTCTTCGTCTGCCCTGCCCCGACAATTTCGACAAGTACGTTTTTGTTGTCGAGTTCCGCAGGAAGACGAATCAGTTTCGTTGACTGCTTTCCGCGACCCGCTTCGGCGGCGTTTTGGCCTTCCTCAAAGGTTACGTCTTCAGAACGATTCGGTTTAATCGAACTGAACTGACCGCTGAAGTGCTGCACGAACGGGTTCCGGCTGAACAGCAGTTCGACATCCATCTCGTAAAAGTTGATGCGGGCTGATTTCAGGTTCTGGCTGTCGAGCTTGATCTGTTTGGATTCCACGGTGAAATCGAAGTTCGGCTCGGTCGCTGCCAATTGGGTTTGCTGCTGGTTGCGATCTTCGTCACTCACCAGCTTGGTGTCTTTCCCTTCGGCTTCGTCAAGCTGAGCGGAAATGGCTGCGAACGTTTCTCGCCATCGATCGACGGGATGATCGGTGTACTTGTCGGCAATGCGTCGCGCTTTTTGATGATCATCGTTGAAGAAATCGAGATACGCGGCACAGTAGTCATACTGCATTTTCGTCGAGACCTTTTCGACGTTGACCTGGGCAAACGTTGCCAACGCTTCTTCGATCCGGTCCTGAAGCAACAAATAATAAGTTACCGTCAACAGGTCATCATCGTCGAGTTTTTGCTCGTAAGAGAGTTGGTGCAACGTCTGATGGTATTGATGATAGAAGCGGTCGTTGAGAATCTGACGACGTTTGCCCAGCGAATGGGCTCGGGCGTTGACCAGCGGTTTGTATTCGAGATGTTCGAATGTCCGTCTGGCCATTGGGTCAATCGTCAGCAGCGTGCTGGTCAGGCGACCGCCGCAGGTGTTGACGATCTGGTCTGCGATCAGGTATTCACGAGCACGTTCGGGAATATTGTGCTTCAGTGCATACGACCACAATGTGTGCTGATAGACGTGTCGCTGGGTCAGTTTTGTCACGACTGCGACGAATACTTTGGGATCATTCATCCGCCAGGCGATTCGGTCGAGGTTCACTGCGTCGATATTGTTTTTATCGAGATACGTCAGAACGTCGTCGGTTGAACCGAATTGTGAGACATAATCCCACGAACCGGTGTCGATTTTGGTCGGCTTGTCGACAACATTCAGGCTCACTGCAGCCGTCGATGCAATTAACGTTTCATTCCGGGCCACGTGGACTGGAAACTGGGGGAACTGGCCGGCAGCAGGGAAATAGAAATGATAGTCCAGGGTCTGAGTATGATACGGCTCAAGACTGACGTGGACTGTTTTCGTTGCCAAGCTATTTAACACCGGAATGGCACCGACGGGAATTTGAAGCAGCACATTCAGCTTCTGACGAGTCGAAGTCGGGTTCGTCACGACGACCTGACAGCCGTAGACAACCTGCCGCAAGAATTCATCGGTGACAAACTTGTCAACCTGTTCGCCAGCTTCAAGTCGAGTTCGATCACCGTAACGAAAGAAGTTCTGGCTGACGAGCACTTTGGTCGAAGCATCGGCAGCGGCCGACGGCTTGATTTCTTCGTGGAACACGACCATTGGTCCACCTGGCGTCAGTGTCATCTTGGCACCGTCGAACTTGGTGTCGTGCTTTGGTGCCTCAAAGGGAAGATCGAGCACGGCCAGGGCCAGCAGCATTTCCGGGAAGTTCCGTGACGCTTCGGCCAGGTTTCGCGAGAGAAACGGGCCGGCCGGATCGTGCTGGGCAAAATCCTTCCAGAACGCATTGACGGTCACCAATCCTGCATGCTGCTGGTCGATGGTCAGGTGATGATAGTTATTTTCAGCCCACTCTTTGGTCTGGTCGAGTTTACGATAGAGTTGGCGAAGCTGAAGCCCCTCTTGGACCCCGAAAAAGAGCGATTCGGATTCTGCGTGAGCTTCCATATCCTCTGCGATTCCATTCCCGTCTTTGTCGGAAGCTTTGCCGAGAGACAGTACGCGTGTCGATTGTCTTCGTTTGCCCGCTATGAGTTGTTCTTTGACCGCGTCCGTTTCCGATCGCTTTTTTTCTTGCTTTGCACGTTCACCAGAGCCAGCTGCACCCGGCGCCGCGCGTCCAAAAAATTTAACGTCGCTACCTAGCGTCATCAACGAAGACATAGGGCCACCTGAAGGGCCACTGGCAGGGGCAGCGGCACTGGCACCCCGTTCCTCAGTCATTAACTCAACACGGTCAAACAGCTGATCGCTGGCGACCTTGATTCCCAAGGCATCTGACGTGTCCAATGAACTTCGTTTGACCGCCGTTTCAAACAGTCGGATGAAATTCTCGGTATTCGGTGGGAGTAACGAATAAAGGTCGGACACGTGGCGAGCTGCGTTCGGTCGTTCATCCTTCAACCGCTGGGCGAGCAAAATCCGCTCGACGATATTCAGCTGCTGATACTGCCACGATTGCAGGTACTCGGACAGGTTAACTTCCAGCAGGAAACGATCGATAAATTTCAGATCTTTTTTGTTGGCCAGGTACGGCTTGATGACCGTCTGGAAGAATTCGGGGTCTTTCTTGAACAGGAAGAACGACAGTTCGTGGCTGGCGTGTTTTGAATAGAGTGCCCGTTTCTCTTCCAGCTTCAGTTTTGGCCAATTGAGAATGAACGAGAACTCGTTCAACTTGGAGTCCTGGCTCAATGTGGCATACAGGCCGTAGACCCTGGACAAGCTGTCGTATGCTTCAAACTTCGACGTCGTGATGTCATGCAGAGTAAATGTCTGGCCAACGGGAACAATGCTGATCTGTTTTTGCTGAGTGAAATGGCCTTTCGGATCAAGCCCGCTGAGAAGTCGCAGGTCCAGGATCGCCGTTTTTGGTTCGGACAATGAAACGGCGCGATACGTGGTACTGACCGGATCGACAGCCACAACATGAATGTGCTGATGAGGCCCGATCGCGTTTTTGTCGATCTTGATGAATCCCGCATCATCCGGGATAAGGTTTGCTAAAACGATCGAGCCTTGTGCAAGAAAGTCGAGGTTGGCAAGGTTTTGAGCGGGACCCGCAGCACCCATTTCGCCGTCCCTACCGTCTATACTTCGCATTGCACTGCTCATTGGAGCGGTTCCAGCCTTGGCGAAAGGATCGCCACCAGCGGCCTGTTGTTCGCCTGTCTCTGTCGTGCGGACAGCCCACGGGTTTAGCAGCAGTGATGGTCGTTCCAGCGTATTTCCAGGAAACTTCTTCGCATACTTGCGTTCGATGATATAACGGTACTCGTCACCGATGTTTCGTCCCGTCAGATAGACAGACTTTGCGGGAGTTTGCTGAAAAACGTACGGCTCGGTTCCGCGTACGCGGCTCAGTTTACTGAAAACGTCGTATTCAGGAACGTAGCGGCTGGCGAAGATATGCACCCGCGTGAACTTTGTCGCGTTCTTCAACTTGATACTTAAGTCATTATCACCTGGACTGATCGATTCGATCTGCAGCGGAGCCAGTCGAGGCAATTCGAGCTGTCGCACATTTCCCAAGACGAACCCGGCCAGCCTGGGACCGTCAGTGACTCGAATTCGCATCTGGGCGCCGGTGGACTTGAGCAATAGGTCATAGTCCCCCGCTGGAAGCTTATTCAGAACAACAAGCCCATCCTTCAGACTCAGGTGTTCAAAGCGGTCGGCGACATAAGACTCGTTACGGACTTCGAGCAGCGAGAATTCGTCTCGTGTCGGTTTCAAAGCGACGTCTGCCGCTAGCAACGCTTGACTGCGGTTAAGGAACGGAACGACGATCGGCTCGCCGACTTTACCATGAACGGTCTGGAAGTAAGTGTGTGAATCACGAGGCAACTTCCAGTTCTGCTGCGTGTTTTCCGGACTGGTTGCCGTGATCAAGGCGATGTCGGTCAATTGGCCCAGCTCAATCCGTCCTGCGGCACTCGTCTTCAAAGTCACCTGATAAACGTCTCGAAAGTCACGATGCTTGAATGCCAGTTGAACCGGTCGCGACGGTTTCGTCTCGCCTGTTTTTCCTCGCAGTTCAATCACATACGCGTCACCAAATTTAGCGAGATGAGGCAACTCGATTTTTTCCGTTCGGTCGATTGCGTTGAGCGAAACCGAATCGCCAACAGACAGATCGATCTTCTGTCCCCCTTCACTGAGCTTCTTTGCGCGACCCGTCAACGTAAACTGAAGTGATGCCAATCGTGAAGGAACTTGAAATTCGTGGGTCGACTCACGGTCCTCGAATAATTTGAAATCGGGAATCTCTTGTGACGACGCAATTCCGTCGAGGTCCGTGGAGACGATTGTCAATTTGACCTCATCAAGCAACTTTAACGAAACGGGTGTGCCGTTCACGGTCAATCCAGCACGAACAATTAATTCGGAGGTCTTCTGCTTCAGCAACGATTCTCGATCAACGTAAAAACCCGCCGTCAGGTTGAACGTTTCTGCCTCTTGCTGGAAGAAATCGAGCGACGACAGCCCCCCTTGTGAAATCACAATGGCCTGGCGGCCTGCATTGGCAGCAAACGGTACCTGAATCGCTCCATCGGCCCCGGGCAAATATTCGTGCCCCGACAACCAGAGCGAGGCATCCTTTACTTGCTCGTTTTTCTCATTGAGAATCGTAAACACGTGTCCCACTGGGCCAGTTCGGACTATGTAACGCAATCGACCCTTCCGAATCAGGGCACGACTGCTGCGGCCGTTTCCAATGAAATCGACAACGTAGATGCCGGGCTTTTCAAGCTGGGAGAATTCGAACCTGACGGGGACGCGTCGCAGCGGAGGCTCTTTCGACGGATAAGTCTGTTCGACGTTCGCCACCAGTCCGTCCAGGCTGATGTCCGTGTCGATTTCTTTCAATTGTGACCGGTAAAACGCTTTCGTGTTGATCTCGAACACTTTGACGATCAACGTACCGACATTTTTCAAGTACAGATCAAGCTTTACTGGTTCGTCCGGCGCGAACTGTGTCTTGTTTGTGAAGGCGAAATCGAGATCAACACGGTCTTTCAATTGTTGGAATTGGGCGGGAGGAAGTTGCGCCGCTAATTGTTCGGCATCACCCAAACCGTTGACGATCTTGACCTCGGCAAATAGTTGCTGAAGATAAACGTCATTGAGATAGGGTTCGAACTCTTTCGTGTTAGGGGCGTCAACCAGAAACGCGGCAAGATAGCTGCGGACAAGCGGTTCGTCATCGCCGATCACGGGAAGCAATGTGGCTGCGACATAGTTAGCGTTAAGATCACACGGGAAATTCTTGATGACTTCGGACTCGGCCATGCGTTTGGAAAGATAACCGACTCGTCGCGGCAGTTTCAGATATTCGACAAATCGGTCTTTGTTCAGGTTGCCGCGCTGTCGGTCGAGCACCAGACGATGATAAAGCACGTGGGCTTTTAATGAATTATGCACCGGTGCAAGTCGATTCGTGAATTTGGCAAGTCGATCGAGCCAGGCCTCGAATCGACTTGGGTCGCGTCGCCAGTCTTCGTCGGCAGCCGGCTGCAACTTTGTCAGATAGGCCAGTACGAGATTCTGATTGTTCAGCAGGTCAGGTATCGCCTTCACCAATTCTTCGAGTTGAGGAATCAGCAGTTGGCGATGGATGCCAAGCGACCCGAATCCGCCAGAATTGACGTGTTTCAGGTCATCGACGACAAGTTTAACGAGTTTTTCGTGGTCAGGACGCGAAAGTCGCGAAAGCAAGCTGCGGCGTTGATTTGCCCCGAGCTCGGTATCGACGAGCCAGTCAAGCGCCGTATCTTCGAACGAGTTCGTATGATCGGTGGTGACGGCGTTGGCCCGTTTGAGATAGGCATCGCGAGAAATTAATGCGGGGTCGAGTGTCGTCGGCAGATTCGGTTCCTGGTTCAGCTCTTCCTTCTGGTGCGGGTAGTTCAGACCCAGCCGTCCTCGCAAAAACTCCAGCGTTTTTTGTGGATTCTTGTCGTAAGTGGCGAGCGCATAGCGCGTGCGAATTTCCGAGACCCGCTGTGTTTCCCCATGACGCTGGACCCAGGCCGTAATCAGGCCATCGATTTTGTCGAACTGCTCGGTCTGAAGGTAATACAGCGCGTGGTAATAACTGAATTCTTCCGTGCCAGGGACGAGCTGTTTCAGGACGGCTGCACGATCTTTGGCGAGCACAAAATCTTCGACGAAGTCGATTTCCCCGCCGATTCCTGTGGACATCCAATTCATGGCCAATACTCCGATCAGTGCGAGGCGACGCATGTTTGCTCCTGATTGTCGTAGATGAGCTGACAATTCGAGGTGAGTTCTCTGTATAGTCTGCGAAAGAAATTCGAGTTTGACGAGTGACTGTGACGTGCGTAAAGTAATAAAGTTCCCGAAAAGTTGCCGTAATCGGTATGAGTTTGTCTTTACGCATGCTTTCGACGATTTCAATCATGATTCATCGTGAAAACCTTTTAGATCTTTGAATTCTGCCGCTGCCACGTGCGTTGTCAAACTGCGGGATTTGGATCTTGTGCCACTGGTTCGGAGTATTCGGAGAATCAGTGGCTTCTCGTTCTGTCGATGTAAGAGCACGGCATGACCGAAGGTGGCTACTACAGTGCTCTTCGATTACCTCGAAAATAGGGAAGAGATAGCGTTACCGTTTTTTCTCTGTTGCAAATGAATGATCGCACGATACGATCTGAGAACGACGTGGGTGTCCGTGATCGAGTGTGTCACGGAAGAATAGGGAAGACGGTGTGAATCCGTCGCGGTCCCGCCGCTGTATCCGGGGACGAAAACCGCAAACGCCACTGAGCAGTCATGCTTGGGAAGGCGCGGTGAGTAGTGTGATCCGGTAGCCAGAAGACCTGCCCAGATGTCGGTTTTATCGCCAACGACTTCGCGCCGAACGGAACGTTGATTCAAAACCCGGACACGGGTTTCTTCGTGCTGCACAAACACTAACCGCCGACGCGGTCAGTGAATTCGTCTCGCGAACTGAACCAACTTTTCATTCGTTGTTGACGTTGACGATGGATGCCTGTCGACAACGGAGAATTGTCATGTCAGTTTTTTCGCATCTCGCGGAAACATTCCAAGCGGCCATTGCGAGCAATTTTAGGGTTTCCAAGTCAACGTCGGTCCGTCATTTGGGTTGTAGTCGGGACGGCAAGGTCGACGAACAAAAAATTGTTTTTGCCGCGTCCAAAAGTGGATTTCGACATGGACGTAAACGACGGTCAGGTTTTACGTTGATCGAACTTCTGGTGGTCATCGCGATTATCGCCGTTTTGATCGCACTGCTTCTTCCCGCAGTTCAACAGGCTCGGGAAGCCGCTCGTCGAACCCAATGCAAAAACAATTTGAAGCAACTTGCACTGGCCACACACAACTATGCGGAAACCTACGCTGGCTATTTGCCTTGCTATCGAATCGACAATCAGAAGTTTATCGCGAACGCGACTGCCTATCCCTCCGTCGGACAGGCTCGTTTCTGGTTCGGCAACGTCAACTACGATCAACCCGATCCGACCAAGCAGCTCGATTTCACTCAAAGTCCGCTCGCTCCGTATATGGAGACGAACTACGCCGCATTTCAGTGCCCTGACCTTTCAAGCCAACAATTGGATGTGATGCGGTTTGGAAAAATGGCCAGCGGATACGGATTTAATGCTCGGTATCTCGGATACGGTATCAATTACGACTTCTCGAACTATCCCAGTTACACGGTCCAGTCTGACTTTGTGCAGTTGCGTGATGTGATGCAATTGACGCAAACGGTGATTTTTGGCGACAGTGCTCAAGTCGATTTCTCGTTGAAGTTCCAGGAAACCTGGATTCTGGAGCCTCCAAGCCAGAATTTTGCGACGACTCATTTTCGTCATTCCGACTCGGCGAATGTCGCATTTCTGGATGGGCATGTTGAGTCTCGATCCCGCAATTTTCTGATTCAAGTTCCTGGAACGAACTGGATGTCGTCGGATCAAGCCGCAAAGATGGATGCCAAGCGACTCGGATTTGTCAGCGATGGAAACTTGAATAATCCCTTGCTGCAGGATGAGCTTTATGATCGCAAATAAAAACTGGCTAGCACTTGCAATTGTTGTTGTCGGCGGACTTGCCTGTTACCCGGTCCTTTTCGGTGGTTCGACGACCGTTCCGGATGAGCTTCTCCAGGAAATTGTCTATGTCGATAAAGATTCGGGAGACGTTTTCTTACTTCGAGCGAGATCGTCGCCCGAAATTCACCCGGAAACTGGCGAACCGACATTGATTCCCGGTATGTACTGTGAGAAATGCCGTACATGGAAGCCTGTCGGTCCAATGGAAATGCTGCAATCCTCAAAAGTGACACGTGTTTGTCCAATTCACAAAACACCCCTGTCGCTCGAAGGTCCGTTACCAGATTAAGTAGATCGCTCGCCTAACTTGCCTTTCCCGTTTACACTGTCGGCGCCAATGAGGATCTCGCTCGATTCGTTCTGGCGTCGTAAAGATTTGAAGGATTTGAAAATGTCATCGCGACTGAAGTTTTTGCTGGGTCTGTTTTCGTTCACGATCATTCTTCGTTTGTTGCCGTACATCCTGACGAACTACGACGCAAAACTTGATTCGAGCGTGATCTTCTATCCATGGAATTTCTCCCCCATGACGGCGGTTTGCTTGTTCTCCGGGGCATTCATGGCAGATCGCCGCATTCGATTCGGACTGCCGTTGTTGGCACTGCTTATCAGCGATCTCGGAATCTGGGCTGTCACCGGCCAGTTTTCCTGGGCATTCCCCAGCGATCGCTGGGCCGCTTACGTTTGTACGGCGATGGCCGTAGTCCTGGGACAAGGACTGAATCGTCAACCAGGAGCCTCGCGTGCGGTTGCCGCCGTCGGATGCGGTCTGTTTTCCGAAGTTCTCTTCTTCGTCGTGACAAACTTTGTTTATTTCTGGACGCAGACGGAGGCTCCCCACACAACGGCCGGACTCATCGCCTGTTATGTTGCAGCGATTCCTTTCGCAAAGACCTCGTTCGCCAGTTCGCTTTTCTACTCGGGCCTGCTCTTCAGCCCATTAGCAGACCGAACGCTCGCACCGGCGAAAGTGATGGAACCTGTTTTGCAACCGGTCCGTGCCTCGTAATTGCGTGTAACACCGGCTCGACGCGCAAGTGAGGGAACGACGCAAGACCCTCGCTCACGCGTCAGACTACGGAATAATGTGGTTTGAGATTTGTTTTTGACTTATTGGACGTTCCATTTGGCCATGCCTGACCCGATCTCGTTTGCCGTCACTGAGGATCTTGTTGGCAAGACCGTTTTAGCAGTCATGCGAACGATTGTTCCCGGCGAATCGTGGTCAAAACTCAGGCAAAGGCTTGAGCGTTCGAAGGTCTCCGTCAACGGAACCGTTTGTCTCAGCGAAGCTCGCCGAGTTGTCCTGGGTGATGTCGTTGAGCTGCATGATCGAGCGATCAAGACGCCGAAACCGCAAGACGTGCAGATTCTTTACATCGATTCTCATATCGTCGTTGTGGCCAAACCGTCAGGCATGATGACGCACCGTCGTGAAGAAGAACGAAACTGGCCATCCGAGAAAAAGGCACTGCACCCGTCTCTTGAAGAAGCAGTGGCCGCATTGATTGCACGTCGATCGCTCGAAAGCGGACAGCGAACGCGCGGGACGCATGCAAGATCGCCCGTGATGCGAGTCGTCCATCGTCTGGATCGAGACACCAGCGGCCTGTTGGTCATGGCTCGAACGGACGAGGCGGAAGAGGGATTGATCGGACAATTCCGCCGACACACTGCTCATCGAGTTTATTGGACCATCGTGCATGGCCATCCCGTGGCCGAGACCATTGAATCTAACCTTGTGCGAGACCGTGGCGATGGCCGTCGCGGCAGCATCAATAATCCGAAAGTGGGCAAACGGGCGGTGACTCACGTTCGTCCGCTGGAAGATCTCGGGAATTTTTCCTTGGTCGAATGTCAGTTGGAAACCGGTCGCACCAATCAGATTCGCATCCATCTCTCTGAACGAGGTCACCTGGTTTGCGGCGATGTCAAATACCGGCAACCATTCGCCGCCCGGATGGTTGAAGACCGCAGCCGTGCACCGCGCCTGGCATTGCATGCCGCTGAGCTTGGGTTTGCTCATCCGATTACCGGTGAAGAACTGAATTTCCGCATTCCGTTTCCCGATGATTTATCGGAATTCCTTGATCGCCTGCGCCGGGACGCATAAAACACAAACTGTGCCCGCAACCAACGAGAGGGCATGCTTCCGGAACATGCACACAAGATGGCGTGACATAACGGACATGTCACCAACCTACCGATTGCCTGGAAAGTCACTTCATGACGGATGCGGCGTTACTCGAAATCAGCGGACTGAAAACGTATTTCCATTCCGATGCGGGGACCGTCAAAGCCGTCGACGACCTGACCGTTCGGATTCGGCAGGGGCAGACGTTGGGGCTGGTGGGAGAGTCGGGTTCGGGGAAATCCGTCACGTCGCTATCGATCATGCGATTGCTGCCTGATGTCGGTGCCAGTATCGAAGGGGGCAAGATCGTTTTCCTGGGAAAAGACCTGGTCCAGTTACCGCGAGCCGACATGCGGCACATGCGTGGTAAAGATCTGAGCATGATCTTTCAGGAACCGGGGACCTCGTTAAATCCGGTTTATCGAGTGGGCGATCAGGTTGCTGAAGTGATTCTGCTTCACGAGAAAGTCAGTCGCAGAGAAGCACTCGATCGAGCACGGCGTCTGTTTGAGGAGGTTGGCATCCCGAACCCCATTCAGTCGCTGGAAAAATATCCTCATGAAATGTCAGGTGGTCAGAAGCAGCGAGTCATGATCGCGATGGCCTTGGCCTGTAACCCCAGGCTGTTAATCGCCGACGAACCAACGACGGCACTCGATGTGACGATCCAGGCCCAGATTCTGGATCTGATCCGCAAACTTCGGGATGAACGTGGGATGTCGATCCTGTTTATTACGCATGATCTGGGGGTGATCGCTGAGATTGCCGACGAAGTCGCCGTCATGTATCGCGGAAAACTTGTCGAGTACGACTCGGTTGCGAATATTTTTGCGAACCCCAAGCATCCCTATACCAAGGGATTACTCGCCTGCCGACCGCGACTGGATACAACTCGGCGACGCCTGCCGGTAGTCTCGGACTATATGGACACGACCACGGATTCGAATGGCCAACTGGTCATTACCGAGAAAACGCTCAGTCCCGAGCGTTTGTCTCAGATCGAAGGCCGTGGTCGTGGCCGTCTGCTGCATCCCGTCAGCGAGTTAGCACGTTTGGTGGCAGAGGCCGAAGCGAAAAGTGCTTCGGGTTCAGAGGCCGAAACGAAACCGGTTGTATCGACGACCGCCGTTTCTGTAACCGACCAAAATGTTCCCGAAGGTCAGATACCGCTATTGCGAGTTGATAATCTTCAAGTCTACTACCCGATCAAAAAGGGACTGTTGCGTCGAGTCGTTGGATACACCAAGGCGGTCGATGGGATCAGTTTCAATGTTTACAAAGGACAGACCCTCGGCCTGGTCGGTGAATCGGGTTGCGGGAAAACGACAACCGGACGAGCAATCCTGAGATTGCTTCCCATCACCGGTGGAACCGTGACATTCGACGGCACAAACTGGACCAGCCTGGGCGGTGCCGAATTACGACGCGAGCGTCGCCGCATGCAGATCGTCTTTCAAGACCCGTACAGTTCACTCAATCCGAGAATGACTGTCGAAGCCATGATTACGGAAGCGATGAGCGTCCATCGAATCGGCAGCGGTGCCCAGGACCGCCGAAATCGAGCCGCCCAGCTTCTCGAAGAAGTCGGTCTTTTGTCCGAACATCTTCAACGCTATCCACATGAGTTTTCGGGTGGACAGCGTCAGCGGCTCTGCATTGCCAGGTCGTTGGCAGTCGAGCCGGATTTCCTGATTTGCGACGAATCAGTCTCGGCGCTGGATGTTTCCGTCCAGGCACAGGTCTTGAATCTTCTCAAAGACCTGCAAGAGCGACGCGGTTTGACCTACGTCTTCATCAGCCACGACCTCAGTGTGGTGAAATTCATGTCTGACATGATGGCGGTGATGAACGCAGGCAAAATCGTTGAGTACGGTCCGTCAGATTCCATCTACGCCAACCCGCAGAACGAATACACCCGCAAACTGATCGCAGCCATCCCGGGCAGCGAAAGCCGCCGCAAGAAACTAGAACGTGCCGTGGGCCAAAGTCGTTAGAAAACCTTGCACACGTTACGTTAGCGCATCGTGCGACAACAATTGTGTCGTACGCTATGCTATTTCCCGAATACGGCATGCCCCCCTTGACGGTCTGTTCCTGGTCTACTTTCCACTCATTCAAGGAACCCTGAATTGTTCTGATGCCTTGAGCGGAACAATTCAGGATTCAACTTCAATGCATGATCCCTATGAGGCGTTTAGATATGTGGCATACTGCCAGTTTGCGGCGAGCTACGTACTGGCCATCGTCGGCAGTCAGGTGTTGTCTTCCACGGTTCAATGGGACGTGTACCAGAAGACGAAGGACCCCTTTGCGATCGGACTCGTCGGACTTGTCGGTGCGATCCCTGTAATTCTGCTGGCGCTTCCGGCGGGACATGTCGCCGATCGATTCAGCCGTAAACGAGTGCTGTTGTACACGCAGATCCCCTTGACGGTGGTTCCGTTGGCACTAGCGATTTTGCATGCCTGGAATCCGCAGGGAGTATCGTTGCTCGTGACGCTGTCGCTAGTCGCAGCCAACGCCGTCGCACTGACGTTTGCCCGCCCGACACGAGCGTCGATTCTGCCAAACCTGATACCCAGGTCCGCCTATTCGAATGCGTTCGCCTGGACCGCCAGCCTGTTCGAGACCGCGGCATTGGTTGGCCCAGCCGTATCCGGTGTGTTGATCGCGTTCGGCGTCAAGTGGGCCTATCTGGTCGCAGGACTCTGTTTACTGGGTTGCCTGGGAGTCACATTTTTCTTTCCAAACGACACGCCTAAGCTGCCGGAAAAGCACGAACCCGGCTGGCGAGCGTTGTCCGCAGGGCTACGGTTCGTCTTCGGCACGCCACTGCTTGTCGCCTCGATGACTCTGGACCTGCTGGCCGTGTTGCTCGGAGGAGCGACCTACCTGATGCCGGTCTTCGCTGAACGACTGGGTGTCGGTGCGATCGGCTACGGGTTCATGCGATCCGCACCAGCATTAGGAGCCGTTGCAATGGCGGTCGCTCTCGCTCATCGGTCGCACATGTCCCACGCGGGCCGAACCTTACTTTGGTCTGTGGCGGCATATGGAGCAGCGACGATCGTGTTCGGCTTGTCTCAAGACTTCTGGTTGAGCGTGACAATGCTGGTGTTGATCGGTGCCAGTGATAACATCAGCGTGGTCATTCGTCACACACTGGTTCAATCACTCACCCCCGATTCCATGCGAGGCCGCGTCTCTGCGGTGAATCAGGTCTTCATCGGAGCCAGTAACGAGTTAGGCGGTCTGGAATCAGGAGCCACAGCAAAACTGTTCGGTCCGGTCATGTCAGTCGTCACAGGTGGCCTTGGAACACTACTGGTCGTCCTCGGAGTCGCCGGAAAATGGCCACAGCTTCGCCGGATGGGCTCCCTCGGAGAATTGCAGCCGAAGGAAGAAACGCCACTTGACCAAGCGGCTGAGTAAAAGCGATGAAGCTGTTTTCCCAAGGTTCAATCGGCGCCGCCGTGAGATATGAACAAGACCCCACCTCCCCTGCGGAGGTGGTGAACGGGCCTTTGCCCTAGGAATTTGATTCAAATATCCATTCACATTATTGCAGCACATCCTCGGCATCACGAATGAATTTTTCATAGTCTTCTATTCCGCTCTCAGTGAGGCAATGGAAATCGCCTTCAGAAATCCATTCCATCAACCCGGAATCGACGAAGTGATGTGTCGGAACTTCAAAATCCTGCCACTTCGTTCCGGTGATGATCGACTCAGCCTTAGCCAACGAGATCCGCCTTAATTTGTCTTTATAGGCTGCGGTTATCAACAGCACGTCAAGCTCGTCGCGTCCTTCGACCCATGGTTCATTTACCTCGTGGCGACCAGCACGGTAAATACATGGGCAGCCCGGGCATTTGAACGGCTTCCCTTCATGAAAATCGTGTACGGCGATGCACGATCCGCAGTCCGGGCAAAGTACGTGAAGCACATCGCATAACTGGCAGGGTCCCACAGCCGCCTGGTATTTTTTCTGACGTGACGACCATTCGACGTAGCCAGGCCCCTCTGGGCAGAGAAAATTCTGGCAGCGATAAGGCCAGTGAATCTTCAGCTTCCGCAACAGAGTCAGCAGGTCGGTCGTTCCTTTCATCAGGACGATACTCGCGTCCCATGGCGAGGCTTGGGGACACTGCATGTTCGTCATTCCGGTAGCTTCGATTGCTCAGGTGACAATCCTGGCTTACGTCGGGCGGAATTTGAATCTATCGGGATTTGCATAACGGTCGGATGACCAGCTTTCCGCCAAGGTTGGCCTTGGTTGAAAGCAAATTTCGAAGATGGCAAGAAGGGGACAGGTCCAGTTGATATCTGGACCTGTCCCCTTCTTTTCTTTCTCGTTTCTTTCTCGGACACTGCACTTTCTCAAACTCCAAGCCACAAGACAGGCATTCCGGCGATCTCTTCATTGGCTTTGTTCGCCAATCGCGTTCTCGGTCGCGAAAAGCTTTGGTGGTAAGAAGATGGTGAATTCTGTGCGGTGTTGAATCAGCACGCTATGTGGTTTGGATTGCTCTGCGTAGGGGACGATTCCCAATCGATCAAATAGACCGATCCGCGCTTTCACCACTTGACCCGCCGTGCAGCGCAGCTTGTCGTGCCAGATGGAATAGGTTCCCAATCGGCCATCACGGCGGTGGAAAACTCCGATCAGTGGATGTGTGAGAGCCACCAAACCGGCATTCAGATTTGGAAAACCGTCTAGAGCTGTGATCGGTTCCCCTGAATCGCTTAGTTCTAACTCGACGGGTGCCCAATCACTTTTCGTTGTCATTCGATAACCCGTGTATCGGGTGGTGCTCGGGTCGTATTTGCAATCAAATTGGACACGCCCTCGATGCCAGGGAAGTTTCCACAAATGTCGAGGGATGGCGACCGTCCATGAATCTAACGTGGTTCCGAAGAACCAAACGGCGCGGCGGTTCGTTCTTCGGTCAATGACATAGGTTCGGTAATTGGTCTGTCCGAACCGGAACCGCAGCCACGGCATCGCAGCGAACCGGAAGTCCTGATCCTCGAAGGGGACGATTGAGACCCAGACCAACGGCTCGCCTTGTGGACCTGGGAAACAGTCGAGATCGAACATCGGATCAACGTATGGCCTGACGCGATCGGGCGGTACTGCGTATGAGACGATTGCGAAATGTTCCAGCGTCGCTTTCACATCACGACCACGAACCGGCGGACAAGTCAACATCTCTTCGTTGAATGTCAGATTCGCATAAGAATTGTTGTCCATTTCTCACCCTTCAAGGACAAAATTATCTGACTCAGCGTCAGCGCAAGGTACATCAGCGGTGCCCGGTTCTCAATGGATCGACCCCTTGTGACGGTCGTCGAGACAACGTGTCGCTCGGAAAGTGAAAATGGCGAGATCGATTGATGGGTGAGTTCCGAAGTTCGTCGATTGTCGCGGGAAAGCACCTGTACCTCGCCAATCTGGAGGGGACAGTTCATTTGCTGGATATCGACGATCCAAACCATGAATGGGAGACGTTTGAATTCCGCGAGCCGATCGAGGCCACGCCCGTCGCATTGGATTCCCCGCTGATTATCCGCACGGAGACCTCGCTGTTTGGATTGCGTTAAAAGTCAGATGGAATGACTTAAGTGATTATTTCGCTTATAATCAATTTCATGGAGCGTTCGTTCGAAGCGATCATCGTCAATTCCGCCAGTCTCCTTTGATTGCAAACCCTGTATGACAGCGTCCTCTGCTTCCGAAGTCGATCATGAAAAATCAGAAACTCACGTGGCTGTCACAGTGGAACGGACCAGTCGTCATCATCGGGCTGATTGTGATCGTCATCGCCCTGTTGCTGCCTGCGGTTCAACAAGCTCGTGAAGCGGCCCGGCGCACGCAGTCGAAGAACAATCTCAAGCAACTCGGCTTGGCACTTCACAATTACGAATCGACCTACCAGATGTTCCCGCCTGGGGGCGTTTTTAACGCTGAGGACAAACCGTATCATGGTTGGACGACTATGATCACCCCTTTTCTTGATGCAAGCCCCTGGTACAACAGTGTCAACTTCAAGGTTCCCTGGGACCATCCTGACCAAATCAAGCATTTTCAACCGGGATACGGATCGGCTTTTCTCAATCCGAGCGTTCCAGGCTGCTGTGGAAACGAAGGCTTGATGTGGACGCATTACGAGGGGAGTGAAACTGTCTTTTACCACAACAGTTCGACGCGAATTTCCGATTTGACCAACGGAATTTCGCAAACGTTTTTCGCAGGAGATGCGTCTGGAAACTTCGAACCGCTCGGCTACGCATATCACTGGCGCAGCGCAGTGTTGGGACTGAATACGTCGCCAAATGGATTTGGTTGCTCGGTGCGAAACGTCACTCAAATGTTGCTGGTCGATGGCAGCGTACGTGAGTTCAATCACGACACCGATAACGGCGTCTTTCAGACCATCCGAGGTATCAATTCAAAATGGGATACGTCGACTGCCGATGTCTCTAAGCCAACCGAACCTTATCGCGTGTCGCCACCAGTTGTTTGCATCTGGGCCGATCCACAAGCTTGCACTTCAATATTGGGAGTGCAAGATGAATCCCAGCAGCTCGTGCGGGCCTGGTTTCTGAACTCGGGACTGCGGCATGAGAACGGACCTCGCTCATTCGATCGACAGGCAGAGGTTCTTAAGTCCTACAAATCATTGCGGGAATTGAACATTCGTGGTGCGATGTCTGACAAAGGACTAGGTGTTCTTGAGGAACTGCCAAATCTGGAAACGGTGCGCATGGGTGGGAAGCACGTGACAGATCGAGGAATTGAGATTCTCAGCCGGTGCAAGGGTCTTAAGCATCTGGAAATCGGCTCGACCTCATTCGGGGATGCTGGATGGGCAATGCTCGCCAAGGCGCCGCAGCTTGAATCGATCAAAGTTAGTTTCTATTGGCAAGATGACATGCCGTTTTCACCCAAATCCGTCGTGGCATTTCTGGATCAAAAGCCCGATTGCAATGTCGTCATCTCGCGGGGACGAACGATTAAGATTGAAACAATTCGAGAATTAGCCAAAAACGGGAAGCCTTGGCCGCCGTACCGCGATGATCGATAAAATGCACGCCCCTAACGTGGCGTGATCTTTGGCCACTCCAATTCAACGCCATCCTTCCTTAGCGTCTCCTGGAAATCGACGAGCAACTTGCTGTTTTTTCTCACTTGTCGGGGCGGCTCCTTGCGCTGCAGGCAGAATGCAGCGAGAGCTCCCGCCGCCTCGCCAATGCCCCATTCGACGGGATGCAGGCGGTAGCATCCATTTGTGATATGCGTTACCCCGATGTTTTTGCAGCAGGCGAGAAGGTTCTCCACTCGCTGTGGAATCAGAGAGCCTAGCGGAATCTGGAATGGCAACGACGAAACGTCGATGTAATTGGTTCCCTCGCTGGATGGGTGCAGATCAATGCGATAGCTACCGACGCCAACCGTGTCGGAAAATCGTTCCGCCTTAACACCTTCTCGCGTGTGACCCGTGAGTTTCATGCGTGCATCCGTGCCGACATGTTGCTCCAGAACCGTGAATTCCGCCTTAATGCGGCGTGATTCGCGGATATAAGGGGATTTAGCAAGTCCGTCTGCTGTGCCGACGATGTCGTCTCGCAGCCTTAACCCCTTCCAGCCGAGTTTGCCATCCGAGCGAGGTGCCGCTGTTTGCATCCAGTAGAGCAGCGACAGGCTCAGTTGTTTTGCTCGCTTTAAATGGATTTCAGCCTGCTCAGGACTGACGTCAATCAAGTTGCCTAACCAGTAGTCGTTTTGTGGCCAATTGACGAGACAAATGTCGCTGGGATAAGCGTCTTGCTTGAAATTCTTGCGATCAGCAATCCGGCGGTAGCGCCAGAGGTTGAGTCCCTCAGTTGCCGCGCCGGTCGGATCGAAGGCGACCTTTCGTTCTTTTAGAGTAATCGGATCGGACATCTGCCAACTGAGAAGCGCGCCTGGCCATGCTGGCTTCATCTGGGGGACGTACTTCTGCCAAAAGTCGTACTCCGTCGGTTTCTCGATCGTGTGGTCCTCACCATCAAGATAGTCGATGGCGAAACAGTAAGTGAAGGCTTGTTGATCTGCGGGTCTTGCCTCCAAGGGTGCATGCGGCTCCCCCGTCTCCTTTTGTGATTCAGCACCGACGATATATTCCGTCTTCGACAGCGGCAGCAGGTCGCCCAGCTCTGTTGCGTCAAGGAAATAGTTCGCACTCAGTTGGATGTCACGGCCCGCATCCAGATCGCGTAGTTGCACTGAACGCAAACGGTCTCCGTCGGCATCCGCCCCGACAAGTTTATGACGAGTCAGCAGGATAATCCGTCGACTGCTGAGATAAGGCGCCAGCAATTCGTACAGAACGGCCAGCGATACACGTGGTTCATGGCAAAGGCGTGAGACTGACCCATTCCCCGGATTCAGCTCTTCGACAGCACGGGCCTCAGCCGTCAGTGGATAATGTTGTCGGTAGAAATCCCGAACATTTTTGCGGAATCGTCGATAGAGACGCGTGGCACCGAAGGACTCGATCCAGGGATGCTCGTCAGGTGGCACAGCCTGTGATGTAAGTTGTCCTCCGATCCAATCGGTTTCCTCAGTCAGGACGACCTGTTGGCCTGACCTTGCTGCCGCAAGTGCGGCGGCGCATCCGCCGATGCCTCCGCCGACGATCACGATGTCAGCACGCAACTCCTTCACCCGCGGTCCATCCGCTTGCAATAGGGACGCAAACGTGAATGGCAGCAATGCAGAGGTTTTCAGAAAGGTCCGGCGGCTCAAGGCAGTATCTCCGGCGTATCGATAAACTGGACACTTCAACAGAAACTTGCAATCTGTATTTCTCAATACATCGTTCTATGGCGAAGTTCGCGATCTGGTAGCACCTCGCAATCGCAATTCCGCGTTCGCCAGATTAGACTCAAACCCTCACTTCTTACCAAGCCCCAATCGGAGAGGACGGTACAATGGCAATTGTTCAAAGGAAATTCTTGCTTATCGGATTGATCCTATTGGGCTGCGGACAACCCGCATTCGGAGGTACATTCTCCGATCCCAGCGGCTTCACCTTGACATATCCCGACGGTTGGGTGGCGCTCAATGGTTCGATCTTGACTACTGCGACTCAAAATATCTCAAACGAACTGCAACAATGGGCCGCCAATAGCAAATTGGACTTCAATAAGGTTTCGATGGTTCTCGTTCGCGATGGTCGCGACGAGTTCCTGGAGAACATCAATGTTGTCATCGTAAAAGAGGAAATTCCAATAAGCGACAAAACTGTACACCAATTGACTCTCACGCTCCCCCAACACTACGCGGCGATCGGTATGAAGGTGAGTAACGTTCAAGGCCGCGTTCAACAGCTAGGTTCAAATGACGCAGTAGTAATGGAGTTTCAGTCTCAGATTCCGGCTGTGTCGAACACAATTCGCCAGCGTCAAGTCATGATTGCTGGCGGAGGCAAGACTTACATCGTCACTTGCTCAGGAAAGGCCGACACATTTGAAGAGTACAGACCTGTGTTCGACCAGGTATTAGAAGGTTTTCACGTGCCGGCTCGCGTAAAAACCGGGTTCAACTGGGCACAACTTCTGCAAAAGACCGTGATCGGAGGCGTTGCCGGTGGCTTGATCGGTGCATTTGCATGGATCGCGAAAAAGCTATCTCCGAAACGTGATGCGGCCTCATCGAAATAGACTTGTCTGGCAAGAACCCTATTGCGAGTCAAGCAGGAACGAGGCGGGAACAATCAGTTTGCAGGGGGAGTTGGAAACTGCCGAAGCCGTTCGCTGATGACCGTGGCATTCGGACGCAGTGAACCGATAACGCTCGCAAGCGATGATTTCACAGCGGAACTTTTCGTGCTCTTCCAACCTGAGTGAAGATCAAATACTTCATCGTTCGTCAGCATCAGACCATAGTGTTGGATATGGTATGCCAATTGGTTCGCGGCGATTTGGCTGACGTTCTCATCTGCTTGTGAATTGAGTGCGACATCGGCAAGTCGACGTTGAGCTGTCTGTGTTCCAATTCCGGCCAACGCAATCAGGGCATTCTGCGCGACCGCCGGATCTTCTACCGCTGTTCCGAGTTCCTTCTCTGCCTGCGAGATATCGAAGATTTTCGAAAGGTTTCCGCTTCCAATTGTCGCGAGCCAATAGGTCGCCGCGCTCTTCTGCAGACCTCGCTCTTGCGGGGAAAGCGCTGGCGTCTTCAAACTCTTAACAAATGGGAGCATCTGGTCCAGGAAGTCGCGCGCTGTTGCAGATTCCGCGACATACGTGGCGGGGGCGTTACGAGCGACAACCCGGGCAAACTCGTTGCGACTCTTTCCTTGCCCGTAGACTACGATAGGGATCGACGCCGTTCGTGCATCGGCGCGAAGGTTCGCCAGCGTTTGGGTGAAATCCCACCGCTGACAGTTGACGTGAACAACGATCAGTTCGACCCCAGTTGACGATGCGGCATGTTCAAATCCATCGCGGCCAGAGGCTGCGATGTACCCGAGAAAGCCACCTTCCGACAAGTATCCTGAGGTAGCGCTGGCACGTCGGTTATCTGCATCGATCACGATGGCTCGGGATTCCTGCACGTCGGTAATTGCCCGCGCCAGGATACTCACAACGCGGTTTGATCCGGAAAATGGCTTTGACGGATCGATTTTCAATATCGTCGTCGCTGCGGCAAATTGAACGCGAGGATCGATGGAGTTAAGGGCCGCAACCAGCGGGGATTTCATCCCTCTTGACGAGACGAGTTGCTCGCGGGTTCCTATTTGTGCAAGAATCTCTAATGCGGCGACGGCTGTTGCTGGTCGACCCGCATCCAGTGCGTCACCCAGTACTTCCGACATTGTCTCTTCCCCAGCGGTCAATCCGAGGTACATAGCGGAACCTGGCGTCGCAAAGCGAGGTTTGTCCCAACCTTGCCGAAGCACTTCGAGTCCCAGCAGTGATGCGAGGTATTGCCGCTGAGGCTCGGGTTGTTCGGGGGAGAGGGCGAGAGACTGACGTGCGTATCGCGTCGACAAAAATAGCGAAGCGATCTCAGGTGATAGCGAACGTTGTACGACTGTCCCTTCGTTTTCTGACCAGGCCCAAAGGTTGACAGCACCTCGTTCATCGACGGGAAGAGACTCCGGATTGCGATACAGAGTCTTAGCCAGCCTCTTTAGCTCATTGGAAGCAGTGACCGAGGAAATCTGGGTGTCTCGATCTGGTGACCTTTTGAGCAACTTGCCGAGCGTTCGTCGTGCTGATGCGCGAACCCCAGGTGGCTGTTGTTCATCGAAGGCCAGGGACCACATATGCGGGATCGCCTCGCCAGCATCCAACCAGCCAAGTGTGTCGATAATTGCCGCGCGAATTCGTGGTTCTGGTGAATCGAGTGCTCCAACGAGCGGGGGTACGACTTGATTTCCCATTCTTGCCAGTGAAACCACAAACGTATCCTGCTGATCCTTCATCTCTGGCTTCGACATTTGTTTTAACATCTCTGGCACAACGCTTGCGCCCGCATTTCGTAATTCTGCAATTGCCAGATCACGTTCTGTTGGCCCCTGGGTCAGCCTCTGGATCAGGCTATCAACATAGACAGGATCTTCCGCCTGTCTCCTAGCTGCGTCGTTCAGGCGTTGCAGCAATTTTGATGATTGTGGTTGAAGTTCCCGTGATGCGGCGAGCTTCAAAAACTCGGCGGTACCGTGCTTATCCCGTAACTTGATCAGCATCAAATCATCGGGAGAGGTCGAGTCGAACTGGTCGAGATACTGCGCGGCGAGATCCAGTCGAGCCAGATCAAACATCAGGACAGTTGCCGCAAACATTTCCTCTGGAGTGGTCGGCTCTTTGAGGAGCGGGGACCGCTCGATGATCGGCTTTTTCGCCGATGGTTGTGCGAACGCCGATCCGCCACCAATGAGAATGGCGATAACCAGCGAACAAAGGAAAACCGAAACATACCGCATTCGGGCCATTTCACAGACTCCGCTTTGATGCATCACTTCGCCGCTCAATCCATTGAGCGTTGATCGCGTTGCACTCACAAGACACCCGATTCCGAACTTCCAAGAATGTCATCGTACGATCGCGAACACAGCGATCACAATGAAAAAATGGAACGCTCCGAGAAACAGAATTGCCCCGCACTCGAATCGACCATCGGGTCGGCGGGACATCGCGGATAAACAGCAATGGGATACTCAAAAGTAAACCAAGCTGTCCGTTGTGCCAGTGAATCCGGGTGTAGGGGTTTTGCCGACAGTTCCGGTACTGCGTGTTGTGCTGGTTGCAACTTAATAGTCAGCGGGAGCGGCGGAAATTGCCGAAGCGGCAGGCTGGTGCATTAAGATTCGTGTGCCACTGGATGGCCATCTTCGGTCACCCAGTGGCACACGAATGCCTCTAATAAAGGTAAGACGTCGCGTTTCTGATGATCCCATAGAGGTTTCGCGTCAGGCCAAAGTAGCCATGATCGCTCCGCCTGATGAGCCTAATTCGAGAACCTTGCAAACCACAATCTGCATTGTTTTGGAAAAGAGTTCCAATTGGCGTTTCTGTTCCGATGCTGAGGCAACGCTTGAATCGTTTCAGACGCATGCTCATCACGCGGAGCGATGATGGCTACTTAGTAAGAAATCCTGAAACTTGGCTCAACGAGTCCAGTTTTCCACTCGAAGAAGTCCGATGAATTGGCAAACAGACCCAACTTTAAGCCTTGGCAACACATTAGCCCCCGGTTCCGCTGGCTTTGTTGTAGTCTTGCTCGCGAAAGACGAGAAGTGGATTCTTTCCAACGATGAAATACTTGACCTCTTTCTCTTCCTGGTCCTCGTCCAGCTTCATTTTGACGAGGAAGATTTTTGGCCCATCGGAGGGGATTTCGTCAAGAATTTCATACGATTCAATTTTTTTGCCATTTTGCCATCGTGCGTCGAAGACATCGATGGGTACCTCGAAGTCCTCGACGGGGCCATGCTTCTCGCCTGATTTCCAATGTTCTAACGCCGCTTCAAGTGCTCCACGCGCCAAGTCTGCTTTGGGAATATACTTTTTCTCAGGCGGACCACCGCAACCGACGAAGAATCCCAAAACAACAATTATCGCGAGATTGAGTGGCAGATTCTTAAGTGTTTTTGACATTGAGGAGCCAATCTTTCGTTTCAATTCGTTGATCACCAGCCTTAAGCATTGTTGCTGATCATTCAACAATCGGATTGGTTGCGGATCCACGGGAATGTTCTTTTCTTTTATGTTGTTAACCGCGTGAATTCCAAATTCAGACGGATTTTGAATGTAGCATGTGCCAACGTCGAACGCGGATACGATAAAACAATACCGGCAGCAGCAGATCAATCACTTCGTCTGCGATGAGAATTCCGCCAAGGACGGGTGCGGCCATGGGGCGAATGACTTCCGCTCCGATTCCATCACTCCAGAGCATCGGGGCCAATCCGAGAATTGTTGTTGCTTCGGTGAGTAGTTTCGGTCGTAACCGATGGACAGCACCGTTGAGGACTGCCTGTTTCAATTCGGAAAGTGTCATCCGTTCAAGCCCGCCTGCCAGGTCAACCGCTTCCCGCAGGTATACAAGCATCACGATGCCGGTTGCTGCTGCCATCCCAAAGCAGGCGATGTATCCAACGCCAACGGCAACGGAGAATTTGTAGCCCAGAATCCACTGGCAGATGATACCACCGGCAAGCGCACCCGGCGCCGACACCAACATCAGTGCTGCGTCTGTCCAATCCCAATACGTTGCATACAACATCGCGAAGATGATCAGCAAGACACCTGGAATTAAGACGAAAAGAGACCGTCGAGTCTGTTCCGCGTGCTCGAACTGTCCTGTCCATTCGACGAACACACCTGGTGGCAACTGGACCTGCTTTGCGATAACACGGCGTGCCTCGGCTACAAAATCGAAAGGGCTCCGTTCGCGTACATTTAATCTCACGTAATTTCGCAGCCAACCATTTTCGCTTTTGATTGTCGCCGGCCCTTCAGACACCTGAATGTCGGCAACAGCTGCTAAAGGAACTGTACTCAAATCTGAAGAGTCGATGTTCGTTCTGTCTGTGGAACTCGGGCCAGGCGGCGTTGTCGAACTTAGAGGGGCACGAGGATTCGTCTGGCTTTTGACATTTATTCGACGTGGCACCGGCTGATATCCAAGCGATTCTTCGTCTTGCTCAACGAACGGCGAACTTGTTTGCAACCGAACTGCAATTCGTTCGCGACCATCGAGGATGTGATCGACGATTCGGCCCGACAGCGCCGTATCGAGCACCGCTTGTAAATCGGAAAGACTGACACCGAGTTCTGCAGCCCGCATGAGATTCGGTGTAATCTGAATCAGCCCCTTCCCTCGAATAGGATCGGCGACGACGTCAGCCGCTCCGGGTACGTCTTTTAAAACCGATGCAATTTCTTCCGAAATACGAACGACGTCGTTCAGGTCGTGTCCAAGCACTCGTACTCCAACTTCGGCATTGACCCCCGTTGTGAGCATATCGACCCGATTTTGAATGGGCCGCGTCCACACGTTTGTCCATCCTGGCATTTGTAACGACCGGTCCATTTCACCGCCGAAGGCCGACAGGCTGACCGGGTCATGTTGACATAGTCGTATTGACCGAGAAAACTCGTCGACCAGACGACGAAAGATCGCGTCAAATCGAGGATGTGGATCGATAAATGGAAGTATCGACAGCGACGGCAATCCATGATGCGTCTCGTCATCATGAGTTTTCAGCGCGTCGATTCGCGACTTCGTGATCTGCGAGTAAACGTCGGAAAACGCATCGTCGACAATGAGTCCTCTTGAAGAGCATTCGTTGGCGACTAACCGCAACCAGGTTGGTGCCGATCTCTGGTGAAGTGTTCTGTCTAAATCGAAGACATGACGCCGCCATCGTCGACGATGTTCATGTTGAATTGTGGTCAGCACTCGTGTTTCGCTTGTTGGTCGTTCGAGTCCGAATGCCGTCGTGATTCCTGAAAGAGAATCGAGCGAAGTGCTCACAATTGTCGCTCGATTTTCGTTCTCATTCCGTAAAAACAGATGATGGTCCATTGCCTCGAGAACCATTGGCCAGAGCCTGGATACGGATTCCGCCGATGGCGACAGGGCTAATTCTCGCATCTCCTCGAGTGGCATTTCAGTCAGAATTACTGCGACATCTGCTGAGGATAACGCTCGATTCATACGTCCGCTCGACCGTAATTCCTTACCAATTTGTTCGATCAACAAATGACAGAGATCCTGCTGAAGTTGATGGCCGAAAACAATTGTTAGTTGGTATGCCACTTCACGTTGTATTGCATCGAAACGAAACTGAACGGCGTCGACGATTGCATTCAGTTCCGTTTGGGAAACCTTGCTGACGAGTCGTGCTTCGGTCAGCTCATGAACCATGCGTTCTGACATACGTGTGGCGTCGGCTCGCAAAAGGCGACGCTTTGGCCATATTTCATGAGGTCGAAATTCGACCATCGTTTCGATCATATCGAGCGGCGCAGGATCGAATGGTGTGTCAGCGCGACCTGCTTTTCCCGTCACCATTGCCACCTCAGGAAACCGGCAAAGGATCATGTTGCGGGCCTTCAAATCGTCCGCAGACTGCGTGATTGATGCCCGGGGAATGGTAATCGGCATATCCATGACCATTCCTTCGTCGAGTGGCATCCGCATTTCGATCCCCAGCGGTTTCATCATATTCTGGCCAACGAGCGCAATCATAATTAAGGCGATGGCATTTCTCATCGCTCGCCAAATCTCGCTCGATGACACAGCCTCAAAAAGAACCAGCAATAGCGATCCGAATAAGACCGTTCGAAAAACGATGTCACTCCCCAGCGGAATCGAAGCAATAACCAGTGTCATACTCATAAAAAAGATGAGTGGGCCGGGTTGATCTAATAACCACGACAACATCGGACGATAGACGCCAATCACACTTCGAACGATTGCACTGTCGGATTCATCTCGGATTTTGCCGCGCACGAGAAATGTGCAAAGAGCCGGCACAAGTGTCACTGCCAGAAAAGCGACGGTAAGTAACGCAAGTGATTTCGTCAAAGCCAAAGGGCGATACATACGGCCATCAATACCACCGAGCGCGAACACCGGCGCAAATGAGATCAGCATGACAAGAACAGAACAAAACACAGGCCAACCAACCGTCTTGCAGGCCGCTGCGATCGTGTCGGTGACATCACCTTGAACCGGCTCGTCGCCGAATCGTAGGCGCAATCGATGCATGACGTTTTCCGTCATAACAATCGATGAATCAACCAGCACACCGATGGAGATTACAATTCCAGCCAGCGACATGATGTTCGTCTGGACGTCAATCACGCCTGTCGTTCGCAGGACCAACATACAGAGAAATGTCCCAAGTACAGAGAGCGGAAGCGTCAGGGCTATGACCACCCAAGCTCGAAAGTGGCGCAAAACGACCAGCACACAGATGCCGGCAACCAGAATCGCTTCGATCAACGCTCGCGTCACGGTTTTGACCGCACCAAGAATTAGCGGAGTCCGATCATAACACGGGACAATTCTCACTCCGCTTGGCAGGCCTTTGGCGACTTCTTGCAATTTCGCTCGTGCCTGGCGTGTGACTTCCAGAGGGTTGTGTCCGTAACGCAAATGAATGATCCCTGCGACAACTTCATTGCCATCCTTTTCGAACATTCCTCGCCGAATGGCCGGCCCCCAAGCCACTTTGGCGATGTCACCCAATGGCAAACTGCGTCCATCCGGAAGCGGGATGATTCGTTGTTCCCAGGCGAAGATCTGATTCGAAGAGTCTTGACTCGAATGAAATTGGACAACGAATTCGGCATTCCCTTTATGAATGACGTGGCCACCGACATTCGAAGTGGGGCGCGACAACTCGTCGTAGAGGTTTATTACGGTCAGGCCGTAAGCTGACAACAACCCCGAATCAACCTGAATCTTCAGTTCGGCAACAAAGCCGCCGACACTGGCAACTTCAGCAACGCCGGATACAGACCTTAGCTGAGGGGCTATTTTCCAATCTTGCAATCGACGAAGCTCAGTCAAATCATGCCCAACACCTTCGACTGTGTACCAGAAAATCTGGCCCGTCGAAATCCCATCAGCAGCCAGTCGCGGGATCACCCCTTCTGGAAGTCGAATCTCCGTCGATGTCAATCGCTCCTGGACCCGCTGTCGAGCCGTGCCGAAAGAGACTCGGTCCTCGAAAATCACATGGAGCATCGAGTAGCCCACATCACTCGAACCACGAACAACTCGTACTCCTTCAAGACCTTGAAGTTGCAATGACAGTGGGTACGTCACGTGGTCTTCGATTTCCTGCGGCCCATGTCCCTGCCAATTCGTGAAGACGATGACTTGGTTTTCGGACAAGTCCGGAACAGCGTCCATCGCAGAGTGAACCGCAGCGTAGATTCCAGCCAACGCACAAACGATCGCGGTGAGAACCACCACAGTGCGGTATCGAATCGAGATTTCAATGAGGCTGGAAATCATTTCAACTCGTAAACTTTACTCATTACCCATCACAAGCAAGACGCGATGTGGTCCGTTGTCATTTCATTTTTGATCTTAGACTGGCGCCCGGATGTAACACCGATCAAACATTCCCAGCCCAATACAAATCATCTGGTCTCAAGTCGTAAAAGGTATTTTTCGGGTTCATCCTTCAATCGTTGAGTGCAACCGGCACAACAGACGAAAACTTTCATTCCGGACACAATGACCGGGATCGGGCCTCCCATGGAATCTAATGCCAGCTCCGTTACGGGACAGATTCGTTGTTTGTCGACAAGGATCTTGTCCTCTCGCGACAATGGAGGTTGCAGCGTTGTTTTTTTCGTGATTGGTATTGCTGCTTCGGTTGGCTCTGAGGGTTTGGCGTTCGATTCATTCGGACTTGCTCCGAAATAGCCTGCCGCCAGACTGGGATTCAGTCGCGTCTCGGCGTCGATCAGAAACGCACCGGTCGTAGCAACGCGCTGACCAGCCTTTAAGCCACTTGTTACAGGATAATAGCCACCACAACGGCGGCCTAATTCCACCGCGACTCCGTCAAACAATCCAGGCATGGTTTCCCTGTAAACCATGCGTTCTCGACCGCGATCGAGAACGGCTGATTCAGGAACGGCAAGCACTGGATCATTGCCACTGACAAAAAGTGATACGAAGGCTTTGACGATATCTCCAGGCGAAAAATCAGCTGGGCTGTCAATGACGAATCGAACACGATGATGGTCATTCACCGCTTCAAGAAACATATTTGCAGATGCCGATTCGGACGTCGAATGTCGTTGAACTTCTGCGGAATTCGCCCCGGAAAAAAGGGGAACATCGGACTCGGCAATCCTTGTGTGAAATCCAAGTGCCCCATCTTCTAGTTGTTGCAATACGCCTGTAAATGTCTGCTCGGATTTCAGCGTCCGAGGTTCGATCGATGACGTTCTGATGCCCGCCAGTTGAATTCGATACGGGGACAGCTGCATCCGAGTGATCACCCCGTCCGGCAGCATCTGGGCTTCCATCTTTTTGCGAGGAACAAGATCCATATTGCAGATCGGGCAAATCGCAGGCCAAACCGAGATGACTCCTGCATCCATCGGACAAAAGTATTCGTGTGAACTCGATACGGCACCTGAGGCAAGACGATGTCCTGCCCAGGTCCATCGTTCCCAGGCACTTCGAAGCACGGGCCATTGACTGGCGACCACGCCAGCAAACGCGACAATCAAGAAGAATCGCAGTCGCACTCTGGCAACTTCGAGCCACCACCGTAGTTTGCGCAGGACCGAATTCGACGACACGCCGCCCGTACCGCTAACCACGGTTGAATTCGGTTGATCGGGCGACATACTGCAATTCCTTGGCGAACATACGACAACAATGCTGCGAGAATCATTCAGGGCAGGGGGGCAACACGGTGATGCCCTCTCATTTACTCTTCGACCGGTTCCTCTTTTTTCTTCTCTTCCATCGGGTGCTCCCAGTGAGACAACAGGTCGTAATCCTCCTGGCGAAAGACCCACAATGGATCAATTCCCACGACGATATACCGCAGTCGCTCAGTTGTTTCTGAGCCGCTCAGTTTCGCTTTCACGGCAAAACATCGCGGAGCATTGCCCGGAACTTCACCCAGGATCTCGTAACCGCTGATCTGCTGGCCCGACTTGCGATGTGAGTCAACCACATGTACGGAGGGCTTTGTCACTCCTTGGACAAGGCCAACAGGTTCCCCCTTTTTCCATGCTTCCATTCCGGCTTTTACGGCAGATTCCGCTACCGTTACCGAAGGAATGAATTGTGGACTCCGGTCAAATTTCCCACATCCGCAAGGCATCAAGCTTACAACGAGAAACAAAAATCGAAGGTCAAGTCCGCGAGGAACGGAATTGCAAACGGCGGTCATCAAGGATTCCCGAAAATACCACTTTAGAACGGTGAGCCGATCGTTTCGCTGCCGGCTCGAGTCCCTAATGCCCGCCAGACGGTCAGATCAATATTGTCGCTAATGAAGTGAACGGCCCCATCGCCTGTCATCGTATGGACTCCGCCCGTGTGTCGGCTCGCTGCCGAAACCTGCATGGCCATATTCGTCATCGTTCCTGGAAAGCCAGTTCCCGCACAGCTTCTTGAATTTGGTACAGCCACATGATTGTAAAGGGAGCAGCAGTTCTCACCCATCACCCAACTGTAACCCCATTTGCTTGTTAACGGGGTTGCTGTGGTCGGGTTAATTGCCTGACAAGTCTGGTATGTTGCATCAAGCGAGGTCTGATGCGGAATGACAAACAAGTCGGACCTCGGGTCAGGTGTCCCGTGTCCGCGAATCTTTTCACTGAAAAAACAGGTCATGCTGGAACCATCTGTGATGTCTCGCATACGGCACTGGCTTAAATAGTAGAAGACCCCCGTCTGAACTTCACTTGGGGAATTGTCGGTGCTGGCACCTGGTTGGTCGCTGCGATCGCATAGCCACCCACCCTGATTCGCGGCATAGTTATTCTGACCAGACCAGGCATCACTTACCGACAAATCCGACGGGCAAATGAACAACGGGATAATTGTTCGACACTGGGCCGAATTGATTCCTGTTGGGCTGCTGTAAGCGGGCATAAAGGCAATCACGCCCCCCATTCCTGGAGTTTCCGGAGGGGCACTGAAGTTAATCGAGTTATAAAGCGGAGCCTGATCAATGTACGGCAGAATCATGGCGTGCTGTGACCAGCGCGCATAAGCAGCGGCACCTGTGTAGCTTGCACCTTTTCCAAATGGAAAGATGGAAAACGCATCGTGATAGTTATGCAAAGCGAGTGCAATCTGTTTGAGGTTGCTTTTGCACTGAGTTCGACGCGCTGCTTCGCGCGCTTGTTGCACAGCGGGGAGCAACAAAGCGATCAAAACCGCGATGATTGCGATGACAACCAAAAGTTCGATCAAGGTGAAGCCCCGCGAACGTGTCTGTTTCATGGCAAAACTCCATTTATGAAAAGAGGAAAACAACAGAATTCGTAACAAATTGAATTTCAGTCAAAAATCGGCTGGACTCAAGTCACATCCTTTCGGTTCGGCTACGAACGATTCTATGCGGAACCGACTTATTCTTCGATACGAAATGACTTTGATTTGAGTTTGAAGCGAGATATTGCCGGTCCATCGAGTTCTGAGCAATGTTGTTCATCGCGGGCACCAACAGTGAAATCATCACGGCGGTCAAAACCGCGACGAGGGAAACTTCAGTCAACTTTGAATTAGGGCGAGTGGTTTTGGAGATATGCATAACGAATTTCCAATACGCTAAACGTGAAAAGCCATAAGAATTTGCAATGGATAATGAGGCATGAAGATCATGCGGCGATTCGACATCCAAGCCGATTACAGGGAAGTCATCGCAAGAATCGCTCGATCCTTGGAATGACAGCTCACTGCAGTTTCCAATTTGAGTACTTCTGCAACGGGCTCGTTCCGTACGAATTTCAAGCGTCATCCGGCCGACGAAAATCTTAGCCAAGGACTTGCGATCAAGTCCTGCGACGCCGCAAATGCAAACCGTCAGGCTTTTGGCGGGCGATCCAGCCGAAAAGCTGTCTGAGCCAAAATAACTGCCTCATCAGCGTAAACCACGTAAGAGGCTTGGTTGGGGGCGATTAACAACGAATTCGCGAACCAGACCCAATGATCTTGAAGTTCAATCGAAACGACTGGTGTTGAGGCAGGCAATTCCCCCGGCCCGCGTTGACACGTCGGCCCATGACATGGAAACCGTAACGGAGCTTGTGGGTTTGAGGAATCCGTTCCGATTGAAAATTCGGAAGCGAGTTCTATTTCAATTTTGTGGTGCGAGAGATAATCACCACAGGTTGCCTCAGCCTTCGAAGGTTCAAGCAACCCTATCGCCCAGACCAAAGCGAATGACAAAACGGCAAAAAGACTCGCTTGGAAACGAGGCTTTCCTGTCAACTCATTACTCGCATGGGAAGGTTTCAAATACAACTCCAAGTCGGACCTGCGAATATACTAACGTCGCAAATTCTTGTCCGGCAAGACGTTTTTGACAAAAATTGCAAAAAAAATCCGATCAGTTTGCAGTTCAGACGAAACAGGAACGCTCGGCCGTATTTGTCTGTTCGTAGTCTCGTCAGCCCTCATTCTGCTGAAACTGGCAGGAAAACAAGTTCGCTGCCGTGTTTGCTCGACTGCTGTTGCACTATGATTTGCCTGAATTCATTCGGGTAAATCCCGCCTCTTTATCTTCAATTTGTAGGGAAGTCACGATGCACGGTCGAGATTACTGGAACTTCTATTCAGCTGGTCGAATCGTGTTTGGATCTGGTGTTGTTCGACGTTTGGATCAGTTCATTCAGCCGTGGAAAGCAAAGAACGTCCTGATTGTGACGGACGCGATACTGACCAAGGTCGGAATTGTTGATCAAGTGGCGTCCCCACTGAAAACCGCAGGGATCTCTGTTTCGGTCTTTGACGGCGGACAACCTGAGCCCTCTTTCGCGATCGCCGACAAGGCCATCGAGTTGGCTCGCACAATACGGCCTGACGTCATTATTGGCGTCGGCGGCGGTAGCAATCTTGACCTGGCGAAGATCGTTGCCAATCTGCTGACACATGGCGGCCACTACCGTGACTACTTTGGTTACGGCAAAGTTCCAGGCCCGATCATGCCTCTGGTCTGTATTCCAACGACTGCTGGGACGGGAAGCGAAGTCTCGCACGCCGCCGTACTGACTGATACTGTCAACCAGACGAAAATCAGCTGCCTCAGTCATTACCTCCGCCCCCACCTGGCGGTTGTTGACCCGAAGCTCACACTGACTTGCCCACCAAAGGCGTCTGCCGACAGTGGAATCGACGCATTGACGCACGCGATCGAGGCCTATACCGCAGTCCGCTTCGACGAACTGGACGTTCCCGCCGACGAACCGTTTCCCTATGACGGCAAGCAACCAATCGGTGACTGCCTTGCCGAGCGAGCGATCGAGTTAATCGGTCAGCATCTGGTTCGTGCGGTTCTTGAACCTGACAACCTAACCGCTCGCGAAGGGATGGCACTCGCTGCGACCCTCGCCGGTTTAGCGTTTTCGAATAATGCCGTTGCGGTTGTTCATGCCTTGGAATACCCGATTGGGGGCGCTCTTCACTGCTCGCACGGCGCGGGAAACGGGCTGCTGTTGCCGTATGTCATGCGTTTCAATCTTCCCTCCCGAACCGCAGAATTTGCACGCATCGCGCGACTGCTGGGAGAAGAGACGACCGGTCTCACAGAGACCGACGCTGCTGAACGAGCCATTGCCGCAGTCGAACGTCTTCGTGCTGAAATTGGGATTCCTCAACGAATCCGGGAGTTGGGAGGGACAAGTGACCAACTTCCAACGTTTGCCAAGAAGTCGTTCGAGATCAAACGGCTGATGCTCTTAAACGGACGTCAGCCGACTGAGGCTGACCTTCTCGGAATTCTGCTGGAGGCATTTTGATCAAGTGTGCCTCGGCTATTCCGGAACAATGAAACTCAGGTGCAACTCGCAATGGCGACAGTTCAACTGATTCCATTCTTCAACCGTCAATGGGCCTAAAAAGTGGCTCGGTTCCCGATGCGATTCCGTTTTCAGGCGGTTTATCGCTTTGCGAACGGCAGCTAATCCCTCTTCCACACTCGTCGGACCAGGGATTAGTTCTGCTTCTGCGGCTTTGGGTAGTTTAAATCCTGGCGGAGCGGTTCCACTCAGAATCTTCTTCTTAAAAAGTCGAGCGAATGTTCGAATGTACCAAGGGACAGCAAACTTCATCCCGTCGATGGCGGCGTTCATCGGAACGGCGACGTGGGCTAGGATTTGACCAGCTGACCAGTTCCCAAGCGTTTTTAATTGCTTCCCCTCCAGTGAAGCCAGTTCCGACAGGATGTCGTCAAGGGACTCAAACCGGAGCACACGTCGCCCCGTCACGGTTTTCGTATCGACTGGCATTCGGATTTCTTTCGCGACGAAAAAGGGTGCCACGGTTTTACCGTCTTCGGGAAGGCCGTGTATCCGAACACGCAATCGAACCATGGCGCCACGGCCTTGTCGAAGACTCCAAAACCGTGGCACCCCGATTTGCGGCTACTGTCCCGCGCCTAAAACGCAATTCTTACTTCTTCCAAGGACCAACCAGTTCGATCAGGTTTCCATCGGGATCGCGATAGTTCGCGAGTGCAAGACCAGCGGGAAAACCTTCTGGCAGCGGAACGGGGCATTTCGCAATCGGTTTTCCACCCGCTTTGGCCGCTTGATCGACAGCGATGTTCAGGTTTTTGACCGGAATCGTCAGATATCGGAATCCGTACGAAGTGTGAATAAACGTGTTATCAACTCTGGCACCCGGTGCGGACTTGAACTGCATCAATTTGAGCTTCGTCGCAGTCTCGCCCTGTCCAAGTACCAGAACATGAACGTCGAGATCCAGCTTGTTCGAAAGCCCCGTATCCAATCCGAACTCGCCGGGCACCTTGAATCCTGTCACTTCGGTGAAACCGAGAATTTCCTTGTAGAACTTCACCGATTTCTCGATATCGCTGACAACCATACCAACATCAATCGTCTGGCTGGCAAAGTTCGAATCACTGTCCGCTTTTTGATTCGCGAATCCGCCAAGCGCGAATGCCGCGACTGTGACGCCCGTCAGACAAACAATCCGAAGCCAAACACTGGAGCGTTTCATAAGTTTCTTTCTGAGAAAAACAACGACCTTCTCGCATCAACAGCGAGATTCTCTCTTCAAACTGGTTACGTTAATTCCGAGGCGGGGCTCCGGCAACAGTCACCAGATCATTTCAGTGATTGAGCTGCGTAACTGACCGTCACATTCGTACGAATGCCGCCACGTGGTGTAAAGGCTCCGATCAATGTCATCGATCGAGGAAGCGTCACAGCCACGAGGTCGTCAAGGATCTGATTGGTCACCGCTTCGTAAAACGCACCGTGATTGCGATACTGCTGCAGATACATCTTCAACGACTTAAGTTCATAACAAAGTTGATCTGGTACGTAGGTCAACGTCAAAATTCCAAAGTCCGGCTGGCCCGTTTTTGGGCACAGGGAAGTGAATTCAGGACAGATCGTCTCGATCGAATAATCCCGCTGCGGGTATGGATTGGGGAACGTTTCAAGCAAATCAATGAAGGACATCGTTTTTCGTTTTCAATGGAAAGAAAATAAAAGTTAAAGCCGGTGCGTCGAAGACGACTCCAGCGAGGTTTCACCTTAGACCAAAGTAGCCATCATCGCTCTGCGTGATGAGCCTCGTTCGAGAACCAGGCAAATAACAATCCGCATAATATCCAAAACAGACCTCTAAATCGACAATTTGTTCCGAAGCTAAGGCAACGCTTGAATCGATTCCGACGCATGCTCATCACACGGAGCGATGATGGCTACTTTGAAAGAAATCCTGAAATCTGGCTCATCGAGTCAAGTTTCATCCTCGAAGAAGTCCGATGAAGTGTCAACTCATGTCGGTATCGATTCAAAAATTCCTTGTGCAGTCTACCTCGTCGGAGGAAGCCGTCCGCCACGCTGTATGAATTGACTGGAGAGCCCACTCCCTCTTACCGGAAGTATGACGGTACTGTTTTTCATGCCACCGTAGGAAACCATGTCGCCTGCTTCTTTTCCAGGGACCAGAATCAGTCGAACAGCAGCAGGTCTCCGATTCAAGACGGCGACCGAAACCTGATCGGAAATGATTGCAGAAAGTGTTGCCAGATCGGTGTCACCCGGTAAACAGATCAAGTCTAGTCCGTTCGTACCTGCATTCGCGGCTAGACATAGTTGATCGAATGTCAGCGTACCCGACTGGGTTGCCGCAGCAAGCGATTCATCTTCCAGCACCGACAGCATGATGCGAGAGTACGCCCCCGCCGCACAGGATGCGAAGGCTGAACCGGCCCGCATGGCACTGAGAATCATTGTTAGAGCGGTTGCAGTCCCCGGTGCCCCCACTCGTTCAATCCCGAGCAACGGCAGCAGGTCAACAACGCTGTCACCGGGTCGATGGGTTGGGGCGAGCGTCACGTCGATGCTGCCAAAATCGGCACCCAATCGTGCCGCAATTTCTCGCCCGACGAGTTCCGCCGTTCGGGTCGCCTGGAACACTGCCGTTTGAATCACCGAGGCCAATTCATCCAAACGCGAATTTGGATGTTCGAGCAAACGCTGCTCAAGTGCATGTCGGATAATCGCCGCTGCTCCGACACCGACGTGGACAACCAGGTCTCCCCAACCATCACCGAGACAGGTACCAGTCAAATGAGGATGACCCGTAGAGTCGTTGGCCAGCACCGCAAGCTTTGCTGCGGCATCTCCATTCCGATGGCTGGATGCATCTGCGGCCTTAATCAACGTCTCGGCCACCAGAGTGATTGCTTCCATATTGACGCCGTTTTCAGTCGATCCGACGTGAACCGCCGCTCGCAATCGTTCTGTCTGGCTAAGTGCTTCGGGCAGACTCGCGATCAATTGTCTGGCGCTGTGGGTCATCCCGTGTTGCACATCGGCCGCGTATCCTCCGATTCGTTCGGCATGGACGTTGGCTGCAGCACCATCCAGCGTTTTGGCGATATTCACAAAGTCAGGAGCCTGAAAGCCTTGGGCGACCCGGTCAATCGGCGTAACACACAATCGCCGCTGGAGCACGGGAACACCCATCAGCGATGCGACTTCTGTGCAGACAGCGTTCATTCGCCCCGCTTTGGCAACAATCCGCTGGTAAATTCCATCACACAATTTATGGAAGTTGCGATCGGCACAATCAGAGATATTAATTCCCAGAGTCACCGTGCGAACATCCAGCGGCAACTGTCGCAGTTGTTGTAAGGCAGAGAAAAATCCCGATCGTTGATCCATAATTGTCGCTCAACTGGTCTGTTCATTGAATGTTGCGAAGCGTTACGGCGAATTCTATCAGCCGCTTGAAACAAAGCGTCTAAGGACCAGCCGTGTTAAATCCGACTGGTTCAGGATGAGCCAATCCGGCGATCACTCTACGATGCTGTAATGCCACCGTGATTCCATCATCTCGAAATTCGTTACGAAGTTCTTCGCACAAATGCAGCGCGTCGATTCCCGGTGGAACAGAAAGCTCCATCGCCGCTAAAAACATGTGACTCGACCCTTGCAGGCGACCTTGAAGATCGATCAGGTCAATTCCATCCTGAGCCAGACGGTGAGCAAGAAATCGAAGAATACCTGGCCGATCAGGCCCTGAAAGCGTCAGTACATATCGTTCTTTTGGCGTCGGCTCGGTCTCACCATCAAAGCCCATTTCGATCGACGGATCGCGAAGTGTGACTTCGGCCCCGAAAGCACGGCAGACCGCACGGATGTGGTCGATGATCACCTCAGGGTCCTGATCTTCGGGAAACTCGGTGGCCATCATCATCGCAAAAAACTTTTGAATGACGACTTGACTGACATCCAGCATGTTGCCGCCAAGTTCGTCGAGGGCATTAGCCAGCGCAGCAAGTATCCCTGTCCGATTCGCTGCGACAACAGTCATGATGTAAAGTTTCGCCATGATATTTTTCTAACGAGAAATCGTTGAATCCGTGATTGAGATGACGACTGTTTCAGCCACCAAGCAATATTCGCTGGATAAATTTCACTCCCCGACTCACATCATAACCAGGATCGCTTCCTTGAGTGCGGATCGAGGTCAGCCAGCCTCGATAATCCATTTCACCAAGAGTTGCCAGGACTTCAATCCAGTCAACATTTCCCTGTCCAACCGCTTCTTCCTGACCTCCGTCAATTCCCGCATCGCCGTCGCGTAATTGGAAATGTAACACCAGATTGTGAAGTAACCGCAGCGACTCGGCTACCGGACGCCGCGTCATGGCAAAATGAGCCGGATCGAAGTCGATTCCAATTGGCCCCGTCTTGATTTCGTCAAGCAACGTTCGAAGCGTCTCGGCAGAATCGTTTGACGGAGTGATCGCCAGGGCCGTTCCGATATGGTTGGCATGTTTTGCCAGATCGCAAAGACCTTCCACCAGCAATTTTCGCTCTTTCGATTCCGGATCTTCCGGAATCCGCCCAACGCGAAGACACAACGTAGTGGCCTTGATCGAATAAGCAAATCGCATCGCATCACGAATCGCCGCGATCCGAACATCGATTTTGTCAGGCTCGTACAAAGGATAATTGAGAGGAAACACCGCACTCGCAACAGACAGTCCGTGTTCCCGGATCTGGTGCAACAGGTCACGACGACCGGTTTCGGTCAATTCACTGGCTTTCAGTTCGTTTCGGACATCAAACTGCAAGCCCTGGACGTTCAGCTCAGCCGCCGATTTGATCGACGCCACAAGAGGCTGAACGAAGCAACGAGTCGCAATGGCAAGTCGAAATTTATGCATAGTCGGCGAAATCGTTCTGAATGAGATCTTTGCAAGGACTTCCACAGTCTAACAAACCACAAGAATTTGCCCACGAACCCAGCCCAGCCCGTAAGGAACGCTGGAAGGAAGGTAGGAAGTCAGCTCAAACCACCGACCCTAAAGTCCCAGACGAGCCTAGGATGTCAATCCTCCGAATGCGACTGCTGGAACGTTGGTCCGAAAACAGGAAATTTGCTGATTCAAGAAGATGATTGGACCTGTAGCATGATATTCTTCTGAGTTAAAATGTCGTCGAGTGGTTGGTAAGTGATTGAACGTATCAGGCAGATCATGACATCTTCAATTGAACAAGTAACAGACGAACTGCTGCGCCATGGATTACTTAGTGACGATTCGATGGCCGAGTCGTGTCATGAACTGGAAAAACGAGGCGATTCGCTCACAAAAGAAAACCTTTTGTCGCTATTGACCTCAACGGGGAAACTAACTCCGTTTCAGGCGGAAGAAGTCCGACAAGGGCGAGCGAATCATTTATTGATCGGAAACTATCTTGTTCTCAGCCGTCTCGGCGAAGGAGGCATGGGAACGGTTTATAAGGCGTTTCACAGGCGGATGCAGCGTCTGGTGGCAATCAAGGTCATTAAAAAAGATGTCGCCACGCGAGATTTCATCTCTCGTTTTCGCCGTGAAATCCAGATGTTGGCCCGATTGAACCATCCGAATATGGTGATCGCCTACGATTCGGACCAGTGTCTGATGGGCGAATTCCTGGTGATGGAATATGTCGAAGGGACGGACCTGGCGGAAGTCTTGAAGCGGAGTGGGACATTGAGCCTTGCGGAGGCAATTTCCGCCGTTCGCCAGGCTGCCCTTGCCCTGGACTATGCACATCGGCAAGGGATCGTACACCGTGACATCAAGCCAGCAAATCTGTTGCGCGATGTATCAGGGTGTATTAAAGTCGTCGACCTGGGACTTGCTCGCCTTGCGGAATGGGAGGGGGCCAAGGGTTTCGAATTGACGCAGATGGGTGCGGTGACCGGCACGGTGGATTACATGTCACCCGAACAGGCCGAAACTCCACTGTCGGTCGATCTGCGCAGTGACGTCTACAGTCTTGGTTGTACGATGTTTTACCTGCTTACGGGTGGGCCGGTTTTCACGAAATCGAGCCTTGTTGCCCGTGTAATGGCTCATCGGAATGACCCTCCTCCAAAACTCAATTTTGTACGAAAAGACGTCCCACAGGGGCTGGATGCAATCTTTCAAAAAATGGTTGCCAAAGCACCGAACGATCGATTTTCCTCGATGCAGGAAGTCGTTGATTCTTTGGAAAAGTTGGATCGTTCGTTGAAGGATCATCAGCCAACTCAGGTCATCAATCGACAAGACATCACTCCACAGTGGATGCCTGAACGAGCGCGAGTGATGCTGGTCGAACAGTCTCGATTGCAATCAGGCGTCATTGGCAAAATTCTGGCAGAAATCGGTGTCACAAATGTGCAAGCCGTTTCGTCAGGCAAGGACGCACTCGAACAATTCAACACGATTTCACCAACGGTCGTGTTGAGCAGTATGAAGTTATCAGACATGAGCGGCTTGGAACTGGCTGCCCGTATTCGCGATTCCATACGGTGCCCGGATTCCGGAATCATTCTGATGACCGGAAATGACTGGAGTTCCGATCTCCAAGCGGCCATAAAACGTCTCGGGCGAACGCAAATGATCCGGAAGCCATTTAACGCAGAAAACCTGCGTAAGATTATCGAACAGACGTTAAGCGACCAGGACCGCAATCAACAGCAATTGGATGGGCTAAACGAACTTCGGGTGCTGATCGTTGACGACAGTGGCGTCGCACGGCGTCACGCTCAGGAAACTCTGACACGACTCGGATTTTCGCGATTTACGCAGGCTGACGATGGTGTGACGGCGATTGAGCAATTAGAGAAAGCATCGTTTGATCTCGTCGTCACAGACTACAACATGCCGCAAATGGACGGGCAGCAGCTGATCACATACATCCGTCAGGCAAGCAATCATCCCGATGTCCCGATCGTCATGGTGACCACGGAATTCGACCCGCAAAAGCTCGCTTCGGTGTATCAGCTTGGCGTTTCTGCCATCTGCAACAAAAGCTTCGATCTCGAACTTGTCCGCAACATCGTCATGAAATTGTTTGCATGACCATGCGAGTTCGAATCTCATGTTCCCAAAAATCATCGTCTGGTCGTAATCGTCAGAACCGGTAAGGGCAACCTTGTTTTGACGAAAATGGATGACTTTTGCGATCAAAGTGTGGAGCGTACACCTGCTCATTCGGTAGCGTCGCATTAGAAAATGATCCGGTTTTGTAACCGCAAACTACAAAATCTTTGTCTCGAACTAATCCAAAAGCCATGTCCCACGATCAAGAGATCCTTCAAGAATTCGTCGTCGAATGTCGTGAAGGATTGGACCGCATCGATGCCGTGCTGGTTGCACTGGAAGCTGCGCCTGAGGATAAGTCGCGCCTGGACGTTGTCTTTCGGATCTTGCATACGATTAAAGGAAACGCGGGATTTCTGGAGTTTCCCAAACTGGGTGCGATAGCCCATGCGGGTGAATCCCTGTTATCCAAGCTGGTTAACGGTTCACTTAACGTCAATCCGCAGGTCGCTGACCTCTTGTTGAGGTTGGTGGATGTCATCAGGAATATCGTCGCCGAAGTCGATGCCAGTGGAACCGAAGGTGATTTGACCAATGAAGATTTAATTCGCGAACTGACTGATTGGACGACGAAAGCGTCGAAAGAAACCCCTTCCGATCAGTTAAAGCCGTCCATCGTCAAACCCAAAGTCCCTGATTCAACTTCAACTCAGCAAGAACCCGTGCGGACTTATGACGCTGACGTTTCAAAGGGCGCTGCGGATACGAAAACTCAGGTACTCGATAAATCAGAGATCCTTGCTCAGCCAGTCACAGCAGAGCCAAAAATAGGCCAGTTGGAATCCCCTTCTTTCGTGGAGCCGCCTCGGCCTGCGACGAATACTGCAAGTCTCAGTGACGCAGGGTCTGGTGCGTCTCTCAGCAGTCGGGTTTTTTCTGAACCCGAACAGTCGACCGTCATCCGCGTTCAGATCGACCATCTCGATGACTTGATGAATCTGGTGGGTGAACTGGTGCTGACTCGTAACCGAATCGTTCAGATCACCGCCAGTCGTCAGGATGACGAATTGACAGAACCGATTCAGCGACTGAATCGTCTGACCGCCGCATTGCAGGATGGAGTGATGCGCACGCGAATGCAGCCTGTTCGCAATGCCTGGAAAAAGTATCCACGCATCGTACGTGATCTCGCAAAACAATGCGGCAAGCAATGTGAGATCGAATTACAGGGAGGCGATACCGAACTCGACAAATCAATGCTCGAAGCCATCGCTGATCCTCTGGTGCATCTGGTTCGAAATTCGATCGATCATGGGATCGAAAAGCCTTACTTGCGCCGAATCAAAGGGAAACCTGAAACCGGTAGACTGCTGGTTCGTGCATTCCAGGAAAGTGGACAGGTCCACATTGAGATTTCTGATGATGGAGCCGGGCTGGACCTGGAACGCATTCGAAAAAAAGCGGTTGAAGTTGGGATTATTCCTCGCGAAAAGGAGCTGTTGGCGACCGAAAGCGAACTGCGAAATTCAATTTTTCTCCCTGGATTTACGACCGCAGACAAAGTGACAAGTCTGTCGGGCCGAGGCGTGGGGATGGATGTCGTAAAGACCTCCATCGAACAAATTGGTGGAACCATTGAACTGCATAGTCAGAAGGATCTCGGCACAACCATTCGTCTGACCGTACCACTGACATTAGCGATTGTTCCCGCCGTCATGGTCGCTTGCGGGTCTCAGCGATTTGCGATTCCGCAAATCAATGTCGTGGAGATGCTGCGTCTGGAAGGTGAGGAACGGTATCTTGCTTGCGACCTGTTTTACGACACCCCTGTTTTGAAACTGCGCGGCGAACTGTTGCCAATGGCTGACTTGGGCGAGAAACTGCACATTCATTCGAGCAGCGGTATTTCGATTCGCGAAAAACTCGAAATCCTGGTGTTGAAGTCCGGGACGCGTCGGTTCGCCTTGCTGGTCGATGCGATCGGCGATGCCCAGGAAATCGTTGTCAAACCGCTGGGTGACCTGCTTGCGAGTCAAACCGAATATAGCGGCGCAGCACTGATGGGTGATGGGTCGATCGCCTTGATTCTTGATGTACTGGGGATTGCACGCAGCGCGGGTTTGCTGGAGTCTGAGAAAACTCTGTTTCATGATTCCAGTGTGGCTCCTGTTTTGGACCCTGGTCTCGAACAGCAAGTTTTGATTTGCGAGGTGGATGGTACACGCCAGATCGCAATACCTCTGGCAGACGTCGTCTGCCTTGAAAAGATTTCTTCAGCGAAGATTGAAAAGTCGCTAACAGGCGAAGTCGTGCAGTATCGGGGCGAAATCCTGCCTCTACATCAATTGTCGCAAAACCGGTTAGAGGTGAGTACGCCAGCATCTGACGAGCAGTTCCTTTCCGTCGTAATTTATCGTGTTGCGGAAACGTGGATGGGTTTGCTGGTCGATCGGATTATCGATGTGGCACAGCGACCGACAGACTTGCGATCTGCCGAAGCGATCGTGCAACCCAACGGTCCCGCCACGGTCGTCGGGACTGCGGTGGTGCTTGGACGAGTGACTGATTTTCTGCATCTGAACTAAAAACAACGAATGATTTATTCCTGATTGATACCGTGAGATTGACCAATGGCAGCCAACTTTTTGACGCGTCGGAGAATTTCCAATAAACTGTTGTGGATCAGCTTGAGCTTTTCACTTCCGATCGCCGTCCTGCTGTACTTCATGATCGCGGGATTCAACCGGGACATTCGGTTTGCTGAGCAGGAACTGGCAGGGATCGAGTTTCAACGGCCAATCCATGACTTGTCGCGAAGCCTGGCTCGTCACGACTGGCTCTCACGCGCTGACAAAGTTGTTGAATCGGAGCTGGCCAGCGAACAGGGAAAAATTGACCAGTCGCTTCAAAGGCTCGACGGATTACAACGGCATTTGGGTGAAACCCTGCAAGTTAACGAAGCCGCCCTCGCTCAACGACAGCGTTCGGCTTCGCTCCCTCGTGAAATGATTGAGTCATGGCAGCGGTATAAATCAGAAAGGGCACAGCTAAGCCCTGAAGTCAACGAGGCTCGCCACCAGGCTTTTGGAGATCATGCACGAAAACTGGCAGCGCATGTGATTGACACGTCGAATTTGATTCTTGATCCAGACCTCGACAGCTTTTATCTGGTGGACGGAATCTGCATCGGTCTGCCCCGGCTTCAAAACCATCTTGCCGAATTGCGATTGCTGGTCAGAAAGTCCTTTGCCAAACCGGAGTTGGAAATGGCTGACGTTGTCAATCTGGTTTCTACTGGCCGATTGATCAAGGAAGCTGATTACGATCCTGTCGTCAACAGCATTCGGACGGCTTTAGCCGAAGACATTAATTTTCACGGAATCAGTAACTCCATGAGGCAGATCGAACCCGCACTCGATAGCTTTATCGTGGCCATCGATTCACTGTTAGGCCAACTCACTGTCGGCGAGACAAACAGGTTGGATGGACGCGGTGCCGAAATCGACCAGCAGATCGTCAAGGCGTTAGAGGCCAGTTATCAGTTGGGGAACGTCGGTGAGCGAGAACTAACGGAATTACTGTCGATTCGCGCCAAGGTGTTTCGAAATGGAAGACTGTGGTCGCTGTTACTGACGGCACTGGCTCTGGGTGTCGCCGTCGGTCTGGTTGTCATTGTTGCTCGCAGTATTACCAGCCCTCTTGCCAACTGCGTGAGTGGACTGCAATCGCTGGCTAACCGCGATCTGACCCGGCGGATGAACGTCAGGTCCGACTCCGAAATTGGCGAAATCTCTACCGCCGTGGATCAGGCTGCAGAAGGAATGCTTGCAGCCATCCGTTCTATCCGTTCCGGAGCATCAGAACTGAACCGTGCGGCAGATCGTCAGACCGAGGTAAGTTGTCAGATGTCGACCACCGCCGAAATGACATCACAACAGGCACATCGGACGTCCTTGGTCGCAGAACAAGTCAGTAACAACACTCAGGCCGTTTCGCTGGCCATGAACGAACTGAGTACCGCGATTCGTGAGATTGCAAACAACACTCACCAGGCAGCTCGCGTTGCCACCGATGCGGTTCAGTTGGCGGCGACAACCAATTCGACAGTGGCAAAACTCGGTCAAAGCAGTGCGGAAATTGGTGAAGTGATTAAGGTCATCACTTCGATCGCCGAGCAAACCAACATGCTTTCGTTGAATGCAACGATCGAAGCCGCTCGTGCGGGTGAAGCTGGTAAGGGCTTTGCTGTCGTGGCGAACGCGGTCAAGGAGCTTGCCAAGCAGACGGCCGGTGCGACGGAAACGATTCGTCGCAAGATCGATGTGACTCAAAGCGACATTCGCGAATCCGTTGCGGCGATCAGTCGTATCAGTCAAACGATTCAGCAGATCAACGACTTCCAGAACTCGATTGCCGGGGCGGTCGAAGAACAAACTGTTGTCACTCGTGATATCAGTCGCAACGTGGCCGATGCGGCGAAAGGGACCTTGGAGATTACAGAAAACGTGATTCAGGTTGCTAAAGCCGCAGAAGGAACGGCCGCTGGTGCGGCGGCAACAAGGGCCGCCGCTGAAGATGCGACTCGCCTGGCGACACAGCTTAATGAACTGGTTTCCCAATTCCGTAGTGACTGAAGTTTGCATTCAATGGCTCAATTAGAAAAGATTTGCACGTTCCACCTGGATGGCCTGTATTTGGGGATCGACGTGAATGAAGTTCACGAAGTTCTACCGACGCAGACGTTGACTCCGGTTCCGTTAGCGCATCCCATCGTTGCGGGGTTGATCAACATGCGGGGTCAAATCGTCGTGGCAATTGACTTTCGTCGGTTTCTACGGCGGCAAGCCCCTTCAGTCGATCAGCGACAGCCAATCAACGTCATCGTGAGGAATGGGACCAATTGTATGAGTCTTCTCGTCGACGATATTGGCGACGTCATTGAAGTGGACTCGCGGTTATTCACGAAGCCACCCGATACAACCGCGACAGAAACACGAAGCCTCTTTCGCGGAGCGTATCAACTTCCCTCACAATTGCTGTTAGTCTTCGATACACTTCGGGCGATCGAAGCCATCGTGTCGCAGGCGACTTCCCGGATGCTACAATCGGGACATGAATCGAATCCGCATTCTGATCGTCGATGAGTCCTCCGTCAGTCGAGACGCACTCAGAAGAATTCTGAGTGCGGATGACGATTTGGATCTTGTTGCCGTCACAGGGAGCGGTAAAGTCGCACTTGCCAGATTGACCGAACTGAATCCCGATGTGGTCTTGCTCGACGTGATCGAGCCCGAAAAAGAAGGCTTAAAAACACTGGCGGCCTTCCGTCAAAAGGCCCCTTCGCTGCCGATCGTCATCTTCAGTCAATTGGCCGATCGCGGTTCACAGGTCACGGTCGATGCTCTATTGCTCGGTGTAAACGATTACTTAAAGAAACCTGAATCGCATGTGGTACTCGAAAGCTGCATTCGTAACGAATTGACGACGAAGATCAAGAAACTTAGTACACATCGATCGGGTCAAACGGGTTTTCGTCCGAGCGAAGGATCGGCCGTGCTTGGACGGAGTCCAATTGCTGCCAATCAGTCCCGCGCAGCAAACGCCGCAATCGAAGCAAAGAGCAGCCAGCCGGGTTCAACTCCGCAAGTCGAACTTGTGGCGATTGCCGCATCCACAGGCGGCCCGAACGCACTGGCAAGTCTGCTCTCTTCACTGCCGCGTTCGTTCGTCACACCAATGATTATTGTCCAACATATGGGTGCCGGGTTTACCACCAGCCTTGCCGAAAGCTTAAGCCGCCAGTCAGGCAGAATCGTTCGAGAAGTCGAAAGTCCCCAGACATTAACAGAAGGATCAATCTGGATTGCACCAGGCGGACGACACGTCACGGTGACTAAGCGAGGAAACGTCATTCAGGTCGCACCGAACGACGAACCAGAAGTGAATGGTTGTCGCCCGTCGGCAGATATGCTGTTTCGATCGGTCGCTGCGACGGTCGGTGCTCATTGTCTGGCCGTCGTTCTGACCGGAATGGGAAATGACGGCCTCGAGGGAAGTCGAGCGATTAAGCAGGCAGGTGGATCAATCCTTGCTCAGGACGAAGCGAGTAGCATCGTCTGGGGAATGCCCGGTCAGGTCGTAACAGCCGGACTGGCGGACATGGTACTGCCATTGAATGATATCTCTCGGCACCTCAGCCGGTTCGTGAATTCGAGGGGCATGAATGCTGGATAAAAACGGATTTGCGTTCATCTGCCAATTTCTCGAACAACAGGCCGGTATCGCGATTGAGGCGGACCAGGACCAGTTCGTCGCTTGTCGGCTACTTCCCGTCGCACAGAAGCACGGGTTCGATTCCCTCGAATCGATGATTGTTCAGCTTCAAAATCGACGCGAGCGACACTTAATTCAGGACGTGATCGAGTCATTAATCACCCATGAAACGTCGTTCTTTCGGGATGCGCATTATTTTGATGAGCTGACAGAGCGAATTTTGCCGCGTCTGATCGCTCGCCGCACTTCGGAACGTCGACTGTCGATCTGGTGCGCCGCTTGTTCCACAGGCCAGGAAGCCTATAGCGTGGCCATGATTCTGCGTGAACGGTTCGCTCAACAATTGAATGACTGGCACATCGAACTATTAGCGACGGACCTGTCCGAGATCTCGCTGCAACAAGCTCAGACCGGCCGCTTTACCGAAGTCGAAGTCCGACGAGGTTTATCCGTTCCCAGGCTGACTCAACACTTTCGCCAGGATGGTGACGGTTGGCAGATCGACGACCGCTTGAAACGAATGGTCAGATTTGAGCAATTGAACCTGACCAACGTCTGGCCACCGTTTTCATCAATGGATTTAATTCTGCTGAGAAACGTACTGGTCTATATGAGTCCAGCCACGCGCCAGAAGATACTGACGCGCATGCAGCGCGTGTTGCACTCCGACGGTTGTCTGATTCTAGGAAGTTCCGAATCTTCGAGCATTCCCGACGCCCGTTTCGCGACGGTCCGGCCCAGTTCGAAATGACAATTCCTCGGTTGTACGAGTGGTCTCCTCTTGTGCGCGGTCTCCCGACCCCGCACAGGCGACCGACCGAAGGTCTTCTCTTTCTGACGGCCTTGCTTCTGGTTTTGTCGGTGGCGTCGAGATTGAATATCGGGGTTCAGTGTCGCCGTGGTCAGTCGCATAACAAATGTGGGAGCTGAATTCCAAAAATCATTTTCAAGCAATAAGATCACTAAGCATGAATTTCATCGCGGGCTGCGAGCCGGACGCCAAATGTGATCTTGGGCGACGGCCTTGACCCGATCAGCTCAACCGATCAATCCAACCCATTCTGATACAACCATCATGAAAACAAAATCGTACCGTTCGTCTGTCGTATTCGTTGCCGCTGCCGTTCTCACTGGGCGCCGTTACTTCTTCGAACTGACAACCAGCCCCAATGTTTTATGGGCCGACCTCACAAAGTTCGATCTGAGCTCGGGTGCTCCAGTTTTGACCCTCAATCCTGAGGATTTGGCGTTGTCAGGCGATGTGACAAGCGGCTTCCAAAAAGCGGTAAAAGCTCCCTTCTGACGAGACCTTGACCGTGGGGATTGAATGCTATTCAGGCAGTCCCCGATGCAGGTGGTGCCTGGGTGAACTCCAGACTGGTCGGCGACGGGTTACTCCGTGTAATCACAGCTTCGTGATCCGATCTCCCACTTGAACGTCACCCGCTTCAATAACTTTGGCGTAGATTCCCCGGAGTCGGAGTTGCTTTCCCATCGGAGAATTTACAAAAGCGAGAGCCGGGGAACCAAAGCGTCGACTGAACTTGCCACATCCGTTGTGGGGTTGTTCGGTGATTTCAATGACACATTCGCCAATGCGCAATAATTGGCCCGCCTGAAGGTTGTCCTGGCTGAGATCCAAATCAACAAAAAGATTGTCTCCCGCCAATTCCCAGCGATGTTTTTCGCCCGCCAGCAGGTTGATCATTCGGGAGTTCATAATACAGATTTGAACATCGGGGTGAGGGCTGCCATCCGGCAGTTTCAACCAACAACCTCGTGCCCACGCATCCCCTTCTGTTCCCCCTTCGGGACTGAGACGACATCGCTGCAAACTGAGCCGTTCTTCCGATCCGGGACGAATGACAATTGCTTCAAGCAATCCGTTGTCGGACGGAGACTTTCTGACCTCCGCCAATCCTTCCAAGATTTCCATTTCCGTTCGGTGTGTGACAGATGACATAAGACGCTTTCTTTAATTGGCAGTCCACGCTTTTTTCCACTCAAGGTTGTCGAGTTGATCTCCGGTCCAGATTTCGGTTGTCTCGTAAATCGGACTGTCACCTTCGGTGACGACACTCACGACAACTCTCCATCGTGACCGTAAATTCAATTCGTCTTTCATTCCGTAATCTCTCGTAGGACGCGGCACGGATTTCCCGCAGCGACCACTCCATCTGGGATGTCCCTTGTAACGACACTTCCAGCCCCGATGACGGTTTTCGACCCGATCTTTACTCCTGGGCAGATTATCGCGCCACCCCCAACCCACACATTGGAACCGATTTCGATGGGCTTGCCAAATTCCTGTTTCCGACGCAGTTCGGCGTTGAGTGGATGCGTAGCAGTGTAGATCTGGACCGCAGGGCCGAACAGCGTGTAGTCCCCAATCGTGACCAGACACACGTCGAGAACGACGCAGTTGAAGTTAAAGTAAACTCGCTCACCCAATTGGATATTCGACCCGTAATCACAATAGAAGGGAGGCTGCATCCACACCGACTCACCCCCCTTTCCGAAGAGCTCAATCAAGATTCGGCGGCGAGCCTCTTGTTCGCTCTCACGAGTCGTATTCAGCGTTTGGATCAAGTCTCGGGCACGTTCCCTCGCCTGAGCTAACTCTGGATCGAATGGATCGTAAAGTTCCCCCGCCAGCATCTTTTCTTTTTCGCTCTGCATTTGCTACTCCTGAATCATGTATCGCGGAACGACGCACCTGATGATCATGGCAACAATGTTTTTCTCGTGCGGTCGAATCCTGACGCCGCCAAGTGAATCATACGACGGCTATGTTGGCGTCAGGGAATTTCTTTCGTAAAGCCTCGAATCGAATCCCTTGCTCCGCTCTTGAAACTGGCAGTGTCGCAATCCGGTCACGTCACTTGTCGGAAGTGAGTGGTCTGCCATTCACGGTATAGATCAGTTTCTCTGCCAAGGGTGCGATCGGTTTGCTGTCCAGGATTTTCCCACGGCAGACAACAGCGACACTTTTCGGCTGGCTGGATTCGGGAATGTTGACATGGAACTTGTTCATGACTTTGGCACTGAGTCGATGGCTGGCCAGGCGGAAACGCATTTGGCCCTCGGCAGTTTCGACCAGCAGGTGGCAGTCCAGCTCGCTCGACTCACCGCGATCATCGCTGTATGGGAATCCATATGCTCCATGCAGAGCGGGGTAGATATAGCTCTTCAATTCGTCTTGCGGGTCATAATAACCGACCAGTGTTGTCACGGGCACGCCAAACGCCTGAGGTTTTCGCTCGACCGACAGGTCTACCCCCGTCCCCGGCTTCCACCGCTTTCCATCGGAGACATAGCTTTTTTTGAAACCACGGGGAACGGCAATCGGAGTGCCATTCAGGAACAGCGTGCTTCCGTAGCTGGCCCCATGATTGATGGCTACGCTACGTCCGCGATTTGCGACCGAGGCCGCCGGGACATGAATATTTTTGGTCCAGTCGCCATCGGCCATGGTCACATTCACGCGATCGTATTCGGACAGTAGTGAGGCCATCTTTTCTTCGTTGAAATCGCTGACCGAGGCGGTGATCTGTGATCCGACATCAATCTTGTGATGGAATGGCTCCATCTTCCCTTTTTCGTCGTTCCACTTGCTGAATCCGGTCGGCGAGCTGGCATCGAATACCGCTTTGCTTTCAAGGAAACGCTGGATGATGGCCGCTGTATTGGGGGTATAAAGCGTGAAGCGGATGAAGCTCGATTGCGGCGCTCCACCCGCCATCGCGTCCAGTCCGAACGAGCGACCGTCGAACGGGCTTTGGCACTGGCCCTCCAGGCAGGTCTCCTTGCCGCTACGAATCGGTGAGAAATTCGGGATGAAGCGGTTCTTGTCAGCGTCCCAGCCCCAGGTGGAGTTGATCTGATCGGCACTGCGGTGCACGGACCCCTGGAATCCGCCCACATAATGGCCGAGACCGTAGTTGTGACCCACTTCGTGGCTGAACTCGTTGTGCAGCGAGTCATCAAGAGTCACGATGCCACCGCCGCCCGATCCACCGTGTACAACGAGACCGGCTGCATATTTGCCGACGCTGTTGTGGGCTGCCAGTTGGGCGACCACATAGGGGTGGCTCTCTTCCCCCTCGCCGGCAGTACTGTTGATGCCGTAATTGGCATTGTCGATGCCCAGGGAGATCAACTCCTTACCAATACGTTGGCGCATAGTGCCGTTGTGCCAGTCACCTTTGCTCGGATCGTGATCGGTCAGCAAAGTCCCGTCAGGCAGCATCACTTCGGGCAGGGAAAGTGGAGCGTATTGGCTCACGATCAACCGGCTAGTGGGGACGGTCTGGAAGTATTCCCGATGGGCTGCGGGATCACCGGCGAAATGGAACTGGTCGCGGGGCGGGGTCAGCATTCCGACGTCAATCGTATGAATGAGCAATTCCGTGGGTGCGCCGACTTTGAGATTGGCCAGCGTGCCGCTCAGGTCGCCCTGTCGAATCCGCAGTGTCAGGCCGTGGACAATCCATTCTGCTGGCAGCACACCGGTCCAGGTATCGTTGGCATACCTGATCCCTTGGTTCTCCAGATCGCTTTCCAGAATCCACTGGCCATGCACTGATTTAAAAAACAAGGTTTGGCCGCGCGAGATCGCGACGGTACGGCTACCGTAGTGAACGGTCGACTCATAGCCAGCATTCGAGCGGACGCGAAGAAACTTCCCGTCGAGCTCTGTGCCGCTCGGAACATAAATGTTGCGGACCCATTGACCGTCAGCAGTCTGGATCTCCATCAGCGTGTTCTGCTTCAGCCGCCCATGAAGGAACGTCGCTTCCGCCTCGCTCAACCTCTGCAGGTCTAGCCTATTGTTGATGAAGCTGCCGGCCGCATCTGGCACAGTGAAATCAATTTTCTCTTCCGGTATGCCGTCCAGGTCATAGGCGGTTTTAGGTAGCTTCTCCGGTGGATCGAGACTCAGCGAGCCAAGCAGCCTCCCCCCTTTGTCACGAGCGGTGACTTCCATAGACGAAGTGCCATTCTGCTTCAATGGCTGCACCAGCAAAAGGCACTTGCGTTGACTGATCAGGTGCGGCTGGTTGTCTCCCTTGCGAGGATTGACCGGAATTATCTGGCTCTGGGCGAATCGGACTTGCGCGGACAAAGATCCCTGCAAATCGTTGGTCGGAGCGGTCATATTGAAGACCAGCGGCTTTGCTGCCGGATCAGCCGCGAACAAAGAATCCCACATCAACGCCGCCGCGATCAATCCGGCAACTGTTCTGGCAGAAATACTCACGTTGGCTCTCGTTCCTGATGGTCGCGTGCGGACGGCAAGTCCCGGATCTTTACTTCGTGACTTTCGATACCGGCGGTGACGCGATGGATGCTGGGGCTTCAGATGAATCTGCCGCCGGAGCTTTCTTTATAAACTTCTTGAGCGGAATCTGATAGTACCTCGCGCCGGCGGTTTGCGGCTTGCCGTCAAACGTCTGGGTGAGGATCCGAATCATGGCGCGGTCGGCAAACTTTTGGTCGATCTCCAATTGCCCCGTAAGTTTGCCGTCCTTGGTCGGTTTCAAATCGAATGTGGTATTCAAGAGATAGGTGCGACCGCCATCCGGTCTCAGATTACTGAAAGCCACCACGCTGACGGAATAAATTTGCTTGAGTCTCCCTTGATCAGCGAGAGTGAATGAGACGTTCAGCTTATCCCCACTTGCGGTCACCTTCCCATCGTACTTCAACCCCCATTCGTCCTTCGAAGGACCAAGCTCATAAAAATGAGCCCAACCGAGGCTCGACATCAGGACAACTGCGACGACGACCAACATACCCGTCGCCATGGGTGAAAATCGAAAGCTCATGTCACATACACCTGATAAGTGGAATCGCTGTAGCCGATTCGAGAGTCGGAAGGCCAGCTTATGCACGTCGCGCGGTGCATTGGAGCTGTCAGCCAAAATTCGGGCAATATCAATTTGAATGCGGATATTCCCACCACGGGATCTCCGTTTCCCTGGCGCAGATAAAACGTTGATATAGCCAGACTTAGCCCATGTTGCCTATATTCGCGTTAAGAAAATTCGCTCGCAAAAAAGCAGTGCAAATCCATTGCCCCGTTCTCGAAACGGGCGGAGAACGATCAAGATCCATATGGTTAACTCCGTCAAACGAGGTCGCTTTGCATAAGGAGATCTGGCATGGAGGCAGCAATGGATCGACGTTTGATCAAATTCGTGTTCGTTACCATCTTCACTTGTTGCGCCTGCTCAATAATTGTCAAAGGGATCAATCGCATCTTCGCTCCCTATACGTCGGTCTCGCCGGGACAACAAAGCGATCACGCCACATCCGATGCTCAGTCGGTCGAAAAAGACTCAGCTGAATCGAACCCCTCAAACGATACGCCGGAGACAACAGCCAAACACGGCTTGCGACTCGGAACCATCGCGACATTGAAGCGAGTTGTATCCAGAACGTTGACGACCGACGAGAAGGCGGAGATCAGGCGGATGATTCGTTCGCTCGCTTCGATTAACGATGATCAAGAAAATTGGACGTATTTCTTGCAAAACAGATCGTTTCGCCCGTTGGACCAAACCTGTGAATCCGAATCGGTGGTCTCTTCCAGCCGCTACGCCCGATCTTCTCTCGAATTTAAAAGGCTGATTGAGCTCGGACCAGACGCGCTACCGTTTCTATTAGAGTCACTCGATGACAATTCACCGACGGCATTTGTGATCAATAATCCGGGATTCTGCCAAATGGCGCACGTCCACGGTGTTAGAGGTAACCCCGTCAAACTAAGTGAATGTGATCGTATCGAGAGTCGTCACCACGACGAGAAGACAGGCGACGAATCGACCAGGTCCCACGTAATCACGATCGGCGACATTTGTTTCGTGATCATTGGTCAAATTGTTGGACGAGATTACCGAATCATGAATAATGTTCCACAATGTTATATTGAAATTGCCAGCCCGACCACGTCTGAGCGAATCCGTCGACAAGTGCGCGAAATCTGGTCTAGCGATCATCCCTCGCAATCGTTGCTCGACTCGTTGCAACTCGATCTTGCGACGGAAATCTCGCATTCCGAAAAAGATTATCAGGGGAAATCATCGTGGCAATGTGCCGCCGCCGAGCGTCTGTTGTATTATTTTCCTCAAGAATCGGCTGGATTTGTTGCAGATCGACTGCGCAAATTTGACGTCGACCGCGAGTGTACGGCTCGTTCTTCGGGAGCATCTTTCGTCGAAGCAAGTGCCTTTTCAGATCATCCTCAGATCAAGACTTTATTGCGGCAAATGTTCGAACGAGCCACCAATCCCCATTTCATTGTCGCTTCAATGAAGTCCGTCAGCCGCAACGATCACGAATTCATGGTCCAACGGATGAAACGTCTGATCGAAGATCAGACGCGCGGAAACGCCGATCCTAAAGGCCACTGCTACAAGCTGCTGGTCGGGTTATGTCAATATGCCGAACCGGAAGCCAAGGAGGTGTTCCGGCAATACTTGGGTGACCGAACTGTCCAACATTGTCGACTCGCCTGTCTGGCATTACGAAAAGTCCAAAGTGAATTGGCCAAAGAGATTGAATGGACCAAAGAGTTGATCACGCCACTGCTCGACGATCGCCGAGAAGCCCCCTGGGATAGCGATCCACAGTCCTACGCAGGTCGAGGGAGTGAGCCGATGCGAATCTGTGATGAGGCGGCAGAAACTATCGCGAGTGGAGATAAGAGACATCGGTTCAATACGCTAGACACGACATCCGCGCGGGACGCCCGCATCGCGGACATCAAATCCCTAATCAAGAATCCCTGCTTCGACATCGGTAATCCACGATCAGGGAATCGGAAAACGCGAATTTACGGAACCTCTCACATAACCACGGACGACTGATTCGCATTCAATAATTTCCATTTTCTCTGCGTCTGCGTCCCCGAATCAAGAGGAAACGGGGATAAGTCCCAAGCCAAATTGGAAAGCAAAACGGAACTATTGGGGAGGGAATTCGGTATCTGGTTTCCAAATGTGCTCCCACCTGGACGAGCCAGTGTGGAAAGCAAAGCAACCTCTTCGTTCATCGCGATAACGATGGTGTCTGATACAGGATTTTTTTGCCGACCCGGATTTCGGCGTCGACGACGTAGGGCTGAATCCCTGCGAGGTCCGGTTCGATGCCCAGGCCAGGAGCATCTGGGGCCCGAATCTGACCATTTTCGTCGGGGACGATATGGTTCTTCGTCATGGCAACGGCCAGTGATTTCAATTCGGTCGGGAATTCGCAGATCACATCTGCTTCCAATCCGGCAAACGGTTGAAGTGATGCTGACAACGCCAGGTTCGATGTAAACGTATGGTTGACGTAAGTGACATTTTTCGTGGTGGCGTAATCGGCGACATCCTTAGCGATCGTGATCCCTCCGATCCGACCTGCGTCGATCTGCACATACTTCAGTCCGGCGCGGTCGATCATGTGTTTTGCCATATGAAAGTTATGGCATCCTTCTCCACCCGCCAGACCCACCGTTCCGCTTTCTGCCGACAGCGAGTGGTACTCGTCAAGCGCACTTGACACGAATGGTTCTTCGAGCCAAGTCGCGCGGACTTCTTTCAATGCCCGCAGTCGTGCGCGGGCGGCAGCGACGTCCGTGTTCCATACCGTCCCGGCGTCGATCAGCAGAATCCCATCACTTCCCAACCCTTCTCGGGCGGCGTGAAGATGAGCTTCGTCGGTGGCAACACTCCCCAACCCGAACGGCCCCCAGCCGAACTTCGCTGCTCGGAATCCCTTCGATTGAATCCCCCTGGCCTTCTGCAATGTGGCTTCGGGAGTATCACCGAACAGCACCGATGCATACGGCGTCTTGGCAAAGGACTGAGAATATCCCAGAAGTTTCCAGACGGGTTCGCCGGCCCGACGACCAAGCAAGTCCCAGAGGGCGATATCGATGCCCGAGAGGGTGTGATCCGCTTGCAGCAGGTCAAGGCTGTTTGCCCGGACGAGATTTCCGATCCGACGGATATCATCGACGTTATCGATTGTCTGTCCCAGCACCGAGGCTTGCACCGGTTTGCACGCACTGTGCGACATCGGACACACCAGGCTGGCAATGGAGACCAGAGGAGCTGCCTCGCACTCACCCCAGCCAACGTGGTCACCGGCGCAGACTCGAACCAGCAGGGCATCCTGGCTTCCATCACCGATGTCGAGAATCTCGGGCATCGCCAGATAGACAAAGTCGATGGAATCAATTCTCATAACGGGCACAATCCTATGGGCTGTCGTGGGTTTGGTCTTCATTCACAGCGTCTGCGTTTTTCGCTGTGGACGAAAACCTTGGAGTGTCATTTTTCCTCGCCCAATTCTCAGCATTTACCGGATGACACGCAACCTAAGCGGTCATCCCGTCGGAGCAAGAGCATGGTAATGATTACCCGACTGGAAACCTTTGTCATTGGTGACGGTCCAGGGATCGATCCAGACAAAGGTGGCGTCGAGCCGATAGCCTGCATCCGCGTCCATACCGATGACGGCATTGTGGGACTTTCGGAAGTCTTTCGTGTTCCACCCGGTGTGGTGCAGGCCACCGTTGGCGACGTCAACACGCATTTTGGGCGTTTGCTTATCTGGCAAACTCTTACGCATCCCGAACGGCTGTGGCAGCACGTCTGGGACTCGCTGATTCACACCAATCGTCGAGGCTGGGAAATCATCATTCTTGGTGCTTTGGATGTCGCGATCTGGGACATTTACGGGCAAATGCTCAATCAACCGGTCTGGCAACTTCTGGGGGGAGTGCAGCGAGGTCCGTTTCAAACGCATCACGAATCACGGACTCATTCCGTCGTTCCCTATTGCACGATCGTCTCCGACACCTGGGGCGGGGAAGCGATGTTCAGCCAGCAAATCAGCCGTGTAGAGCAATTGCTGGAGCGGGGTTATCGAGCATTCAAGGTCGAACCGATGATGTCGACGCCGAGCGATGTGGTGGAACTGGCTCGGCGAGCGCGAAAGTTGCTTGGACCAGTGCCGACGCTGATGGTCGACGTTGGTTATCTGTTTAACGATCTCCCGACAGTCGCTCGCATCTGTCGTGAACTGGAAGAACTCGATATTTTCTTTTTCGAGACTCCCTTCCCCGTTGATACGCCAGGCCCGTATGCGCGTCTGTCCGAGTTGACATCAATTCCACTGGCAATGGGTGAGCACGGTGTGACTCGGTGGGAATTCCTGGAGATGATGGATCGCAGTCGAGTCTCGGTCATGCAACCGTATATGACGACTTGTGGCGGGTTAACGGAAGCCAAACGGATCGTTGATCTGGCTGTTCCGAGAGGAGCCCTTGTCTGCCCCGGCAACTGGTCGACTCAGATTCTCGGTGCGGCGTCGGTTCATCTGGCGGCGTACTCGCCCATCACACCCTACATTGAATTTGCAGCAGCCGAAGTTTTTGATTCCCCGTTACGTCGTGAACTTCAGGAACTTGGGTTTCCCGCAATAAATGGCGAGATTATTTTCCCTGAGGCTGAGGGGATTGGTTATCATCTGCCTGACGACGTGATTAAGAGGTATCGTTTGGATTAGGGCTTGTTGAGACATATTATGCATTTTGTGCCACTGCTTGAACGTCTTCGGTCAAGCAGTGCTCTTACGATGGTAAAGGGCAATAGCAAAGACACTATGTCAGAGAAGACTTCGAAGAAGTTTCACCTCAAACCAAAGTAGCCATCATCGCTCCGCGTGATGAGCATCGTTCGAGAACCCGTCCTATTCCAATCCGCATATTTTTAGAATTAAAGGAAGACTTTGTTCAAATGTTAAAGCAACGATTGGATCGTTTTCGACAAATGCTCATCACGCGGAGCGATGATGGCTACGTTGAGCAAACAATCCGAGCCATAAAATTTGAATAAAGCGAATTGATTTCTGTTGCACTCACTTCCAAAGAGGCCTGCATGAGCACAACGGTCAGCGAAACTTCCCTTTCGTCAGAAAATCGCTGGCGCATCGTTGCGTTACTGATGGCCTTCGCCGCCTTGGGTCACTTTAATCGCGTCGGTATTTCGGTGGCCGGGAGCGAGGTGTTCATCCCGAAGATTGGCCTGACAGAAACCAGGATGGGCTGGGTCTACACAGCATTTCTCATTGTCTATACGCTGGGAATGTTACCCGGCGGGTGGCTGATTGACCGCATCGGTTCACCCCGAGCCTTGACGATTTACGGCCTGGCAATGGGCGCATTCGTTGTATTGACTGGCACACTGGGTTGGCTGACAAGGAGTCCCGAAAGTCTGTGGATCGGTCTGTTAGTCATTCGCGGTTTTGCTGGCCTATGCAACGCGCCCCTACATCCCGCTGCGGCACATGTCGTTTCCGACTTGATGTCCGATCGCAGCCGTGCCACGGCCAATGGAATGGTGACGGCAGGAGCCGTCATTGGAGTTGCTTTCAGCTACCCCGCATTCGGATGGTTGATGGATCGATTGAACTGGCCGCTGGCGTTCGTCGTCAGTGGATTCCTTTTGATCGGATACAGCCTGTTATGGCGTCGCATTACATTGCCCATCACGAACGGCTCGGCCTGGAATGCTGTATCAACAACAGCCACGGAGGAAGATGGCGAAAGTGTGACGGCATGGGACGTCCTTTGGAACCGCAATCTCTGGCTGTTGTCGCTCAGTTACGCGGCTTACGGCTATTTCCAGTACCTGTTCTTCTATTGGATGGATTACTACTTCAAGTCGGTGTTGCACGTGCCCGATGTCGAAGCGCGGTGGGCCTCGTTCTGGATTATGTTGGCCATGGGCGCAGGGATGGCCGTCGGTGGGATGAGTACCGATTTCGTCTGTCAGCGATTGGGCACGGCTCGTGGGCGTCGCGCGATCGTCGTGTTTGGTATGGGATTCGGAGCGGTGTTTGGCCTCTTGGGCGTGAACGTGACTGGGCAAATCAACGTCGCGATGTGCCTGGCGATTTCGATGGCATCGCTGGGAATGTGCGAAGGGGTCTTCTGGACCAGCGCCACCGACATCGGGGGCAAGTCACGCGGCTTTTCCGGTGCCTTCATGAACACGGGCGGCAACGTAGGCGGGTTGATTTCGCCTGTCCTGACTCCTGTGATGGCACAACAGTTGGGCTGGCCAGGTGCGATCACAGTCGCTTGTGTGATCGCGGCTTTGGGCGGTGCCGTCTGGTTCGCAATTCAGTTACCCGAACGAACAACGTCGTGAATGATTTTTCATGGGGAAAACAGGAGCAAGTAGAAAAGACTTATGTCGAAGCATGACTTTACTACCGACGAATTTTACGCGCGACGACAGAGGGCGCAAGAGGCGATCGGCGCGGCGGGACTGGATTGGTTTGTCGTATTTCATCCGGTGTCAATCCGGTGGCTAACCGGTTCGGATGCCAAGAGTTACCAGGAGTTCCAGTGTCTTCTGATTTCAGCCCGACCAGGCCCGATCGTGGTTCTCACACGTGATGGTGAACTCAATGAGTTTCGTGACGACGCGCTGGTCGATGAACTCCATACATTTGGCGGTGGTGAACCGGAAGACCCGATTGAAGCATTCGCAGTTCTCTCAAAAGCGTTTGGACTTCACGAGGGGCGAATCGGGATGGAAGTGCCCGCGTTCTATCTCCACCCGCATCATTACGTGAGGATTCGACAGCTTTTTGGTGAGGGACTGGTTGCGGAACTGACCAATCTCATTCTCGATTTGACACTCGTGAAGTCGACGCAGGAAATTCAATTCATTCGCGAAGCGGCACGAATCGCAGATCTTGCCATGGCGAGATTTGTTCGCTCTCTTGCCATTGGTCGCAGCGAATTGGAGCTGGCCGGTGAAGTCTATCATGAGCTGCTGACCTCAGGTAGCGGTCTTGCCGCCAGTCCCATCAATCTCGTCTCAGGCGATCGATCCTGTTTCAGTCATGGTGCCCCGACCAGCCGCCGATTGCAGCGAGGTGACTTTGGCAACATCGAATACGGGGCCACGTTTCGCCGGTATACCGCAACAATCGGGCGACAGTTTTGTATCGGTCCCCCCTCGGCAAGAATGGTCGACATCGATAACGTTGTGAGGCAAGCTTCTGATGCCTGTCTGGCGAACGTTCGTTCGGGGGTTTCGGCGCTGGTGCCGCACGAGGCTGCCAAACGGGTCATCAGCGACGCCGGACTTAACCACGGACGAGTACATCTCTCGGGATACGGGCTTGCGCCCGGTTCACCCCCCTCTTGGGCAGAACCACTTTACCTGTTCGGCGGAAGTTCGACGGTGCTTCAAGCCGGAATGGTGATTACAATCGAGCCCCCGGTGTTCCTCGGCGAGGAACGACTCGGTGCCCGACTGATCGACAATGTCCTGGTGACCACAACCGGTTATGAATTGCTCACGCAGTTTCCGCGTGATCTGATCGTGATGGAGTCCTATTGAGGCAAGGCGTCGAACGCGGAAACCCAGCGGTAAGTCAGCAACCTGGAGAACTAACGGATGGAGATTATCAGTCCATGAGCCGGCAAATGGCGTTCTCGTTCATGACCTGCCTCTTCTTTTTCGCCGACGTCGATCAGCTCTCGGCTGAGGACGTCGCCACGGCGGATTTGGCGTTTTTTGAAAGCAAGATTCGTCCGGTGCTTGTGGAGCATTGCCACAAATGTCATGGACCGACGAAGCAGTGGGCTGGCCTTCGACTGGATTCGCGAGAAGCGATTCTTAAGGGGGGAGATCATGGGCCAGCCATTGTGCCTGAACGACCCGATGCGAGCGTGCTGATCCGCGCGGTTCGCCATGTTGATGACAAACTGAAAATGCCAGAGAATGGAAAGCTAGCAGAAAGTGAGATCGCAGCACTGTCTCGTTGGATTGAACGTGGTGCCGTCTATCCCGAAAGTTCAAACAGGGGCGTCCGCGAACTTGACAGTGGTCATTGGGCGTTTCAACCAATCACCAGACCGTCAATTCCTGCGGTGAAAAATCCTGACTGGCCACAGTCGCCGATCGATCATTTCATTCTGACGCAACTCGAACAGGAACAAATCCCTCCCGCTGAACGAGCCGACAAGCGGACACTGATCCGACGCGTGACATTCGATCTGACCGGTTTACCACCGACGAATGCGGAAATCGAAGACTTCTTGAACGATGACCAACCGGCTGCTTTCGAGAGGGTCGTTGATCGCTTACTGGAATCCCCCGCCTATGGCGAACACTGGGGGCGTCACTGGCTGGATGTCGCGCGGTATGCCGACTCCAACGGGCTGGATGAAAACATTGCTCACGGCAATGCATGGCGATATCGCGACTATGTCGTGACGTCGATCAATCAGGACAAACCGTTTGATCGTTTCACTCTCGAACAACTGGCCGGCGATCAACTGACGTTCGACAGTGAGACCCAGCAGCATGCCCAACTGATCGCCACGGGGTTTCTTTCCATCGGTCCCAAAGTTCTGGCTGAAGTGGATCAACCGAAGATGCGGATGGACATCGTGGACGAACAGATCGATGCCGTGGGACGAGTCTTTCTTGGTCTGACACTTGGTTGTGCTCGATGTCATGATCACAAGTTCGACCCAATCAGTACGGCCGATTATTACGGTCTGGCCGGGATCTTTAAAAGCACCCGGACGATGGACAGTTACATCAAAGTCGCAAAATGGCATGAGCATCTGCTTCCCTCTGCGGCGGCCTCGGCGTTACAGACGAATTTCGATGCGGATGTGATGGCCCGAAAGCAAGCAATCGAGGCGACCGTCGCGGCAGCAGACAAACAGGCGCGTGAGGGACTGGCGGCCGACGCGACAGTTCCCGAAAAGCTGGACACACTTTATCCGGAAGGGGTCAAAGCGGAACTCGCGAAGCTTCGAGAACAACTCGCATCACTGGAAAAAGCAGGACCAGACCTTCCTGCAGCGATGGGGGTGACTGATGACGAAGTTGTCGATGTCGCGATCCATCTTCGGGGCGATACACAAAAACTCGGCGATCTCGTTCCACGTCACACTCCCCCCGTGATCACCGGCCCGTTCGCACAGGAGTTTTTGCCAAACCAGAGTGGACGCCTGCAACTCGCGAAATGGCTGGTCGACCCCAAACATCCGTTAACGGCTCGCGTTTTTGTCAACCGAGTCTGGCGCTGGCGATTCGGGAGCGGATTGGTTCGTACGACGGACAACTTCGGGTTACTTGGCGCAGCCCCGTCGAACCCTGAACTTCTCGACTGGCTGGCAAAGCGTTTTATTGCGGACGGATGGTCACTAAAGTCGCTGCATCGACTGATGCTGACCTCAAGCACTTATCAGCAAGCGAGCATTCCGCATCCGCGGACATTCGAACATGATCCCGAGAACCGATTGCTGGGTTGGTTTCCGCGTCGTCGGTTGGCCGCAGAAGAAGTCCGCGACGCGCTGCTCGCCGTCAGCGGTCAACTCGATCTTGTTCTTTACGGATCTGAGCTGAAAGTCAAGAACCGTGGTTATCTGTTCGACCATACTTCAATCGATCTGACCGACTATCGCAGCAATCGGCGATCGCTCTATCTACCGGTGATTCGCAATCACGTTTTCGATTTTTTCCAGTTACTGGATTTTCCCGATCCCGCCATCCCTACCGGAGACCGTGCCAGTAGCACAGTTGCACCTCAGGCATTGCTGATAATGAACAGTGAATTCGTCATGCAGTCGGCGGATAAGCTGGCGGAACGACTGTTGGCCGAACCGGAAACGGCATCTCAGCGACTGGCCACGTTGGTACGAACCACTCATAGCCGAGAGCCATCAAGCGACGAGCTTCATTCACACGCACAGTTCATTGCTCGCGTCGAGCAGTCTCTCGCCGCCTCGGAACCCGATCCGGTAAAAAGAACGCGACAAGCCTGGGTAGTCCTTTGCCACACGCTGCTGGCGACCAACGAGTTCATTTACGTAAAGTGAGTTGCATATGATTCCGGAATCTCCACCACGAATGTCTCGACGAGCGATGCTCGATAGAACTGCCGTTGGGTTCGGTTCGCTTGCCCTTGCGTCGCTCGTTAACGGTGAATCCAGTGCTTCCGAACTAACGAAACCGCTGGCGGAATCGATGCCTCACTTTGCCCCTCGCGCGAAGCGAATCATCTTTTTGTTCATGAGTGGTGGACCATCGCAGGTTGACACATTTGATCCCAAGCCCTTGTTAACGCGTGATGACGGCAAACCGCTGCCGTTTGAAAAGCCGCGAGTCCAATTCAATTCGACCGCCAATCTGATGAAGTCACCGTGGCAGTTCAAACAATACGGTGAATGCGGACTATGGGTCAGTGATCTCTTTCCTCACCTGGCCCAACGGGTGGATGACTTGTGCATGATTCATTCGGTTCACGGCACAAATCCCGCTCATGGTGGCGCTGTCATGAAACTGCATACCGGCAGCGATAATTTTGTGCGACCCAGCATTGGTTCGTGGGTCAGCTATGGTTTGGGGACCGAAAATCAGAATCTGCCCGCGTTCGTCACGATCTGCCCGACGTTGGCCTTTGGCGGAATCAACAATTGGAGTTCAGCATTTCTACCGGCGGTCTACCAGGGGACGGCATTCGGTGATGCCAGTATTCCCTCAGTCAGCGCACAAGTGAAATACATCAGGAACTCGCGTTGGCCGCGCGCGATTCAGGAGCTTCAATTAGAGAAATTAGGCCAGATGAACCGCGAGGATCAATCGCGTAGCGGGCCCGATGCATCGCTTGAGGCCCGAATCAATTCGTTCGAACTTGCATTTCGGATGCAGTCGGAACTGCCGAAGGTGGAGGATCTGTCAGGCGAGACCGAATCGACTCAGAAACTGTATGGGCTCGACAATCCCGTCACCGCCAATTTTGGAAGAATGTGCCTGAAGGCGCGCCGGTTTGCGGAAGCGGGGGTACGATTTATCCAGGTCACACACAACGACAACAAAGTTCAATGGGACCAGCATTCCGACTTAAAGGTTGGTCACGAGAAAAATGCCGTCGAGGTCGACCTGCCGATCGCAGGGCTGCTGACTGACCTGAAGGCCCGCGGGCTATTGGAAGATACGTTGATCTGGTGGGGCGGTGAGTTTGGACGGACACCAACGGCCGAAGGAGGCGGAACCGGTCGTGACCACAACCAGGAAGGTTTTACGATGTGGCTGGCTGGTGGAGGAGTGAAAGGAGGTTTTCGATATGGAGCGACCGACGATTACGGTTATTACGCCGTGGAGAACAAGGTCCACATCCACGACCTGCATGCAACGATTCTGCACATCCTCGGCCTTGACCACGAACGCCTCACCTACCGGTACGCTGGCCGAGATTTTCGACTAACCGATGTCTATGGGAGCATTGTCCATGAGATTTTGATATGAACGGGTTTCCCTCAACCTTGCGGGAACAGATTTTTCGTGGGAAGCATAACGTCTAACGTCGACAAAAACGTTGTCGTATCACAACGATGTGACTGATATGCCCGGTTCGCTACTGAGTCGAGCCTAATTTCTCGCGGATTCATGCTTTTGGCCATTCAGGCCAATAAACGGAGGCTGAAGGGGACTTGTTGAGCTGGTTTTGGATGGATTACGAGAGAGATTAGACAGTGGTGAAATACGAGTTTCGTTTTGCGGCCCATTCGGGGGGATCTCAATCCCATCCCGCTTAAAACCGACATTTGTTCTATTCCTGCCGACCTTCACGAGTTTCGCCACATCTTTCACGGTTGCCGCTCGACCAATGAAGGGTTCAATATCGACGATCTTTCCGAGGACGATCCCCACAAGCTTGCCTTCTGAGGTAAAGACGCCCGAGCCGCTACGGCCTTCTTGCGGCGGGTTTGAATAGAGATATTCGCTGTTTTCGATCTTATGAAGCGAGTGAATCTCGATGGAGAACGTTCCGTCCTTTTGCCGGCCGACGCTGGTCAGTTGATCCTCCGGTGAGGGGTGTCTGTCAGTAAGTATGGCTTCTGAATGAGGATTCAACCAATTGACTGACAAGAGTGCCAAATCATGGGTTTCGTCGACATTCATGACTTTTGCGGTTGCCGATTCGCCGTCGCAATCGACCGTGAATTCCTTAAATCCGTCGACAACATGGGCGCAAGTCACGATCCCATCCGCTGTGTTGACCCCGGATGCCAATGCGGATCTGGTACCCTTTGCACGAAGCTTGACTGCATACTTCAGTAGACTTGCGGAAGAGACACGAATCGCATCACCAGCTTGAACGTCTTCATCAGGCTGATCAACGAATCTGGGCACCGTGGTCGCTCGAAGTGAAAACGCTTCGTCTTCTGCAAACGAGGGCCTTTCACCACTGACATCAATCGCCGCAACAAACAGAAAACAGACTGCATTTCTCGTTAAGAACGGCATTCCTTGCCTCCCCAACTAAGCTGTCAGAGCACTGCCTATAACTCCCACCATCGTGAGCCCGATCGATAGCGGTAAAACGCGATCATCACATCTCAACTTCGCATCTCGCGGCACCTGCAACCATTTGAGCCGGATTCGATCCCTCGAAAGAATTGCGGCATCGATTGCAGAGTCGACCTATACATCGATGTTGAGTCTATCCTGAATCCTGAAATCCGGCCAGACGAATTTGGCGAGAGGAGTTAAGTTTTAATGAAGGCAAAAGAGTTTTGACCACGAATCTGACGAATCGTACAAATAAGAATTATGAGAAAATCAAGCAAAAAACAGTCCGCGTGTGTGTAACGGTAGAAAAACCAGAATGTAAAAAAGGTGCAAGAACTCCGTTTTCTGTGGTATTTTATTCGTGAGATTCGTGACTTTCGTGGTTCGGTCTCTTCTCGTGATTGGGTTACGGGCGAAGCCCGCGCCGTGCAAATCAGTGCGATCCGTGGGTAAACTCACTCGTCTTGTAACACCAACCTTCAGTGGTCGACGACGGAACTCTCACCGCCAATGGCCACCTTCGGTAGAAAGTCGAAATGGTCCGCAATTTATTAGTGCTTCTCAGCATTTCCGGTTTATTTCTCTGTCATTCTGTGCTCGCCCAGGATGATTCCGATGAATCACGGACCATCACGAAACTGGCGCTGCTTGGAGCGTTTGTCGAACGTGACGAGCAGTTACCGGGGAATCCCGTGGTCCGTGTCTTTTTTAAGGAAGATTGCCGGTTCAGTGACAAGTACATTCATATTTTGAAGTCGTTCAAACACTTGACGGCTGTGGAATGTCGCTTTCGCAGCTTTGAGGATGGAGCCAAGTTTACTGACGTGGGCGTTGTCTCGTGGAAAAAACTGTCCGGTCTGACATCGCTGAATCTCAATCACACGTCCATCACAGATACAGGACTCAGAGGATTATGTGACCTCAAGAATCTGACGTCTCTTGATATGAGCATGACTCGGATTACGAACGTCGGTGTCACGTATTTGAGGGACTTGAAACACCTGAAAAGTCTCGCCTTGCAGGACGTCAGGGTCAGTGGGGCGGGCCTCAAAGAATTGCGGGAGCTCAAACATCTGACGGATCTTGACCTTAAGGACGTCTTACTTGTGGACGGCGGCCTGGTTGGTCTGGGTGAACTAATTCAACTGAAATCGCTGAACCTCGGTTTTGTGGAACTCTCGATCCAAGATCTGACGGAGCTTAGCAAACTCTCGAATCTGGAAACGCTTCTGGTGAACTATACGCAGATCACCGACGCCGGGCTTGTGCATTTGAAGGGGCTCAAGAATCTCAAGTGGTTGGCATTACAAGGTAACAATATTTCGGACAAAGGCGTGTCAGAACTGGTTGGCCTGACGAACCTGACGAAATTCAGTATTGGCGATTGTCAGGTTACGGACAGCAGTGTGAAACAATTGGCTGAACTGAGGAATCTGGAAACACTCAGCATCCGCCTGACTCAGATCACTGACGCCGGACTTAACGACCTGGTTGGATTCCAGAACCTTAAAACACTCCAGGTCTCTGGCACGAAGATTTCGGAACTCGGAATCAACGAACTCAAGAGGGATCGGCCCGACCTGGAAATCATTCGTTAAAAAACCAAACAAACTCAGTCGGTTAACTCACAACATTGTCGAAAAGGGGAGTTTCCCTGATGGTATTGGGTGGACCTCGGGATATAGTGCGTTGGCGAGGACTTCCAGACTGTCGACAAGGCGCGGCCCAGGTCGGCTGAAGTAAGCGTTCCCATCGGCCAGATAGACTCGATGCGAACGAACACAACGGAGGCTGTCGAATCCAGGATAGGCTGTCAGAATCGGCAGGTCTTTTCGAGTTCTTGCGACATCAAAACCGCAACAGGCAATGACTAACACATCGGGATCAGCCGAAACAACCTCATCCCAACGAATTGTTCGTGATGGCTGAGATTCTTGTCCGATGACTTCGATTCCACCGGCATAACGAACAAGTTCCGGGGTCCAATGGCCTGCAGAGAATGGTGGATCGACCCATTCGAGTACGATCACTCGACTCGGATTGGCGATGATGCGAGATCGATCTTTAACAGCTTTAACTCGGTTCCGCAGTCTGGCAACGGCCAAGTCCGCCTGATTCGAGATATGAGCGGCATCACCAACAAGTGACATGCACGCAAAGACTTCGTCCAGACAATGCGGCTCGAGATTGATCACCCTCGGATGGCCAGGTAGCCGGCATACTGCGGCATTGACTTCATATTCTGCCACAGCGCACACATCGCATAATGCCTGGGTGACGATCAGATCTGGTTGCAGCTTTTCGAGGATTTTTTCGTCCAGTGAGTACAGCGCCCGCTGGGTCGTCAATCGCTCTCGAACCAGTCTGTCTATCTCATGGCTTGATGCATCCAGTGGAATCAACGTCTTAGTGACCTTTGGAAGGTTTCGTGCGAAATGAGGATATTCGCATTCGTGAGTGACACCTACCAGCTGGTTGCCTAAACCGATCTCACAAACAATTTCGGTCGCACTGGGAAGTAAGGAAACAATCCGCATGAATCCGTGCCTGCCTTAAAGGGAATTTGATCCAGTAACTGGAATAGCAAGCTGTGAGGAACATGTTTCTAAAATAGTGGAATTCAATACCTGTCGCTCAAGCAACCATTCCTGGCGTTACTTTGCGGGGCCAGCTTCCACCGAATTGAACCGCTGGTTTTGCAGCATCGAATACAGGATAATGTTCGTCCCAAGCTTGACTGCATCTTCAGGGAGATAGCCTTCGCAATTGCCGGAATTCTGACGTTCCAACGCACAGCTGATGTCGTAACGGCTGTAAATCACAGCATAACGTCCGTCAACTTCGATCCCTTCCAGGATTGGTTCCGCATTGCGAATTGTGAAGTTTCCGCCGGAAGCGTTTTCGCCCCCTTCTGCCGTTCGACGTTTAAGCAGCTTGATATCTCGACCGATTTTGTCGGAAAAGATTTCGTGCGATAACGGGATTCGTTCGAGCTTTTTGTCAGGGTAGAGTTGTGTCATCCACTCGCGGAACGCCTTATCGAAGGGCTTTGCGCCACAGCAAGCATCAGCGACAAGTACGCCACCACGATCGAGATAGAGTTTCAACTGATGCCGATCATCGACAGGAATGGAAAACTTGTTCCGCCCATGCATGTACAGAACGGGGTAACGGAAGATGTTTTGATCGGACAGTTCCAAATCACGCATTTTTGTCGAGGCGGACAGACCGACAGTTTCGTTCAGCGAAACCAGCAGATTTCTCAGAGCGCGAGGGGCTGCATTCCAGGCTCCATTATGTTTGATCTGAGCGATCTGCAGCGATCCTCGTTCGATGTTATCAAGTTCGCTTTCGTTGGATGTCACTTGACGAACCTGTGTCTTATCGGGGGGTTCGCGACCTGTCGCGTAGGCGATGACATTCACGCCGATTCGTGTGGCCCGCACGATTTTCACCTTTAATTGCTCGTTACGCTTGGGTGGATCGACCTTGGCCCAATAGTCCCATAAACAGGCCAGGTCTTCCGGCGAATACATGATCGATGTCCGGCATCCGAAATCCACTCCGTATAATTTGACTCCCTGTGGCTCAAGCGGATGTTCGATTCGATAGACGGGATGGTCGGGTGTAAGCAGGTTTAAATTCCCTTCGCCAGGGGGTAACAGCTGAGTTACCAGTTCACGGAAACTCGCTTCGAAATCACCACCCTGGCAGGTCGGGCACGCAAAAATGAATCCCCCTTCTTCCAGATAATCCCTGAGTAACTTGGTTTCAGCGGGATTGAACGACAGTCGGCCTGGCCCCGTAATAAACAGGACAGGTGCTTGAAGCAGTGTATTGACGCCGCCTGATTTCACGGCACGAGCCAGATCGAGATCCTGCGTCGTCAGCAGTTTTGGCCACTTTGGCATACTGCTGATCAGTTCCGTCAGATTGCGGACATCTCGAGGATGGCGATTCCAATTGTTGTCGAGCAGGATGTTCGGATTGTTTGGATGTCGTGTTCCGTACTTGAGCTTATTGATGACGACGGGAGCCAGTCCTTTGGATAGAAACAACAGTCCGAGACTGGTCCCGCAGACTGGCAGTGATTCGTGCGTGCCCGAACCCGGTATGTGACCATCCACCGGATTTTGAAGCGCCAGCAGCATCGATGTCCCCTCGCGATACCAGTCATGCTCGCCGAAGAAACGCTGTCCCGTCAGTCGCCCCGCACGTTCAATTCCGTAAATGTAATAAAGCAGCCATTGATGGCCACCTGCACCTGGGTTCTGGCGAACCGAAAAACTTCGAGACAGCCAATTGATTCCATTCTGAATGGCGAGGTCGGGAGCAGAATCATCGCAGCAGGGTGGAGTTCCATCCGCTGCGACGCCAGCATCGGACTTTAACATTTGCTGGGTAATTGACAGCGATGCGACTCCCGCGACCGTCATGCTTCCACGGCTGGGTGGCTTATTCGCAATGTCACCGGCGCCGCCGACAACATAGCCCCAGCCACCGTCTGTATTCTGGTTTCGTTCCCAGTAATCCCGTGCTCGTTCCCATGTCTGTCGATTGACACTTGCACCCGCTTCTACAGCCTCTCGCAGTCCCAGAATTGCAAATTGCGTATTGCTTTGATCGCCACCCATCTGCCGACCGTTGCGAAGCGCGTAAGACCACGCGCCCGAGTTTTCCGCTGTGATCTGCCCCTCTTCCAATCTCTGTGAGAGTTCCGCGATCTTCACCCCATCCGCTTTTTCCTTCGCAGCAGACAGCGCCATGATCAATAGCGAAACTTGATACGTTTCATATTTGCCGCCAAAGTCGTCGGCCGTTCGTGATCTCAAGTAACGCAGTCCGCGACGAACGGTGTCGTCTTGAGGCGACATTCCCGAATTGAGCAGCGATAAGACGCACAGGCTCGTGATCCCCGTTCGAACATCCACCTCGGCATTCCACGAGCCATCCTGGGCCTGCTCTTTGATCAGAAACTTCTTTGCCCGATCAATCGCCTGTTTGACCGCTTGCTCCGACAAATCCGCAGCATGGACGGGTTCTGTAACAATCGAGACCAATGGTACGAACAGACTGAAGATCAACAGGAATTGTTGTTTCACGATTCGTAAGGAAATCCGATTCATTGACGCTTCCTTTGCGTTAGACGATCGCACCTGTCGTCATTGTACTTCAAGTCGAAGATGAAGTTCACATCATACAACTTCGGCTTGACGTCTGACGAGATCGTTTACTGCGTCGACATGTTGAGACAGGTCGCGTTGCAGTCGTTGAGGCGTCGAGCCATAACCAAGTCGACGAGCGAGAAACAAAAAATCCTGGCCCGATGCGGCAGAGACCGTCAAATCACGAGCATCACCACGGACCATTCGCAGCCCATCGATTAGACGGCGGAAGAAACCATACGCGTTACTGAGGGCGCGATAATCCGATTCTGTTAAAACACCGACCCTGCGCATCTCACGCATGGCCTCACGCGTGTTGGTCACTCGCAAACTGACGTGTCGCGAACCGTGAGTAATCTGCATCGCCTGAACGAAATACTCAATATCCACCAGGCCGCCAGGACTGAGCTTCGCATTGAATTCACCGGCGGCAACCAGTTGCCGAACCTGTCGTTCACGCATGGCTCGCATTGAGGCGAAGTCAAATGGCGGCCCTTCGTACAAAAAGCGATCACGTAGGGTGATCAGCTTCTCTCCCAAAGCGGGGTCGCCCGTGATTGGCCTCAGTTTAATCAGTGACTGACGTTCGTATGGCCACGCCGCCCCGTTCGGATCGAAATACCGACGAAAGGCATCGAACGACACTGCCAGCGGACCAGAGCGCCCGTAGGGTCGCAGACGCAGATCGATCCGAAAGATTCCCTCCTGACGAGCGCGAATGGAATGAACGCAGGATTCGACAAGTCGCTGATAAAACGTGGCATTTGCAATCGACTTTCGACCGTCGGTCGTTCCTTCTTCATCGTAAACGAACATCAGTTCGATATCCGAGGCGAAACCCAACTCGCGACCACCACACTTGCCGAGCGCACAAACCACCAGCGACGCTCGTTCGCCGTCCGGTCGTTTGGGGACACCGAATCGATCGTGCAATTCCCGCTCGCTCAATTGCAGGCTCGTAGAAACAACAACTTCTGCCACATCCGTCAATTCTTCCGCAAACCGGTCGAAGTCGCCACATCGGCCAAGGATATGCCTCAGGTCGATGCGAAACATTTCGCGATCTTTAAACGAATTCAATCGGTGAAGACGCTCGGCCGGGTCCTCAGTCGCAGCCAATTCGACTGCCAGGTCCCGCCACAACAACGTTTTCGATTTGGCCTCTTCGATCCCGGAAATATCGCTGAGCACGGGGAAAAGATTCGCATATTGAATACGCAAAAAATCTTCCCAAAGGAAATCGCTGACTCCCAGAACCTTGGCCAGCGCCGCCAGAACTTCCGGTCGTTCCAGCGATGAAAGCTGTTCGGTCCAATCTGGTTGTTGAAACAACTGGCCCAGAAACGATCGAAAGTGCAAGAGCGCCGTTTCGGCATTGGGAGAACCGGGTAACAGATGCGTAAAGTGTTTAATCAACACGATTGCCGCCCGAAGTTCATGTAGCCTGCGTTCGTCAAGAATTTTTCCGTGTCGCTGAGCGTCCGTGACATACAGCATGTCGGCAGCAACGTTCCCGTCGGAACAGATCACGACCCGTTCGATGGCAATACCGCTAAGTGCCAGCGCGTTTGTCAGTTCGTAAAGAAAGCCGATCGTGTCTTCACCACGAATGTGCAATACCGTGAAGCGATCATGAGACTGATTATCAAAAGCGATTTCCAGCGGAGTGGGTTTTGAAGCGAGGTCCGGCGAATCTTCCAGTGCGTCCGCCACGCGAGAAGCCAGCTTCCCTTGAGCTTCGTGGCTGCGGCCCGATTGAGCCAATTGGACGAGTTCAGTGAGATCCGCTTCGTAGCAATTCCAGACCTCTGACATCACCGCTTCGACCGATGAGCGGACTTTGAAGACATCGACAAATTCGCGGTGCGCTTCTTTTGGCGTCTCGTTTTGTGACGCATGTTCGCCGGTTGAAACAAACCCATTGATGATGTCAAAACCGTAGACAAACAGAAGTCCGCAAATCAGCGACAGTTCACCCGGCTGGTCGATCCCCAGCACGCGGACCCGCCATTCGCCGGCTCCATCAGATTGAGCACGCACGATGACGGGTTTGTCAGGGCTGAGTGATTTCAGCAGTTGAAGATGTTCACGACGTTCGCTGGCCGTGAAGGCAGATTCATAGTCGAATTCGATTCGGGATTTTGAGGCAACTGCCGGCGTACTCGAGTCGACAGGGGACGCGCCTTGATCAAGGTCGATCGGCCTGGTCGCCTCCGTTCGGGTTTCCACCTCAACCGGTGCCGTGACGTACTTTTCGAAGACCGACCTGATTGCCTGACAGTGCTGCCGATAATGGCCCAGCAGGTGCTCTCCATCGCGGAAATCAAGTCGCCGAGCCAGTGCCGTCATTTCTTGTGCATCGGTCGGCAGCGAATGCTCTTGCCGATTGTGGAGCAATTGTAATGCGTGCTCGATCGTTCTCAAAAAGACGTAGCCGTCAGTAAGACATCGATATTCGTCAGCATGGATCAGATCAAAATCTGCCAGTCTGACGAGTGCATCAAGTGTGTTGGCGGAACGAATCTGAGGGACTCGCTGTCCGTGGATCAGTTGCAGCGATTGGACAATAAATTCGATGTCACGAATGGAGCCGCTTCCCGACTTGACTTCCCCAAATGCGCGACCGCGCCGCTCAAGCTGAGCTTCAATTTGATTTTTTGCAGATCGGATACTGCTCCGAACCTCATCAGCAAGATGCCCGAAAATCAGCGGTGCTGCTTCCCGAAGCAATCGCTGCCCGACAGAAAAATCTCCCGCGACGACTCGACCCTTGAGCAACGCCTGCTTTTCCCAAAGTTCCGCCTGGGTTCGCAGGTAATCCAGATACGAAGAAACCTGGACAACGAGTTCGCCGGCACGGCCCCACGGCCTGAGTCGCATATCAACACGATACAAAAATCCTTCGCCCGTCGCGTCCTGCATCGCCTTGATCAGCCGCTGCGCGAGTGTCACGATTGTGTGATGACTTTGCGTTGCTGATGGTGCAGCTGCTGCGTTGCTGTTCGAGCCTTTTGTTCGAACGGGAAACGACGAGCCCTGTTCCGTTGTCTGTATGAGAAAAATCAGGTCGATATCCGAACTGTAGTTCAGTTCTTCGCCACCCAGTTTTCCCAATGCCAGAACCGCAAACCCGGTCGTATCAAACTGAAGGTCCGCTGCGACCAACCGCAGACAGGCTTCGATCAGGCCGTCTGCCAACAGGCTGAGCTGTACCGTCGCGGCCCGAAAGTCGACGAGTCCGAAAGCATCGCACGTACCAATCCGTAACAGTTCAGAACGTTGAAACCGCCGAAGCGCATCCATCTTCTCGCTGAATGAGGCTTCGGTTTTCGCTGCGTCTAATGCGGCATCAACAAATTCTTCCCGAGACTTTAAATCAGCCAGCAACTTGTGCTGAATCAGCCGTCGCAACGCCATCGGATCACGCAACAACGTCTCGGTCAGATAGCGGCTGCCAGCAAACAGTTTGACGAGCATTTCGAGAGCGCGAGGATTGTCGATCAGAAACTGATACAAATCTTCGCGGTCACCGGATCGCAGTACGTACCGCTCAAAATCGACAAGCAGCTCGTCAGCCTCGGCCATGTCGGTCACGGCACGAAGGAATCGAGATAAACAATCGGCCGAGTTGGAGGTTCCCGACAAGGATTTCAGGCGAGCCAACGCACCTTCAGCATCGCGGAACCCAAAAGAAGCCAATTGTTCTAATGACGCCACCCGCGCCGAACCGTCTATGTCTTTCAGCAATTGCAAATACTTCCTCATGTCAAATAACGTAGCAAATTGTCGATCACCCTGCGAAGTGGCTTTTCCGAAGTCTGCTTTCTCGTAGCGGCGGCTTCCAGTCGCCGACCGGCACAGCCGGTTTGTTCGCGTCGCACGACGGGTTCAAAATAGGTTTATCTTTCTCGCGTTGACACGGTCCGTCTCGGCGGCTTCCAGCCACCGAGCCTATTCGCCGATCGGCGGCTGGAAGCCGCCGCGACGAGTGGCCATCACACCAGATTCCACCCTTTGCGGTATTCGCGTCGAATGAATTTGTCGGCTTCCGGCGCATTCGGGCATCGAAGTTTTGCGGCATCCCATTCGATTTTCTTGCCGACTCGGTAGGCGACGTTACCAAGATGGTTGGCTTCCGTCAGCCAGCCAGAATATTCAAAGTTGCATGTCGTTTTCAGGTCTGACTTACACGCACGAATCCATTCCGCCTGCTGACCCGGTGATTCGGGGATAAATGGCTCAGGTCGCTTAAAGTCTTTGAACTGAGTCTCGGGCAACAACAGAAGCTGGCCGTAATCGGAAAGCAGCATTCCCTTATCCCCAATGAAAAGATGCCCGCTTTCCCATTGCGGAATTCCCTTGTCAGTCCAGATTTTTGGCTTGTTAACCCCCTGATACCAGGTGAGTGTCACCGGGGGCATCCCCTCGCGAGGTCCGTATTGATACGTCGCCTGCATGGAAGCAGGTGCCAGATCAGGGTGTGCAGGTGGACCGCTCGCCTCGATTGTCAGCGGAGATTGAAGCTTGAGTGCCCAGAATGGCAGATCATTGAAATGACTACCAAGATCCGACATTGTGCCGCTACCCCATTCCCACCAGCGATACCACTTCGGCCCAGGGAAATAAACATTATTGAAAGCCCGTTCCGGCGCAGGACCGAGCCAGAGATCCCAGTCGAGACCCTTCGGGATTGGATCTGCCGTTTTCGGTCGTTCCTGGACAGAAACAATGTCGCCAAATTTCTTGGCATCTTCCGGCGATTGGAGGCCCCAGGCGCGCGAAGTCCAGACGTGTGCTTCGCGGACGGGGCCAATCGCTCCCGTTTGAATCAGTTCGACCACTCGGCGATAGTTACTACCCGAATGGATCTGAATCCCCATCTGCGTCGCGACTTTGACTTTCGCAGTCGCTTCCCGAATCACCCGAGCTTCCCAGACGCTATGCGTCAGCGGCTTTTCACAATAAACATGCTTTCCAAGCTGCAATGCGGCGAGCGTCGCGAATGCGTGAGTATGTTCGCACGTGCTGACGATCACTGCGTCAAATTCATTGGCGTGATCGAAGACCTTGCGAAAGTCGACAACTTTTCGCGCCTTGGGATGAGCGGCCGAGGCACGGCCAAGATTGTTCTCATTCACGTCACACAACGAAACGATGTTTTCTGTCCCGGCGACCGCGTCCAGGTTTGCACCACCGCGCCCGCCCGAACCGATCACGGCAATATTCAGTTTTTCGCTGACACCACGTGCCCGGAGAATGGCCGGAGCCGCAAACGGGCTAGCGGCAAGCACTGCCGATGTCGCCAGAAATCGCCGTCGATTGATCTTCGATTGTTTCAGATTTTGAACGCCGTCATCTTTGTTGTCACGAGTCATCTTGAAAATCCTTGATTCAATTTGGAGTCTCTTCGCCAGCCCTGACTACCTTGGGCTGAAACAACCGAGTTTTGCCGAGATTTCAATTTTTCATATTGAGTTCCTTCGCAAGGCTCTTCGCCATCAGTTTGAGTATCTTCGTCAGTTTTGGATACTGTCAAAACAAGAATTTGTTGCTTCGATCCCGTTCGGTATCGATCGCCATTCCGTTTACGCTCCAGAATCAATTTCGCTTGAGCGTCTTGGAGCAACTTGAATGCCCTCGACAAGCATGAGTCCCTTCGCAGAGACTCGCCCACCATCCAAATTGGTCATCAGATCGGAGAAGTCTACGAAGTCCCACAATCAAATCGGATCAATCCAATCACGAAAAAACCTCCGAACATTGAATTGCCTACTACACCGCCAGGCGATTTCAAACCAACGACGGCTACCTTCACACACGTACTTTTGCTGAAACAAACGAAGTCTTTATTGCTTTTTGGGAAACGCTCAATGAAATAGTCATTGAGTGTTCATCCACGGATTCGCTCCATCAGAAGAAGGGGACGGGAAGGCAGGGCGGAATATTCCACGCAATCTTCATTTTTTCAGGGTGAGGACAACAATTTCGGCCACATCGCCGAAACCTCCACACGGCCAATTCGTTCGCTCGTCGACCGTCGGTCGTTTTTTTATGATCTAAACACAGACCAACGACGCGCACTGTAGACGAAACAAAAAGATTTGATATAAATGTCCACCTGTTTCCGGCTGATGCGGCACTGCAGGTGGTCATTCACACATGTCTTATGTGCGTGGGTACATTAAAGCCGTCGTCCGGCATGCTGCACTTTGCAAGTTTTCGCTGTACGGGCAATCTCGGCAAACAACTCTACTCCGCATTCAGAAATCCGCAAAGTTCTAACAGCACAAAAAATACGAAATAGAGAGGCACAGGATTAATACATAATGACACATTCTGAAAGACTAAAATATTTAGTATTATTTGAAAATGGCGTCGAGAATTGGAATTTAGAGATCGAACGAAACGCAAAAGACTCCGCATATACGTGTCTTTATCAATACGAGGCCCGTAAAGAAAGGTTGGGAAAAGGGAGAGAAATTTTAAATCAGATGCTACAGAAACTCCAGCTTCTATCCAAGACGCCGTTGACATACAAAAGCATTGCCAAAACAGAACTCCGCCGTGCTGGATTGATATCGGGCGATCTGGATGGTGCGGACCTGAGTCGTGCTGATCTAAGCGGCGCAACGCTCGACGGAGCGAACCTCAGTGGCATCTACCTGCGAGAGGCTGACCTAAGTAACGCACAACTCATTGGCGCAAAGCTGGTGTGTGCAAATCTTAACGACGCTACCCTTATCGCCGCAAATCTTAGTAGATCATTCCTCGGAGGTGCAAAGCTCAGTGGGGCAGACCTGAGTCGCGCAAATCTGAGTCGCGTAATATGTCGGGTAACTCTGAATGAATTGTTTCTGTTTGATTCAAACCGACGCGGTGCAGATCTGTGGCGAGTAGACACGAGGAAAGAGTTTGAATTGAAATACGACGAAAGGAGACTCCGCAGAGACGCGGAGGTCGATGAATACGAAAGGGCGCGGGAATTGAGTCCCACGAATCTGAGGCGAGCAAACTTGACCCAGGCGGATTTGACTGGAGCAGATCTAACTGACGTTGACTTGACTGACGCCAACTTAACTGGCGCAAATTTGAGCGGAGCAAATTTGAGTGGAGCGAAGCTTGCTAATGCAAATCTCGTTGGCGCAATGTTATTTGGTGCAAAACTTCATGGAGCTGATCTCAATGGTGCCGACCTGAGTGGCACTAGCTTGTTTGGGGTATGTCTAGATGGCGTCGACTTCATTGGTGCCGCGAAAAAGCCGACTTATGATTGCCGAGGGTTTAATCAAGATGGCGTACATCAAAATGGAACCCGATACGACGACAAGGGCTGGGGCATAGACAAGCGCTTCCGAAACAACACATTCTTTGATGAACAAGGTTTTGATTTTGACGGCCTTGATAAAGACAAATTTGACAAGAGCGGTTTTAATAAGGATGGTTACGATCGCCTAGGATTTGGCCGTGACGGATATAACCGGTCTGGAAATGATCGAGGTGGATTTAACCGCGACGGATATAACAGCGATGGATATAAAAAAGATGGATTCAATAGAGATGGCCGAGATCGAGAAGGCTACGATCGCCAAGGATTTGGTCGAGATGGATATAACCGCGACGGATACAAGACGGACGGATACGATATATATGGATTTAACGTAAATGGATGCGATAGATCTGGTGTTAAATGTCGAGTTATCAGCCTTACCTATACGGTCAGTAGTGCTCACGACCGGCAGTCGTCAGGTGCAAGCAGTGATGACTTGATCACCTACCAATTTCGGGACTTGTTGCATCAAGCTTATGGCATAAATGGCAATAAAGTTGTAAGGTATGGGTTTGTTGACAGGGGTAATCTGGAAGCTCAGTTTTATTTCGTGTACGACGCTGATACGGCGAATATCGATAAATTCCCGAATTTCTATTCGGTCGTTGGCAGGGATTATCGCGGACTGCGTAGACAGAGTTTCAGAGATACGAACCAAAGTGTGTTTGGGGTAGTGCATTAGCCGCAAGTACCGCTTTGTTGCCCGCTTGAAAGGCTGACAAGTACCCGGCAGAGCAAAATCGCGAATTCCGCTTGAACTTTGCAGTATTGGAACGTAAGCATAACGGCGTTGGAACGGGTGCATCTGGTTTCCAAATTCGCTTCCACCTCGGCGAACCAACGAGGCGTGAGTATCACCGGCCGGGACATTTTGGGCTTTGCCTACTTTTTCTGGCGGTTTCGGTGGGAACGATCTGGGGATTGCCAGATTCCCTCGGGGTTTTCTGTAACAACATCAATGACTTAAGAAATCGGATGCCATCGTATTGATGCAACATCCGTGCGCATTCGTTAGGATTTCGTCATTGTTGAACGTAACGGTTTCCGTCCGATTAAAGGGATTCCATCTTGTCTGGTGACGACAGTGTACGCGCTTTGCGGGACGCGCTGGCTCATTCGCCCGATAACGTGCCTTTGCGAAAGCATCTGGCTGAAACTTTACTTGGCCTCGGTCGAGCGGAGGAGGCGGAAGAGGAATTTCGGCACGTCCTGGCGCGGGACCGCAATAATGTCGAATTGAAGCTGGGGCTGGCGCGTGCCTATCATCAGCAGGGAAAATTGTCGCATGCCATCGTGATCGTCGAAGAAATGATTCGGCAACGCGACACACCTGCCGCAGCCTATCTGCTTCATTCTCGCTTGTTACTGCAACAGGGGGATGTCGAATTCGCAGTCACCGAATACCGCCAGGCGGTGCGAGAAGATGAATCGCTGCGCGACGATGAATTGGCGGGGGAATTGGGGATTGACGCCGACGAATCGTCTGAAGTCATCGACGGAAGAGTTCGAGCCGGTTGGGAGAGTCCAGAGGATGCTTCATTTCCAGTCGCCAGTTCGTTCGAGCGGCCGACAATCAATTTTTCGTCCGTGGGGGGGATGGATACGCTCAAGGAAGAAATCCGCATGAAGATCATTTACCCGATGCAGCATCGGGAGATGTTTGCTTCCTACGGAAAAACGATCGGTGGCGGGATCCTGATGTATGGACCGCCTGGTTGTGGCAAGACGCATATTGCGCGTGCCACAGCGGGCGAGATTCGCGCGGGATTCGTTTGCATTGGTATCAATGATGTCCTGGATATGTGGATTGGGAACAGCGAGAAGAAGCTTCACGAGCTTTTCGAGTATGCCAGATCGCATCAACCTTGCGTGTTGTTCTTCGACGAAGTCGATGCACTGGGGGCGAGCCGAACCGACATGAAGACCAGCGGGTCGCGGCATCTGGTCAATCAATTCCTGGCCGAATTGGACGGAGCGAAATCGTCGAACGACGGAGTGCTGATTCTTGCGGCAACAAACGCTCCGTGGCATCTGGATTCGGCATTTCGACGTCCGGGACGATTTGATCGAATCTTGTTTGTCCCCCCGCCTGATGAACCTGCTCGCGCTGATATCCTGCGTCTGCAACTGACTGGAAAACCGGTTCAGGAGATTGACCACCTGCAGGTCGCACGCAAGACAAAAGACTTTTCCGGAGCCGACTTGAAAGCGGTGGTCGATCAAACGATCGAAAAAAAGCTGCGAGAGGCGATGCAAACGGGAAAACCATTGCCGATTGCGACGAAGGACTTGATTGCGGCCGCAGGAGGTCTGCGGGCATCGACAAAGGAATGGTTCGCCTCGGCCCGAAACTATGCCCTGTATTCCAATCAGGGGGGACTGTACGACGACATCCTCAAGTATTTGAAACTCTCATGAGCATTAATCTCAGCCGCGCCCAACTTTTGATGCAGCAGCACCGGTTTGAACTGGCGGAGGAGCAGTTGCGGCTGGCCTTGGCACATGGGACCGAGACCGCAACGGCTCATGCCCTGCTGGCGCTGTGTCTGTCGGAGCGGGGCAAGTTTGACGAAGCCACTACTGAGGCTCAACAGGCGATTCACGAAGCGCCGGATGAAGCACTCGGTTTTCATGCCTTGGCAACGATCCAGTGGAAGCGGAATCAATTGAGCGAGGCGCAAGCAACCATCTCGGAAGCAATCCGCCTGGAACCATGGAACTCACAGCACTTCCATGTCTTGTCTGGAATCGAGGGAAATCGATATCGCTGGAACGAATCTCTGGCGGCGGCAGAACAAGGATTGGCCTGCGATCCTGACGATATCGGCTGTAACAACCTGCGAGCCATAGCGCTTGTCAATCTGGGTCGCAAGGAAGAAGCAGGGCAGTCGATTGACGCGACACTGTCGAAGAATCCTGAAGATGCCGTCACGCATGCCAATCAAGGATGGACATTGCTGCACCAGCGACAACCTCTGGATGCGATGAAACATTTTCGGGAAGCTTTACGGCTGGAACCCGATCTGGAATGGGCTCGGGTCGGAATCATCGAAGCGATGAAAGCCCGATTCTTTGTGTATCGCTGGCTGCTCTCCTTTTTCCTGTGGATGACACGCTTCCCGCCAAATGTCCGAGTGGGGTTAATGCTCGGATTGCTCTTCGGTCGATCACTGTTGGCCAACCTGATTCAGATGGTGCCGATCCTGGCACCGCTGGCCCTTCCGTTGACGGTCGGGTACGTGCTGTTCGTCTGGATGACCTGGACTGCGTCGTCGTTGTTCAATCTTGTCCTCCGTCTAGATTCATTCGGGCGATTAGTCCTGAATGCCAAGGAACGACTCGAATCAACCTTGGTGGGGATTTGCCTGGTTTCGTGCTTTGTGGTTGGAATGACTTCACTGTTTTTCGACCGGCGATTGGCGAGTGAACCCTGGCTGTTGGGGATGCTGTACTTGGGGCTAATGCTTCCGGTGATTGCCACGTTTCAACAGCCGGTTGGCCGAAGAAAGTGGGTTGCCGCCTACGCCGCTGGAGTCACCATATGTGTCTTGATCGCCACATACCAATCGTTGAATTATTGTCACCAGATGACCTTGTTATTCAGGGGGCCGGAATTGGTCGAGTCAAGACCCGCTGAACTGAAGGCCACGTTCGATTCCGCGGTGAAATGGTTCGAATATTCGGCTTGGGGAATTGCTCTTTCGACATGGATCGGTGTAGGTTTGGGCATGAGTCCCGTCCGCGACAAGTAAATAAAGTTTGACGGCCAAAGCGCTGCGGGATATAAGCATTTGATCTGAAAAGCCTCCCTTGGCCAAGAGCTCTCTCAGGATTGGACATTATGGCGAACTCGATCGGTTCCACTTCCAAAGTCACCTTTCAACGTCGCGGGTGGGTGAACGTCATATTGATGATCGTTCTGGTCGCGGTCTGCATCTTCGTAGTTTGTCCGGAGGCAGATGCCGCACCAGGCGGGCAGTTCGTCAAACAAGCGCTGAAATCCAAATATGGGCGGATCGGCGGCATCATTGTTGGCGGACTGATGTTGATCGCATTTGTCCTCTTTTTGCCGTTGATCCTGTATGTCCAATACAAGGAATGGGCAGGGATCCGAAAAACAAAAAGCGATCTCGCCCGGCTTGCCATGAAGTACAATTGGTTTGAGTGGACGGCGCTTCGCGCACAGATTAAACAGACGGTCACGGACGTTGCAAAAGTCTGGGCATCAGGGGACTTGTCTTCTGTCTGTTCATCGATGACCGCAGACTATTTCAACAGTCAGCAGGAATTGCTTCAACGCTGGGTCGACGAAGGGAAACAGATCGTTTACCGGCTGGAAAAAATTCAACGGATCGAACCACTCGCGGTCAGTGTCGAAGACGAAGAGACTCATAGCTGGATTCGCGTGCTGGTATCAGTCGACTGCGTCGACTACATGCGGGACCAACACACTCGAGAAGTGATCAAGGGTGAAATCGGAACGACATCCGGATTCGAATCGGTCTGGGTCTTCGTGCATCAGAAGAAGGAATGGCTGCTCAGCGGTATTGAGCAAGGATCGACATCCTTGAGTTGGGCGTCGGAGAAGAATCGCATCGACACCAGCTACCTCGACAGCATCTGGAGTAAAAGGCAAAAGACCAGCGGTACGAGCAAAGTCCCCACGCGGACAGGTGCCAAATCACAAACGGCCTCGAGTGATTTGGAAACGGATCAGCCGACAGCAAAACCAAAACAGCGCCTCGTACGAAAACCATCCAGCGACGAGGATCAGTGACAGCCATCCCAACCAGCTGAATGGAAACCAGATCAGCTTCCCCAGGACGAACCAGATTAACGGGGTGGCAATTGCCATGATTCGGATCGGCCATTCACCTCGCAGAAATCCGCCATTTCTGAAGAGCCAGTGAGATCGCACGATCTCGTGAGCCATCGCATCCAGACGCTCTGTGGGGACGTTTGGATCCACCATGAGTGACGACCTCATCCGCATGCGACCTTCTGTTTTCTGACCCTTTTCGAGCAGCCGCATTCCGGCAAACAGGTGCCAATCGGCATCTTCCGGGTTGACCTCGCCGGCACGACGTTCCATTTCATCCGCCAGACGCTTCTCGCCGTTCACGTGATAAAGTCGCTGGAGTTGCGTTAGTAAATGGATATTGTCCGGATCAAGTGCCAACCCCTGTCGGGCCGCGGTGATCGCGTCCTCGCAGCGCCCGAGACGATCGAAAATGTGCGCGAGCGTTCCATAACGGCCACCGACCTCGGGGTCCCAGCGGATCGCCTCGCGTGAGTGTCGTTCCGCCGCATCAAGCCGATTTTGCTCGAGAGCCCGAAAGCAGAGCAAGTCATGCGTGCAGGGCCAATTCGGGGCACACGCGGCGAGAGATTCAATCGAGCTTTGGGTCAGTTCCCGATCCTTCAAGCAGAAACCACACAGGCCGCGAAGGTACAAAAGATCGACATCGTTGGGATGGTGACCCAACCCCTCCAGGCAGACCTCCGCCGCTTCGCGAAATCGATCTCGCTCGAAGAAGAAATACGCTCGCTGCTGATACTCATGAGGCGGCATCATGATGAATTGACCCGATGTGGTTTTTAGGCAGAGTCTGGCGGTCTCAAAGTAAGTCAACAGTTAATCCGATCCTAACGGATGCATGGTTGGGTTTCCAGATTTGGTGAGCCGGGCGGCGTAAGCCCTCGGACATCTTCGTTCTGTAATTCGGATTCAGATTCCATGAA
>CAILLA010000012.1 GCA_903834925.1 uncultured Schlesneria sp.
GTGCGTCGGAATCGGTTGGCCATTTGCTTAATCCGAGGATCGACCACTTGTCGTATCGCTTCGCTTAGAACCGCATCGTTCGTTTCCGTTGTGTCTGCCTCGTTGGCGACCCTTACGTCCGGTGTCACTCCCGCTCCCGCCATTTCTCGACCTTTGGGGCTGTAGAATTTGGCCGTGGTCAATCGCAGTGCCGCGGGGAACGATTGAAGGGGGAACAAAGTCTGCACGGTCCCTTTTCCGTACGATCGTTCGCCGACAATCAAGCCGCGTCCGTTTTCTTGAATCGCTGCCGCGAAGATTTCGCTGGCACTGGCACTGTTGTGGTCAATCAGGACGATCAACGGAATCTTCCACGTGTTTGAGTAATGTGCCGTTTCTTTCGAATTGTCAGCCTGCGTCCTTCCTTTTGTTTGGACGATCGTTCCCGATGATAAAAATCGATCGGACAGTGCGATCGCCGTAGTGAGCAGGCCACCAGGGTTTCCTCGCAAATCAATGATCAGCGACTTCATCCCCTGATGATGTAGCGACAACAGAGCGTTATCGATTTCGTCCATCGTCGAGTCGGCGAACTGCTCCAACTTGAGGTAACCAATTCCCCGCTTACGATCTTCCATGCGAATATCGACGACACTATGAAGCGCGATCTGTTGCCGCATGAGTGTCACGCTTCCAGATCGATTCCCGCGTGTCGCTTGAATCCGAACGGGCGTTCCGACAGGACCAACGATCAGATCGACGGCTCGATTCATCTCCAACTGCTTAATTTCCTTGTCATTAATATGTGTGATGATGTCGTTGCGACGGAAGTCGGCATGGGCAGCAGGTCCACCGGGCAGCAGCTTCAAAATTCGCAGCCCCAGCGGATGAGATTCGATTTCGACGCCGATGCCGACCAGGTTGTCACTCAATCCGACACTCGGTCCCCCGTTCTTTTCTGGAGGTAACAGCATGGAAAACTGATCGAGACTGTCGGTCGCTCCGTACAGAAATTCCAATCCGATCGCGGACGGATTGATTTCGATCGTACGCGAGGCTCGATTTTGAACCTCCCTCAAGACGGCGATTGCATCCTGTGTATTTCGAACTCGAATCTGACTCCGTAATCGCTGGAGTTCGTCTCTGAAGGCGGAAATCTCGATTGTGGTTCCACGAACTCCGGCCGTTTCGACAAACGAAGGGACGTTGAGTGCATGAGCAATATGATCGAGCGCGCCATCGACGCGTTGGGCATACGTTGCAGGGGTCAGGTGTCGTGTATCAATTAATTCGGATACTTCGACGTAAAACGATTCCGCTCCCTGAGGCGTCAATTGCTTGAGCATCCGAACGACGCGAGGGTCTGCATATCGCAGACGGATTCGCTCGGCAATTGATGGCCTGGTCGGTTTGGCGGGTACTTGTGGTGCCTCAGGTTGAACAACCTCTTTTGCCACCGGTCGGATAGATTCGGCGGGACTGGTTGTTCGATTCACATTTCGCATCGGGACAAACAGCCCGATCTCGGTTGAGTTCGGTGAGTCGGGTTCATTCGCGTAATACGGTGACGGGACTGGAGGCGTCGCAGGGACTCTGATCCGGTCGGATCGAAATCGCTGGCCAGTCGGCGTCGAAGGAACGAACGGACGGTTTGGTGAGATTTGAATTGCAGGGAGAGCACTACGAGCACAGCCAGTTTGAGCCTGCACGCTGCTTGTCGAAGAAATCACTAAAGTCAGTGATAAAATTGCGGCAACCGGAGATGGTATTCGCAAACGCATAGGATCCCTTCCTTGCTGAGAATTTTTGACGAAGAATTGGGTCGACGTGTTAGTTTTGAACCAGCAGCGAATCGAGCGTACATTCTTCAAAGCACTCATCGTCGAATGAATCCAGTGAGACGACAGCTTCGGCGACCAATTTGTTAACGGTCTCTCCACGAAGGACTCGGACAGAATCCGGGGCTTCGATTCCGATCCTGACACTTCCCTTTTTGAGCTTCATCACCCGGATAACAATATTGTCTCCGATGTGGATCACTTCATCTCGTTGACGGGTCAGTACTAACATGGCTTCTTCTCCGCGACTTGGGTTTCTGGTGAACAATCTGTTGAAGGTGCTTTGCAGAAGCGATCCCTTCGTTTTGATAGTTCACCATCCAAAGCAGCACTCGTGCCAATCACACGATTCGAGTCAAGAGAAGCCGGCAGGACGCTCGCTTCGGCAAGATTTGCCTTTAAATCCTAAAGGTAGACGTGGCTCGGCATCTTCCGCCGGACGCTTCGTGTAACCCATGCCAATAAAAATGAAATGGCAATGTAAGACTTACGAAATTGATTGTTCGCAGAGTTGGCGAAAGTGTGGTCAAGTCTCTCGTTCGGGTCGTGTACCACCGCATCAGACTTTTTCAGGTTTGAAACGTGACCCATCGAGTCACGTTTCAAGATTTCTGCAAAAGTAGCCAACATCGCTCCGCGTGATGAGCATACGTCGGAAACGATTCAACCGTTGCCGACGCATCGGGACAGATATTCCGCTTGAATTACTGTTTTGAGAACATGCGGATTGGAATAGGGTAGGTTCTCGAACAATGCTCATCACGCGGAGCGATGACGGCTACTTTGGTCTGACGCGAAAGTCTTCTTCGACGCAGTATCTTCCCATTATTGAGGCAACGGAAGAGCACTGGGTGACCGAAGACGGTCATCCAGTGGCACCCGAATCTTTAGATTTGACATCTAACTAGATCGGCCTGACGTTTTCAGCGCACGGACCTTGCTTGCCCATTCCTTCCGTGTAGGTCACCTTCTGGCCTTCGCGGAGGTCGTTGAAACTGACACCCTGAACGGCCGAGGAATGGAAGAAAAGATCCTTTTCACCCCCCGTCTTGATGAACCCAAATCCTTTTTCCATTAACTTCTTGATACTACCTTCGGCCATGTCTGCGTTTCCCGGATTGACGTTTTGGATGAATGCCATGCGGCACACATTGCCGGACGACCGTCACCCCTGGAGAGAGATGACTGTAGCACGTCTGCGGCAAAGTCTCACTCCGCCACAGAAACTTATTGAAGCTTTCCTCTAAAAATCGGCGAATCATCATGAAAATTATTTGTGTTGAAACCTTCCCAGTTCGGATTCCCCTGAAGCCCGAGCGACGAATGATCTCGGCACTGGGACGGCATGATGTCTCCGACTTTCTGCTCGTTCGCCTGGAAACTGACGATGGAAACGAAGGCTGGGGCGAGGCGACGGTGACTCCCCGATGGAGCGGCGAAACGTGTCACGGGGCAAAAGCCATGGTCGACGACGTGCTCGGCCCCGCTGTAATGGGGTGTTCCGCCGACGATCTGGTGGAACTCGATCGTCGCATGGACGCTTTCGCGGTGGGAAACTGGTTCGCCAAATCGGCGATCGAAATGGCCTGCTGGGACATTCAGGGTAAAGCCGCCGGCAAGCCCGTCTTCGAGCTGCTCGGGGGGGCATGCCGACCCCTGACAATCCGCAGCCGTTTTTCATTGGGGGCGTACGATCCCGAACGGGCTCGACGTCGAGCAACGGAACTTGTCGCAGCAGGGTTTACAACAATTAAAGTGAAAGTCGGCATCGAACCCGCTGGCGACATCGAGCGAGTGCGAATTGTTCGCGATGCAATCGGTCCAGAGATCGCGCTGACAATTGATGCGAATGGCGGTTGGGATGTCGAAACCGCGATTCGAGCGATTCGGGAATTAGAAGATTGCCGATTGGACATCGTCGAACAGCCCATTCCGCCTGGCGACTACACGGGACTTGCACGCGTTCGCAAAGAAACAAACGCGAAAATCCTCGCTGATGAAAGCTGCTTTGACCTTGTACATGCTCAGGAATTGGTCCGCCACGAATGTTGCGACGCGATCAGTCTGTATCCGGGCAAAAATGGCGGAATTCGCAAAGCCCGCGAGATCGCCCAGTTCGCCGAACAACATGGAATCGCGTGTTCGATCGGCTCAAACCTGGAATGGGACCTGGGCACCGCAGCAATGGCACACTTTATCGTTGCCACGCCGAACATGCAGGTCGAACGTTATCCCGGCGATTTGCTCGGTCCAGACTACCATGAAGTGTCGATTGCCAAAAAGCCGTTGTTGATCAATGGCCCCTTTACGACACTCAACGTTGGACCAGGACTTGGAATCGACGTCGATCGGGACGTGATCGAACAGCATCGGATCAATTAAACACTGGGGTTTGGACGAGCCACTTGATGGCGCTCGTTTCAAACGTTTCAAATCGGATTCTGTGCCACTGCATCGGAGTCTTCTCCGAAGCAGTGTCTTCGCATTTTCAGTTCACAAATCAAGAACACTGCTTGACCGAAGACGTTCAAGCAGTGGCACATAGGCCGGGAATCCTGAAAACACAACCGGCCGTCAACTTAACTTCCGCAGAAGCTGTTTCGCCCGGCTCTTCCATCGACCATGCTTGCGAGCGATACCACTCGGACTGCCGTTGATATCCTGGATCAGGGCGAGAAGATAATCGCGAGCCTCCTTGGTCAGACCCTGATTGGCGCACATTTCCGCCAGCAAATACATCGCTTCCGGGTGACGCCATCGCTTCACATGCTGCTCCAGATGGCTGCGAGCAGCATCCACTTCACCAAGCTCTTTCAACGCGCGACCGTGCGCCAGTGAAACGTCACCGAATTTGTACTGCGGATCTTTGTCAAGAACCTGACGTGTCAATGACCGAAGTTCAGGATAACGCTTCTGTGTTGCCGCCACTTGAGCCGCACCCCACAGCGCCTGGATATTTTGAGAATCCTTTTTCAGTGCCTGGGCATATGCTTCGTCGGCGCGATCAAGCAGGCCAACTTCACGCAGAGCGTTCCCCCACTGAATGAATTGATGGGGGTTGCCGATCTGTTGAGCTGCTGTTTCAAGCCGCATCAATTCGCGTCCACGGGTCCAACGTCGCAGAAACGAAGGGGTGGGAAATTCCAATGTCGGCAGATATCGCAGCACAAAATAGGCCATTGGGCCGATCGGTTGAGCGATAATCAGGATCCAGATCCAGAATTGACGATCGGGTTCCGTTCGATAGCAGTGATACAGCATCCAGATCCAAAACAGGAAATAGGGAGCTGACAACAGCGACAGAATGATCTCAAATATCCAGAACATCCCCGATCCAGATGGATCGTTTTGATGAACGGGGATCTCAGCAACCTGTGCCAGCAACCACATACCGTCTTTTCCGCTAAGGAGATGCCTCAGGGAGCCATTTTCCAGCCGTATTTGTTCAGTTCGAGCACCAGCATCACAACGCCCATGATCAGGGCGGCGAGCGATACGAACAGCAGCGCAACATAGACATCGGGCGCTGGGGTATTATCGGTATTACGAGGAGCCATGATCGCCCTTTGCGGATCGGAGTGAATTCTAAATCGGCGATTCCATCACAGTTTTGTCGAGGCGGTGTCGCCCACGTTGACGACCGCGTTCTTGGCTTTTGAAGTTGTGACGACGTAACCAACGGCCTTGTCAGCCTGCACCAGCGTCAGACGAATCTCGGCAACGTATTTATCGCCTCGGAACAACGTCAACTTGTGACCGACGACGAGCCCGTCATCTGATCCGATCGAAATCTCGATCAGCTCGCGTGAACTTTTTTCGGCCTTGCGAACTTCTGTGACAATCCCCTCAACTGGTGGAGGAGGAGCTGTCTGGACGATCATCTGCTTTGGATCGGTCGTCAGATTCTTCGAAGCCAGATACGACTTCATCGTCTTAAAGTCATTCAATAACTGGTCGTATTTATCAGAAACTTGTGACAGCTGGACGTCGAGAGCAAATCGCTTATCTTCGGTTTCATTCAAGTTCTTGACCAGATCTTCACGGGAGAGGAACAATTCACCATTGATTCCCCGTTGCAGATCGGCCTCTTTCTTTCGTTCCGTTGCTTCCGTGTTTTTCAAATCGGCCAAATCGCGCTGCTGGTCGACGTCCTTTCGCAATTGCTTGTTGTCGAGATCAAGCGTCGCAACCTGGGTCGTCAGGGCGGTCTTTTCGCCCGTCAACTTCGTCAAGCTGTCATTCAGTTTGGTCATTTTTTCAGCGGTATCGGCTCGTTCCTTATCGAACTCGGCCTGCATATCTCTGACCTTGGTGTTGGCTGCGGCGAGGGCCGTTGCCGCCTTTTTCTCAGCAGCGCGCCAATTATTTTGAGCCGTGAATACACCGGCGGCAAGCGCCATAAACATGATGCTCAGAACCATGTGTAGTACGACAAGAATCTTACCGACTGTGGTCATTGTTCCGCCCCATCCGAATAGATTACCGAAATACCGATTTTGCGATCTATGCAAGATCAACTAATTGGAATAGTTATCGCCAAGTTGTTTTTTCAGTTGTTTCTGTCGACGCTCAAGACGCTGACGGTTTTCTGCCAGTCGGGTCAATTCGTCTTCAAGAACCTTCTGCTGCTGTTGGGCAGCGAATTTATCGTTTCGCAGCAGTTCAAGCTGGTTTGCTAACCGATAGGCCTCTTCGCGTCGATCTTGGGCCAAACGCATTACATCTTGAGTTTCCAGGGTTTTTGCGGAGAACTGGTTGCCGACTTCTTTCAATTGCGAGACCAGCTTTTCGTATTGTTCTTCATACTTCTTGATTCTGGCCTGTACACCCGCCTCGTCCTCGGGGATCAATTTCTTAATCAGAGCCAGTCTTTCCTGAAGTGGCTGAACTTGAGGACTCAGTTCCTGCAATTTCTTGTTTGCATCCTCTTCCTGTCGCTTCCGCGATTTCAAAATCACTTCTGCCAGAACAGGCGTCTTTGGTGCGACGTCCGTCTCGGTGCGTCTGTGCTTGGCCGAGTACATGACCTTTTCACCCTGTTCGGTCGTAAAAACAAATTCTTTCTGCAGTTCCGGCGAACGCATTTCGCCGACCCAGTCGGGACCGCCGTTGCGCAACGCCACGACGAACGCGAGAAAGCCCAGGCTGGACGCGGTGACGAAGACCACCAGGATTTTGCCAATACTATTCATGCAGGGCTTTCTGCCAAAACCGAGACTTCAACACGGAATAAAACAGGCCCAGAGAACGATCTCTGAAATCAATACGACTTTAACGAATACAGAATCTTACGGGTCCGGAAAAATCAAAGTCAACTAGAAAGTCCAAGGATCATCCAGACTCGTTGAATTCTTTCACTTCCGAGACACCGATCAAATTCATGCCGACAATGGATTATCTTTCACTTGTTCGGCAGTCTGCGCCTCGGTCTCCAAAACGAACCAGCCCCCCGGAACAACTCGCATAACCGATGCCGTGTAAGGTCCGATTGTGCCGATTATGCGGATCTGAATGCGAATGGATTGACGAAGCAAGTCCGAAGGCACGCTTCAACGCGCGTTTGATAATCCAATTCTCAACCCATCATCCGTCGCGCATGAAAAAATTATTTCTGCACGAGGGCGGCTGCGTACGTCACAAGATCGCTTCGCTCTTCGGCGCTCCGCATCAGCACGTCAAAACGCCCGGCCTTTTGACAAAGTTCGGCAAACGCGGCGGCGAAGTCCTGATCCGCTTTCACCAGATATTTTTCGGCGATCGGTAACGCCGCATCCAGTTGATCGGTTCGGGCAAGCAAATCGACCATGACATACGCGATCATCGCCTGACATTGCGTATCCGGTTCGTTGTCGAGCAGGTGTTGGAAATAGGCCTGTGATTCAGCCCGATTGTCGTCGGACAGATAACGGAAAAACTGAATATGGGCCGGATAAAACTCGGCAAACGGCGGTTCGCCAGGATATTGGAATTGAGTCGAAAGCTGTGAACCATACTCGGCCAGATCACGCGCCAACGCCAGTTCCGGCTGACCAGGGGTCAACGAACGGGCAAATCGAACAGTCGAATGGAGATGCGATACGTCGATGTGATAATTGTTTTCGGCGAATAACCAGTCTCGACCCGCCGTCAGTTCTCGAAGAGTCCGGGCAGGCTCGGCAAATGGCATTCGCTGTTTGACTTCACGTTGAACCGATTGCAACAAATCGCCATGTAACGTCCTGACCAGCAGGGCGGCACATTCGGAACGTTGTTCGGGACTGAGATTCATGAATCCCTGATCAAGTGCCGTAATCGTGCTGCACGTCCCGTGGGTTTTCAGCATGATCTGCATTCCTTTGACGGGATGGATCAGCTTGTAAAATGCCAGATCGATCAATTCTTCCGATTCTTCATTCGATTCTCGCGGCACCGGAACCGCTTCAATCGCGTCGCGGATCGGTTGAGTTTCACGAAGAGCGTGAAAATAGACGAATGACTGACTCAGCTTTTTATCTGCCAGCAAAAGCTGCCCAACCTCACGTGCCGCAGCAACATACGCGGATTCAAATTCGTCCCGCGTCGTGGGAGGAACATCGTCAAACGACGTCGGTCGGTTTAGAGGAGCACCTAATTCGTGTTTCTTCTTTAAGCACAGTGCATCGAACAACTTGTGGTATTCACGTTGTTCTCGTAGTGAAGCGGCCAGCCGCTCGAAAACGGCGGAAGGCCCCCCCGAAAGAAGTTGGTCTTGAAGCTGGTTAAACAGGTTTTCCGACATCAATGCGATTCCCGTATCCGATGATTGAATTTCAATCTCACCAGAGTACCAATGCGAAGGAACATTGGCCAATCCGCGTAGCATGGGCTTCAGCCCGTGCGTCAAACATACCCAAGCAGAAACTGGTACGAGAGCACAGATTCTTGGCATCAAACCTAGCAGAACATTTCGTCAAAGATTCTGACCATTCTCGAAGCTCTTGCTGTGCATCAAGTCTGAATACGGTCGACGACCTCGGCTCGACGCTGTTTGATTCTTGGATCAACTTGATCGTCGAGTTGTTCTCGGCGTCGTTCTTCGACGGTCATTTTCAGTCGCTGTTCGTGTTGCCAGAAACGGAATCCGTAGTCCACGACCGCGAGCAGAACCAGACACGTCGACAGTTGGAGACACAGTTCGCCGATCAAATGAGCGGATCGGACGAACATCACGGTCGGTTCACTCACGGCTAATGCCAGAAACTGGGATTGGCGACTGCTCACAAAGAACCAGACGACGCAGGTAAGCAGACAGAGACGCAATATCCAGCCCGCCGATTCCAGGCACCTTTCCCACGAAACAGGAGCACGAAACCTCCATCTCGGGGCGATCGCTGCTGGCATCCAAATCCAACCGGTCTGTGTGATGTTTGCAATGAGCGCGGTAGCACAGACAATAACACCGCCAGTCAAAAGAATCGTGGCGAAGACCTGTCCGATCCGTTGAGTTAAAACCGTTACGAACGGGATCGACAAACCTGATGTTTGAGGTGTTTTCAATGAATCTCGCATCAGCTCGGCCAGCTGAAACGCCCAGCCAGGTGCAAGCCACCAGATGATTGCGCTACCTGCCAGCATCGTGATTGCGGAGGTTAATTCCGGACTACGAGCGACCTCGCCCCGCGACCTTGCCTCGCGCCGATGTCGCTCGGTTGGTGGAAGCGTGCGATCGGCGTCTTGATCAAACATGACTGCGTCTAGCTCTTAAACGCCTTCGAAACGTCAATTGAATAGTCGGCATTGAACGCTTCGTCAAACGAATAAACGTCGACAAAGTCGCTGAACTGATCGCTGTCAGTCTTTTTCATTTCGCCGAGATCAATCAGCTCAAACACGATCCGACCGACGTCAGCTGTGGTCAAAATTCCCCAGTTTCGGAAGACAACTGGTGCCAGCATTCCATATCGACGCTGACCAAGTTGCCTGAAACCTTCGAGCAATTCGCGCGGAAGGATATGGCCACCAGTTTCACTAAGTTTGTCGCGATCATACACATCCTGAGCGACCGAAAGCGCGTCGTTGATGAACAAGTACGCGTGCGGATGAAACTGTAACTTTGAACGGGGTGACTTCGTAAGGGGCATTGTTTTTGTCGAATCGTCTAAAGGAACCCAACGGTCAGTCCGTTGCTTTTGGAAGGCCCATCCACGCCAAACATTAACTATACAACAGATTCAGAAGATGATGAAAGCCCGATTGCCGCAAGTTCGGATTCATGAACTGATCCATACTCGCCAATATCGACGGAAACTTCGTCTGACTAAAGTTTTACCGTGAAAACAACACAGATCACGTTTGCCGAATTCCCTTGAAAATTTTACGGTCCAGTCGTGGGATAAACAAAGTCCAATGCGAAGCACTGTTCGGGTCATCTTCGATCGCACGCGTAAATTCGTGAAGTTTGGCGTCCAGATTGTCAATCATGTGCAAAATGATCGCTTCCGGGGTCATTGGAAGTCTTGGACTGCCGAATTCGTAACTGCCGTGATGGCTGAGGATCATATGCTTCAGACGCCACTCCAACTCTTGCGGAAACGGCTCTTTCGTGAGTTCGGTCACGCGGTGAATCTTTTCCGTCAGCATCTCGACACCGATCATCAGGTGTCCAAGCAGTTGACCTTCATCGGTGTAATTAAAGCCGGAGGTACACGAAAGTTCTCGCGTCTTGCCGATGTCATGCAAAAAGACGCCGGCTTGCAATAATTCCACGTCGATATCGGTGTAAACTTCGCAAATCTTCTCGGCCGACTTCAATAAAGTGACCATGTGTTCAACTAAGCCGCCTGGGTATGCATGGTGAGCTTTGACACCGGCAGGCGTTTCGGCCAATGCTTGGAGCAACGTTTCGTCAACCAGGAAAAACTCCATCAACGTACGTAAATGCGAGTTTTCGAAACCCAACAAGATCGTTCGGAGTTGTTCAAGAAGCTGATCGATCTTCACAGACGACATTTTTTCAAAGTCGACTGGATCAACGCCGTTCGCTGAAACGGTATCGCAATGTGTCAGAATTAACTGCAACGTCCCCTGGAAAAGTTGTACTTTTCCTCGGGCGCGGACAAACCCGCCGCTCTGAATTTCCGAGCAGGAATCTTCAGAAACATTCCACATCCGACCGTTGATCATCCCGGTCTTGTCGCGCAAGTCGACCGACAGGTAGAGCGCAGCGTTGCGGTTTGCCCGAAGTTGTTTGTCAGAAACGAGAAACACGTCGTCGACGATTTCTCCATCCTTAAGGTCAGTCACAAACCGGCGAGACATAAGCGGAAATCCGTTCTAAGCATCTTAAGGATTGGGGGGGCGAATTCTAGGACGCAACGCGTGATCGAACAAGGAACAGTTTCTGATAGAATTGGAATGTCTCTCGAATAGACGCAGAATTTGCTGTTTTGGCAGACTTGGGGCTTTGCGATCGTTTCGATGTTCCAGATGCATCCAAATGTCTTCGACACGTTGATAGTTCAATGTTTTTGACAATTTTATGCTCGATTTGAAGAGCACTGCTTGACCGAAGACGCTCAAGCAGTGGCACATGACTTCTTCGCGAGGACCGTATATTCCACCAGGAACGGATTTGAAGCCTGACAGTTGGTCTAGTACGACCTATAATCACAGGAAGGCCGGGCGCAGACTGTGATCGGCGACCGTGATCTCTTCGACAACCGGAACCGTCATGACCGAATCTGACCTGGAATCTGCTTCAATCCCTCAACGTCCGGCAATGAACGACCTGCCCCCCGTGCAGCCTCCGTCGGCCGGATTTATCGTTCAATTGTTCATTTTCCCCGCGTTGATTGTCATGGGGGTCGTGGCGATCTGGTGGATGTTCGGCTTGATTGCCGTCGGAGAACAAGACTGGAGAAAGCTTCTTCAGGACCTGCAAAGCCAGAATCTGCACGTTCGGAATCGAGCGATGTACGGGCTGGCACAGGTGTTGGATCAGGACTCTCGCCGTGGCGAACAGGGACAAAACCTGCGTGCCAATCGTGAAATCGCCCAGGGACTGGCCGATCAGCTCGTCCTCGAACTGAAGAAAAACTCAACCTCGCGTGAAGGTGTCGCGATTCAAGAGTATTTGACTCGTGCCTTGGGGATGATGGATACTTTGGACGCGATTGCTCCCGCATTGAAAATGGCTCTTGATCCACAAAGGGATGTGGAAATTCGAAAGAGCGCCATCGTGTCATTGTCGTTTGTGGCTGGCCGGGCCAATGAGCGAAATCAACCATTGTCCGACCCCGAGATCATCGCAAGTTTGATTGAGATGTCGGGTGATTCCGCCCCCATTTTGCGACAGACCGCAGCGTTTGCATTGGGGTTGTTCAAATCACCTAACGCAACGCACCAGCTTGAGGTGCTGCTCGAGAATGGCGACAAATTGACCGGGGTGAATGCGGCACTGGGTCTGGCTCGACAGGGCGACACACACGGTTTCTCGATTATGAAGGACGCGTTGGAACAACCGACGGTGGCGATTGATCCCAAAAACCCAGACGTCTCTGGCGAACAGTTTCGGGTCGTGAAAAACGTGCTCAAGGCGGTCAACGACCTTGCATCAAAGTTTGATGCGAAACAAAAACAGGAGTTGATTCCTCTCGTCGAACAGTTATCGTCAAATCATCCTGAAATACGCATTCGGGTTGATGCCGAGGCGGCACTCAATTCCTTGAAATCGGCAGTCGAGTCTCAACCATCGCCGTGAGAATCCATCGTGTCCCGCAAACCTAAATCTCAGCAAAATGACGTTGATGCTGATCCTTCGCTACCGCCGATTGCATCGATGAAGTTCTGGGATCGATTTAAACAGCCACCTCCGATGCTGGCGTTTGCATTCCCGGAAACCGAAGAAGACGAACCACAATCTCTCGATCGGCTGATACGGTTACCGCGCGTCCCCAACGACGACTCATTGGCCTATTCCTTACGAATCTCCCTCGATGATTCGAAGCCGCCGATCTGGCGACGAGTCATCGTTAGATCACTCAACCTGCAAGAATTGCACCGGGTTGTCCAGGTGACAATGGGTTGGGAAGATATGCATTTGCATGGATTCGACGTCCGCAAGATCCGAGTTCCACTCGTCGGTGACGGAGCAGCGATTGATGAGTACGCCATCTCGATCGCTCAGTTGTTCGCCGCCAAAATCAAAACATTCGCCTATACCTACGACTTTGGAGACTCGTGGAAACACACGATTGCGATTGAAAAAACGTTACCTGCGGAATCTTTTGCAAGATATCCCAAGTGTATTAGTGGGCAGGGTGCTTGCCCGATCGAAGATATCGGCGGGATCGACCGCTGGTCACGATTACTAAAACTTGCGAAAGACACCGATGATGAAACATTCCCCGAACCCGACCTGAGTGACGCCTTATCACGGTTCGGCCTGGATTTCGACCCTCCTCCGTTTAACGTCGAAGAGACCAACGATCGATTGCGAAAAGAGTTCAGATAACGATTTTGCCGGCCTCAAATTATTTCTTGGGGCGTTCCCAGGTTTCACCTCGCTTGTATCGTTGCGCTCGGTCGACGACGACCGGGTCTTTTGTCACCTCGATTACCTTGTCGAGGATCTTGTCGAATTCCGCCTTGTTTGGATCTCGGACTTCTCGATGGTGCGCGATTTCCACGATGGTCTCACACGTGGCTTGAGCGAATGGAGGTTGATCCAGGTAAGGAAGCATAAATCGAACAGCATCGACGTCGTAGGACGTGCGTGTTCGATTGATGACCAGCGTTTGTTCCTCGGGTGTCTTTGCGGCTTTCATTGCATCTTTCATGCGATCAAGCCGCTGTTTGTCATTGCGATTGTCACGCGTCGCACCAATCTTTACGTAACCCTGGAACGCCTGGTTTCTCTCCGCCGGATCTGAGGCTTTATTGACGATTTCGAGCAACTTGTCGGCGACACTGGCGTCAGGCCATTTGCTTAATGCGTCGATCCCAAGCTTTCTTCGAGCGGAATCATTACCGAAAGCGATGTCTGCGACGAAATCGATCAACTTCTTGCCACCGACGCGTCCCACTAACGACAACAATTCGTCTCGATCCGAAACAGGGATCGTATTCAGAGCTTCGATCAATTTTGTGGCACGTTGATCCTGGTTATCGATCCTCGTGCAGACCGAGACCACATTTCGTTCGGCACTGTCACGTTCTCCTCCTTTAGCCGCCTTGAGAACGCCCGCAAGCATTGCCGCGAGTTGTTCCGGACGGCCGATCTGTCCCAATGCGTTCATTGCCGCACTACGTACCTGACCGTTGTCATCAATTGCCGCAGCGACAAATGTCGGTCCTTCTTCGCTGGCTCGACGCGTCGCCAGGACCTCAATCAGAGTGGCTCTAACAGCTGGTGAAGCCGATTTGGACTCTAAGGCAAGGGCCGGACTGACCGACTCGCCGGCGATCTTGATCAGACTCTGTTTCGCTGCGGCTTGTTCAATGTTTGAAGCAGCGGCCAACGATTTGATGAGGAATGGCAAATCGGCTGCGCTACCAAGATTCCCCAAGGCGGCGATCCCCGCAGCACGAACGGAATCGTCTTTACTCGACGAAATCAGTTCCAGGATCGAAGAACGGGCCGATGCATCGCCGCGATCTGCCAGGGCATTCAACAAAGCGACCTGGCCTTGGGGATCAAGCTTCTTCAACATCGACGTAAACTGCTGGGTTGCCGCCGCACCTTTTGCTGAGGTTCGCAATTTATCCAGGCCAGCTGCCCGAAATTCTTTATCGGAATCGCCAATCAGCTTGACGATCATTTGAACCAGATCTTCGGAAGGATTTTCGGCGGCCCAGGTATCCCCTGGTGGCAGCACGGCCATCAGGCACAAAGCGACAATACCGTTCAAAATTCGCTGTGACATACTGCGATCTCTCAGAAAAAGCGGATAATTCGTGTTATCAAGACTTAAAGTTCGGGGCGTGCGCCACTGCATCGGAGTCTTCGGAGACGAAGTGTCTTCGATCAATTCAGGTGCCACTGGGTGACCGACGTCGGCCATCCAGTGGCACCTGAATCTTTCGCATTGACAAAGGACTAAATCGAACGAACGGCTGGCTGACTTGCACACGCCAACAGCCCTCGTGTCGCCGCCAATCGCACAAGACGTGGCTGGCTTTCATCGGTGAAGGCTTTGTAGATCGAGCTTGCGTTAGCAATCTGATTATTCGCCAAAAGCGATTCTGCACAGCTGAGGATGGCATCAATGATCGTCTGACGTCGATCACCCGCAGCACGCAAAGCCGTCTGCAACGCCGTAACCGACTCAGCACTACCAATCGCACCGAGTGCGAGCGTGGCTGCTCGAGCGACCGAGGCATCGCTATCAGCAAGCAAACCGCTCAGTGCGTCGACGGCGACCCTATCACGTCGGGCACCAATCGAACTGATGACCCCGACCTTCAGGTCTCCGTTGACCTTTGGCAGCACGTCACGCAATGCCGAAGCCGCCTCGGGAGCAGGAATCTGCTCCAGGGCAAACCGGGACATGTGCGAATTCCCTTTGTTGACCAGCAGCCCGGCCAGCGCCGGAACGGCTGCCGCAGTTCCCACATTTGCCAGCTTGCGGCAAATGTAGTCCTGAGCGTCACGTGTCAGGATTCCCTTCAACGCAGTGATCAGACGATTTTCCAGATCCTGGCGAGCCTCAGGCTTACCATGCGAAGCCGTCGCAGCGTCCTCAATCGGAGCGAGTGCTGCCAGATCGCTGCCCCAATCGAAAGTCTTCAATGCATCAAAAGCGGTATCCAACATATTGAGAGTCCTTAATTCAGGAAACGGATTTCGGGAGAACAGACCGCAAGCTTCACGAGAACGCAGCAGCGTGGCTAACGAGTAACAATCAAAGCTGCCAAGGTTCGCGACGAGCCCGATCGGTCATGCGATTCGCCTCGGCATCCCCAACGAACTCCTGTTTGACGGAATCCCACTTTAAGGACCGCTTCAACTGGTAAGCGATGTTACCCAGGTGCGCCAGAGAGGCAGTGTTGACGGCTGACTCAATGTCACGAAAAGGCCTTTCACGCGTCTTCACGCATTCGATGAAGTCGCCGTAAATACCTCCCTCTCCTTTGTAGCCAGGGACTGGCTTGGGTGCCAGTTTTTCGCCGGGTGTTCCCTCAATCAGCAACTGATCGGTTTTCGGCTTGTTGTGGTAGATCGTTAAGCCATTTTGATAACGAAAGGCCAGGTACTTTCCATCGGCATCATCGAAGTAGTTGACTTCGTAAGGCTGCTGATCACGGACGTCGCAAATGAAGGTTGCACCACCGAAATGATGAGCACCCCAATCGGTCATGCCGCCACCGGAATAGTCACTGAATGATCGCCAACTGGCACCATTGATGGAAAAGCTGCCGCTGCAACGCTTCGCATTGTAGGGTGCCCAGGGTGCAGGACCGAGCCACAGATCCCAGTCGATCGCTTCCGACTTCGTTTCGCCTGGAAGATTGCAGAGTTGTGGCAACGGACCAACATTGACGTTGATCGACTTGATCTTGCCGAATTCACCCGCCCAGGCGGGTACCACATATTTACGGTAATCTTCCAGAACTCGTTGGCTACCACCCGAAACGACCCGGCCGTATCGTCGCGCGGACGCGATCATCAGCGGACCTTCCCGCAGGGTCAGTGTTTCAGGCTTTTGGCAGTAGACGTCTTTACCATTGCGGCATGCCTCAATCACCATGATCGCATGCCAGTGATCGGGGGTCGCAATGTGAACAGCATCGATATCGGTTCGAGCCAGCAGTTCACGGAAATCATTGTAGGCTTTGCAGTCACCGTTGTTGTAGTGCCGGTCAATATTGCCTTTCGACTTATCACGCACCTCTTCGCGGACGTCAGAAAGGGCGACGTACTGGACATCTTTGCGACCGAGAAAAGCTCCCTGGTCTCCGCGACCCATGTTTCCGATACCAATTCCGCCCATCACAATCCGGTCACTGGCGGCAGGTCGTTCGCTGTTACCCAGCGCGGCCGAAGTGATGACATAAGGGACTCCGAAAGCAGCCCCTGTAGTTTTCATAAAATCTCGACGAGTCGGTTTCTTGGCGACACTCATTGGTAAATTACCTCGAAAGGAATTGTGGCAAGCGACACGGAATGAATACTTCGAACGCACTTTGCGGACGTGCGCCGAAGAGAGATTGATAATCGGGTTTTTGAGAAGCTGATTGCGGTAATATGTTGATTCCGAACGGGGAATGCAAACCGAACGAGACACGATCGTTTTTAAGAGGGGGTCGGGCGTTCAAATTAATTGGCCGTGATCACAATACTCCCACATCAGTGCGTATCAATCGGCCAATTTTGAAATTCGAACGCCCGATCCTGAAACCGAGACAATGGTTGTTCTGTTCATTGAGAGTTAACATTGAGCCAGTGACCTTGATTCCCTTTTTTTTGTGGGTAAGACTTGATCCATGCAAGATGCATCTCAACCGCCTGCTAACTATTCCACGATTGGTCAACGATTTCTCGAATGGCTTGGATTGGGTTCGCCTCCTGACGCGTCAGAGAACGCTGGCGAGCGGTTGCCAAGGCTACCCGCATACAGCCCCGGTGCCGCTTCGGGAATCGAACACCATGAGCTGACCCAGCCGAGCGGTGACGAGACCAGCGTTGTCATCTCCTGTACGGACTTTTCACCTGAGTCGATCCAGGTTGAACGGGTGGCCGATGTGGATGATTTTATCGGACGACACCGACCGGAGTGGGCTGTCGTTCGTTGGGTCAATATCGACGGTTTGACCGATATGCGAGTACTTAAGGCCTTTGCCGTGAAGTACGACCTTCATCCGCTGGTCGTCGAAGATCTGATTCACGTGGGACAGCGGCCGAAAGCCGAAGACTACCCGAGCACCGGCGAACACCAGGCGCGACTGTTCATTATTGGCCGAATGCTGGAACTGTGCGACGGTCACGTCCGTAGCGAACAGATTGGATTCGTGCTGGGACACAAAACGCTGTTGACGTTTCAGGAACGTGAAGGGGATGTCTGGGACCCGATTCGTCAGCGGATCGCGGCGAAAGGTTCGCGGTTGCGCGAACATGATGTCAGTTTCCTGATCTATTCGCTGCTCGACGCCATGATCGACCAGTGTTTTCCCATTCTGGAGTTTTATTCTGAACTGCTGGAAGATCTGGAAGACCAGGCACTTGAAACGCCGACAACGGAAACGATTCGACGTATCCACGATGTCAAGCGAGAACTGTTGATGGTTCGACGAGCGATCTGGCCGATGCGAGAAGTGATTCATTCCCTGCAGCGTGAGAAGCACGAATGCATGTCGGAAGTCACACGACCTTACCTGCGTGACTTGTACGACAATTGCGTCCAGATCATCGATCTGGTCGAGACGTACCGCGAATTTGCGACGGGGCTGACAGAGATCTACATGTCGTCACTTTCGATCCGCATGAATGAGATCATGAAAGTCCTGACGATCATGGGCTCGATCTTTATTCCGTTAACATTTCTCGCGGGAGTCTATGGAACTGCACTTTAGGGGAACGCGCGACTCGGAAATGATGTTTTAGAAACCCTGGCTCTCTGCGATGTTGTGAGTGTGAACAAAACACGTCACCGAGGGAGCCAAGGATGGCGAAGCGTAAAGGGTCATCGAAACGACCGCA
>CAILLA010000013.1 GCA_903834925.1 uncultured Schlesneria sp.
GAAGAATTCCTCAAACCTCTGCCAGCAGACCCAGATCCAGTACAATTCTTCAGCAAATTGAAATCACTCTTCAACCTCTGCTTCTGAAATCCGATCCCCCAACCGAGGATCGCCTAAAGTGCAGTTTGGTAGAAAGCTCTCCAATATCGCACTTGATGAAGCAATTACCAGTGGTGAATTTCTGGATTTCGATCAAAACCTGAGATCGTTCATTGTTGGACCAATGCAGGCGGCGTTGTTGGCTTTGAAGCGGAATATAGTGAGGCTGCGGCACAATGACGAAATGATGGACACCAACGCACGTCGTGCTATGGGAACGCAGTTCGCAAAGCTCGATGGGGATGACTTGTACCCCGTGAATAATGTCGCTTTAGTTCCGGTCTTGTCGATTCATGACAGTTTAGCCAATGTTATCGCTCTGAATCAGGCAATACACCTGGCTACTTCTGGTAGTGCTTCAGCCTTGGATAGGTTATCTCTCTATGGGGATTCGCCTTTAGACAGCGAAATGGAGACGATGGAGAACGAGTGCCCATCACCAGAGGAGGTCGAGAACTGGATTCGGAATGCTGAACCAGCATGACCAACATCTTCAACTACTGGCCCCATGGTCAACGCCGTCCGAGCCGATGACAAATTCCTAACATTCCCTGTAAATTGATTCTGGTTCCTCCCGGCGCTGTCAGCGTGATCCTCCTTCATCCTTCCCGAAAGTCCCTGAAATGTTCTTTTAACTTGTTCCGTTCTGTTTCAGACAGTTTTCGGTTGAGGTACATCCAGCCATGTAAAGTCGGGATATCGACTTCGGCAATACGCCTTAGTTCACCATTTGTGAGCGGAGGAAGACTGCTATGACTCACACCTATTTCATTCAGCAGGTCGGTAAATGGAGTTCGGCGTTCTTCGGTTGTCGTCGGGTCGCTTTGGGGTAAACTCCTAGCCTTCTTCTTCGATTTCCGTTCGACGACGGGAACTGCTTTCTTCACCGGACTTCGTTTTGAGGTTGGCTTGGGAGCAGTTTTGGATCGTAAATTCCCACAAGCAGTTGAAGTCGCTACGTCATCTGATTTACCCAATGACTTTCCCGCCGCCTCGGATTCTCGAATCCAACGCTGAATCGTCTCTACACTGTAAAGGACTCGGCGGCCGACACGCACGCAAGTAAGAACTCCAGACTTCGTCAACGAAAACAAAAGACGTTCGGAGATGGAGAGGCGTTTTGCCGTTTCACGGGAAGTCAGCAGGAATGGGCCATCTAGATTAATCGGGTAAGGTGATTGGATTCGGTCCGACAGGCTGTGTTCTTTGAGAAGCTCCAGGGCGACCTCACGGATCACGATTTTGAGTAATTGCCCAAAGGCAGATTCAAGGTCGTCACTCATCCGTTTTTCCACATTCATCTTCAGCTAGGGCTGGCGTCCCTTACTTTGCGGCTTTGTTTGATGACCTAAGTCTGTCGGATTTCAACTGAAAAAATCAAACGTGGAAGAATCAGCCGGTTTTCCACGAAATGCCCGATTTTCCAGGACTTAAGGCGACTCTGTGCCACAGAATGCGACTTGACGAGACGGTTCGTGATATCGATAATACCCTACTGAAATAGGGCTTTCTGCCAAAAAACACAAGTTTCAAGGGCTTCTTCGAGCCCTAGTGGGGGCAATTGACTTAAAGCCGCAATCAGTAATGGATTGCGGCTTTTGTTCTTCTTTGGGTTTGACGCCACGTGTTCGCTCAACCCGTAAATTGAGGTCCTGTTCAATTCGACTTGGTTTCCAAAAACTTACGGCGTTCGCCAGTTGTCTAAAACAAGACCGGGAATCCAAGCGAAGTGCTGAGTATTTCCGCTGACCAGCGTTCGCCGCGCATCCAACGCTGGCGCGGCAATGATCAGGTCTGCGTCGTTATGGGCATATCCGCCGCAGCGCGCCAGCACCCATAAATTGCCCGCCAATTCGAAAACAGCGTCGGTCACTGGCAGAATCAGGGAATGAGTACAGAACACGTCGAAACGAGCGATGAGAGTCGTCGCCCCCTTTTCTTTATGCCCGCGACCGATCTCGAATCTGGTAAACGCCGAGAATGCAAATTGACCATGAGCTCGTAAATATTCGGCTCCCTTTTTTCTGACAACCGCATTTCGCTGCTTGAGCAGTTCCGAGAGAATATCAGTGTCCAGCAGTGCTTCGTCCATAAGATCACTCGAATGAACGGCCTCCGTTGCACCTCACGATTGCCCCCTCGATTTCAGCGATTTGATCGTCAGTCAATCCCTCATAGACATTGCACCAATCGGGGAGATCACCTGTGTCCGCTTGGGTTGGCTCGGCGTTTACACCGTTCCCAAGCACTTGAATGACCAGTGTCTGTTCATCGGACAACCTGTGCCCGACAAGCGTCTCAACGACGGAACGCTCGCCAACCCCAAGATCCCTGACATTTCGGTTGATTGTTTCCATTTCGTAGTTCTACCAAACAATATGACGAGGCAAAAGAGAATTTTCGTTCAATGATTCAGTTCGGCCTCGTTCGGTTCCTCAGCAAACCCTTCGTCATCTTTCCTGACCGGGCAAAGCAACAGCCATCGCCCGGCGACTTCGGTATCATCCCACGTGGCAACGACATCCGGTCGAGATCGAAGAATCAAATGGAAATGGTTAGAAAGAATTGCGAAACAAAGCAGATCGATCCCAAAACAAGAAGCAAGTCGTTGTAATTGCTCTTCAATCCAGATTCTTTGATGTAGCCCTTACTACTGACTACTCTCGACGGTCTTCATTCTCGCCGAAGGCGTGGTTCATCACATGAACAATGGCAACTTCATCAGGAGAAAAAACTTCCACACGCGACAGTCGAGCCATCGCAGTTCTCCGAAAATGCTCTTTATTCCTCAAGGCACATATTTATGGACAAAACAAGGGTCCCGTATTGTCAACGAATGCAAAAAACCGCAAAGAGCTGTGCCCCCATCGATGTTTCGAGCACAGTTCGAATGCAACACAATTGTCACAGACACGAAAGTTTCTTGCAGACCGCTGCGAGGATGCGGTCTGAAGGAATGAACTGCTAGAATCCCCGACGAACGACGTTTCAAACGCGTTCATGAGCTCAATTGTTTTTGTTTTCGCTCTGCCCACGGAGAATTGGTCTTGTGAGTGATTACCGTCAACTTGTCTGGATCGTCGCCGTCGTGTTTACAACGGGCTTCGAATTGTCGAGCGATTCCGTCGCAAATGCCGCCGATGTTTCCACGAAAGACTATCCGAGCATTCAGGCCGCAATTGATGCCAATCCAGGTCGTGAGATTTTCGTTCCTGCGGGCGATCATTCCGTCGACAAGACGGTTCGAATCACGGGAGAAGGAACGTCGCTGGTTGGCCCTGGTAAGATCGTGATGGTCAATCCCGGCGTGCACATCCTGGAAATTGAGCATGCAAGAAACGTGAGGATTGAAGGTGTCACTCTCACACGTCCGGAAGGCCAGATGGATACACAGAAGGAGGGTCTTCTGATCTCCGACGCGCGCAGCATCATTGTGGAGCGGGTGAAAGTCATCAACAACCGCACGCGGTCGGGAAGTATTCGGCTTTCGGACGTTCACGACGGCCGCATTCTCAACTGTGAAATCCGAAACTATATGACGATCGCCATCGACGATCGGACGCAAAATGTGGAACTGCTCGGGTACGCATTTCGATGCATCGACGGAACCGGAATCGTCTGCGACACGTGTCGTGGCACGCTGATTCAAGGCAACTTGATTGTCGAGGACAATCTGCGACCGACACCCGAGGTCAAAGAACGGCATCAACTGGGAAAGTTCACGAAGAAAAACCCCAAGAAGGGTCTGCTGATCTCACAAGAGGTCTGGGACGCCGAATATACAAACAACTGGCATCAGGGATCCGCCTTAATCGTGACCGGTCCGACGCGCAGCGATCTGACACGTATTCTGGGAAACCAGATTGAGAACGCGGCGCAGGGAATTGACATTCATTCCGACCATGTGATTATTGCCAATAACATTGTGAACAACTCATTCATTGGCATGAAGGCAATGCACGGTTCGCGCAACGTCATGGTTACGGGCAATCAGTTTTCGCGAGCAACGCTGTGGGCCATCGGGTTCATGTCTGGATCGGGCGCTTTTCCTGCGGTTCCCGCAAAAGGGGATCGGCCGGCGGTCGCTGCCAATGTCGATGGTGGCTCACTAATCGCCAATAATATCATCTCGCAGTTCGGCTATGGCGATTCGTATTGGATGTGGAAGGATTCCAGTCGAGGCGTCTTTCGATTCGATAATGGCCAGGAATTATCTGATCCACCATTGCGGGATGTGCTGGTCGTTGGAAACGTGATCTCAAATCCCGATCCCGACGAAAATCCTGACGCAGTCCATGATGCGAAGGATTTTCCAAGGTATCATTACGCGGTCCGGATTGAATCCGGCAAAGAAAGTTCACCCAGGAATCTTCAATTCGGAAATAACCAATTCCCGGCAGGAAGTGTCGGAGTTTCGAACATTCCACTTGCTCCGTGATCGGTATGGTAACGACAAGACAATGGCAGATCGATGGTGACCGAAATTCTGCAACCACGACTTGTGACCCGTCAGATGGAACTGCGCGGCGTCCGCGTTCACAATTTGAAGAATCTCGATCTGGATATTCCACTGGGGTGTCTGGTGGTAATCTCGGGTGTCAGTGGCTCGGGTACCTACGGTCTACCTACGATCTCCCCCGCTACTTCGACAACTCGCTATTTTTTGTGACTCATTGAGACTTGTCGAGACGGTGCCGAATGCCGATAGTACATTAGATTCGCAGGGATTTTCACTTAAATGACTCGTTCAAAACGATTCTTCGAGCCCTAGTGGGCAACGCCGTGAAGGAGTTTTCTTCGAGAAAGCACGGGTTCGAACGAAATCTTGTGCCACTGAATGACCGTATTCGGTCACTTAGTGCTCATTGAAGCCAATGAAAATTGCGAAGAGCACTTCTTCGGAGAAGACTCCGATGCAGTGGCACGTCACTCAGTACCGTTTTGAAAAATCCTTCACCGCGTTGCCTAGTGGGGGCAATTGACTTAAAGCCGCAATCAATAATGGATCGCGGCTATCGTTTTTCTTTGCGAGGTGCGGAGCCGACCTTAGAAGAATTGCTTTCCAACGGCGAACAAAAATCACGTATTGGTTATCGGAATCACTTCTTTTCCAGGAGTTGCCGGGTACCGACTGCGTCATGTTCCATCCGAATGCGCCAGACGAGTTCTTCAGGGGTTACGGTGTGGACTTCGGGTGGCAGTCTTTCGGAGCACCAGAGCGCGGGTTCGTATCCACGAATCCCTCCTTGGGTTGGGGCCCCTTCTTGCGGTAGATTCTCGGAATTTTCGTCTGTTCCGGGAACCTGTTGAAAGTAGGACCAGGCGTGGACGATGACCCAATCGTGGCGAACTGTCTTGCCCGATGCACTGTCGCGAATCTCGCGGGCGACTTTGGCTGGTGTGCCACTTCTTGGGCGGTGGTTGGAGTGTTCCCAGATGGAATATCGAGCGGTGATCACGGGAATTTCGATTCCGCGACGATCCTTGACCCAGAAGGTTTTTCCGGCTCCCGCTTCATAGGGTGAATACTGAAATACGAGAATCGCTGACAAATCGTTCGTTTGACCAGCGATTGTTTCGTATGCCTTTATCGCGGCGGCCGAACTGGCATTAGCGACGTTGAAGCCGATCATTCGTGTGCCGGTTCGCTGCATGACTTTCCATGTCCGCGACGCATGTTTTGCCAACAGTTCGTCTCGGTTGGGTCGGGATTTTGCAAACAGGTCGGGGTAGTAATAGCCACCTCCCCATTCAATGAACTGGTCGTTCTGCTTTTGCGTATTCAATCCATATTCCATTGCTACCGGGCAGACCTGAGCTAATGATGCAAAGCAACAGGACCAGCCGAAGGGGATTTTGCCTCGACTAGGACTGTTCCAGAAACTGGTGTTCCCATGGAAGAAACTTGACTGGAACCATTGGACGTTGTCGCCATCGGTCAGGATGAAACTGACACAGCTTCGGCCATCATTCCAATCGATCGTACCGGGGTCGAATTTCTTCAGGAGAGGGACTTGATCCTGATCGCTGCCGGACATCAGGATGGGGAGATTCATGCACCAGTCGGTTGCGGTCTGGACATGACCATAAATGGTTGACAATCGCGTCGTTTTAAATTCGTCGCCGCCATTCCATCCAGCGATCGGTGAGAGTGGTTCCAACCAGTTCATGGCTGATTCCATCGGCTCGTCAGCGCCGTAAAGAACGAGTGCCTGTTGAGCGACCGCCAGATCACGCAGGTTCGAAATACGCGGGTCTTGAGCACACAGCAGCCGTCGGTTGAACCGATCTTTGTAGGTTTCAAAACACCATGACTGGCTTTTGCCTCGGACATCGACCAGCATCGTCAGTCCATTGGCGATGGCTTCTTGTTCGAGGCGTTCTTCGACGACCACTCCATCAAAAATTCCCGCCAGACTCGTCGCGACGTTAACAGATCGATCCATTCCGTCTCGGTGATCCGATGTGCGGCCAGGCGACTTGTCTTGCGAGTAAAGAATATACCCCTTGATAACGTCTCGTTTGGCAAAGCGATTGACTAATTCCCAAGGCGTCAATGTGCCGTTCGTTGTGATACCGGGATGACGTTTGAGAAATGCCTCATACCACAGTTTCATATCATGGTTGTCATTGAAGACCCAGACCATCTCTTCGCCCTGGCCCTGGTTGACGGCTTTGGCGGCGAGGCCCGCGATCGACTGCACCAGCATCTTTGTCGCCGGGTCTCCATGTTCGCGTGTCCGCACGACGGACTTGGGAACTGTTTGTTCGGGCCACCATCGGTCTTCATCAGCAAATGCGATTGAACACCGACAGATGATCAAGATCGCGAGAATTGTGCGAATGTAACAGATTGCCACGAAGTCCATCTTCCCATTGAAAAAAGAAACAAGTACTGCGGTCAGGCTCCCTGAAATGAAAATCGAGAGGCCCAACAAGAAACGCGTCGTCCGTGACGGTCCATTTTCATTGCCATCGTTGAATTTACGTCAACGTCACGGTTCGGAACACGGGATTGCTCGAGTCAATGCCATCGTTGATTGTGAACGAGATGGTCCGCGCCAGAATATTGGCAGAACTAGTGTTCGTTTTATATGTGACGGATCGCAGTAGCGTCTGATAGTTGGCAAGAGACGTGGTGCCGGTAAGTGTCAGTTTCCCCGTGACGGCGTCAAATGAGCTGACGACACCGAACCCTGATGTAAATGCCAATACGTCTTGACCGTTTTGATAATTTGAAGTGATCTGGATCGTGGCACTTGCCAGGTTGATACTGTCGATGTCCAGTACGAACAGTCCCGGTGCCATCGCGATGGCTGCCGTCCCTCGAGCGTACGCCAGTGGGGCGGTGGGGATTCCTGCCAATCCAGGGGGGATGTTCGATGTCAACACTGTCACGCTTCGAGTGATCGCCAGGCTCGTTGCGGGTGTCAAGAAGTCATCAATTCCCGTGATTGTCAGTGCACGAGTTGCATTGCTGACAACCGCCCCTGAGGAACTGAATGTTACGGATCGCAATGCCGTCCGGTAATTTCCCACAGCACTCGTTCCAGACAGGGCTAGGATTCCCGCAGCGGCATTAAATGAGCCGCTGATCCCCAGTTGATTGGTGAAAGAAAGAATGTCCTTGCCATTAGCGTCGTTCTGGTAACCCGCCGAAATCTGCACTGTGGCGGATGTCAGGTTGTTACTGTCAGGCTCGTTGACCAGCAGCGTCGCGGAAAGAGGTTGTGGCGGAAATGCCGGATCATTGGCTTTATAAACTAATGATGATGATTCGATCGCCGTCAACAATGGTGGATCGTTAACCGCGACGACTGCGGTGCTTCGCATGACCGCATTGCTGTTAGACGTTCCATCGTTCACGGTGAAACTGGCAACGCGAGTCACCAGATTTGGTGCGTCGCTGACGTCCCAATACACGACCGAACGCAACAGCGTCTGATAGTGGTCGACCGTATCCAGTCCGTTAATTGTAAACGTGGCCGTATGTGTCGCTGGGTCTTCGCTAAGCGTATGCTGCAAGGCATAGATATTATTAAATTCCAGTCGATCCTCAATCTGCCAGTTCGTAAACGAAACCGTGGCACTGGCAAGATTAACGACGTTGGGATCGGAGATCGTCAAACCGGAGGCCAGTGCCAACGGCGCGTCGTTCTCGAAATAGGTTCCCGTACCGCCGACGCCTGACAGCATGGGGGGGCTGATTGAGGTCATAACTGTGAGGTCGCGTGAAACGAGATTACTCAATAGCAAGCCGTCACTCGCTTGTATATCAATCGTCCGAGTGAGAGTCGTATTCGGCGAACCGCTTGAATTGTGGTACGTTACGCTGCGAAGCGCATTGCGATAGTTTGACACAGTATCAGTTCCGGTCAGAGTCAGTGTTCCGGTTACCGCGTTCCATGCTCCGGAAATTGTCGCGGTGTTTACGAAACCGAGGACATCCTGGCCGCTACGGAAGTTGCTGGAAATCTGGATGGTCGCGCCGGTCCAGTTGTCGCTGTCGAAATCATACGCGAGGACGGACGATGTTAAGGGTGTTGATGCCGAACCGACGGCATTCAGCGGTTTAGATTCGATCTCATAGAGGTACGGTGCGACTTTTGTCACATATCGTTGCGAGTAAATTCCATCGCCGCTGCCGTCCTGATTCTGACTCGACCAGACGACCACAAAATTCCCGTTTGCATCGATACCTACTGAGCTGGAGCGTTGAACGCCCGTGGTAAACGTATTGGTTTGGATTTCGAGATCGATTTTGGACCCTGCGGAAGTAAATCGCCGTGCGTAAACATTCGAAGCACTTGCAGATTCAGGGTCAAACTCCCATGCCACAATGAAATCGCCATTCTGGTTCACGGCTACCGAAGGCTTTTTGTCGATGACGACCGAATCGGAATCGAACGAAAAATCGCTACCCAAAGCAATTCCCTGACTGCTGAATTGACGCACGAAGAAATGTTGAGTCAGGCCCTTTTGCGGTAGTAAATATACGTTGTTCCACGCGATGACGAAATCACCTGTTTCATCCATTGCGACAGACGTGTTGTATTGCGAAATGCCGTTCCCAAAATTTGTATTCACACGCAGATTTTGCGCCTGAGCTGTTCCTGAAGAATTGTAACGCTGGGCATAAATCCCACCCTGAAAACCCAACCCGTTTTGATCATTATCGTCCTGCCAGACGATCACATAGTCTCCCGATGGATCCATCGCGATCGAGGGTTTCGATTGGGATTTTTGCGTATACGAGTTCACTAACGTCTGATTTAAGCCTCCGTTCGTATTTCCGGCAGAGTCGAATCGTTCCGCATAGATGCCGTACCCGCTTCCGTCCTGGCCGGCACTTTCCCAAGCCACAACGAAGTTTCCAGTTGCATCCATGGCTACGGCAGGATGATCTTGGACACCAAGAATGTAGTGGTTGACATGAATTTCACCCGTTTGCGCGGCACCGGCCGCACTGTATTTTTTCGCATAGATCCCGAGCGGATTACCTTGGGACCCGAAAGCCCCATCACTATCAGGATTGTAGCTTGTCCAGGCGATGACAAAGTCACCGGCAGGATCAATGGCAACGGATGGCTCAAACTGGTCGTAATTCGTGTAGGAGTTGACCTGAAACTCGGCTCCCTGGGCAATGCCGGCTGCGTTGTACCTCTGCGCAAAAATTCCTCGACCGTCCCCGTCCTGATTTGTACTTTCCCAAGTCACGACGTAATTGCCAGAGGCGTTCATGGCAACCTTCGGGGCCGATTGCGAATTCGCGGTATAGGTATTGACTCGGGTTTCCGCTCCCAATACGACCGTCTTGGCCACGGCAAAGTTGCGGCGAAAATTCCCCCCGACGAATCCGTCGGATTCACCGTCGAGAATGCGTCCGCCCAGATCGCTAATCGCCTGCCGAGCGATCAATTGATAAAGTCCCTCTCTTAACGGCAGAAAAAACGTCAAAACAGCCACATAGCGATTTTTTCCATAGATCATCTTGGAACCAAACGTGATGCTCGCAATTTCGTCGCTGACATCCGCGCCATACCGTGCCAGAGACCAGTTGGAAGGATTTGTGACGCTGTTCGCACCTCCATTCACGACGTTTAGATCGTCCGAAAAGATGACGGACAGAGTTGATGGGATCGTCCGCAATCGGTCTCCGTTCTGAATCAGATTGGGCGACAGTTCTTCGAAAACGCCCGTAACAAGCGGCCCGCTTGTCACGAATCGCTGGGAATAAATGCCAAATGTTCCCGCATCCCGGTCACTCATCCAAGCCACGACAAAGTCGCCTGTCGAATCCATCGCAACTGACGGGAGAAAATGCAGGCCGGTCGTATAGGCGTTAACGCGGAATTCGCCTCCATCCATGGCTAAATTCGATTTATAACGTTGCCCATCAATTCCAAAACTGTCATTGGCTCCATTACTGTCCCACGTAATCACATAGTTGCCACCGGCGTCCATCGAAACGGACGGATTTGTTTGATCGCCCGTCGTGTTTGTATTGGCCCGGAACTCGCCTCCGGCAGGCGCTCCGTCAGTGTCGAACCATTGTCCATAGATCCCGGTACCGCTACCGTCCTGGCCAGCACTGACCCAGGCAACGACAAAATGTCCTACCGCATCCATGGCGACAGATGATTTTTCCTGACGATTGGGAGTGTAGTTGTTGACTTTGAATTCACCGCCCACGCGACTTCCGGCAGCACTGTACCGCTGACCGTAAATGCCATAGCTGCTGCCATCCGATAAACTACTCCACGTCACAACAAACTCCCCGGCAGCGTCAATCGCGACCGACGGATCATATTGGGTGCTGATTGTGGTCGAATTCACCTGGAATTCGTTCCCTTGAGGAACTGCGCTGGCATTGAAGCGCTGCGCAAAGACGCCTGCACCATCGCCGTCCTGTCCATCACTTGTCCAGCCGATGATAAAACTCCCCGTGGGATTCATCGCGATTGAAGGATAGGTTTGGCTATTTGTCGTATAGGTGTTGACTAGAAATTCAGATCCTTGCACGACCCCCGATGCGTTGTACCGTTTGGCGTAAATGCCGGAACCGCTGCCATCCTGGCCCGCGCTCGACCAAGCCACGACAAAGTTGCCGGCAGCATCCATGGCGACAACGGGTGCATACTGATTGTCCTGCGTAAAAGTGTTGACTTGGAACTCGTTTCCTGTCGCCTTACCGGTACTATCATATCGCTGAGCATAGATCCCATAACTACTGCCATCTTGACCGTCACTGGCCCAGGCGACGACCGAGTCGCCTGCCGCATCCATTGCGACGGATGGCACGCTTTGAATACCCGCTGAATACGTGTTGACCTTTGATTCAACCAGACCGACAGCGGCAGCGGTCAACAGCTGGCGCGGTTCCAATCGCTCGATCAAAACTGATTGCGCGATAGAACGTTTTTGGTGTTGATGTCCTCTGCGAAGAATTTGCGAAAACCGAAGCCGCTGGTGGATACTAACAAGCCAGGAACGCATTCGCATGGGCAGCCCCGTTTTACTCGCTCAGGTTATTTTGAACATCCGATAAGAATGATGCAGACGTTTTCGGCTAGGTAAATACATCAATCCGGCAAAGTGTTGGCGGATAATTCATTCCAATCGATGTTCGTCGAACGGCCGATAGTTATGTCGACCTCATCAGTGTGATTAGCAAGACCGAGGTTGGAACGCAAGTCGAACCGCATCGGGTTTGCGGCGATTACCTTCGGATCTGGCCTCGAAATTGGGCGGGGAATGCGAGTGGCCGGAGACAAACTCAAAAAACCGATCAAGTCGTGAGGTCCGTTCAAGGAAATCGATTTTGATCAGCCCAGAATTTCAGTAATTCACCGCGTGATGAGACTTCAAGTTGCTTATAGATTGCTTTTGCGTGCGAATGGACTGTGTTTGGCTTGATCTTCAATCGGTACGCGATTTCCTTTTCGGATAGCCCCTCAACAAAACCTTCGTAGACGCGTTGCTGGGCCTCCGTCAACGTTGGAAGTTGTCGCCGGGTCAACTTCTGTTTTGTTCCACAAGGATTCGTATGCGTCGTCTCGTTGGTTCCGACGAGATCTGGTGACTCAAGAAGGGCCTCGCCAAATTTAAAACAGATCAACAGTTGATAAGGACCAATCTCGATCTCACTCCCCTTATCGAGTACGATTTCGTTCTTTCCGATCAGAATTCCGTTTACGCTCGTCCCGTTCCGACTTCCTTCGTCCCGGATCGTGACCCGGTCTCCTGACCAGCAAAGACTGGCATGTTTTCGAGAAACTGATTGGTCGAGCAACCAGATCTCAGAATCGTCCGCCCGACCGATACGGGATTCTCCTGCATTGACATGATGGACTCGTTCAAATTCGTTTTGATAGTTGATTACACAGAACAGGACGTCTTCGAAATCGACGGATTGCAACATGTCAAGCACCACGAGCCTACCCTGAATAGGGTATGAACAAACCATTGCCATTCTCCATGCATTCGAACAATATACCGCCCGACCAAGAATCTCTCGACCCTGTGGCGATCCAAAACTGCACCTGTCCAGCGCATCGACGGTCTCAAAAACGCCGGAACCAAGCAACAGTCGATTCAACGGACTCAACTCTTCTCACAGCCCGCGATCTCACATCACCAGTGTAAATCGCTGGGCCATTGCGCGCCCGAAGTATCAAAGCCCTGCTTTTTGTAGTGTCAGAAAGTAACAATCACCAAGGGAAACATGATGGCAGCCTTAGGAAACCAACGTCGATTTACACACAGCATTAGTGATTTAAAAACCACCGTAGACCATACACCATTCAATTCGCTGGAAAATCAACACTTTCAGGATTTTCCTTCACCACCAGGTGTCGCTCCCTATGAAATGGATTTGAGCGAGATTCTTGACAAATCCGAAATCGACAAGATTGATCATGACGAACAACTTGTATTTCATGCGACTGGCGACACGGGAAACTTTAAGAATGATCTCCAGCTGAATGTCGCCGATTTGTTGGTAGGTGACGCAAAAACATCAGGGGCTAAGTTCCTTTACCACCTCGGCGACGTCGTCTATGACTATGGCGAGGATCGAGAATACCCAGATCAATTTTACGAGATCTATAAAGGGTATGACCTTCCAATCGTCGCAATTCCAGGAAATCACGATGGAAGCGAATTTAGTGGTGGCCCCGATTCGCTCGTCGGCTTCATGGCAAATTTCTGCGATTCGCGCCCGCGAATGCCCCCGTCGCTGAAAGCGATCGGTGTTGATTTTGGCCGCGACACGATGACACAACCCAACTGTTATTGGACATTGAAGACTCCACTTTTCACGATCATTGGTTTGTATACTAATGTGCCATCCGGCGGTAAAGTGAAAGATCCACAGACCACCTGGTTCAACAACGAGATGAAACGTGCAGATAAGGACAAGCCATTAATTGTCGCCATGCACCACCCAATCTATTCCGTAGCGACAAATCCATCCCATCGTGGCTCCGAGCAAATGGCGCAGGTTCTCAATGACGCTTGTACGTTTTCGGGCAGGGTACCGGATCTCGTGCTAGCGGGGCACGTCCATAACTATCAACGGTTTACGACTAAGATTAGCGGGAAGAAGTGTCTTTTCGTCGTAGCCGGTTGCGGGGGACACGCGAAAGACCCCATTGATATGGAAGTGACTAAGGACACACCGGCACCGGACGATCCTGGCGTTACGGTGAATTTCGCAACGAAGAAGTACGTGGGGTTTCTTCGCGTAACGGCGTCAAAGAACACTCTTAAGGGAGAATACATTGCCGTCGGAGAAGATAAGCCTGTCGACACATTCTCGATTTAGAACTCGGTTTGGACTTGCCTGTTGGCGCAACAGTATATTGAAAGTATTCTGAATCACTAAGAATGATCTCTGGCTCATCGATTAAGAACCGCATATTGTAGCGTCTCGGGATCGATGATCCGGGGCATCATTTACCTGAGGAAAAAGCCCGATCTCCTTTCACCTCGATCTCCGTTCACCGCGATCACAGTCATACGACAAACCTCAAGAGTAAAAGTCGACCCGGCAGTTGGCCACAGCAATATGCATCGGTCGTTGCGACGATCGAGCAAGATACCGAGAATATCTGACTTTTGATGACGGTGGGCCGGGCATAAACGGGATTCGCGAAGTCGGCTTAATCGCGTTTGTCGTTTTGCCAACGGAAGGTCGATAAAGCGTTCAGTTCACGCACGTAGATTTCGTTTCCGCAAACGGCCAGATGAGCCCATGTTTCCTGATCACTAACTTGCCGCTCGTCGATCAGTTGGAACTGGTTTGGATTCGCTTTGATCAATAGAAGCTTGCCTGACTGGTCCAAAGCAAGAATCCGGTCTTTTTGAGCGACCAGGCTTGAATATTTTCCATACGGCTGTGACGTCCACATTCCCGCTCCTGTGGAAAGATTGATACAGGTAAATCTCTGATTTTGCAGGTGCAGATAGATGTAGCCGTCAATAACGACGGGGGTCGACATATAGCCTTGTGACTTATTGTTCCAGGCTTCGTTGATCGCAAAAGCTCCGTCGGAATTTGTGACATCAAATCGCCACGATTTATTCTGATAGGTGCTTGTAAAAATCGAATCTCCAGCGACGAGAGGTGTCAGAATATTCATCCCCCGAAAGCTGGGGACTTTGCGCTGCCAGAGGATGTTTCCTGTGTCTGGGTCGACCCCAGCCATTTTTTCACGCGTCTGGACGACGAGCTGTCTTCGTCCGGCCAGGCTGGTGGCCATCGTCGGTGAGGAAAAAGCGCCGCCCATCATGCCGCCGCCATCTTCAAGCGCTCGCCAGATGACCTTGCCCGTGGCTTTGTTCAGCTTGATCAGAGATCCGCCCGCTTGAACGAAGAGAAATTCTCCATCAATCAATGGGGAACTGACGCAGCCAAAAGTCGGGAGTCCTGTTTTGAACTCTTTGACAAAATCTATTCGCCAGCGTTCATCGCCGGTTTTGGCATCCAGAGCAACAAGCACATCACACATTCCGGCAACGTAAAGAGTTGCCCCGTCATAGGCAGGTGTCGATCGAATCCATGATCCGTTGGAACTGGCAAAAAACGGTACCGACATCGCCCCGGGCCACTCAACTTCCCATCGTTTGTCTCCCGTTTTGCGATCAAGAGCGGCAACGACTTCCGTTTTTTTGTTCCGTGTTCCCGTAACGAACACCGTCGATTCAGAAACGATAGGGCCTGAATAGCTTGAGTCAAGTTCAACCCGCCAGAGGCGAGTCAGCGATTGTCCGGAAAGGCTTGACGGCCAGTCACCGCCAGAGACCAGCCCGTCGCGTGTTGGACCTCGCCATTGATCCCAAATTGGCACCGTTGATTGTTGAGCAACCGCAAACGGGACCGCACTGAACCAGATCGTCGCCAGTAACATTGCTTGCAGCAGTCGACCTGTCTTGCTCATTGAATGTCTCATTTTTCCATGGGTACTGGCGACTCGATTTCTTAACAGAAATGATTTTTGAGTCTTCAGCATTCTAACAGCCAAGTTTCTACCGGCCACCTCATGCGAAATCGGCGTTTGCACGCCTTCCAATAGCCCCGCGACAAACGAAAAAAGCGTCGATCAAAAGTGTTCACAGATTTTCGTGAATCAGACAGATTCATTTTGAAAACTCGGACAGTCAAAAGACTTTTCCGGTTGTTGTCTCTGATTTCATTCTTCGCTCCCTTGCGTGATTTGGCAGTGGCAGATATGCTTTGTGTTGCAAAGTTAAGTCGTGGCGAGGACGTGGTGTCGGCTATGATTCAAGATTTCGAGGATTCTACTGCTCGCACGGCTGGCATCACCGGCGAAGGGAAACGGCCAATCTTGGTTGTCATCCATGATTTTGCGCCGGTGTTTCTTCGCGAATTGAACGAGATTGTTGAGAGGCTTAGCCCGCTGATCGGTCGACAGATGTCGGTGGCCGTTGTTCCTTGCTGGCGGGGAACTTCACAGGGGAATTCAAGTAACGCGTATCAAAAGCTATTAAACTCCGTTGAGGAACGTCTGCTTCACGGTTGGACTCATCAAAGCCGTTTTCCTTACCACCCAATTTCGCTGTTGACTGGCCAGGCTGATGAAATGCGGGGCCTAGATCGCCAAACGATCATTAAACGGATTGATGCCGGCCAGGCGGCGTTCACTGAATTAACCAAACAACCCGCTTTCGGGTTTGTTCCACCAGCGTGGCAACTGCCGATTCGATCGGTAGAAATAACATCACTTCAATTCGTCGTGCGGTATCGAGCCATCGAATCTTGTCGAAGTCCAGATCGAGTGCTGCCATTGGCAACGTGGTCATGGGATTGGGGACGCTTGGGTTGGCTCTCGCGCGGCGGTGAGTTTCTTGGGAAAATTCAACAGCTTTGCAATCCAGCCGCAATTCCTTGCATCGTAATTCACCCCATTGATGTGCGGCGAGGATATTTGCGACGAGCCGAACAACTGATTCAGGCATTCCTCGAGCGGGGATTTATTCCGACAACGGCCATGCAATTGATGTCGACGGAGGTTTAATGCGCATGAAACGCCTGGGTAACTATTTGATGTCGCGGCGTTCTCAGGGTCTCATTGCCCGACTGCGTGATTACCTTCCTCAACAGGGGACGATTGCTGATATCGGTTCAGGAACCGGGCACAATGCCGAAGCAATTCGTCACCTGGGGAAGCATCGAGTTCGCGAATTTGACGTTGCCGATCTGCATTGGGTTGGACCGGGACCCGAGCTGATCAGCGATTCACAGATTCCAGTGGGCGATGGAGTTTTTGATGGACTGATCCTGTTTTTCGTTTTGCAGTATCCAGATTCGCCTGAGCAACTTCTTCGGGAATGTCGGCGCGTCTCGCGTGGCCCTCTTTTGATCATTCAATCGACCTATCGGGGGCGACTGGGGCGGATTGTACTGGCGATTCGTGAATTCTTCTGGGGGCGATTTGCTCTGTACGTCGCATCCGTGGCCGGTCTGATTCAACCGGTTAACTGTACTTTGAAACCTCGACACGTTTTTACTCGATTTGAATTGTCGGAATTATTTGCACGCGTCGGATTGATTGTCGTTGAGCGTGTTCCCGCTGAATGGCTTGGGTTGGGCGTCAGTCGTGATCTGTTTGTGCTGAAACCAGAGGAGCTTTAATGGGCTGTCATCTTTCCGTCATCATTCCGGCTCGAAACGAAGCCCGGTTGATCCGTGCGACCTTAGGCTGTGTGCTTGGTGCCATCGATCGCCTCGGCCCATTGCATGCCGAAGTGATCGTTGTTGATAACGCCAGTACGGATGGGACGTGGGAGATCCTTCAGCAATATGCGAACGAATACCGAATCAAAGCGATCCAGCTCGACCAGCTTGGAGCCGCTCGGGCCAGAAATCTTGGTCGGGCACATGCCAATGGGAAAATTCTGGTGTTTGTCGATGCGGATACGCATGTCTCAGCCGATTGCCTGTACCGGATCGTCGAGCATTGCGATCATCGAGGAATCGAAGCGGGGATTACTCGACTCGCCGGTCTGGAAGGTGGTCTTCGAGCTCGCCTTTGGTGGTCATTCTGCGAACACGTCAGGCGACTTCCGTTATGTCGCGCAAAGGCGATGCCGGCGCTGATGTTTTGTACGGCAAACGTGTTCGACGAATTTGGCCCTTTTGACGAGAGTGTTGCGATTGGCGAAGAATGGCCGATATTGGCAAATCATTATCGCCGACGCCGACGGAATTTTGTGTATGACCGATCCATTACGGCGTTAAGTTCGAATCGCCGAATGCAGACGCAGCCGTTTGGGTATTCACGGACGTTCCTGAAGTACGTCTGGGCGATCCTTCATCGTAGTGGGCGACTGCATTTCTCGGATCGGATTCGCTGAATGATGCCAGATTGGTTGAGGCCGTTCATGTATGAAAGCCAACGCTGTCTTGCGGCAGTGTTGGCTCGATGCCATTTGCACAAAATTCGGTACATCGATCAGGACGGCCACACAGCAGTGGTAAAGTCTCGGCGCGCCTACGGTCATATCGCGATCCAACTGGGAAATTTCTATTTGCAGTTACAGAAGTGCGGCGTTGAAATTCTGAGGAATGGCGAATGGATTCGATGGGAGAAAGCCGTTCAGAACGCGATGGACGTCGCTGATTGCAATCAAAAAACGGAACTTTCTTCCGGAGACTCACACACATTCACTCGACGCCACGTTCCTGGCTCGTCGTTACGCGATCTGCTGAAAGAGGATCGATATCCCGAACAACTGAAATTCGCGGCCATCGAATGGGCTGTTGATTCTCTTTGTCAACTTCATCGTTTACACGCGGATTGGGGAAGTGGGGTGATCCAATCGGTGAGTCATGGCGATGCCACAATTAACAATGTCATTGTTGATCTGCCGAAGGCCACTTGGATTGATTTTGACATGCGTCACTTACCGGAGCTGCCTGAATTGGATCGACATACAGATGACGTCAGGGCGTTAGTCTTCTCGGCAGCGGTCTTCCTGCCCGACTCCAGTTTTCCGCGACTGGCCGAGATTGTCATCGCCGCGCTCACTGTTCGAGGATTGCTGGAACGATTTCGTGAGCGACTGGCGAATGAGTGGATGCATCCCGACACGTTTCAAATGGCTCAGGCACCGCTGCCGTGGTACGCCAGGGATCTGCTGACAAAATTGCTATTAGTCTCTCAGCAGGCGGGCCACTCCTTCTGACAGCCGCAACAGTGGAATCCGATTAATGTCGCGGTACCAGGAATGGCAAGTCCGCTGCTGTTGGTCATTGAATCTTCAAGTTCGATTGGCTCCACAACCGGATAACCACAATCGCGGCACTTTCGATTCGCGTACAAAATCCGCGCTCGACTGACGACGTCCATGGGTCGAGACTCAATTTCTGCAACTTGCCGAAATTTGGGAAACGGCAGGATCATTGGTTCGTCTGTCACGATTTCCGCAGATCCAGTTTCTTCAGGCCAATACACGCTGAGTCGGCTCATCCTTGAGCTCCTTCGCGGGGGCAGGGGAAAGGGTAAAAACCTCAACACTCATGGCAAAGACACAACGAAATCAGGACATCGTGTCCGTCATCAAACATTTCCAAAGCGAAAGCTCAGAATTGTTGTTTGCAGTCTCGCCAGAGGTGAAGATCTGCAGAAAATACCGATTTTGTCGGTCGATGGCAAGCCAAAGGCTCGATCTGACGCATTCGCGAACGCAGCTGTATTGATTTCACGCTTTTGAGGGTCGAGTACACGAGATTGGAATCGAAGTTTTAATTTCTCCCAATTTCGAGGCGACCGATTCGCCGATGTGATTCAAGGAATGGGTTACAAATACGCGGTGTCAAACTCGTTGTTTGCGGAAATAACATTCGACAAAATCAGGACTTGATGCAACTTACGGGTTTCCAACAGTCAAATTCGAGTTTATAATTTTCTGCGTATTATATGGTAGCCATTGTTTGACATTGCTAGACTCACTTGGTCATTTTGAGATTTTAGCCGGGTTTTGTTTTAGATAGATTTGCTGCGATTCCATGTGAACCTCCCAGGAGGTCCACTCCTTTTGAAGTGCGTTTCAGGCCGTTCGGAGTATCACATGCCAGCCTTCCTGGTTCCCGTCGATCCTGGGCATTGCCTGATCCCACTGGAAAAAGCAATCGTGTTGATCGGTCGCCAATCCGATTGCGATGTGTCGCTGACGCTGAGCCGCAAGATCTCACGTAAACATTGTTGCATCGCTCAGGTGGACGATAAGTACGTTGTTCGAGATCTCGGTAGCACAAACGGGGTTTTTCTGAACGGAACTCGAATCAAGAAAGAAGCGACCCTTTCTGTTGGCGATGATCTGATGATCGGTGACGTCCACTTTCGCGTGCAGAACGAAGCAAGACTCAATTCCAAGTCAAAGCCGGTCAGAGACGAGCGCGAGGCGAATCGGACTGTCGTTGATACGCCAGATGTTCCGATACCCATTCCGATTTCCATTCGTAATCGACCCACTGTTGAAGGCTCGGTTCAATTGAGGGGGCCCGTCAGTCCTCAGAGTTACGAACCGGAAGAAACCAGCTTGAACCGACAACTCCCTCAATCGCGACTCAGGCGGATCGATGACGTTATTCCGTTAGATGACAGCCAAGAGGCCCAAGACGTCATGCTCGCTTCCGACAGCTACTGACATCATTCGCGTGACATCAATCGCGAAGGTTGAATCTCCAGTCTGCTTTTCTCACTTGAACACTGATAACTGAAAATCGAACTCTTGCCGACGTTTCCTCGACCCATTCTTCGTATTGCAACCCGTGCGAGCCAACTCGCACTCTGGCAATCCAATTACATTTCCGAACTGATTCGTCAAGTTGACCCGGAAGTCCGCGTTGAACTTGTTCACGTTTCAACGACTGGAGATCGCGATCAGACAGAGACGCTAAGATCCTTGGGCAGCTTTGGTGTCTTCACACGAGAAGTCCAACTGGCCGTGCTGGATGGTCGTGCTGACATGGCGGTCCACAGTTTGAAAGATCTTCCGACCGATGGTCCACCACAACTGACGTTGGCGGCGACCCCGATCCGGGGTCTGACGTTTGATGCCCTGATCTTGCCCGCCAGGGAATCTCGACGCCTCGCCTTAAAGGATCTTCCTTTGAATTCGCGAGTCGGGACCGGAAGCCCTCGCCGACAGGCACAGATCCGATTTCTTCGCCCCGATCTTCAATTGTCTGAAGTTCGCGGCAATGTTGAGACGCGACTGAAAAAGCTGGATGACGGTCATTACGACGCACTGATCCTCGCGTCCGCTGGCCTGACCCGACTTGGCTTGGCAGGGCGCATTCATTCAGAGATTTCGCCGCCAGAAATGTATCCGGCCGTCGGACAAGGGGCTGTTGGTGTCGAATGTCGCACGGACGACAACGATTTGAGAACGCTGCTGACGCGGATTACCGATTCGCCAACTTTGGCGGCCGTCTCAGCGGAACGCAGTCTGCTATCAACGCTTCGAGCCGGCTGTCATGCTCCGCTTGGGGTCCAAACCAATGTCGAAGGAAACCAGATTCGTCTGGAGGCCGTCGTGCTTTCACCGGATGGTCAACAACGCTGGATGGCTAGCGCTACGGGAGATGTTTTGGACCCGGTTTCACTCGGTCGCGTCGTTGCGGGATTGCTGACAGTACAAGGGGTTGATCGGGTAATTCGACCGGTGACTGTCACCCCTTGACGGATTTTCACCGTCTGCTACACAACCCAGCCAACGATTTTCCAGGGAATGTATGAGTCTGTTTTTTGGCTTTGTCCTGGAGGGACAACAGCAAGGTTAAGCGATGAATCTGTTGCCGACGTTTAACCGCGCCTCGAAGAGAAGCGGGAACTGAGCGGCGGGATTGAGGTAAGCCGAGGTGTTATTTTTCGTTGGGGCATTACGAAAAAGTGGGACTGCGGCAACGTTTGAAGAGATCGGGCTGATCGCCGAGCCGCCTGCGCCGCTGGCTTCGGGTTAAACGATGAATCTTCACGGCGTTGCGATTAGGGACACGTCGAGACGACTCTCCTCGACATCGCCAGCACAGAGATTTGCCCGTGACTGGTTCGCTGAGTCTGAACCGGTTGACTACAATCCGCCGAGCGGAAACCAGATTAAAAATCACGCTTTTGCACGAAACATCCCATGCCCCAAGTCGGTCTGTTTATTCCCTGCTACGTCGATCAACTTTACCCCAATGTTGCGATGGCAACACTGAAGGTCCTTGAACGGTTTGGCTGTGAAGTCGATTTTCCGGCCGCTCAAACCTGTTGCGGACAACCGATGGCAAATACCGGCTGTGTCGATGACGCCGTTCCGCTCGCCCGAAAATTCGTCTCGATCTTCCAGAAGTACGAATATATCGTTTGCCCGTCAGGAAGTTGCACTGCCATGATTCGGCAACATTACGGTGAGTTGCTGCACGACGACCCCGGATACGCCATTGTCAAACCGAAGACATTTGAGCTTTGCGAATTCCTCACGGATGTGCTGAATATTAAATCGATTGAAGGTCGGTTTCCTCATCGAGTCGGATTGCATAACAGCTGCCATGGACTACGTGAATTGCGGCTTGCATCGTCCAGCGAAATGATGATCGATAGATTCAACAAAGCCGGCCAACTACTGGCCGGCCTACAGGGAATTGAACTCGTTAACCTGAAGCGTCCTGACGAATGTTGTGGATTCGGCGGCACGTTCGCTGTCGCTGAAGAGGCGGTCTCATGCATGATGGGTCTCGACCGAATTCACGATCACGAGCAGGCAGGTGCCGAAGTCCTGACCGCTGGTGACATGTCGTGTCTCATGCATATGTCCGGCCTGATCCACCGCCAGAAATCCCCCCTGCGCGTAATGCACATCGCCGAAATTCTTCAATCCGCGATGGGGATTGAGTGACATTGGCGGGCTGATCGCGCGTTGAATACGGCTTGAGTCATGACGGAATGAAACGACGTCGGAATAAAGGAACAGCAGGATGAAATCGATCAAAGTTTTTGACAAGCCAATGTGTTGTTCGACGGGAGTATGTGGACCACAGGTCGACCCGGTGCTTCCTCGATTCGCCGCTGACCTTGACTGGTTGCGAACTCAAGGAGTGTCTGTCGAGCGATTCAATCTTGCCCAGCAGCCGGAGGCATTCATTCAGAATGCCGAGGTTCAGAAGCTGTTGTCATCTGCGGGAACCGATTGCCTTCCTTTGATTTTCCTGGACGATGCGCTCGTGTCGCAGACAGATTATCCGTCACGGACACTGCTTTCCAAATGGACTGGGTTGGCAACTGTAATGACGGTGCTTCCGATGGTGTCCGACAGCGGATGTTGCGGCACGACTGGTTGTTGCTAGTCTAAAAGATAAGGTGCCACTGGATGACTGTCTTCGGTCGCCCACTGCTCTTCAATTGCTTCGACAAAGAGAAGACACTTCGTCTCCGAAGACTCCGATGCAGTGGCACACAACTCCAACCTGCGCCCCGCACTTTCTCCCGGAACATCCCATGAAAATACTTGACCATCCCACTCGCATCCTGTTTTTTACGGGGAAGGGTGGCGTTGGCAAAACTTCATTGGCGTGTGCGACTGCCGTTGATTTGGCCGATCAGGGTCGACGTGTTCTGCTGGTTTCCACTGACCCGGCTTCGAATCTTGATGAAGTGCTTGGCGTCAAACTTGGGAATCATCCAACGCCAGTGCCATCTGTTCCTAATCTGAGTGGCATGAATCTTGACCCTCAGGCTTCTGCTGCCGAATATCGCGAACGGATGGTTGGACCCTACCGAAAGCTGTTGCCTGTCGCAGCGATCAAAAGCATGGAAGAACAATTCTCAGGCTCTTGCACTTTAGAGATTGCCGCCTTTGACGAGTTCTCACGCTTACTTGGTGATACGAAGGCGACTGCCGAATTCGACCATGTCATCTTCGACACGGCGCCGACAGGGCATACTCTAAGATTGCTGTCGCTTCCCTCAGCCTGGTCATCGTTTCTGACGGCCAATTCCACAGGGACTTCATGTCTGGGACCATTAGCCGGATTGCAATCCCAACAGGAACTTTACCAACAAACTGTGAAATCACTCGGTGACAAAAAACTGACGACGCTTGTTCTTGTAACGCGGCCAGAAATCACAGCGATTCGAGAAGCCGCTCGAACGAGCGGCGAACTTGCTGGGCTTGGCATTCACAACCAACACCTGATCATCAATGGTAATTTTACAACCACGCATGCCGATGATGCGATTGCAGTCGCGATGCAATCGAGAATCGAGAAATCGATCGCCGCGATCCCCCCCGGTTTGGCATTACTGCCGCGATCAACAGTCCCGCTCACCGCGATCGGAATCCAGGGAATTGCCTCCCTGCGAGCAATGGCAAACGGAACCAATTTTGTTTCGCCCGAGAATATCACCGATGCACCGTTGGCAGCATTGCCACTCGGTTTAGGGAGTCTGATGGACGATCTCGCCGCTCCGGGGCACGGTGTGATCCTCGCCATGGGGAAAGGCGGAGTCGGCAAAACAACGGTTGCTGCCGCTGTCGCCGTCGGTTTAGCGGAGCGAGGTCACCGCGTTCACCTTTCCACAACAGACCCGGCTGCACATATTGCTGCGGCCGTGATTGGGAATTCCATGCCAAACCTTCAGGTCTCGCGCATTGATCCCGTGCAGGAAACGGCGAAGTACACGGCCGAAGTGATGAATTCAGCAGGTGCAGCGTTAGATGCTGCCGGAAAAGCCTTGCTGGCCGAGGATCTTCGTTCGCCATGTACCGAAGAAATCGCGGTCTTTCGGGCATTTGCCAAGGTCGTCGCGGAAGGACAAAATCAGTTTGTGGTCCTCGACACGGCGCCAACCGGGCACACGATTCTGCTTCTCGATGCCGCCCTGGCCTACCACAAGGAAGTCGCTCGGCAGTCCAGCGAAATGCCGGAATCCGTTTCGAATCTCCTGCCTCGACTCCGTAATCCTGAATTTACACGAGTCCTGATCGTTACGTTGCCGGAAGCAACGCCCGTGCATGAGGCGGCCCAATTACAGCACGATCTTCGCCGTGCGGAGATCGTGCCGTATGCCTGGGTCATCAACCAGAGCCTCGCACCGCTGAAAGTCAGCGATCCCGTTTTGCTGTCCCGACAAAGGCATGAATGGAAATTCATTCATGAAGTTATTGACCAACAGGCACGGCGAGCGGTTTTAGTTAGTTGGCAATCCGAACCGCCGACAGGTGTTGCCGCGTTGGAAAAGCTTTTGACCTGAAAACCGCAATTCGGGTGCCACTGCATGACCGTCTTCGGTCACGCAGTGCTCTTTGTTTCGCACATTGAAAACGCAAAGACACTGCGTCGGAGAAGACTCCGATGCAGTGGCACAGAATCCGAATTTCGAAGTTTGACAATGCACAACTCGTCAGGTCCCTTGCCAGCTGAGTACCGTTGCGGAGTATACTCCTTCCTGTCGGATCCGACGGATCAACACAAATCAATACCCCGCCTCGATTTTGAAGGCCTTATGGATACGCCCGCAGAAGACTTGTCTTACGTCATACGATATGGCGTCACTCGGATCCTTGGCGAATTTACCGCCAGGGGCTTCGGTTCATTGGCGCGAGGAACCTCCGTGATTGTTCGCAGTGAACGAGGCCATGAGTGGGGAACGGTCCTCAGCACGGCCACGGAACAAACTCGAACGTACTTGGGGACCGACGATGCTCATGGAAGAATCATCCGCATCGCAACTCCAGAAGACGAGGCTGAACGAGACCGTTCGATTTTGGCCGAGAAAGAAGCTTTTGCAGGTTGTCTGGAGCTGATTCAAGAGCGAAACATGCAGATGCAGCTGGTCGACGCCGAGCAAGTCATCGGTGGCGAACGGCTGATCTTCTATTATGTTTCGGAACAACGCGTCGATTTTCGCGATCTGGTAAAAGGTCTGGCGAAGCGATTTCATGTCAGAATTGAGATGCGTCAGATCGGGATTCGGGACGAGGCGAAGTTGCTGGCTGACTATGGCGACTGCGGTCAGCCTGTCTGCTGTAATACTTTCCTGCGTGAAATGCCTCCTGTTTCGATGAAGATGGCGAAGCTTCAGAAGGCGACACTTGATCCGACAAAGATCTCGGGTCGCTGCGGTCGACTGAAGTGCTGTCTTCGATATGAATATGATACGTACGAAGAACACCGCAAAGAAATGCCTCCCATTGGCGCGACGGTCGTCACGAAACAAGGGACAGGGAAGGTGATCGGTCAGGAATTGCTGGCACAGAAACTCGTAATCGCGTACGAGGGTCAACGTCAGGTGATGACCGATGCGAAAGACGTGCTTACAGTCGTGAGCACGAAATCATCGAAGCCGACTTCGTCCACCCCGGAAAATCGCTCGGATGGTGGAACTGTGAACGATCAATCGCCTGATGATCGACCAAGACGACAGGGGAAGCCACGTCACGATACAAGGCCAAATCCTCGTCCTCGCAGCGAAAATGGTCCGAATGATTTTGGCGGTCGCCTCGACGCTGACAGGCCAGACGGTGGTGACGCTCCCGAATCGGATTTGGAGTGAACAGAGGACTGATGTCGAACTCGATCGCGGCCGATCAGGCCAAATCTGAACCCGATCAACCACAAACGTCCCTGGCCACGCGCGTGGTATTTGTGATGTTATGCGTCTATTGGGCTGCGTTATTTTACGGGACGCATACCAAAGTTCCTGAGGGATTTTTGCCAGGCAATTCCGATAAGTTCATTCATTTCTGGGCATATGCCGGGTTGGCGATCCTGCTCTTGTCGCTGAGGGTTACTCAGGGTGCGTCCACGTTGTTGAGTGTGTTGATTGCCTGGTTCACTCTGGCTTTATACGGCGCGTTCGACGAGTTGACTCAACTCTTGGTCAATCGCAACGCCGACATTGTCGACTGGGTCTGTGATGTAACCGGTGCGGCAGCAGGGTTGGCCCTGGTGACAACGGTTGTCTGGTATTTTCAACAGCGAATTCTCCGAAACTAAAGGCAATCCTTCATGTCTGATGAGCCCCTGATCGCAGTTTTTGTGGATTTTGAGAATCTGGCGATCGGTGTCCGGCATATGAAATCAGGTGCATTCCAGATTCAACTGATACTCAAGCGGTTACTGGAAAAAGGGAGAATTGTCCATAAGCGAGCTTATTGTGACTGGAGCAACTACCGCGACGCCGTTCGTGAATTTCACGCGCAGGGAATTGAATTAATCGACATCCCTCAAAGCAAGATGAGCGGTAAGAACAGTGCCGATATCCGCATGGTCGTGGATGCGATTGACCTTTGTTATTCGAAGCAACATATCGACGTGTTTGCCTTGATATCAGGGGATAGCGATTTTTCGCCGCTCGTTTCCAAGTTGAAAGAGAACAATAAACGGGTTCTCGGCTGCGGTGTCAAAAGTTCTACGTCGGATCTTCTGATTGCGAACTGTGACGAGTTCATCTATTACGACGATTTGATTCGCGTGGCACAAAAGCCAGCCGTTGTGGCAAAGGCAGGGGTGAAAAAAGAAGGCAAGACGCAGGAGGCATTCGATCGATTGCTGGAGGTGCTGAATTCATTGGAGCAGGATTACGACCCGCCAATCTGGGGATCGATGCTCAAGCAGGCGATCAAACGCGTTCATCCCGGTTTCAACGAAGGTTACTACGGCTACGGAACATTCAGCGATCTGTTGCACGACATTGAAGACGAGGGGCTAATCGAACTCGAATTCGACGAGAAACGCGGCAACTATCAGATTCGAACAAAGAAGGTTGTGAAGAAGCGATGAGACCACCGATCAGCGAAGAATTTATTGATCTCCGCAGCGATACTGTGACGAAGCCGACCTCGGCCATGCGTGCCGTGATCGCCAGCGCCGAAGTCGGCGACGACATGTCGGGGGAAGATCCAACGGTGAATCGGTTGGAGCGAATGATCGCCGATCTGCTTGGTAAAGAAGCCGCTGTTTATAACTGCTCCGGAACCCAGTCAAACCAGATGGCGATCCGAGCACATTGTCAGCAGGGAGACGAAATCCTGATCGATGAGACGGGTCACATCGTTAACTACGAAGCAGGTGGTCCTGCAGCGTTGAGCGGCGTGTCTGCTCGCTGTCTTCGCGGGCGAGGTGGGCTGCTGGATGTTGCGGATCTGGAAGGGAAGGTTCGTCCAGATAATCAACATTGCTGTATTACCCGTCTGGTGTGCATTGAAAATACGACCAATCTTGGTGGAGGACGAGTCTGGCCGTTGGCTCAAGTGGCTAGAGTGGGTGAATGGGCTCGGACACATGGTCTTAAAGTCCATCTCGATGGCGCGCGTCTGTTCAACGCTGCAATTGCCGCAGGTTACAGTGCCAAAGAGTTTACGAGTCACGTTGATTCTGTGTCAATTTGTTTCTCCAAGGGACTGGGATGTCCGATGGGGTCGATTCTCGTCGGTGACGCCGCAACGATCCAGCGGGCTCGGCGGGCACGGAAATTGTTTGGCGGTGCGTTGCGGCAGGCGGGGATGATGGCTGCAGCAGCGATTTATGCGCTCGAAAATCACGTCGATCGTCTGTCCGAAGACCACGAGAATGCGCGGATCTTTGCCGAATCGATTACCACGATTGATGGAGTTCGAATCAACGTTGCCGAAGTGGAGTCCAACCTTGTCTTTTTCGAGATCGACCCGAAATTGGGGACTGCCGCTCAATTGTCGGCGAAGCTTTTAGAACGCGGCGTGAAAATCAATCCCACGGGCGCTCAGCGACTTCGAGCTTGTACGCATCTTGATGTGAATCGGACTCAAGTACGTCGAGCTGCTGATGTGATTCGAGAATGTCTGGCCGAGGGGGTTCAGAAAAGTAACGGCGCGGTTGTCGGTGCCTACGCCGCTCGTTAAGGTGCAGTTGTAAGGGTTGCACGCAAGGGTTTAACCGCGCCTCGAAGAGAAGCGAGTCAACCGGCGTCACTGACAAACCCGTGGCGTCATTTCTCGCGTGGTGATTGCTATCACTCTTGTGCCGCCGCTCAAAGAGATCTGCCCTTCAAAGGACTCGGACAGTCGCTCTATCGCTCGATCTCGCCCCTAAACCTGAGGTTCGCAGCCGAGTGGATCACGGTGCGTCATATTCACGAACAATTAACATTTCCATCACAATTAATTCATTTCCTGGCGTAAAATCCCTATTCACTACCGAAAGGGCTTTAGCGGCTTTCGTTGTGGTTCATGCCGATAACGAGGACCACGACGTGTCTCGGGCAGTAACTGTGAGTACGTTTTCCATGATTTCAGGTTTCATTTGAAATTCTCGGTTTGTTCATCAGTTTTGAACAATTCATCTTTAAGATGAAAGAATAGGAAGTGGTGGTTGCCGCGAAGCTGACAGGCGGTTCACCAAGGATGGTTTTGCTTGTCAGGATTGCTTTGTCGGGAGAATTGTTTTTTTGAATTGAATCACGAAGCGTTCACGATGCCATAAGAATCAATGAGTTTTGTTTTCGCTGTCAGGGAAGATGGACAGTGGGCCGCATGGATTTGCAATTGTTTGTCCCTTTTGAATTTCTCAAGTTTTGAATTGTTTCACTCGTTTAGGAAAAAGTCAGTATGTCGAAGAAGCCGTTCCGCAAAGCATTTACACTGATCGAACTTCTGGTGGTCATCGCCATCATCGCCGTTCTGATCGCCCTGTTGTTGCCCGCTGTTCAGCAGGCTCGTGAAGCTGCCCGACGCACGCAGTGCAAGAACAACATCAAGCAGATGGGTCTTGCCGCTCACAACTACGAAGGGACCTACGGTCGGTTCCCAACCGCTGGTGAAGGTCTCTATCTGGGCAATCCTTATAGCAAGGCTCTCTTCCCAGTTTCGTTCTTCATCCAGGCCCTCCCGTTTATCGATCAGGCCCCACTGTATAACCAGTTCAACTTCGGATTTCATTATTCTGAGGGTACGGTCTCCGGTAATGCTAATGCCGCGAAAAGCAAGATTCCTGCATTCCTTTGCCCAAGCAACGCCATCAACGCTGCTGACACAAATGGTTTCGGTTTGGTCGATTACATGCCAATCGCTTACGTCGATCTCTGCCCAACCGGCGGTGTTTCGTTAGGTAGTGGCAGCACATGCGTCGCTGGTGTTCGTGACCCTGTTCAGGCTGCAAACTGGGGTTCCGGTAAGGACTCAGCATTCGGTCTGTTCGGCAATCGAATTGGCGATACGACCGACGGTACCAGCAACACGATCGCAATTTTCGAAGACGCTGGACGGACAAGCTTGCAGACCGTTGGTGGCAACTACAACCAGTCTCAGCTTTTGAGTGCAATCGCAGGTGTTGTACCAGGTTGGACCACTGGTAACATGTGCGGTAGCGGCGGAACGAAGACCTGTCCAAATCGTTGGGCTGACGGTGATACCGGCAACGGTGTTTCTGGTTCACCTTATGCGATTACGCTCGGTACGTCGCAAGGGATCATCAACCAGAACGCATCTCCCACCGGTGGACCAGCCACTTGCCCATGGACACAAAA
>CAILLA010000014.1 GCA_903834925.1 uncultured Schlesneria sp.
TGCCCAATACCCCATGATCACTCACCTCCCACGATCCGCTAAATCTCGTCGTCCCTTCGCAGAATTACTTATCTATCTTTGAAATCCGCCGCTGCATAGCCTAAGTTCGATTATTTCGACAGTCCCCAGGGGCGGTGGGGTGGGGGCTTTGTAACATACTTCACTGCCTCGCCTCCCATTGGGTTGCAAAAAATACTCGCGACGGGTTACCAATCGATCTTTTCCGGCGCGTTGAGAAAGAATATGGAACTACGAGCATTTGCAGAACGAGTGTTACTTAGTGATTCATTGGAATCGAAACTGCAACGAGTGACTGAATCATTCACGGATCATGATCGTGGCGAAGCTCGACGGTACGTGGAACCTGTTCGGCCCGGCAATCTGATCTTCGCCCCACGGCGTGCGGCTCCGTCCATGCCGCATCCTTCAACCTTTACGGAGACGCGCAAACGCGCGATCGCTCATCACATTCTCGCAAATCACGAGCTACAAGCGTTAGAAGTCATGGCCTGGGTGCTGCTGGCTTTCCCTGATGCGCCGTTCGAGTTTCGCCTCGGGATGGCCGATGTCATGGCGGATGAACAACGACACACGAAGATGCACGCCGAGCATGCGGCAACCTTGGGGATCAGGTTCGGGGAGTTACCCGTGAACTGTTACATCTGGAAGAAATCACAGGAATTTCAATCGGTACTGGACTACCTGGCGGGAATCCCGCTGACGTTTGAGGGACGAAACCTCGATCACACATTGGAATTCGAAGAATATTTTGAAAAGGCCGGAGATCTGAAAAGTGCAGCGATCATGAAGGCCATTCATAAAGACGAGATTCACCACGTCGCGTTTGGACTGAAATGGCTGCGAATCCTGAAGCCTGCTGACCAATCCGAGTGGGATGCTTACCTGGAACATCTGCACTGGCCGTTACGGCCTGATAAATCGGTCGGTGACGTTTTCCATCGAGAACCGAGAATCGCGGCGGGGATGACGGCGGAATTCATCGATCGGCTTCAGCCAGAAGGCAACAGTGAAAAGACTGCGACTGACAACAAATGAGACGGACGTCAGGAGCAGCGTCGATCAAATGTCACTCGGGCAATGCAATTCCTGCGGGGAAATTGTCGTTTTGTTGTATCTAGACGGAATTGCAATCGGAATCTTTGGTCGCACGGGCTGAAGCCCATGCTACGGTTTTACGCAGCAACCCAACGAAAAGCCGCAACATGGCATTTCCACGTTGCGGCTTTTGTTGTTTCTGTCAAAAGCTCAGACGATTTATTACAGGCCCGGTTCAAGCCGAATCAAGCCGCCACTTGGTTTTTCCCCGGTGTCCTTACCCGTACCAAAAACGGTGAGGTAAAGAGCGCCTTCTTTGTCGAAGGCCAACGCCGTTGGACGATCCAGGCTGAGAATCTTCTTTGGTTTGACTTCTTCACCTTCGATGACCAGTTCAAACAAGCCACCATTCGCTTTGATCTCTTCAGCCCAAGCGAAATCGGTGCCATACAGTTTCCCCGTCTTGGGACTATAGGCCAACCCGGTAATGTCATTCAGTCCGGTCTTCAGATTTTTCGTCAACTTCCCTTCTTTGTCATAATAGGTCAGCAGGGAATCACCGGGAACACTGACTTCACCCATCTGCCCAACGACCAGGCTGCTTCCATCGGGCGAGACCGTAATTGCCACCGGGGCATCGACCTGGGTGGCTTCTTTAGTCGCGATCAGACCAGTCAAGTCACCCGGTTTGCCGTCGACGATCTTCGACCCGACGATCCAGCCTTTCGTGTCATCGCCGTTCGCGGTCACGTAGATCGTGTCGTTCCAGACAACTGCTGCGTAGTAGTTTCCTTCGCCTTTATAATTGGCTTCAGGATTTCCCTTGATCGGCCCCAGAGCGAATTCTGATTCCGTTGCTTTGCGAGGTTTCGCAGGAAGGTCATCGGTCACCTTGTAAATGCGGACGAGTTCTTCGCCGTCAGGCTGACTTCCGTCGGGAACGATGATCCTGTCGGTTCCCCACAGTGAAACACCCAGGGGGCCGATGTTGTATTTCGGCCCCTTGCCGTAAACGTCGGTCGGAAATCCGTCGATTTCCAAATAGACCTTGTTCGGTGTGGCTGGTGCCCAGCGAAAAATCCCTTGCCGCGATGAGACAAACACATGCCCGGTGCCGGGATGAACAGTCACACCCGACGGATTATCAAGGTGAACAATCAACACTTTGGTGGTTGGCTCGGCAGGTTTTGTTTCTGCCGGCTTGGTTTCCGCCGGTTTTTCTTCCGTCTTCGCGGCGTCTTGTGCATACGACAACATTGGGGCGAAGGCCAGAAGCGCCAACAATGCGGCTAAAGGTTGAACAGACAAACGGCGCATACTCACTCCATTCAAAAGTGCTTGGGAAATTTTCTCAATCACTCAGATCCTAATGAACCTGGCCTCGCGATTCAATTTTGACGGGTCGCCAATTCGAAATCGATTGTCGTTTTTATTATCGAGTGTTTGACGATTCCCAGCGACGTTGGCACACTGGCAACCGAAATTCGAATTCAGAATCGCCGTCGGTCAACCCGCTTGAGGATTGAGGAATGTTTCGCACGTTGGTTTTTGTCTTGGCAATGTCACTGAGCGTTTCAGGCCACATTCTCGTCGCCGATCAGTGGCCGACCTGGCGTGGCCCGTCAGGCGATGGAATCAGTCAGGAAAAGAACTTGCCGGTTGAATGGAGTCGTACCAAGAACGTCGCATGGAGTTTGCCACTTCCGGGTCCAGCAGGTGCTTCGCCCGTCGTCTGGGGAGATCAGATTTTTCTGACCTCGACCAATTCCGATGGGCAACTGTTGCTCATGGCCGTGGGGCGAAATGGTAAAGAAATCTGGCGAAAAGTCGTCGCTCAGGGAAACAAAGATGTCCGAGGTGACGAAGGAAACTCGGCCTCGCCATCGCCCGTCACCGATGGTCAGCATGTCTGGGTGTTTTTTGCAAATGGGATCATCGGCTGCTACACGGTCGATGGCAATGAAGTCTGGAAGTTCGATGTCCAGGACCGTTATGGCAAACTGGAGATTGCGTTCGGCCTGACTGCGTCACCGGTTCTCGATCAAGGTGTGCTCTATCAACAGCTGATTCATGGAGATGGCGACGCGAAAACGCGTGAGGCCTGTGTCATCGCGCTGGATGCCAAAACCGGGCGTGAGATCTGGAAAGTCGATCGTCCGAGTGACGCTCATTCCGAGAACGAGTCCTCTTACGCCTCGGCGGTTCTCTATAACGATGGCGAGCGGAAATTTCTGTTGTCGCACGGGGCGGACTTTGTCGTCGCTCATGACTTGAAAGATGGTCACGAGCTCTGGCGTTGCGGCGATCTGAACAAGAAATCGAACTACGACCCAACGCTTCGTTTTGTTGCATCACCAGCGGTCGCCAAGGGATTGATCGTGGTCCCCAGCGCAAAAAAGGGCCCGATTATTGCCTTGAAACCTAACGGAAGTGGGGACATCACTCAAAACAAGGACCTTCATTGGTGGTCTTCACCCAAAACGCCCGATGTCCCTTCACCATTAATCCTGGGTGAACTGGTTTACCTGTGCATGGAAAACGGAGATTTGGCGATTCATCGAGCAAAGACGGGAGAACAGCTGGATTATCAACGAACTCATCGTCAGCGGCACCGTGCTTCCCCCGTCTATGCCGATGGTCGCATTTATTTGTCCGCTCGTGATGGCAAGGTCACGGTGGTCAAAGCGTCGGAAAAGGTCGAAATTGTTGCCGAGAATGAGCTGGGTGAAGATATTTCATCCTCTCCGGCAATCTCGAACGGCGTGATTTACTTGCGGTCGTTCCAACATCTGTGGGCGATCGCTCAGTGACGAAGATTCCGATTAAAGGGATTGAGGGGACTTTTTGGGCGATTTGGTGTGCCGCCGGACGCTTTTTTTGGGTGTGACAGCCGAATCGAGTCTCATCAAAGGCATTATCGGCGCAAATACCGCCGACTACGCTGCTTCTCTGATCGATTCTCGTGGCTCACCGCGTGCAACCGTCGACGTTGACTTCTATACTATGCATCTTCGATTTGAGACGTTAACGACTTCACGGTTTTTGATCCCACAATGAATTCTTCCACCCAGACGCTGCTCGGTTGGTGGTCCGCGACAGGCGGTTCACTGTCGATCGATTCGACTTCGGTCGCCGAAGCGGTACGCGATGTTGCGTCTCCCCTGATGATCGTCAACACGTCGCAAGGCTTGGGACTGGCGCGCGGCGGCGTGGGAACGCTTTGTTTATCGAACCACGACTCGCAATCCTATCCAATCGTGGGAATTGTTCCGCCAGTTGGACTCGGCGAATTAGGGGATTATTCGTTTCGACAGGACCATGGACTTCGTTTCAGTTACGCATCCGGCGCGATGGCGGCAGGAATCGGTTCTGAACGAATCGTCGAAGAGATGTATCAGCATGGGATGCTGGGAATCTTTGGAGCAGCGGGACTGAGTCTTGCTCGCGTCGAAACGGCCATCGATCGACTTCAGCAGTTGGAGAAGGGGGGCAATCCAACTCCGGCTTCGGCAGGCGAAGCTCGAACGACGCCCTCGTACGGATTCAATCTGATTCACAGCCCCAACGACCAATCGCTTGAGCGGGCTGTGGTTGATTTATATTTACGACGTGGTGTGCGACTGATCGAAGCGTCAGCCTTCCTCGATTTGACACCGCATGTCGTTCGATATCGATTGCATGGTATTCATCGGACCGTGGATGGCGAGATTCAGACACCGAATCGAATCATCGCGAAGGTTTCTCGCATCGAAGTTGGATCGAAATTTTTTGCCCCTGCTCCTGCAAAGATTCTTTCACATCTCGTCGAACGAGGTGAAATCACCGCCGAGCAGGCAAAACTGGCCGAACAGATTCCCGTCGCTCAGGACATCACGGCCGAGGCGGATTCCGGTGGGCATACGGATAACCGTCCCGCATTAACACTGCTGCCGACGATCATGGCTCTACGTGACCGGGCGACGGCACAGTATCGATTCGCTCAACCGCTACGAGTCGGGGCCGCAGGCGGGATCGCCACACCCGAATCGGCGGCGGCAGCGTTCGCGATGGGGGCAGCCTACATCCTGGTTGGCTCAGTCCAGCAAGCGTGTATCGAATCCGGAACATGTGACGCTGTCAGACAAATGCTTGCGGAAGCAGAACAAGCCGACGTCACGATGTGTCCGTGTGCTGACATGTTTGAAATGGGAGTCAAAGTTCAGGTTCTGAAACGCGGAACGATGTTCCCCATGCGTGCTGCCAAGTTGTACGAGACGTACCGCAACTATCAGGGGATCGACAATATCCCGGCAGCAGAACGAGAATGGCTCGAAAAGAACCTGTTTCGGACATCACTTCACGATGTGTGGCGACAGACCGTCGATTATTTCTCGACCCGCGATCCGGCTCAAATTGAAAAGGGCGTAAAAGACCCGAAACATCAAATGGCACTCGTCTTTCGCTGGTACCTGGGTCAATCGTCGCGATGGGCCAATTCCGGCGAACCGACGCGACGGCTGGACTATCAAATCTGGTGTGGGCCGGCGATGGGTGCCTTCAACGAATGGACGCGTGGAACGTTTCTTGCGCAACCTCAAAACCGACGAGTCGCCACAGTAGCGCAGAATTTACTTTATGGGGCAGCGGTGATGCAGCGTCTAAACGTCTTACGCAGCCAAGGTTTTCCGGTTTCGGCAGAAGTTGGACGAATCGCTCCGCTGGAACCAGCTACGATGCATTCCCTGTTCGAAAGGTGACGTCAACGGCATTCGTGTTCCAAGGAAACATTGTTGATTTGAAATAAGTCCCATATGTCCCGTAAGTCCTATACGTCTCATAAGTCCCATTAGTCTTAAAACAATCGCATGAACTCACTACACCAAACCTCTGATAAACCATTCACTCAGCCACCTTTGGCTGTGGTTGGGATTAGCGCCCTATTCCCCAAGGCCGCAACGACCGAAGAGTTCTGGTCGAACATTCGACGTGGAGTCGACGCTATTACGGAAGTTCCGGCGACACACTGGAACCCTGATGATTATTTTGATCAAAACCAGAAAACCCCCGACATGACCTATGCACGTCGAGGTGGTTTCCTGTCGCCGCTCCCGTTTGATCCGCTCGAATTCGGTATTTCCCCCAACAATCTGGAGGCGATCGATACTTCTCAGTTATTAGGGATGGTCGGTGCCAAGCGAGCGCTCGAGCACGCAGGCTACGGAGCGGGTCGAGCGTTTGACCGATCGCGCGTGGGCTGTATTCTCGGCGTGACCGGGACACTCGAAATGGTCATCCCGCTTGGCGCAAGACTTGGTCATCCTCGATGGCGCAAGGCACTAAAGGATGCCGGGGTTGCGGATGATGTAGCCGAAGATGTTGTGAATCGCATTTCTGAAAGTTACGTCCCCTGGCAAGAAAATTCGTTCCCGGGATTGCTCGGCAACGTCGTGGCTGGCCGCATCGCCAACCGACTCGACTTGCACGGTACCAATTGCGTTGTCGATGCCGCCTGTGCCAGTTCGCTATCAGCCATTCATCTTGCTGCCTTGGAGCTTTGGACAGGGCGAAGCGACATGGTTGTCACAGGAGGAATCGACACCTTCAACGACATTTTCATGTTCATGTGCTTCAGTAAGACTCCGGCGTTGTCCGCGTCGGGAGACTCCAGGCCATTTTCTGACGAGGCGGATGGGACGATTCTCGGTGAAGGGGTCGGGATGCTTGTCCTCAAAAGACAAGCCGATGCCGAGCGTGATGGCGACAAGATTTACGCGATCCTGAAAGGGATCGGCACCTCCAGTGATGGAGCGGGCAACGCTGTCTATGCACCAAAGGCCGAAGGACAAATCCGATGTCTTAACGACGCCTATCGCGTCGCTGGCGTTACACCCGACACGATCGAACTGGTGGAAGCGCACGGAACGGGAACAAAGGTTGGTGATGCAACGGAAGTCACCGGGTTGATGGAGGTTTACAAATCAACTGGCCGTCGCGGAGCGTGGTGTGCCGTCGGTTCCATCAAGTCACAAATCGGTCATACGAAAGCCGCCGCAGGTGCCGCAGGAATTTTGAAGGCGATTCTCGCACTTCAGCACCGCGTCCTCCCCCCGACGATCAAAGTCAATCGCCCTCCCGCTGCACTTTTGGCCGCCGATTCGCCCTTTTACGTGAATACAGAAGCTCGACCGTGGGTAAAGCCGAACGGCTATCCTCGGCGTGCTGCCGTCAGTGCATTCGGTTTCGGAGGGAGCAACTTCCACTGCGTTCTTGAAGAGTCGCCGCAGAGGTTTGAACAACCGGATTGGGACGGCGACGTTCAGGTCATCTCGCTGTCAGGAATGGGACTCAACGAACTGATCGACGACGTTCGGTCGAAGTTAGTCCCGCTGGCAACTTCGGCATGGAGCGGTGTTCGGAGTTTTGCGGCACTCAGCCGAAGCCCGTTCCGTGCTGAACACACACATCGCCTTGTGTTGGTAGCCGAACGCAACAAGACAGATCTTGGAAAACTTGTCGCCGGAACGCTGACGATGTTCGAGCGATACCCGGAGAAGGGGGCGTGGTCAACTCCCGACGGAGCCTGGTACGGTCGCGGCGGATTAAATGGAAAATTGGGAGTCCTGTTCCCAGGACAGGGGGCTCAGTACGTTGGGATGTTGCGGGAACTGACGTGTTGTTTCCCAGTGATGCTTGATGTGTTGGGAGAAGCGAATGATGTTTTTGCTCATGCAGTGACGTCAGCCGCAAACGAACCACAACCAAAACGACTGAGCGACTACATCTATCCTCAACCTTCGTTTTCGACCGAAGCGCGAACAGAACATGAAGCAACATTGCGAGCAACTCAGATTGCACAACCCGCAATCGGAGCGATCAGTCTCGCCGTTCTGGCAGTACTGGATCGATTCGGTGTTCAGCCAGAAGCAGTTGCGGGACACAGCTACGGTGAATTGACGGCACTGTGTGCATCAAGCCGATTCGCACCACGGGTGCTCTACCGATTGTCGATGCTGCGGGGCCAATTGATGGCGGCTGCACAGGAGGTCGAAGGGGGAATGCTGGCCTTGGGAGCACCCCTTACCCAGATTGAAGCGGCCATTAAGGAACTGTCGGTCGATCTTGTTGTGGCGAATCACAATAGCCCAACGCAGGTGGTGTTGTCAGGCCGACTTCCGGAAATTGATCGAGCGACCGAGTTATTCGCCACTCGGAACATTCGTGGTAAAAAACTGGCGGTCGCTGCTGCGTTTCACAGTCCACTGGTCGCAACGGCCAGCCGTGCGTTTCGCCCGGTTCTCGATGAAGTGGAGTTTGCTCCGTCGCGCATGCCGGTCTATGCAAACAGTACGGCAACGGAATACCCCGCCGACCCGACTGCCGCTCGCGATCTCTTGGCAACACAGCTTGCCAGGCCCGTCAATTTCGTCAGTGAAGTCGAGAGAATGTATGCGGACGGAGTCCGGACATTCCTTGAAGTCGGTCCGAGTGGCGTTCTAACCGGACTTGTCAATTCGATTTTAAGCGGGCGAGAATATCGGGCAATCGCAGTCGATTCGTCCAGTGGCAAACGAGGGGGTTTGACCGATCTTGCGAATGCGTTTGCCCAGTTATCTGCCGCTGGCCATTCAGTGCTATTGCAGCATTGGGACCCTTCCGGTGGCGGTCCTGTCGCCGCCGAAGACAAACGGTTGCGAATTCCGATTTGCGGTGCCAATTATGTGAAACCTCGTCCGCCGATTCCGCCACGCACTGCTCAGAAGTCGACAGTACCCAGCGCTGCATCAACGACGACCACGACGACAAATGACGCGTCGTCCGCGATCAAAGTTCAGCAGAAGCCAAGTAAAACAATGAGTACAGCAAAAGCGATGGTCGCTAAACCCAGTACGCCAATATCCCTCGCTTCAACGCAATCTCCAACGCCAGTAGAAGACATTCGGCCGATGATCACGACAACAACAGCCCAGCCCGATTCGACACCAATTGTCACCTCCGCGAAAACGTTTGATACGAACACGGTGGAAACAATTCGCCAGACATTAGCCGCATTGCAGCGAATGCAGCACGAGACAACCCGTTTGCATCAGCAGTTCCTGGAGGGACAGGAAGCCGCATTCAAAACATTCGAACGGCTTGCTGAACAGCAACTTGGCATCGGTCTGACCGAGTTCACCGACGCGCCGGCTCCATCGAACGCGCCATTATCCGCAATCATGGCAACACCCCGGACAAACGCCAACTCTGCGACGGACATTACTCCGGCAGTGTCGAATCAATACCGCGAAGTCCGACCACCTGAACCTCGTCGCACTGTGACGGTCCCTCAAGTTTCTCCGGCATACGCTCTGCAGCCCGCTCCGAAAGCGGCTGCAGTACCTCTGCCTGCACCGCTACCAGCCCCAGCGCCGGTGAAGGCAATACCACCTGCGATGACCGCACAAAGTTACGCACCTGCCAAATCGAGCGTGCCTGTTTCGACTCCGCAACGACAACAACCGGTGCCAGTAGCAGCGACAGAAGCAGGTGTCACAACAGTCAGCACGTCACTCGGATCGACCGTGCTCGCCGTCGTTTCCGAGAAGACCGGTTATCCGACCGAAATGCTCAATCTGGAGATGAGCCTTGACCACGATCTTGGAATCGACTCCATCAAGCGAGTCGAAATTCTGTCCGCTCTTCAGGAACGAGTCCCAAATCTTCCCGCTTTCCAGCCGGACGAACTCGGTTCGTTACATACTCTGAAGGACGTGGTGTCGCTTGCCGATGCTCGTACAGTGAAGCCGTCCGAAGCATCTCAACAACCCTCAATTCCTGCACCGGCTTCGAAGCCAGTTGCGGAAACCGTTGTCACCCCCCCGATCCGGGTTAGTCCACCTCAGACACAACCACTAGCTAGCCATTTGGGGCCAATCGTTCTCGAAGTCGTCTCTGAAAAGACCGGCTATCCAACCGAGATGCTGAATCTCGACATGAGCCTTGATCACGATCTTGGAATCGATTCAATCAAGCGCGTGGAAATTCTGTCTGCACTTCAAGAACGTGTTCCGAATCTTCCTGCGTTCCAACCGGACGAGCTTGGAGCGCTTCACACGCTTAAAGATGTTGTCACCCTCGCCGATGCCCGATCTGCCGTAGCACCAGTTGCCTCCAAAAACGCCACGAATCAAAATCATTTGCCGGCAACAGTGACTCATGCACCTGCTGTTCATGTCCGAACCAGCGATCAAAACCGCAGCAACCTGGGCCCCGTGGTCCTGGAAGTGGTCTCCGAGAAAACGGGCTACCCAACGGAGATGCTAAATCTCGACATGAGCCTTGATCACGATCTCGGGATCGACTCGATCAAACGTGTTGAGATTCTGTCTGCCCTTCAAGAGCGTGTTCCAAATCTGCCAGCATTCCAACCGGAGGAACTGGGCGCTCTTCATACACTGAAGGATGTCGTCACCCTTGCGGATGCCCGATGCTCCGGAGCGTCACTCCTTACGGCGGTACAGACCACAGTTCAGAATGCCTCGGGAGTTGTCGCTGAAAGCGTTCAGGTTGCGGTGAAGGAACCAACCAGTACGAAAGACGGCAGCGATTTGGGACCAGTCGTCCTTGAAGTTGTTTCCGAGAAAACCGGCTACCCGACCGAAATGTTGAATCTCGACATGAGTCTTGATCATGACCTCGGGATCGATTCGATCAAACGAGTCGAGATCTTGTCTGCGTTGCAGGAACGAGTTCAGGACCTTCCCGCTTTCCAGCCGGAAGAATTGGGTGCTCTTCACACGTTAAGAGATGTCGTCACACTTGCAGACGCGAGAACAACAACAAAAAAAAAGTCTGTTACATCCGCCCGCGTTTCTAACTCCGAACCTCAAACTTCAATTAATTCGACTCCAACAGCAATAACCCCATCAGCATCGCGTTCGCTAAACACCGATGCCCGCATCAACAGAAGCATTGTCCGTTGTGCGCCGATTGCCATCGCCGCGAACCGAACCAAGATTTCACTAATGCCGGGTAGCGAAATCTGGGTCACAGAAGACGGCTCAGAATTTTCGAGTCAGATCGTCAGCGAATTAACCGATCGCGGATTTCAGGCGCGAATTGTCAATCTCACACAACCGGTGGCTCCACAGGAATCGTCACAGTTCGCCGGACTGATTGTTGTTTCCGCCGTGCAAGGTATGTCAGAGCAACAACTCTGGAAATCAGTGGAATGGTTGCAAAAAGTAGGACCAACTCTGCGTCGCAACAGCCAATCGGCACCAACATTGTTTGCCACCGTGTCACGTTTGGATGGACATTTCGGTTTCGAATCGAAACGACCATTGGAAGACCCGGTCTCAGGGGGGCTTGCAGGCCTCGCAAAATGCGCAGCACTCGAATGGCCGGAAGTCATTTCCAGGGCGTTTGATATCAGTCCTGACTGGACTGCAAGTCACGTTGCTGCCGCAATGTTCGTCACGGAACTTCTTCATCAAGGCCCCGTGGAAGTCGGCGTCACTCCGAGTGGATACTCCTGCCTGGAATCGATCGAAGTGCCCTTGAAAGGCCAGCAAGGGAGTTTTCCAGTCGAGCCTGGAGACGTGATTGTCATCACGGGCGGAGCACGCGGTGTCACGGCAGAAGCTGCCTGCGCCATCGCCAAAGCATGGCGTCCGCGCCTGGTCATTCTTGGTCGAAGCCCTGAACCGTCTCCTGAACCCGACTGGCTATCCTCCCTGACTACGGACGCGGAGATCAGACAGGGTCTCATCGCCCGGGCACCCGCAGGTACGACACCGAAATCGATTGCCGCCCAATTGGACCAGATCACGGCAAGTCGAGATATTGCCCGGCAACTCTATCGCCTTTATTCGTTAGGGATATCCGTTTCCTATCACTCGGTGGATGTTCGAGATTCCGTAGCCGTACGGGGACTACTGGCTCTGATTCAACGCGAGCATGGTCCGATTCGTGGGATCATCCACGGCGCCGGGGTGTTGGCCGATCAGAAGATTGAAGACAAGACACGGGAACAATTTGAGCGTGTTTTTCAAACCAAGATATCCGGACTGAAATCGCTGCTCGACAGTGTTGATCTTACACAACTGAAAGTACTCGGCCTCTTTTCGTCGTACACGGCGAGATTCGGTCGAATCGGTCAAATGGATTATGCGATCGCGAATGAAGTCTTGAATAAACAGGCTCAACAATTCGCCATACAATACCCACAATGTCGAGTCGCGTCCTTCAATTGGGGGCCGTGGGATGGAGGAATGGTTCAAGGTGGCCTGAAAAAACTGTTTGCCTCAGAAGGGGTCGGATTAATTCCTCTTGATGCTGGTGCCGAAACACTGGTCCAGGAATTTGAACAAATCAACAGCCGACCGGTTGAAGTACTCGTGCTGGCCACGAAAATTGGACCAGATCCTTCAGCAACCAATACACAAGCCGCGCATGGAAACACGGGACCAGCATTAACTCAACGGAAAGCGAATGCCCCCACGGGTCCACAGGTGTTTATGCCAGTAACGGATTCAACTCACGAAGTTGACTCTGCAAGTGCTTTGAAGATCGCGTTTGAACGAGTCCTCAATGTGGCCCAGTACTCGTTTCTCGAATCCCACGTCATTGGTGGTAAAGCTGCTTTCCCGGTGGCCATGATTCTGGAATGGCTGTCCCACGGTGCCATCCACCGAAACCCTGGCCTGGAATTGCGTGGATTTAACGAACTGCGTGTTTATCAAGGGGTTCGCCTGGGGATTCACGATCAGATCCCGCTGAAGGTATTGACTGGAAAGCCCGTCCGAAACGGTGACTGCTTTGCAGCGCGCGTCCAACTTGTTGGAACAAACCACGGACGTGAAATTCTTCACGCCGGTGGCATCGTAGAACTGGCACCGGGATATCCCACAGTTCCTCGACCAAGTCTGCATGTTACCGAGCGTCAATATTCCATGAACCTTTCTTCAGCCTATGAAACACGTCTGTTTCACGGCCCGACGTTGCACGGGATCACAGCAATCGAAGCGTGTTCCGCAGACGGAATTGTCGTTACTGCCCGGCCTGCGCCGAGTCCGTGGTCCTGGATGTCCGAACCCGCTCGTGGAAGCTGGCTCGCCGATCCTCTGGTGATTGACTCGGCCTTACAGGCGATCATCCTCTGGTCGCAGGAATTCCGAGGCAAGCCGTGCTTGCCATGTGCCATTGCAAGCTATCGCCAGTACCGTCGAACCTTCCCGAAAGACGGAGTCCGGATTGTCATTCAAATCCATGAATCTCCCGATCAGTTAATTCGGTGTGACGTCGAATTTATCGACCTGCACGGAGCTCTTGTCGCCCGAATGGAAGGATGTGAAAGCGTTGCTGATGCTTCGCTGTCGGCAGCATTTCAGAAAAACAAAATTGAAACATTATCAGTTTGACCATGCCATTGATCGAGTGTTACTTTGAAGCTGCCGTTCGGTCAGTTTGCAAAAAGTACACTACGGTTATTCACCTACCTTGAAAAGAACTTAAGATGTTACGTTCTGTGTCTCGATTTTGGATCGTCGTGGTTGGCATGCTGGCTGGTGCCTCGATCGCTCACGCCCAGGATTTATCCAAGGGTATTACCGATCTCGCACAGGTTGATGCCGATTATCATATTCAGGGCGAATATGTCGGTTCCATCCCGTTGTGTGGGATTTGTCGTCCAATCGGATTGCAAGTTGTGGCACTCGGGGAAGGGAAGTTCAGTGCGCTGATTTATCGCGGGGGCCTCCCTGGAAACGGATTTGATGGTTCTCCGCGACTGAAACTCGAGGGAAGCTGGGCTGACGAACGGGCGGTTCTTGGTGGTGAAGATCTCGTCGTCTACCTTCAGCCCGGGTACGCAGCGGTTGTGACAAATACAGCTGGTCAAAGGCTAAGTTGCCTGCAGCCGGTGAAGCGCCATAGCACGACACTCGGAGCCAAACCACCAGCGAATGCGATTGTGCTGTTTGATGGCAAAAACACAGATCTACTGAAAGACGCCAAAGTCACTGCCGATGGACTTCTGGAAATTGGCTGTGAGACAAAGGATGCTTACCAGAATTTCACACTACACGGCGAATTCCGCACTCCTTACATGCCGCTGGCACGCGGGCAAGCACGTGGCAACAGCGGGTTCTATTTGCAAAAGAGATACGAAGTGCAAGTCCTCGATTCGTTCGGACTGGAACCACAATTCAACGATTGCGGTTCACTCTATAAGTTCAAAGCTCCGAATCTGAACATGAGTTTTCCACCGCTTCGCTGGCAAACGTACGATATTACTCTCAATGCACCAAAGTTCTCGGCTGACGGACAGAAGCTGGCGAAAGCAAGAATCACTGTCAGGCACAATGGCGTTGTGATTCACGATCAGTTGGAACTCGAAAACAAAACGGGCGGGGGGAGTGCTGAAGGTCCAAATCCCTTGCCAATCCTGCTACAAAATCACGGAAATCCCGTCAACTACCGGAATATCTGGCTGATTGATCACGACCGGAAATAACTACGTTGGAGACAACCATGACGATGGCGACAGCAGCAAGTTCTGTGGCAACGCCAAGTCCCCGACTGGCATCAATGGATGCCTATCGTGGGTTCGTGATGGTCTGCCTGGCAGCAAACGGGTTTGGCCTCGCTGCGACGTCGAAGAATTTTCCCGACTGTTCGATCATGAAGGCGGCGGGATATCAGTTCGACCATGTCCCCTGGGTTGGCTGTGCATTCTGGGACCTGATCCAGCCATCGTTCATGTTTCTTGTTGGTGTCGCTGTCCCCTATTCGTTCAGCCGACGTGAAGTCGAAGGGCAATCGTCAGAAAAATTGGCTCGCCATGTCTTGCTTCGATCACTGGTGCTGATCCTGCTGGGTGTGTTTCTGTCCTCCGGTGGCAAGCCGACCACAAATTTCACGTTTATGAACGTGCTGACCCAAATCGGACTCGGTTACCCGTTCTTGTTCCTTTTCAGAAATCGGACGTTTGCCGTTCAACTTGTTGCGGCGCTGTTGATCCTCGGGGGATATTGGGCCTGGTTTGCCGTGACACCTGCAGTGGTTGTCGAGAACCCAAAAGAGATCAAACTGCCAGACGATTGGAAATTGTTACAGGGGTTTGAAGCCCACTGGCAAAAGAATGCGAACCCAGCAGCATCATTTGACCTCTGGCTGCTGAACCTGTTTCCTGCTGCGTCACCGGCACCAGCTAACCAGGCTCCAGTTCCAGCACAACCAAACCCGCAAGCAGATGCTTCTGCGGATGAAACCAAACCGAAAGAAGTCGACCCGCCTGGTTTCATGTCCCGATGCACTCAAATCGCTCGTCGACTTGTGACTCGTCCGGAACCGTACGTCTTCAATAGCGGTGGCTACCAAACCCTCAATTGCATTCCCGCGTTCGTAACGATGTTGTTCGGGTTGATGGCAGGTGAATTCATTCGACGGGCAAGTTACAGTCGCAGGAAAACATTCTTGACACTGTTCATTGCAGGGTTGCTTTTACTCGGAATCGGCTGGGGCTGGCAGGCACTTGGCTACTGCCCTCTTGTGAAACGGATCTGGACTCCAAGCTGGACGCTTTTCAGCACCGGTTGGACGTTACTGATGTTGGCAGGTTTCTACGGCATCATCGATGGCCTGGGATGGAAAGCCTGGTCGTTTCCATTGATTGTCGCCGGGATGAATTCGATGGTGCTCTATATGTCCGGTCAGTTACTTCGCGGCTGGACGGCAGACTTGTTAAAGCGCCACATCAACACAGACATTTTTCAGATGTTTGGTAGTAAGTACGCTCCGATGGTTGAAGCGAATCTGGTTCTGATCTGTTTCTGGCTGTTCGTCTATTGGCTTTACCGTCAGCGAATCTTTGTCCGGATTTGAATTCGTCATGAACGATCTTTTGATTCGCGGCGGGCAGGTGATTGATCCGTCTCAGAATTTGAATGGGCTGTACGATGTCGTCGTCAGTCACGGGAAAATTGTTTCAATCCTTTCTCCCGAATCAGCGTCCGAAGAATCCCGACGGGTCATCGACGTGCGTGGCAAAATTGTCGTGCCGGGATTAATCGATTTTCACGTCCACGTCTTTCCCGGCGTCAGCCATTTTGGAATCGAACCCGATCCGACCTGCTTATCGCGCGGCGTCACCAGCGTTCTCGATTTCGGCACTGCCGGGGGATTGATTTTCGAAGGCTTTCGTCGATATGTCATCGATGAAGCGCAAACTCGTGTTCTGGCATTGCTGCATATCGCTGGCCAGGGGTTGATCGGCAGCGTCGGAGACCCACCACTGCTGGGTGAACTGCATGACCTTCGTTATTGCGACATTGAAACGGTCCGGAGGGTCGTTGCCGCTCATCGTGATGTCATCGTTGGAATCAAAATCCGATTGACGGCAAATCTTGCAGAAGGAGGCCGGAACGAGGCAGGGGGGCTTGATCGAGCACGCGAAGCTGCTGATCTCGTCGGCTTGCCGCTCGTTGTTCATAGCCCAAATTCAACCCTGTCGATGGGGTATATTCTGGATCTACTGAAACCGGGCGATGTGCTGACTCACTGTTACCACGGAAAAAACTGCGGCCTGATCGACAGTGAATACCGAATCCCTCCGACAATTCGAAAGAAACTGGAAACAGGAATTCTACTGGACGTCGGCCACGGGTTTTCAAGTTTCGACTTCGGTGTGGCTCGAAGCCTGATGGATCAAGGAATTCTGCCGGATTTTATCAGCAGCGACATTCATTATTACAATCTGCACGGACCAGTTTTTGATCTGGTCACCACCATGGACAAGTTTCTACACCTCGGAATGTCGCTTCCCGAGGTCATCCGGCGCACGACCCAAACCCCGGCAAAATTCCTTGGACGAGAAAACGACCTCGGCACGCTGAAACCCGGCGCAATCGCCGACATTACGATCCTCGAACTTCAGGATGGCGAGTTTCCGATGGTCGATTCCGAAGGTCGAATCGAAATCGGTCGACAACACCTTGAGCCGACGCATGTGTTCCGATCAGGCCGTCAATTTGGTGTCCTGCCCCGCCCAGAGAACGCAACGCCTTGAAACAATTTGGCTGGGGGTAAGACGAAACCCCACCTCCCCTGCGGGGGTGGTTAACGGGCCTTTGCCCTAGGACTTTGAATTTTGTCATATCGATGAATGCTGGTTCTCGCTGGTGCAAAGGCCCGTTAACCATCGCCACGGGGGCGATGGGGTTCGGTCTGATTGCCGCCGATACGGGAGGATGATCGCCACCACGAAACGTTCGCAGAAAAATGAGCGAGATTTCCCCGCCGAGATTAGGCAATTGAAATGGGTTCGGTTAATCTGCTTCACCGACAATTTCGCATTTTTTCGAACGGTTCATTATGTCGATGCACTCACTTTCGTTTGCCAATCAAATTACCGATCTTCCGGGATATACAAATTCGGATTTCCTCATGGCGCTCACCTGGGACCGCTCGGCCCCGGAAGAGTTGAAATCGGCCGCGACAAGCGGGAACGTGGTTGCATTTACCAAAGCGTGGCAGGCCAGCCGTCGTACGGTCGAAGGGGCAGCAAAGGCGGGAGAAGGTCTCGGTGAACGGTCTCTCTGGTCCCAGACAGCCTACCCGGAAGAAGAAGGGCTGGCACGAGTCATCGCTCAGACCGCTGGCATTCCCGCAAAAAAACTGACGTCAAAGGCCAGACGCCCCGTCAACAAGCCGGCAATGAACTGGACACAGCGAGTTCAGCCGCTTGTCACTGAACTGACGCATGCAGTCAGCTCCGAGGAAGTCCGTCCGTTGGCATTACTAGCCGCACTCGAATTTCTTGATCGCTCAGGCCACCGCCTGGCAACGGATCATTTTTTTGCGCTGTGGCGTCATACCCTCTCAGAACTGTTGATGTGGCCAACGGTGATCCACTCCGACCCAACGGTCCCTGCCGACGTGACAACCCTCGAACACGGAGAAATCCCGTTCATTGGCGGCCTCGTCTTTCGTGAAATCGCCAGCTCAGCCAATCTCATCAAGGCGGGCCGCAAGCAACTGACCAAGGAACTGGTCGACAAGACCGACACTGACGGAACACCGCATGCCGATATTATTGCGCGGCTGTCGTTGTGGCTGGCTCCGTTTATTCGAGCAACCATCATCAGCGATCGGCACGAGGGGAATCTTTGGACAGACGACCAGCGTCAGTTGCTGACAAACGTCGTCGACCGAGCAATTCTCTTATGCCGCCCGGACGGACGAGCTGCATTAACCGGCGGCGCCGAGCTCGATCCGCTTCCGATCCTGACAGCCGCCGCCGATTTGTTCGGTTTGGGACTTGTCGGATCAACAGGAGCCTACCTGGAAGCAATCCAGCGAGCTGTCGACGGAAAACCGCCCAAACGAAATCGACCTGAAATCGCCACGATGCCGTCGAATCAGTCAGACTGGGCCAGGTTTGCGCTTCTCAGAAGCGACTGGAGCGTCGATGCGGACAGTGTGGCAATCACTCATCATCAGCCGCTTCCACAGCTTGATGTCACCGCATTGGGGCGTGCGCTGATTCACGGCGACTGGAACCTGAAACTGAAAATCGGTGACGCGGCTGTCGAGCTGGCGGAAGAATGGTCGTGTGTCTGCTGGCAATCCGACCCCGACGCCGACTACATCGAACTTCAGATGGCAGGACCGGGAAAACTCAGCGTCGAACGCCTGGTAATGTTGTCGCGTAAAGAACGATTCCTATTCGTCGCCGACTCAATTAGTGGCGTCCCACTTCTTTCGAACTCGCCGAAGTCACGATCGACAGGAATCGATGCCGCATCCGGCTCAAAGAAATCCACCGATTCCAACCGACAACGAATCGAATACGAATCGCGCCTGTCACTTTGTGACGGCATGACTGGTTCGTGTGAAGGAACCACTCGTGAAGGCAAGATCACCGGCCACCGAATGAAGGCCCGAGTCTTCCCGCTTGGCATTCCGCAGGACCGAGTCCTCAGCACGCCACACCAGTTGTCAGTCGAAGGAAACGAAATTGTCTTAAAGCACGTGGCGGAAGGCGAAGGATTATTTGCACCACTGCTATTCGTCTGGCACCCGGAGCGAACGCGAGTCGAAGCCACATGGCGAACATTGACCATCACCGAAGACGGCAAGGTCGTCGGCCCGGATGTGGGAGTTGGCTACCGATTAAAGCTGGGTGATTTCCAACTGTTGATCTCACGCAGCCTGAAGAAAACCGGCTTTTCACGAGCCTGCCTGGGCCACCACACATTCAACGAAACGGTGATTGCCAAGTTCGACGCGAACGGCGACGTCGAACCAATCCTTATGGTTGAGTAGCATCCCATTGGCGGCCACAGCGTAGCATGGGCTTCAGCCCGTGCAGCCAACAACGCAAAGATATTTGCCTCGTATTCGACGAAACCCCACCTCCCCTGCGGGGGTGGTTAACGGGCCTTCGCCCTAGGAATCTGCCTGTGATTGGGGCAGGGGGGGGAATTCTCTTTGGAAAACCCAGGCGTTTCGCGCACGGGCTGAAGCCCATGCTACGGGGTCACTTTGCGTTCCTACTTCGGCTTCTGAGTTCGTGTCGCTCGGTTTGTGAGGGATTCGAACATTGCTCCTCCGAGGTTCGCCAGGCTGAATTCTGGTAGAGGCATTCCGCGTCCTCCTCTGAGCAGCGATTCGGACATTCCTTTAAGAAATCGAAACGGGGCGAGAATCCGTTTTCCGATGGGGACCTGAGATTCTTCCCCTGTTGCTCTGAAAAGAAGTAACGTCACATCGTCATCGGTGAGATTGCCGGGACGAATCGATGTGACTTTTGTAACGATTTGTTCCAGCAAAGTTTCGGGGTGTTCGCCACCCATTTCGGAAACGATATCCAGGAATGCCTGCGAACCGAGAAGCTCGCCTTTTGCATCACGTGCTTCGATGAATGCATCCGTGTGGAATAACACGAGATCACCGACGTCGAGCATCAATTCCAGTTCGCCATACGCTCCGTCTTCGAAGATCCCCAGCGGCAGGTCGCTGGGACCACACAGATGGCCTGAATCGTCCTTGCTTGTTTCGAGCAATCTCCATCGGCGGTCCCGGGCGGTATAAATCAAGGGATGAGGGTGACCGGCATTGCTGAACGTCAACCGCCGAGTTGGTGCCAGAAACGTTGCCACAACGGCCGTTGCAAATCCTCCCGAACTCGCCAGAGTTGCAAACTCGTTGTTCATCGATGAAACGAATTTGACCTGTTGAATATGGTTCACGTAACGGCGCATCAACATTCGCAAGTCATTCGCGATCTTCGCCACGGCCGAACCATGTCCGCTGACATCCGCCAGCATTAACCGAGTAATCCGGCCGGTCGCACAATTGGAAACGTAGTAAACGTCGCCACCACTCTCAGCCTGCTGGTAAGGGCGACTATAAACCCATGCGTCCAGACCGGGGAGTGTCACGTTTCGAACCGTCGCTTTATTACCGCCCCAAATCTCCATGCAAGTCATCGAATGACTCGGGTCTGTTGGTTCGGTGTGGATTTCGGCCATTTTGATCTCAATTCCTGAGGCATCACGTCTTTGCCGTCAGCTCTTTATAGACATGTTCGATATTTTCCGCCCGTTCCCGGACAGAAACTCCCGCCCATTCCTTATACCACGGCAGATCGATTGTTTTCTTGATTTCCTCGAGATTTTTCCCAGCGGTGATCCCTTCTTGCACCGCTTGACGTAGTTCGACGAAATACCGTCGTTGCGTCTCGACAAGCTTTGCGTCGCTTCGCTCACCATGGCCTGGGCAAACCATCTTGATTGGCATTTTTGACATTTCCGTTAGAACCGAGATCCAGCTCGACGTATTACTTTCTCCCGTGTAGTTGAAGGCTCCATTCACACAACTGTCACCGGTAAACAGAATGCCGTGCTTGGGGAGCCAGGCGACAGCATCGCCGGGCGTGTGTCCGTGACCGATGTGGATCAGTTCGACTCGTTGCTTGGAATCCTCAATGATCATCTTCTTCGGAAAGTAGACCGATGGGATGCCGTATTTCAATTTGCCGTACTCGGCGGGCTTTTCCTGTTTTTGCTTGTCGAATGAGGAGACGCCTTTATTCACAAACTGGTCGCGGCTCGACTCGGCAGCGATGGCACTGGCACCATCGGCAATGAAAACCGGATTGCCGTCAGCATGGTCTCCGTGCCAATGAGTATCAAAGACGTACTTAATTGGCTTGTCAGTCGTCTTGCGGATTTCCTTAATCAGTTCTTCGGCCTGATTCGGAAAGCTGGCTTCAATCACGAGCACGAAATCATCGAAGATGATCCAACCTTGATTGCAGCCGATAAATTGCGGCTCCCACTGAGCCTTCCGGAAATAAACGCCCGGCGCAAGTTCGGTCACGGTCGTCTCGGTCGGGACCAGCAAACCCAACGCAAACCCGGAAACACCAATCAAGATCCCGGCAGTCAGCAGACCGACACAAATTGAACGTAGTCGATGTAGATTCATTATAATCCCCTATTGAAAATAAATACGGCACGCGTTTAACGGACAATACAAACCAAGAAGAAGAATCCGGGGACTTACGTCGCCCGGCTCGCCTGGTCAACGCGCAAACGATGATCCTATTCTGAACCCATCGTCCGACGCGAGTGAACCGGCTGCGCCGGTCTTTGTCTTCACGTCGTATAGTCAGCGTTCAATTCGACATATTCTTTCGTCAGATCGCACGTCCAGAACCGCACTTTTTCGTGGCCGTGGGTCAGCTTGAGATCGATGGTCACATTCCGGTTATCGCGAAGACTGGTTGAGACTTCTGTGGCATTAAAGTCAACCGGCGTGCCTGACTGATAAAGCAGAAATCCATTTACAACCAGCGACATGTCTGTTTCCAGCAACGGCACTCCGGCATATCCGGCAGCCGAAACGATTCGGCCCCAGTTTGGGTCGGCACCGCAAATTGCAGTTTTGACCAGCGGGCTGTCGGCGATCGCTTTGGCAATCTTAAATGCATCGGCTCTCGTTCGTGCTCCAGTGACGTTTAATTCGACGAAGTGGTGCGCTCCTTCTGCGTCGCGAATAATGTCTGTTGCCAGCTTGATCGCGACTTCATCGAGTTTATTTTGAAACGCCTGACGCTCTTCGGCGGTGGAAATGGTGACGCCTGAAGCTCCATTCGCCAGCAGGATAACGGAATCACTCGTGCTCTCATGCCCGTCGACGCTGATGCAATTGAACGAATCTTGAATACTGTGTCGCAGAGTGGTCACGGCGTCGTCCTGGCTCAGTTTCGCATCAGTCATGATTACGCACAGCATGGTTGCCATGTTTGGAGCGATCATCGCCGCTCCTTTACACGCACCACTGATCCGGATCACTTTGCCATGAAGTGCAAGTGTTGCCGTTGCTTGCTTCTGGAAAGTATCGGTCGTCATCATCGCCTGAGCGGCATGGCGGAACGATTCTGGCGTATGAGACAGATGTTTTGCAGCAACCGGTATCCCGGCTTCCAGCACGTCCATCGGCAAGAACCGCCCGATGACACCAGTTGAAGCGACGAGGACATCTTCGGGTACAGCCCCGATTTGTTCGGCAACCAGCTCCGTCATTGTCTTGGCGTCTTTGATTCCGCGTTCGCCGGTCGCTGCGTTCGAATTGCCTGAATTGATCACAACCGCACGAGCAGTTGACCGTGGAAGTCGATCGCGAGAAACCTTGACAGGTGCCCCGCACACCAGGTTAGTCGTGAAGACACCAGCGGCGGCACACGGTCGATCGGAAACAAACAGCGCCAGATCGAGTTTGGGTGCATTATTCTTGATGCCGCACCGGATACCTGCCGTGGAAAAACCTGCGGGAAGAGGGATCAAATCGGTCATAATCGCGTTCGTTCCTTGCGACGATATCTCACTTGATTTTGGAATTGAGGTACGAGTCGCTAAAAATACCGTTTCGACGGGGTCTGTGGCTATCGTACGGGGCCGTTTCATTAAGAACGTGAAAAAGTTCGTGTCTGTGACCCTCGACCGAATCGCAGGCGGGTTGATAGACTCCGCCCTCGTTAATGCCCAGAATGTCAGTCTCGACTCATCAAACACTGCGACTGGCCCAAACAATGCCAGCCGTTCTGAATAATATTTCTCAGGAAACTTGGAATGCGAATTGCCTATTTGGACTGTGCCTCAGGAATCAGCGGGGACATGACGGTTGCAGCCCTGATTGATGCCGGGCTTGACGTCGATGCGCTTCGTGCCGGGATTGAATCGCTGAATCTCCCTGGTGTCAAATTGCACGTGGAAGAAGTCGATCGCGGCGGATTTCGAGCGAAACATTTCCGCGTTGAGCATCCCGAGCAGCACGCTCATCGGCATTTAAGCGATATCCGACAGATCATCAACAGGTCTGAAGGTCTGAACGACAATCAACGTGATCTGGCTCTTCGAATTTTCCACGTGGTGGCAGAAGCCGAAGCGAAAGTCCATGGATCGACTGTCGATCTTGTTCATTTTCATGAAGTCGGAGCAATCGATTCGATCGTCGACATCGTTGCTGCGGCCATCGGCTTCGATTTACTCGACGTGGAAGAGTTGTACTGCAGTCGGATTCCGACCGGACGAGGCCAAGTCAAGATCGCACATGGTGTCTGTGCAATCCCGACACCGGGGACGGCCGAATTGTTGAAGGGAATCCCTCTGGCAAACGTCCCCGTCGATGCTGAGCTGACAACCCCGACGGGTGCGGCCATCGTCAAAACGCTGGTCACGAACTTCGTTGATTCGCTCCCTGAAATGACGATCGAAACGATTGGTTACGGAGCCGGAACACGGGAACTCGAAGGACGAGCAAACGTCTTGCGACTGATCATTGGCGAAACGACCGGAGTCGAAGGTTCGGCCGACACCGTGATGCTGCTCGAAACCAATCTCGACGACATCACCGGAGAAGTTCTGGGCTATACCAAGCGAAAGCTGCTCGCCGCTGGGGCACTCGATGTCTTTACCACGGCGATTCAAATGAAAAAGGATCGCCCCGCCATCACGCTCAGTGTGATTTCCAAGCTGGAGGACGTCGGAAAGCTGGAAACAATTCTGTTCAGTGAAACGCAGACATTTGGAATCCGACGCCAACGAATCCAACGCTCGATTCGCGAACGAATGGGCTATACGGTCGAAACCGATTTCGGCCCGATCAAAGGGAAAGTCGGCTGGCGAGACGAAGAGCCTGCGGTTTTCAAACCCGAATACGATGATTGCGTCGAAATCGCCAAAGCCCATGATTTGCCCCTTCGTGACGTCTACATGGCCGCTCAATTCGCGTTCCATCTCGAAGAGGAAGATGATGATGACGATGAACATGATCACGACCACGATCATGACGGCGAAGAATGTGAACATGAGCATGACCACGATCATGATTGTGCCCACGATCACGACCATGATCACGACCATGATCACGACCATGACCATGACCATTAACTGTTATCCGCAGAAGATGTGAAAGATGAGCATACTTCCTTCACAAGCAGATGTCTGCAAGCGCTACGGAGTGGAACCACAAGCACCGTTGGTACACGATCGTTTGGGTATCGGATTGGCGACACTTCAGACCCAACCGATAAATGGATTGCGAATTCCTGCGGTGTCTGGAATTTCCGGGTGGTTCATCTTTGGTGGTCTCAAAGCCGGAAACGAAGCGGATTTCTACTCTCCATTGTGCATTGAGCATATTCACAAATATTGTGAGATTGTCGTTCCATATCTTTGTCTTCCAGCCGGATGGCGTTTTCAGATCGACTTGAATGGCTACGAAGATGTCTGGTATCAGCCGAGCCTCCTGTCATTGAAAGATTAGGGCATGTCTCAACAACAACCCAGTCCGGAAGAACTCGCGACGTGCCAGCGTCGGATTGCGGCCCGAGCGAATAACAAAGCGTGGGAATTGTCCGAAAAGCTCAATCGGACTCCTGCGGAAGATCAAGAAATGTTGCATGCGGCCCATGCTGCAATGCACTTATGGTCCATCGTCGGAAACGAGAACAATAAGGCTCATGCCGAACAATTGCTGGCCCATGTGTATGCGTTGCATGGCGACGCAACACGTGCTGAACAGTATTTCCAAGGCCCTCGAGCATTCTTCGCTTCAGGACAGTGCGAGGCGTGGGAGGTTGCGATTTCTCGCACGATCGCCGCAAATGTCGCGGCCTGTGTTGGCGACGTCGGCGAACATAAAACCCTGTACTTAGAAGCGGCATCGCTGATCGCAGCACTGCCCGGTGCCGAAGACAGAGAAATCTTGCTGGCGACGCTACGAGTTGTACCAATTCCACAAGGCACATAACTCGACAGTTTGGCGTCGCTTTGCGCACGCTCAATCGAATGGTCGGATCGCGCTGCAGTCGTCCGTTTCCAAAAGAGACTCGCAAACCGGCATTTTCGTTTTTCTGAAACATACTCGAACCATACGAATCCGGGGTTTGACTGAAAACGACCGACATACACGGGCAAAATTTGCTCCCCCTTGTTCGATTGTGATCTCGGGAATTCCGTGGCATGATTTCTTCGCCATTCTGAATCTCCATTCAATCGAATCAATCTCGTTAACAGTTGCGAAAGGGCCTCGCACATGAACCTACGTTGTCCAACCCATTTGCTCCTTGGAAGCAAACTGCGAACGCTTTTTGCAGCCGTACTTTTTACGACGCTGTCATCCCTCGCAATGGGACGACTAGTGATCGCCCAGGACGCTCAACTCAATGAACAGATCCTCAAGAAAGCGAAACATGCGACAGTTCAATTGAGGGTCAAACTGAGCAACGACAGCATTGCCGAAGGGAGTGGCTGGTTTGCGTTTGAACCAGGTCTCGTCATTACTAATGCACATGTCGTCGGGATGGTCGACGCAGACAGTCGGCGCCCGCAGGCGATCGAAATTGTCATTGATAGTGGCGAGAGCAACAGCCGAAAAGTTCCGGCAAAACTACTGGGCATCGATCGAACTTGCGATCTTGCGGTGCTGAAAGCAGAAGGAGCCAACCTTCCTGAACCATTGGAACTTGGGCAAACCACAGACCTGCTCGAAACGCAGTCCGTTTTCATTTTCGGATTCCCATTTCGAGACAAAATTGGCAAGAACATCACCGTCAGTAAGTCCAGCGTCTCCAGCCTTCGGAAAGAGAACGGGACGCTGACTCAGATTCAGGTCAACGGTGGGATGCATCCCGGCAATTCGGGCGGTCCTGTCATCGATGGTAAAGGACAAGTCATTGGTGTCGCCGTGGCTGCGATCCAGGGAACGCAAATCAATTTTGCGATTCCTATCGATGAAGTGAAAGAATTTCTGAATGGTCGCGTGATTTCGATCACCGTGGACCATTCCTACATCAGTGGTGACAAGATCAAGGTCCCAGTTCGTCTGTCGCTGGACGACCCGCTAGGACGAGTAAAGGATCTCAAGATCGACTACTGGGTGGCTCCGATCGCAAAATCACGGCTGCGGCCAGGGGGGCTTGAACAACCACAACCGTTACCTGGCGACTCGCCGATCACCACTCGAAGCGTGGATTATGACGGCAAAGGAGCGGCGAGCATTGAAGTCGATGCCCAGCCACTCACCGACCCCAAATTGTCCTATTGGTTTCGCCCGGCTTATCAGGATGGAAGTAACACGGCAATCTGGTATCGATCATTGGGAAACCTGCGACCAAACCCTGTCGAGCGAAAAGAAATCACGCTGAAATTTGAACCAAAGACGGGGAAGGCGCCCCCGATGGAATTGTCAGGCGATTCCACGTTTCAAGTTCGTGTCGGAGCGGCAAAGCCCGATGTCTTTGCGATGCACCTGAAAGTGATCATGAACCCGACAGTCCTGCCGTATGAACCCAATCAAATGATCAGAATGGGATTGAACTACAGCAGCTTTACGATCGGCATGAAGGTCAATGGCGAAGTCCTCAAAAATTCGGATCGATGGCGGACCGTTGGTCAAAACATGCTCAAGACAACGGCCTTGGTCGAATTTGAAAACGACGGATCGGTCAATCGATCACAACCAGACCTGAGAAGGGCAGCCAAAGACGAGCAGGAATCACTCAAGACAATCACCGAGAATCTGCTGCAATCGCTCGACATCTTTTATGTGCCGCTTCCGAATGGGCCAATCCAACCGGGTGCAGTGATCAAGGTTCAGCGAGACCTTTCCGTCGGATTGCCAGGGATGTTTGTCCCCGCCCAAGCCGTTTTGAAATACCAGTATCTTGGGATGCGTACGGTGTTGAACGCCAGGCCCACTGCGTTGTTTGAAGTCACCGGATCGATCCGTGGCCGGCGCGGTGACGGACTGAATGTTGGCGGTGGAGTCAGTGGGAAACTCGATGTTCTCCAGGAAACCGGCGTGGTGATCCTGGCCTCAACGAATGTCAAAACCGACCTTGATATCGTTGATGAAGGAAAACAGACCCGGTTGACCGGATCACTGGCGATGCAGTTGCGCCCCGCACCTCCACCAAAACCCGCAGCACCGAAAGCCGTTGAGTCAGGGGAACCGATTGATTCCGAAACCAATCTCGAAGCTGACACGATGCTGTTCGCCGAAAAGGAGGGGAAATGGCTTCCGGTCAAGGTCGTCACGCAATCGTCAGAGGGAGACGTCAAGATCCACTGGGAAGGGGTCGCCGACAGCACGGACGAGGATGTCCCACGCGCACGTTTGCGATTTCCCAAAAAGTAATGTGTGACACGATCAATATGGTTATGTTTTGTGAAGTGACGCAACTTGCAAATCACGTCGCGCATGTTTTCATCAGCGAGTCATTTAATGAATTTGGTCCAATCATCAAGATTTGACTCGACGCGAATCATGCGAACATCAATTTGTCACAACGGAGATATCAGCATGGCCGATGAAACATCGAGTCCCGCGAAAAGCTGCGGATTGTCAACTTCCATTGTGTCACTCGCAGTTGCGCTTGTCGCGGCGGTCGGAGGTCTGGTTTACACGTCCGTAATCAACCACCATTTTGCACTGCAGTCAGCAGGTTCGACAGACGTGACCGGCAAGCTTACGGTGTCTTACAATGTGATCGTTTCGAAAACCGCGAGTACCGAGGAATCGATGGGTTCAACGATCGATGCCACTCGGGTTCAGTATTTTCCCAGCTATGTGCTGGTCACGACGACAAACGGCGTGACCTACCTTTGGGCGATTGAGAAAATCAAGAAACTGGAAGTTTCATTAAGGTCTGAATCAGCGAGCCAGGAACATCATTGAGAAAAAAGCCATTCACCGGCTTTCGATTTTCCGGGTTAACTCTTTGATCATTTGCTTCAGGCGTTCGTTCTCGTTTCGAAGTTCCTGAATGGCATCCGGGCCGTGCTCATTCTTTTGACCATTTGGTTTGTGCATTTCGTTTGCCAATTGTTGTTTGGCTCGCTGAACCTCTTTCTCCATGGACTCGGCGGTTTCCGTCAGTTGGTGAGCCAAGTCGTGGATCTCGGCCTGCTTCAGGTTTTCGGCTGCAACACGAATACGGTGGATTCGGCGGGATGTCGCTTCAATTTTTTCGGCCTGTTGTCGAAACTCGCGTGGAATTCCGTGGAATTCTCGATGATTCACGTGATCCGAATTCTTTGTATGAATCCCACGAAGGTTTTGCTCGATTTCAGAAATCTCTGCCCGAACGTCAGCCAACTGCTGATCGGATGCGTTTGATTCGCGCAATTGCCGTTCCTTAGCCATAAGATCCTGAAGGCGTTCCTTCAGCTGGCGAGACTTTGTTTCCAACCCAGAACGTTCGCCTGGTTCGCCACCCCCTTTTGCCTGGTATTCCAGCCGTTCAGCGGCCTCAAGCATTCTGGCTGACGATTCTTTGGCTTGCTCAGTCGTTGCAGCAGCTTTTTTTCGAATGGCTTTGGCTCGTTCCAGAAGCTCGTCAGCTTCTGATGCGATCAATCGCTGCCCGCAAACCAACAACATCAATCCAGCGACAGCTACAGAAAATGAACTTCGTTGCATGATAACTCCGAATACGAGACTTTCGGGATGAAGGGATTGTCACGTCAAAGTTACGCTTGAGGTTCGAGGGAATCAATCAAAGCCATCAAAAAAGGCAATTTACCCCATCGCCACCAGAATTTTGCGGGGACCGGAATAGGCGTTTCGGCCATGCGCAACGAGGTGATTGTCGAGGACGAGCACATCCCCCTGTAGCCAGGGGAACATCACCGATTCGTTCCACAGGATTTCTCGCACTCGATCCAGGTCTTCATCGCGAATCGTACTGCCGTCACCGTAAAAGGCATGAGTCGGCAGATTGTCGATCCCACATCGATCGAGCAACGGTCGACGATGCCGTTCGTCGAGATTCGTCACGTGCCATAAATTTGCCTGGTTGAACCAATGCATTTCACCGGTGACCGGATGGCGTTGAACTGCTGGGCGAATCGACCAGGTTTGCAAGGTCCCGTTAGCAGACCACTCGAATTCAATGTCGTTCTCATGCAGATATTCTTCGACAACACTTCGGTCATTGGTCTCGAAATGGTCCATCCAGGATTTCCCAAGACCTCGTTCCTGACCATGCATCGTCTTGACGTATTTGACCCCCAGCCGCTCGAATCGATCCCGCAGTTCTCGATCCATCTTCTGATAGACCTTGCGGCAATCAACGATTGGCGTTTCGCCTCTGTCGACAGGCTGAATATGACAGTGAAAAATGATTCGTTTCGGCGGTGATTTTGCGTAGGACAATTCGTTGTGCAACGTAATCCGATACTGCGGCGGAAATTCCGTCGAAGTGTAGACGTTATCAGCGACCTTTGTTCGGGGCGACTGGCCCTCGACGTACGGCTTCAGTTCGGGAACTGCGGCTTGGGAAACTCGCTGAAATTCGTCAATTTCACGAATCGTGAACCCTCGAAAAAGAACTCCTCCGTGCCGATGCAAAGTTGATTTCAGCCAGTCGGAACGATCCGAAATGAAATCCACGAGATCTTCCGCCGAACAACGCCCCGACCCGGCGGGTTGTATCACCAGCGGCAGCTCGTCGAATCCTTCGAGCGTCGAAACATTGATCTCCATTCCTGATCCCTCACCTAAGGTTAAGTTCGCCAACCATCTTAATGTATTGCGGCGGTGAAGCGCACGCCTCATTAACCGACCTCTTTCCTCCGAAAACTGGCGATCTGGTCCTGATACTCCGGCAGAAATCGCTCCAGCATCCAGTCGAGACTTAGGCATTACGGCGATTACTCCAGATGCGCCCGCGATTCCGATTACGCAGATCCGACTGATTAAGAGTGAAACTGAATCGAATTTTTGGGATGCGGTGTTTGTTGGAACAATGAGGCTCGCGTCAAGGGGCTTAAAGTGCCGATCATAATGAGTACCAGATATTCGGTTTTTGCGGTGTTTTCAGGTCATCGACTGGTGCTCACACCCATTGCTGACATCAAAGCGCTCAAGAACACGCGAAATTTGCCGGTTGCGGCCAGCAAATTCAGCCGAAGATGAAAAAAGAGTTGAAAAAGGTTAGAGACAAATGGCCAACTTCATTTGCCGGATTTTACGAACGGGAGGCAGGTTCAATCTGTTTCTGTTTTCGGCGATTTTTGCGACTTGTCTCGCCTCAAGTGTTCATGCCCAAGGATCGATCGGTCATTCCGATTGTTGTGGTCGGCAGGACGTCATATTGATTCGGGGCGGACTTGGGTACTGGCCCGGTGCAAATGCGATGGCAGACGAATTTCACGCCCTGGGATATGCTCCCACGATTATTTGCGGCTGGGAAGCTGGTGCCACGGCAAGGAAAATTGCTTGTGCCCATAAGAAATGTAAAATGGCAGGCGATATCATCATCGTCGGATACAGCAGCGGGGCTGACGCCGCCTGCGTCCTTGCGCAAAGACTCGAAACGTATGGTATCCGGGTACCAACGATGGTCCTGATCGAATCGACATTGGGAACGCCGGTCCCTGGTAATGTCGACTACTGCATCAACTACTATGCGTCGCGAAAGCTGGACATGATTCCGATGTTTCGAGGCGTTCCCGTGGAAGCCGAAAGCCCCTGTACGATTATCGACAACATCGATGTCAAATGCCTGCCCGAGTTCGCCAGTCAGTTAAAGCGAAATCACTTTGCCATCGGTAGCACAACCGCGATGCGTGAGCTGACCACTGGTGCAGTTGTCTCCCGTCGGTCAGGGATGGTTTCGTCTCCCGACACAGAAGTCATCGGTACCCTTCCACCCCTGCGAGTGCTCAGGTAGTTCTCTGTCAAAACGATGGAATTACCGAACATGTCGACCGGATGTCGGTTTCCCGCAGTTCTGCTGATCATCAAGGCGGACGGAACCAGACCGTCTAGTCCTGCGACAGGGTTATCTGAATTCAACGAGTGCCAAACTTCTCACTTGGGAATGCGGTTCCTGAACATCGCAAACCGCCAACTGGGCCATTCCGCAATCGTAACAAAGGACTCGGACTGGAAGTACAGCGACCTGGCCATCGCTGCAATGGAAGTTGCCACCACCCTGAAAGCCAGTCCGAGCTTTACGCCTGGTTCCCGCGTCGCGGTCATGCTTCCCAATTGCTTCGAGTATGTCGCAGCATTTTACGGAACACTGCTGGCTGACGGAGTGGTCGTTCCAGTGCCACCGAAAACGGAACGACGGGCACTACAACGGATTGTCGAGTCGACGGAGGCTTCGACGGTCGTGATCGCGTCTGCGGCGAAACGTCCAGATGCATTCGGCGAACAAATTCCGTCGCAGTCGGTGACATTCAACGAGTCCTCCAGCAATTCGACCAGGAAATTCTCTACGCCATCTATGGGCGGAAATGATCTGGCAGCGATCTTCTTCACCTCCGGCTCCACGGGTGATCCCAAAGGAGTCATGCTCAGCCATCAAAACCTGATATCAAATGCGAGTTCCATTCAGCAATATCTTGAGATCAACTCGCAGGATCGGCCGCTGTGCGTACTGCCGTTCTACCATGCGTTTGGAAACTCGGTACTTCAGTCGCATCTTCTGTCAGGCGCAACTTTGATTCTCGATGGTTCGACCGTGTTCCCGGAAACGCTGATAAACGCCATCTCGAGTTATCAAGCGACAAGCCTTTCTGCCGTTCCAGACCTCGTACGCGTGCTGCTTGAACGCACGTCTCTGGGGCGCAGCGAATTGCCATCACTGCGATATCTCGCCGTCGCAGGAGGGGCGTTACAGCATAACCTGGCCGTCGAGGTGGCCAAACGGATTTCTCCAGCCCGCTTATTTCTGATGTACGGTCAGACCGAAGCGACAGCACGGCTTGCCTATGTTCCTCCAGACCGGTTTCAGAACCTGTCGGCTGGCTGCATTGGCAAAGCCATACCGGGGGTCGAGTTGGAAGTGGTTGACGAGAATGGTATGCAGGTCGCGAGGGGCACAACAGGTGAACTTCGCGCACGGGGTGACAACGTGATGCTGGGATACTGGCAGGACGAAGCCTCGACATCCGAAAAGCTGCGCGATGGATGGCTGCTGACGGGAGATCTGGCGGAAACCGACGAAGAAGGTTGGATCTATCACCGAGGCCGTCAAAACGCGATTGTGAAAATTGCCGGGTTTCGAGTCCATCCTGCCGACCTGGAAGAGTTTGCTGTCCGCCAGTTAGCGGCCAGTCAGGCGGTTGCGGTCGCGTACGAGGCTCCGCAGGTCGGTACTCGCCTGGCTTTGTTTCTGAAGGGCGCTGAGGTACTCACACAATCGGAAATCTTGTCCCGATGCCGCGAGGCACTTCCACGGCACATGGTTCCCAGCTTCGTCCGATTGTTAGACACAATCCCCTTAAATTCGTCTTTAAAAGTGGACCGCGTGTTATTAACACAAATCGCTGAACGGGAATCAAAAGAAGCGGGACAAGTAAAAGTCTCATCCAAACCGAAAGGGGGCAGTCCATGAACGCCACCGAAATACAGCAGAAAATTGTCGGATTTCTAGTTTCTGCGACAGGCCAGACGACGATCGATAGTGACACAGAATTACAGGAATCGGGCATTATCGATTCACTGATGATGATGGACCTGCTCGTGTTCATTGAAACCGAGTTAGGCATCCGCCTGGAATTCGAAGACATCACGCCGGATGTGTTCGAAACACCTGCCACAATTACCCGGCTGGTACAGAGTCGTATCGAAGGCCAGCGCCGCTAGGGGAGTTACAAGGTGTATTACTGGCCGACAGAATCCCGTTCCGTTCCGCTGGAAGATCTGGGCTGGGTCAATACAACCTACCTGGCAACGGCATCGGTCCATTGCGATCCCACGATGATCTGGGGGACGACAATCCAGACCGAGGCGTTGACGCAATTCGTCGCGGACCAGAAGCGACAGACGGGGACTTTTATTTCGACAGCCCATGTCCTGATCCGCGCAGTGGTCGAAGCCATGCATAAGCACCCTGCGGTCAATCGTCGAGTCGTCGGTCGACGTATCTATCCCTATGACGGCATCCACATCACCATGCCGATGTTGGAAACACGGTCGGGTGAAGTCAACGTCATCTATTTGCGGCATGCAGAACAGATGTCGTTGGTCGAGATTTCTCGTTACCTTATGGGAAAAGCTCGCGACGTTGCCGTCCGCGCAGCGACGGAAGCGAACCTCCAGAAGAAGGGAACTCTTGCCGAAAACAGGCGGCACCGCTGGCAGAAATGGTTACGGTCTCAATGGGTTTACCGCATGGCCAATGTCGGCTTCTTCCTGACAAATCACTTCAGACTTCCCACCACCACACTTGAAGAGATCAACGGCAGCGGGGCTTTCGTTAATCACCTTGGGTTTCCGACAGCGCCGCCAATGATTTCTTATAAACCCAGCAGCCTTCCAACAAACTCGTATGGAGTCAGCGTCACGCTGGGACCTGCCGAGATGCGCCCCGTCGCCGAAGGGGATGCGATCGTGATTCGCAGTATCGCACCATTGTTTGTGCGACTCGATCACCGCCTGGTCAACGGATATCAGGCCGGCGAATTTGTCGGCACACTGAGAACAACTCTTCAGAACCCTAATGGTTTAGTGGTGCCAGCTTCTGATTCGCCGCAAGCGAACGCCACTACGACAGAATTATGATGATCGGGAAATGATGAGCCAAAACCCGTAGCATGGGCTTTAGCCCGTGCGCGAAACTGCATCGTGTGTCGGCTGATAGCCGACACTACGAAAACTGACAAGCTCGTAGCGTGGCCGACGCCTCTTCCTTTAATATCCCCAACGTAAATGTGAGAATGAGCGTTAAACCGGCGATGTGCTGTCCACCTCTCCACGTCGTTTCCGGATGAGCAATGCTCACGTAATTTTCCCGTTGCTTCGGCGAGAACCCGATGTCCGAACACCCTTCAGTAGCCGGATTCCCGACAACGCATTGGAGTTGCGTTCTTCACGCGGGTGATCCGACGAATCGGCAAGGCCAGGAGGCCTTGGAGCGTCTCTGCGAAGATTACTGGTATCCGCTGTATGCTTTTGCTCGGCGTCAAGGACTTAACCGAGAAGAAGCCAGCGATCGCGTGCAAGGGTTCCTTGCCGACTTGATTGAACGTCGCGACCTTTCAAAGGCGGACCCGTCGCGGGGAAGATTCCGGTCATTCCTGAAAGCCGCGTGTTCAAATTTCCTGTCCCATGCCCGAGATCACGAGCGTGCGGCCAAGCGAGGTGGCGGGCGAAATCCGGTGTCGATCGATTGGCAGACCGCCGAAGGACGTTACATCAATGAACCGGCACACGACCTGACCGCAGAACGACTGTTCGAACGCCGTTGGGCGCTGGATCTTCTGGGGCGTGTCTTGAGCCAATTGGAATTGGAAGCCGCCAGTGACGGGAAGGCAGATCTCTTCAAACAACTGCAGCCTATTCTGGAAGGAAATCGTCTTATGGAATCTTACCAACAGATCGGTGAATCCATTCAAATGAGCGAGGGTGCCGTCAAAGTTGCGGCACATCGGTTCCGCCGTCGTTACCGGGAACTACTTCGTGAAGAAGTCGGTCGAACCGTCGCTGATCCGAACGAGATTGACGCCGAAATTGAGGATCTTTTGCGATCAGTTTCTTAATTCGACACGATTTTCTCGAATAGTATTGCAATCTACGAACAACAATAAATGACCAAGATCGCAAAAACTCTACTGTCTTTCCAAAAGCAGGCGAGAGATCAGTTCGGCAGGGGAAAAGACGAGGATCTCTGAACGGCTGAATCCCTCGGGATCGCGCGTGACGATCCCGTCAATTCCAGCCGCTACGCCGCAGGCGATACACACATTATCCTCGAAATCAGGGCCACTTCGGTGATCTGCGTCTTCAAGTATTTCGTGGTTGACCGACGCGATTTCAAAAGTTGTGAGACATTCGTTGACCGCTCTCCGAGCGCAAGATTCGCCCGAAATTCGACGAACAATGTAGAACAGATTTGTAATCTCAGTCGCAACTAGGAATCCATCAATCATACCGGACTGATGTGCGTTCCAAATCTGTTTCGCCTCGGCAACCCAAGGCTCACGATTCAACACGACATCTAGAACAATGTTGAGATCGATCAGGATCTTCATTTGCCATACTTCCGCAACAATTCTTCTTCGAGAATCTGCTGGCATTCGAAGTCACTCGGCGCGGGTTGCGGCATGTTGAACGACTGGATAACTTCGTCTGCCGATCGACCGCGCGGTCGGCGAGGCGATTTTGGATGCACACTTTCGATAATCTTCTGAGCCAGCGCGATGCGGTCTTCAATTGGCCAGCTTTCGACGCGACTGAGAACACTTGCCATTTCCGTCTGAGCGATCATGGATTTTTATCCTTGAACTTGCTTCTTTTTCTTCGGTGGAATTGTAACAAGGTTGGGTATCGGTCTGCGAATACAATTGGAAACTTAAAGAACTTCTGCGGCGACAACCCTCATCCGACGACCGGCGGAAGAATTCCGTGTAACCTTTTTCGAATTATTCGTCATTAAGAGATGGTGAGATTGATTTCCACAATTCCGCATCGAAAGACTGAGCGATGAACGATACGAATTGTTGCCAGGTTTGCGGCCAGAAACGTCCTGCAGACGCGCCTTCGGGGCTTTGTCCAACATGCTTGCTCAAAGCGGGACTGGCTGTCCATGATTCCGAAATGGAGGATGTCACGATTCTGTTTGGCCCGGCATCCTCTAGCGTTCTGCAAGCGTTCGGAGCGGCTTACGGAAAGATTCCGCCCGTGCTGCTGCGCGACGCCGACTCGATGACTGGCCCGGAGCCTGTGATCCGTCCGTCATCCGAAGAAATCCCGGATACGAAAAAGCGTTCTGCCCGATTGCAAGTCTTCGGTGAGATCGCGCGAGGTGGCATGGGTGCCGTGCTCAAAGGCCGCGATGCGGATCTTGGACGCGATCTGGCGGTGAAAATCTTGCTTGATTCGCATCGCGACAAGCCCGAAATGGTTCGCCGCTTCATCGAAGAAGCGCAGATCGCCGGGCAGTTACAACATCCGGGGATCGTACCGGTTTACGAACTCGGTGCATTCAGTGATCGTCGACCCTATTTCGCGATGAAACTGGTCAAAGGCCAGACGCTGGCTCACATCCTCGCTGCTCGTGCATCGCCCAATGACGGTTTACCGCGCCTTTTGTCCATCTTTGAATCGATCTGCCAGACGATGGCCTACGCGCACGCCCGAGGAGTCATCCATCGCGACTTGAAACCATCGAACGTGATGGTCGGTTCGTTCGGCGAAGTGCAA
>CAILLA010000015.1 GCA_903834925.1 uncultured Schlesneria sp.
CCATAAGGAGTTGACGATTCTGTGCGCGATCGCGCTCCGTACCGACATCACGAAGGCGTTTGAGGAACGGGCGCAAGACCTTAAAGTACTTCAGCCCCTGGATATCCTTCGGGTCAATCTTTTTTGGTTTTCGCTTCTCGGACGACTGCTTCCGACGCTTCTCTTTTGGCATCCTTGCCGTTCCCCGAACATCACCCCACTGTTTAACATTTTTGAAATGCCAATTCGGCATTTCGGACTATATAAATAGGGCATGGCGCAAAAATCGTGCCGAACGGTATTGGGTGTGTTCCGCTTCCAATGCCGTTTTCAACTGTGTCGCGTACAGGTCCTCCGCCCGCTTGACGAACGAGTCCATTTCTTCATTTGTCATTTCCCGTGCGGCGCGATCGGAAACCAACATTTCTATAACCCCATCGTTCCATCACAAACATGAAACCAACAACCGTAGTCCCTTCATTATGGTAACAAACATCCGTGTGCGAGGAAGTGCGTTCCTTTGCCCAATGTTAATTTCAGCGCGGACCTTCGGGATACTCCCCTCGTCGAGAACGGGTAAAGGATTCTGGCCGCGCGTTTTCGGTAGAAATTTTCTAACGCCAAAATAGGAAAAGCGTTATACGCCTGGATGCGTCAGCATTTCATCAGCGGGAGGGAAACGGAGTGTGTCCTCTGCCACCCGGCCCGTTTCACCTGATCGAGACAAAAGGAAATTGCCTCCGATGTTCTTTTGGAAACCGGCCTTCGTCCGATCACGAAAAACCGAGAGTTGTCGGTGGGAAAGGTCGGTCGTTCATGTTTCGTTTGCGTTTTTAACAAACGTCAAGCCATTGCTCTAACGGGCTCGCATACCGCAAATTGTCAAAGGATGGCAACAACGGTCGTGTCCAACTCCGGGATGCTTAAGGGAGAGACGCTCATTTAAGTGAAATGCACATGCCATGATGACTTCCGACGCTGGCAGCATCGGCCACGTGGCCGATGCTGCCAGCATCGGATCAGCTCAGTGAGGATGCTTTTTGTGAGAATCTCGCGATTCACATGAGCACCTTCCAAACATTAAGTTTTTTCAGTTTTTTTCTGTTGACGAATGCAATTACAAATTGTATTTTTGTCGTTATCTTGAATTTCAATAACGGCAATAGTTTATTGTCGTTAAAGTCGAAGCCGAGCCGAAGTCTCTAAAAAGCGGTTACGAGAGAGAAGCAAGCAGAAGAATCAGGGCAACGATTTCTATCTTGATCTGGTCTACTTTCCACTTTCTCCTATCAACTTTCTGAGCCGATTCGGCTCCGTACGACAGCGACTTTGATCTTTAACAATTTGGACTGAATTAATTGCGGATCGCCCCCGCAGCCATCAATCGCTGCGGGCTGTTCCGTGCGGGTTCGTTGTTTGCCCGCAGGGTGGTACGCCGAAACTGCGAGAGAATAGTTCTGAGAAAGTAGTGAGCCGCTACAAGCGGTTCGCCAGGAGCTACCGCTCCATGAACCCGAGGAACTTTGGCGACACTTCCGACGTCAAGTTCCTCAAGAGTCGTTAATCTCATACTCGGCGTCGATGATTGATCGCGAACAGATACGGATCGGGATTGGCTTATTGATTTAGCTCGGCACGTTGTACGGTCGCGATCATTTTCGCGGATTGATAGATTAAATGTCGGGGGATGCCTGATCGCTCAATTTCAACGGCCATCCTGTTTCTTGCGACAGCCAACTTTTTAAAATCGAAAGGACAATTCGAATCATGGCCAAGAAAGCGGTTTCTGCGGATTCTGTCGAAGCGCCGACCCAAGACGCAATTCCTGTGATGCCAACGGGGATTCAGCAATATCTGGATAAGGCCGTTGGGGCGTTGAAAAAGTTCGGTGTCGCGACTGCGAAGGAACCGACTGAACTCGTCAAAATGCTCGACGAAGTCAAACACATCGACGAGCCAAAAATTCTGGCGATCGCCAAGACGATCCAGGAAATGAGCACCTTCAATCAACTGGTGCGTGACAACGTCGAAAGCATCAATATCGGAACTCGCTACCTCGAAATCACGCAAATGTTTGATTCGATCCGCGAAGATTCGAAAATGCTGATCCGGCAACTCGACGACGGCAAATTCAGTGTGACCGAGAAA
>CAILLA010000016.1 GCA_903834925.1 uncultured Schlesneria sp.
ACGTTCTGGTAAACAATGCGGGAATTGGATATTTCGCTGCCGTTGAAGAGAGCGAAGAAGTTGAAGTGCGTAAAATGTTTGAGATCAACTTTTTCGGCTTATGCCGGATGATTCATGTCGCGCTACCCGGTATGCGCAAGCGTCGAAAAGGCTTCATCGTCAATTTTTCCTCCCTGGCCGGAATTTGTGGTTTTCCAGGAGTGGGCTACTACAACGCGACAAAATTCGCCGTGGAAGGCTTGTCTGAAGCACTGTCTCAAGAAGTTGAACCACTGGGAATTAAAGTAATGCTCGTTGAGCCGAGTGGTTTCCGCACGGATTGGGCGGGGCGATCAGCGAACGAAAGCAAACGACAGATTAAGGATTACGAAGCCACAGCAGGAGTGAGTCGTAATCACCTGCGCGCCGACTCAGGCAAGCAACCTGGTGATCCGATTCGTGCCGTACACGCCATCGTCAAAGCAATCGAGTCCGCGAATCCGCCACACCATCTTCTTCTTGGCAACAATGCTTTTGAAGCGGCGATGGCAAAGCTCGAAGAACTACGTAAAGAATTCTCTGCTGGGGAAGAAGTTGCTCGTGCGGCCGATTTCCCTAAGGAATAGAACCCAAACTTTTTAAGCGAGCCTCGCCATGATCCTTTGTCCCATTGCCCTCGCCATTGGCTGCATCAAGTGCCCAGTCTTTTCCATCTGCCCGGTGAAAACGATTATTGGCGACGACAAGCCGCCAATCGTTCCGCCTGCAAATCCCTCCTTCAGGTTGTGGTGACGAGAGCGTTCTTGTAAGAAGGCGTTCGCACGACGGACGGCGTCAAAGCGAATCGACGTTTCCGTAAGACGTTCGCAGGATGACCAGGAGTTACCGATATGACCATGGATGAAACCCACTCGATTGATCCGCAAGTACGTATCGGCCATGTCCACTTGAAGGTAGCAGACTTGGAGCGGTCGCTGCGTTTCTACTGTGGCGTCCTCGGGTTTGAACTCACGCAGCGGTATGGCACTCAAGCGGCTTTTATATCGGCAGGCGGGTATCACCACCATATCGGGCTGAATACATGGGAGAGCCTGGGCGGTTCGCCACCACCATCGGGAACCACGGGCCTTTATCATACCGCCATCTTATATCCGACTCGACAAGCGCTGGCCGATGCGCTCAGGCGGCTAAAAGTCGCAGGGATCGCCTTGGACGGGGCAAGTGACCACGGCGTCAGCGAAGCTTTGTACCTCCGTGACCCGGATGAAAACGGCGTCGAGTTATATTGGGACCGACCAAGAGAAGAGTGGCCTCGGACGCCTCAGGGCGAAATCTCGATGTTCACTCGAAAACTTGATCTGAACGACTTGTTAGAAGAGGCCGATACCGTGAAGTAAGCTCCGCAAGTCGAGGAATGACCACGAGAATTGCGAGGTTGGTACAACTCGCTTCTTGTGGATGTTGCTTTTAATGATGTCGGCTGTAGTCCGTATAACCCTTTTCGCCTGTCGGCGCATACCAGTCCGACATTGGTCCAACGGGAGCAAGCGCCCAGCCATTCCTGAACCGCTCAACCAGATCGGGATTGCTGATAAAAGGTCGTCCAAAGGCAATCAGGTCAGCATATCCATCGGTAATTGCCTTCTCGGCCGTCTCCAGCGTGTAGCCGCAGTTGCCGATCAGCGGACCGTGGAACACCTTTCGAAACTCAGCCAGCATCATCGGCTCGCCGAGTTTGTGGAAACCGAATTCCAGCCCGTCGATGACGTGCAAATACGACAGTCCGAATTGGTCAAGCTGGCTCGCAACAAACGTAAACTGCTCACGGTAGTCAGGCGACCCCATGTCATTGAACGCCCCATTGGGAGAAAGCCGGACGCCAACTCGATCTGCAGGCCAGACTGTTACAACGGCTTCAACAACTTCCTTCAGAAAGCGATAGCGGTTTTCGATGCTCCCACCGTACCGGTCGGACCGATGATTTGTTTTAGATTGCAGAAATTCGTCGACGAGATATCCATTGGCTCCGTGGACTTCCACACCGTCAAAACCCGCCGCTTTGGCTCGCTCGGCAGCTTGCTGATAGTCACTGACAACACGTGGAATCTCCGATGTATGCAATGCCCGTGGGACCTCACACGGTTGTTTACCAGTGGGCGTGTGAATGAATTCCTCGTTGATTTTGATTGCCGAGGGAGCCACAGCAAGTTTGCCGTTATGGAAGCTGCTGTGTGAGGCACGCCCCATGTGCCAAAGCTGGAGGAAGATCACGCTGCCCTTATCGTGAACGGCCTTCGTAATCAGTTTCCATCCGTCGGTCATTTCGTCTGTGTAAATACCTGGTGACTCGTTCCAACCATTAGCCTCCTCAGAAATTGTGGCCGCCTCGGTGATCAGCAGACCCGCCGAACTTCTCTGAACGTAATATTCCGCCATCAGTTGATTCGGAATGCGCGCGGTCCCAGCTCTGGACCGAGTCATGGGTGCCAACACAATGCGATTCGGCAGCAAAAGGTCGCGAAGGGTGAAGGGCTGAAAAAGCGGGCTATTCGACATAGGGATTCCGTTCTGATTTTGAGGCGATTCGTGCGAAGGCCGAAGAGTCGACGATCTCGAAAACGCCTTAAGGCATTGATGAAATGGACCGTTTGCCTTCCCAAAGACAGTGAACGTCCGTTGAAATTCAAATTGACATTACGCTTCAACCAAAAAGATCAAGCCGGAAGGTTGTCAGCCGACAGATTCTTCACTGCCACACCGAGCATGATCAGGGACCAGCCGTCGAAAATCATGTCGATTCCGATGAACGTGCCAATCACCCACAGGCCAGAAACAGGCCATTCCTGCAAGATGATTGTCCCGAGCAACAAATTGACGATTCCATGCAACACCAACCAGTTCCGATTATGAAAATGAGCTGCTATTGCCGTGGAAATACGGAAGACCCCTCCAAAGATCAATAGGATGGCAATCATCAGTGTTAATCCCATTGCAGTGGCTGCGGGATTGACGACGATCAGGAATCCCGCGACGGAGTACAATAGGCCCGTAAGAAGATTAACATAGAAACCAGCCCATTCCCGGCAACTGAAAGCCTGGGCCGTTTGCAACACGCCGCCAACGATCATCAGCCAGCCAATAAACACCATTGAGGCCAGCGTGAAAATAACCGATGAGCCGAGGGCGATCGTGCCGAGGACGAGCAGCACAACGCCTAGTCCCACAAACCAGTTGGAGCGTTTGCGAAGCAAGTCTGCACCAACAAGATGAAGATTGGTGATCGAAGCCGAATGCTGAACCGACATGACGTGTTCCTTTAGAAATTCAAATCCTTGCCATACACAAACAAAAAAGCCGACACGGACGATTACCCTTTCGGAATGGTTGTCCATGTCGGCTTACTCTTCAACAAGCCGCCCGACTGTGCCGGGATGCCCTTTTTTAGTCTTCCAGCTAAATCCTACGAACTATCATCGCGCAGTGCTACCGTCTTCATTGACGAAATTACTTTTCCTTTTTTGAGATTTATTATTCAGGCATACGAGCTTATTCATTGCTATTTCTCAAGTCATGGTTTTAAGATACGTGAGTATGCATGGGTTAATAGCTCGTGCGGAGAGCAGGAAGGCATTTTCGGACGACTAAGTAAATGGTAACCCGGTTCGCCGGGAGACCTGTTGCCAAGTAAGCCGCAGTGGCGAGACGC
>CAILLA010000017.1 GCA_903834925.1 uncultured Schlesneria sp.
ACCTTCGGCGGCGTTGAGAACCTTCGGCGGCGTTGAGAACCTTCGGCGGCGTTGAGAACCTTCGGCGGCGTTGAGAACCTTCGGAAATTATACGGGAATTCTCCTAAATTGCTCACTATCGAAAATGAGCGTCTCGAATGAGCATCTCACCCAACGTCTCATTAGTCCTATAGTCCCATATGTCCCATTCTTCCCAAGAAAACTTTCTGATTGAGCACCTTCGTCTACGGGAATGCACGCCAATCCCTACCTTCCCTTCTGCTTTAATCGCCCGCCACGAATTTTGATCGAAAAAGTTCGAGCGAGTTCGCGCGACTTCGACGATTCCTTGTATTTCATAGGGTTTTCGAAGCCAATCTCGATTCTTCCGTTGTAAGAAAGTTCACCCGACTTCACCCGACTTCACCCGACTTCGCATGAGTTTGCCTTTCTCTTTTTCGTGATTTCGAACTTTCGTGTTTTCGTGATCAGTTTTCATCTTCAATTTGCGGAAAGCAAATCACGAAGAGGATCACGAAAACACGAAAGAATGAAACCACGAAAAAATGCAGGCTGCTGTACGAATGGTCTCCGGACCCCACACAGATTCGACCGCACTCAAGCCAAATAAAGAACCGCCACGGATCAGCCCGCAACAAAGAGATGGCTGCGGGGGCGATCCGTTTTCAATGTTTTCCGAATTGTTAAAGATCAATTGTCGTCGTCAGCTTTTGGTTTCGAAAATCCAGGCGAGCCGTGGAAGTGATTCCACGGATTCTTCATCGTTTCCAAAGACTGCGAATTGGCTTGACTTACCAACCGCTTCGCATCGCCGCCTCGCGGATTTCTTCTCATCTCTAAAAAGCGACATAAAAATACAAATATTATTGTTGCACGTCAATAGCAATGCATTCTTAACGTTTGGAAGGTGCTCATGAAAATGGATTGTGAACTCCACAAAGCCTCGCGGTGGCATTTCATTTTCCAAAGGTTGTGGTTGATACCGCAAGTTTTGGGTAAAAATTGGCACGATAGCCGAACCCGCAGCTCAAATAACCGGTATGCTTCTAATTTCTCGACTCTCCTTCTCGCGCATCTCTGAGTTGCTGGGACTGGACGGTGCCCAGAAGCGAGCCTTTTTCGAAGTCGCGATGGCTCGGACACACTCCGTTTCCCTCCCACTGACGAAACGCTGACACAGCCAGGCGTATACCGCTTTTCCTATGTTGGCGTTATTTGTCCTGTTTTCTTTTCACCTTACGATCGAGCTGCCTCGGATCGTCGCTGTTTGATTTGTTGGACTAAATCGTTGACGGTGGGATCACCAAGGTCTCGTTCTGCGGTATAGTCGCCGACGCCCATTGAGAATTAGTGAAGGAATCTCGCGGTGTTGGCGGGACCAATTTGCTGACAGAGGAGTGAAATTGCCTTCGAAGTAATTTCGGCAACGGTTGGAGTTGCGGTCGTCATGAGGGCACGTCGTTGGCAAGTTCGAGTGGTGATAAAACTTTCACGGACAGGTCTGGCTGCTGACGCGCCTTCTTCAAGAGTCGGTCCCCTGCTCGACCATCGCGATAATCCCAATGATCGCTTCCGCCTCAAGCGCAACTCGTAATTGCCCTCGATTGTCGAGAGGTCGATGGAGACTGCATGTGTCGAAGTAAATTTTCACCACTCAAAGCGATCACCTGCCAAATCGATTTTCAATATGCGTTGTTTCATTGTCCCCTTTGTCGTCAAGTTCGTTCGACTGCCGAAACCAACGAAAAAGCGGTGGCTCTGTAGTCGCCCCGACCTCCCTTTGGGAGTGCTCCGGCTCGACGGAGCTTTGGTATCGTCGCGGAGCGACTTTCTTTGCACTCCCTGAGATTCATTGCGTAACATTTTTGGGGCCGTTTTGAAGAACAAAGGGCTTCGCCCGAAAATACCAAAGCGGTGTCAAGCCACCGCACTCCCAAAAGTATGTCAAAATAGTTGACTGGTCCGATGAAGACGGATTGTTCGTTGGACAATGCCCTGGTGTGATCGGTCCGTGCTGCCACGGTTTTGATGAAACTGAAGTCTACCGTAAATTGTGCCAGATCGTTGAGGAGTGGGTTGAACTCATGCAAAAGGAAGGACGTCCACTTCCACCCCCAACCGCCGGGCGCAATCTCGCAAGCTTGTTTGGCGGAAAATAGAGTCGCCATTGTGGCTGGTACACACTCCTTTTCCAAAACGGGACGCTCATCTCGTGTCCCGGGCTGCCCTCAGCCGATCTTGAAGCGTTGGATTTACCAACTGACGTTTCAATTGCTCAATCCGCTCTTCATTGCATTCCAGAGTCGTGTCGCATTCGTCGCGATGCTCGTAGTAGTAACCCAGTGCAGCTTGGATTTCGGCGAGAGACAAATGCGGATGCTGTCCATGCAACTGTTCTGCATCCCAATCGAACGTCAAATGCTCGCGAACGAGATGCAATACTTTTGAACCTTTGGCGTGAATGGTCAAGCATCCGGCGTCGTCAACTTCAATGAAAGGCCAGGCGGTCGCGGTCATCGAATTAACTCCTGCTGTAAGAACCTCAATCGTTTCTATCGGGTATCCCCAGTGACACAATCCGGTCGATCGATTCTACAGGTTCAGGCGACTCTGAGATTGTCGGCGCGGAGAATTGAATAGCCTCGCGCGGAATCCGTTTTTGATTGTTTGCTATCGACGATTACGGTTTGTTCCCCCGTAATCCAATACGGAGAATCAAGATCTTGAACAGAAAATCTGGTCGAAAATTCTGCGACGCAGGTCGCAGAGGGCAAACCGGATGACCTGGGCCAAGTTCGGAAAGATCTGCCGTAGATGGCTTCCCAACGCGAAGATGATCCATCCTTATCCCGAAGAGCGGTTCGCTCGTCACTATCCAAGGTAAGAGCCGTATGCGGTAATTCTGCACGTACGGATCTGTGCGGGAGAGGTCAGTAATGGCTACCGCGATTCACCGATGTTTCGGTGACGGTCATTGTTGTGTCGAAACCGCAGTGGTACGATTTTCAATTATCAAATTTAAGGAACAGTTATGCTGACCGGCACACATTCAGACGCAGACGCACACGCAGTTCAGCAGGAACTGCTTCGGCGAAAATCTGAGGCGTCATGTCTCGTTGATGACACGTAAAATCCGTTTCTGGTCGAGTCAGCATTAGAAAGGCGGGCCAATGCCGATAGGGATATGTCCGACTGTCGATTTTGTCTTCAAACTGTTGTTTGGAAATCCCAAACATAGCCGGATCGCCATTCATTTTTTGAACGCCATCCTGCAACACCTGCTGAAGGTGAACAAGATCGTCTTCCGGAATCCGATCCAGGAAAAGGAAACCGAAGATGATAAACTGTCAATCCTGGACATCCTTGCAACGGATGAACACGGTCGGACGTTCATCATTGAGATGCAAACGTCAGTCCCCGCCGGGATGGGGCAGCGACTGACATACTACACGGCGTGCGAGTACGTAGACCAGTTAGGCAAGGGACAA
>CAILLA010000018.1 GCA_903834925.1 uncultured Schlesneria sp.
GTGATATCAACTGGATTTAATAATCCGTTGCTAGTTAATGGTAATACATAATAAGGTGTAGTGTCGTAACCGCTTTTTGGAACATTGAGTTCTGCTTCTTGTATAATGGCCTGATTAATAGCAATATTTTGATTGTATGTGCTAAGGATGTCCCGTAGGGTTTTATTACCGTCTCCCGAGGGACTGAGATTTGTTCCGTAAATCTCACCTTCGTGTCCAGAGTTCGAATTTCCTGGGACACTTGTGTCAACGAGGACCCCGTGTTTCTTTGCCTGGTCACCTTGATGAATAAAACCCATCTGGTCACGACTGTAAACGTCATATCCGCGATAAAAAGTCTTGGGACGATCCGAAGCGGGTTTCAACAGATCTTCCAACGTTGGAACCGATCCATTGTGCAAATAGGGTGCTCGCAACCAAATCCCATCCAAAGCAACGGAAACATATCCGTCCGTCTTTTGGAATGCTTTGAAACTCCACTCGTAGCCGTCAGCAAATTTGTTGTAATTGTCTACCGCTTGCTGAGTCCACATTTGCAGGCGATTGGGATCAGTTCCAATCTCTCCAAGAGAAATGACCGTACCGGTCTTCTTGCCTCCAAACCCGTGACAGTCAAAGCAAAGTCGTTTGAAGATCGCTTCGCCCTTATTTGCCAATTCGGAGTTGATCGCTTCGTCGTAGGGGTATCGCGGTGGCTTCACTGTTTTGAGCCAGGTCTCGAGGACTTTCAGTCGCTTGACGGGAAGTGACTTCTTGGTGGCCCCATCGCCGATCGCGCCACTTAAAACAACTTCCTGCAAGGACGTATTGAGTCCATCCCAATGCAAGGCAAAATTCTCGTGCATGCCGAGATTCCAAAGCGGTTCCATATCGGAATTACCAATCGTCGAATCGCCTTTCGGATCGATGTTGAGAATGGAAAACTTAACGGGGTTGAAGGGATCAATCCGCCCGCACAACCAGTCAGGACGAGTCTCCATCCAGGAATATTGCTTCTTTTGTTGGAGCAGCGCCTTCTTGGTTGCGGGAATCAGCAAATAGCGATAGAGCAGTTTGTCATCACAAGACAATTTGATGCTGTATGAAATCTGTTGAAGGATTGTGTCCGCATTGAATTTGGGGTCCGAGGCACAGTTGAACAAAAATCGCTGGTAAGCCTGAGCGTCAAACTTCTGAGCGGGTGCCGTTGGGACCGCATTTGGGATGTCTTCGGGACGCAGCCGGTAAGTTCCGGTGTGACAGAGAGCACAATTGATGGCAATTCGTGGGATACCAATCGTTTTGATTGAAAATCCGATCGGTGTTTCGTGGCCTTCTTCCCAGGCAACACCCAGTGCTGCATAGCCACCTGGCTTGGGCGAGGATTCTGAACCTGGCAAGTATTCCGGGAAAATTCGAGGGAGAACGACCCAGATCCAATAGGGAATACCCTGTGAATCTTCGCCACCGATCGACCCGTATTTAAATGCCTCTTCTTCGGTGGCAAAAACCTGAGGGACCTCTCGGAACAATTTGTACCAGCTGTAATAGCCTCCGGCGAACAGCAGGGTTCCGATGACCAAACAGAGTCTCAGCCACGTCTTCCAAGAGACAAAGCTGTAAGCTGGCATGCTGGAACTGCGAAAAAACATGTTCGACTCTCCAAACTATGGCCTGACGGGCGGGCCAAAACGCAGCGCATTGGTCAATAACCACAACTGAAGTAACAGCAGGACCGCGTTGTACCAGCCAATTGCAGGGTAGATGCAGGGATGAAGACAAAGGAAAAACAGTGCCATGACCAATCGAAATAGCACTGCGAAATAGGCATTGGTGCGATATCGGTGAATGTCACATGCTCCAGAGAAGAAAAACAACTGCACGAGCACCATCAACAGGGCTGCAAAAGCCGGCCAAACAGACATTCGAGCAGGCTCGCCGCCAAGTTGTCCAACAACCGCGTTTGGAATCAAAATCGCAGGAATGGCATAAAACCAGTCCGCAAGAATCCCCAGGATTACAGCCCATTTGAACGCGACAGCGAATTTATTCACAGCCAGAACCTCCCGATTCGATCACGACGATTCCCAATTGCGCGATTAGAGCTTTTTCAAATATTCGACGAGCGCATTCTTTTCATCTTCCCCGAGTTCTGTACCGAAGTAATGGCCTGAGTTCCCGTTTGCCTGAACCCCGGTGTCATACTTGAATAGAGATTGGCCGGAGTCGTTCTTCTCTCGATCAGAGCGGAATCCGACATCTTTAGGATCATATTGATCATCACCGCGATAAAAGCTTTTGGGGCGATCCTCGTCCTTTTTCAGTAGGTCACGGAGTGTCGGTACCGACCCGTTATGCAAGTAAGGTGCCCTTGCCCAGAGACCATCAAGTGGCGAGTTTGCATATCCTTCTGTCTTACGGAAATTCGTGAATCGCCACCATTGTCCCGCGCCCAAGGTGTTCTGATTGACCGAAAGCTCCAACGTATAAGAGTCGAGACGCGATCGGTCCGTCTGGATCTCGTCGTAGGGGACAATCTGTCCCACATATTCACCTGAGAAACTGTGACAAGACGAGCAATACTTCTTGTAAATCGGCTCACCTTTGGCCGCCAATGTTTCATTAATCGGAAAAGGAAATCGCGGAATCTGCATCTCGTTCGCGTGAGGAACAGGATGCTGACGCTCTTTCCGAATCTGCAGTTCATCCGGCGGATTCCGAGGATCCGGTGCACCGATCCAATATGCCGTCCTCAACATACGTGGCATGTCGAGACTTGTTGCGGTGGCACCAGCTCCCAAGGAAGCACTGATATTGCGTTCGAAAACAGAGGTATTGTTACCATCCCAATGCAGGTGCATTCCTTCTCGCGCTCGCTGATTCCAAATTGACGGAAAATCGGACGTTCCGTTGGTTCCGTCCAGGGGAAATCCAAACTCGATCGCCTTGTACGGATTGAACGTATCGATCCGCCCCGGACCGTCGGGGGGATTCAGCTTGACATATTTCAGCTGCCGATCTCGCAGATTCAAAAACTGCTTCGCCGTAGGAATCACTTGTGATCGGTACAGGTACTTTTCGATCATGCCCAAATTCGACTTTGTCTCAATACTGGCAATGATATTATCAGGGGTGAATCGCTCGTCGGCACCACACTTGAACAAGAATTCGAAATAGAGAATCAACTGAACGGTGTTCGCGGGCATTCCTACGACAATGGCTTGCTTTTTATCGTGAGAAACATAGTTTGGCTCGCGACCGTAGATTCGATTTGGGTCCATACCTTCTGAGACTTTGATGACTCCCGTATGGCAGACTGCACAGTTCAAACCAACCAGATCAATCCCTGTTCGACGCTTGCTGAAACCAATTGGTAATTCGTGGCCTTCCTCGCGGATAAATCCGAATTGAGAATACCCGGCCCATGCCGTTCGCTCCTCTGGCGGCAACGACGTAAACGCATCGGGATCAGGTAAGTATTCTGGAAACATTTCTGGAAGGACTTGCCAGAGTCGATAGGGGACTCCGCCAGCAGTCGTGTCGGCACCGATCGACCCGTATTTAAAGTGATCGACGTCATTCTGATAGTCGACAGGAACTTCGACCGCGTAGCGCCAGTAGACAAAGGCTGCGACAGCCGCCAGGGCAATGACAGCGATCGCTCGGTTTCGCCAGTAGTTATACTGGTATTCCAGTTGAATCGGGTCGAGCAGTTCTGATGGCTTATACATTTCCAATCACCTCATTGTCGGAGTTGCCGAGGCATTGATCGGCATTCTCTTTAAAGACACAGCCAGATAATCAGGCCAATCAGGAGCAGGACACCGAGCATGATGGCTCGTGAAATCCAATATTGTCGCTGATAAGCCAGCTGCACAGGATCAAGTGGTTCGGAAGGATTATTCATCATTGAAGCGTCACCTGTAACAGCCGATTTTCAGTATGACCAACGACCGGACCTTGAGTCTACACATTTCCACGCCCTTGAAATGATTCAGGGCGTGTTTTCATCCGCTGCTGCTAATACTGGGCAGGATAAGGTTTGTAGACCGAATTCACTTCTTCGACCATCGCCTCGTAATCGTCGTTAAATCGGGTGACGTCGTAGCATCCTAAGGGATGCTTGATATCGTTCAGCAGGCATTTGTTGCAGTATGTGCACGGCTTCTCTGCGACATCCTTGCCTGATGCAAAAATGTGTGGCAGATCGCGATTGGCAACAAGTGTCCGTGCCATCGAAACGCCGTCGACCCGGTGTTCATTCAGGGCTGCCCGGATGACTGAAGCGTCCTGGAACCCGCCCGTCACAAGGACTGGAATGTTTTCGGGCATCGCCTTCTTGATCGCCGTGGCGTCCTTGAGGCTGATTCCCTTGATGATCTCGTTGTACGGGATTCCGCGACGATGATTCCACCACCAGCGAAAAAACGGCCCCAAAAGCCAATGCTTAAACACCGCATAATTGAACCTCGTGCGGACGCCGCTTGCCAGCATACCATCGTAATTGACGGTCGCTTCGCGGACCGGAAAATCACCAGCGGGGTTTCGCGGATGAGGAAAAAGGCTACCGCTGGAGATGTGGAGTGCATCGACCCCATGTTCCACAGCCCACTTACAGACCTGGATTGAATCCTCCAGCGTGTTTCCTCGCTTGTACCACGGGTACAAGGCATCATTCCAATCTTCCGCACTGATCTTCAGTTGAAGATGGAAGTTTCCAACCTTTTGGCGGATGGCATCAATGATTTCCAGCACGAATCGAGCTCGGTTTTCGAGCGAGCCACCGTATTCATCCGTTCGATCATTAATTCCCGAACTGAGAAACTGCGTAATCAAGTATCCGTTTGCACCGTGAAGCTCCACGCCATCCAAACCGGCTTCTTTGGCGCGCCGAGCCCCTTCCGCAAAGTGATCGATCACTCCACGAATTTCGGTTTTGCTCATTGCTCGACACAAAATACCATGGAAGTAATCAGTCTGACTTGTCGAACTCAGCGCCTTTCGGTAGCGATTTTCAATCCCGCCGTCATCCCGTTGACGACCAGAATGGCTGAGCTGCATGATGAATTTGCAGTCGTGCTTGTGGACTCGTTCGCCGATAGCACGCCAGAAAGGGATTTTGTCGTCGCTGTCGATCATGGCGTAGTTCACCATGATCCGCCCTTCAACATGAACTGGGGTAAACGACGAGATGATGCACCCGACGCCCCCCTTCGCGAACGATTCTTCCCAATTCAGTCGAACATAATTTCCCGATCCATCGAAATTATCGAACCGACCCGAGATGTTCGATCGAAACAATCTGTTCTTAACCTGCAGGCCACTTTTGAAGTGCAATGGCTGAAAGATCGGATCTTTCGACACGTCGTAACCGCTCGTCGCATTGCCGTCGCTCATAATAACCTCTTCCGCGTTTAGTTCGCCAGAAATCCTTCACGAACACTTCTGTTCCTGAAGGCAGGTAGGTGACTCTGTCTCCCGATAATCAGCCTGAATCAAGATGAAATATCCTGACTCAGGGGAGCTTGCAGACTGGGGTCCGCGTTAATAACTCAAAGTGTCAACAACAATTTAATCAGCGATCTTCGTTCGTCTTCACTTAACTCGTTTGCAAAAGTGTGTCCCTTATCCATCACAAAATCAGGACAGAGATTGTTCTTGAGCAGTTGAGGCATCAAGGTTTTTGCGAGTTGTTCGCGTGCTTGATCAGGTTCCATACCCTCTGTCGCATGGAGAGCCTTTTTGATTTCAACTAAAAGTTCAGCAACTTTCAGATTATCGATCGTCAAATTGAGGTTCATCAGCAGGTTAATCGTCGAACCGTCCGGGATCGGACCGAACCTGACTGGGGACGAATCCTCTTTCCAATCATCATCTTTTGAGATCTCTTTGACCAACTTACGAATCTCTGGCGGGAAGACGCCACCAGGCAGCTCGAGATACGATTCACCCTTTGTTCGCCAGACACCATCATTTTCAGCGTCATGGCGTGGCTTGAGGCCAAGCAGCTTTTCCGCTGCGTCGTGAAAGGCTTCCAGTCGCCCTTCAACGGATGGATCACCAGTAAATTTTCCTAACGAATTGCTCGCGAGGTATGGAGCCGTCGCCCAGATTGCAACGAGCGAAGGAGTACGATAGTGACCTGGTCCATTACCAGGCGCATTGAACTTCAGCGGTCCTTCCCACGGGAATTTGCTACCAGCTTCCCATCCGCCATCCAACTCACCTACTGACGGCTGCTTTTTGTAATCCTCGGACGAGAAATTATCCCAGATGTGTCCGCGTCCGGAATTGGTTCCCAACGCTCGAGAAGCATTTGTGGCCAATTTCATCTTGCCCGAACCAGGTTCTTTTTCCGTCAAAGCGTGCCGACGATCTTCTGACAGGAAATTATCCACCCAGAATTCCGGTTTCTTTACCTCTTCAACAAACCATGCCTTTCCTGGTTCGCTATCGCGATCAATTCCGACCGGTGGCGCTTTACTCGAATGGCACCGGGCACAATGTTCGGCAAACACCTTCTTTCCGACTTCTAAATCACCAGGTTGTTTGTCGATATACTCTTGCCCTGTCGTTCCATCTTTCAGCTTCGCATATTTCAATTGCATTGGCCATTCGTAGGAAAGAAATTTCGCTTCATTTTCAAGCCGATCTTCGGTCGCTTGCCAGTAAACCGAATTACTATGAGCAACAGCGATTTCGAATGGTTTTTGTTGCCTCAACCCAATACCCGGCATGTGTCGGGTAAGCCAGTATTCGGAAAACAATCCGATATTGACATAGACTCGAATCGTCGCCCCAGCCACACCGATTGAATCGGCACCGTCGCGAAGAATATGTGGAACATCGCGTTGGCCGTTGGCATCCACTTCAGGTGGGAGTATTTTTGCGCCCGCACCCATCGTTTCCTTCGTGGCAATTCTCAGCCTTTCCTTCAAATGAAAGATGGCGTTGATTGCCGTGGGACCATTGATATGGTCGGTCGCGACTCGCGACGTATCCGACGTTCCCGCAGGTTGACGATCGAGGACTTGCCAATAGAAGTTCTTCTCGTGATTTTTCTGCAGGTCCAGATTGTGTGCGAAGAATTTTCCTTCGCGAAAATACTGATTACCGATACTTGACGAGAGATTCTCCCATTTCGGTTCTGAAGGATCTTCTGGTGGATAGATCGGATGGAAGGCGACGTGACAGACACCGCAAGTGATGCCGACTCGATATGGTCGAATCAACTTTGGATTCTCAAAATAGATGGGGTCCTCACGATACGATTTTGGATTCCAAGCCTCCGCATTCGACGCATCCTTGAAAAACTCGGGGTTGGGAAACAACCTGACCCCCATTATGCCGGAAGAGTACCCATAGACGGCGGGGTCGAGTCCCTCAGTCCGATAAAGGGCGTACTTTGAATCAAAGCGCTCCTTGCGTGCCGTTTCATCGGCAGGGACATCGATTTCGATACCATACGGGTTTTCGGGAACATCGCCCTTTGCGGCAGTCTTTGAGACCATTCCGGGCTCATTAATCAATCCCATTTTCGCGAATCGGGTCGGGCGATTGTTAGTATCAACGACTTTCAGAAGATCGACCCAGCCAAAGCTATAGCGGGCGAAGAAATCAAACATGTGCTGGTTACCAGCATTCCATGCGACCCATGAATTACGACCCATGATGGCAGATTCGTGCCATGGATGATCATACTCTGGGTTTTTATCCATCCCCTTAAACGCATCGAACTTCGATTGGGGGAAATCCGCTCTCGTTTTTCCTTCTTTTTTCGCCTCATCGACGATACTTTTGCCATCTGTCAAATAACCTTCGACAAATTCGACCTTCTCTTTGATTTCTGCTGCGATCTCTTTGAGATCTTCCTTGATCTCTTTTTCGATCTCCTTAAGGTCGTCACCTACGGCTTTGACCTCTTTCTTGATCTCATTCTTGATTTCAGCGGCCTTTTGACCACACCCAAGAGTGACGCAGAATAAAGCACAAGAAAATGCAACCAGCAGACCAAACGAGTTTTTCAACATCGATTCACCTTGGTTCACTTGACGGTTAGACGCGAGATCGACCTGAACGCTCGGGACATTTTCCAAAATCTATCTGGAAATGCAACAGTCGGCTACTTTTAAACAAAAAAGTTTTCAATTCCTCAGCCAAGATTCTCACGTGAGTAGTATACACGCGAATAAAAGCCTCTGCGACTATTGATTCGTCATCGAGCATTTCTGGTTTTTTGTGGAGAAGTCTGAGTTGTTCCAACAGGATAGCGGTGTCGAAAGTATCCCAATCAAGTTTGTGTTTTTTGAAAAGTATTGTCACCTGCCCGCTCCTCTTGACGAATTGTGTTCGGCGTTCAGGGTTAACAAGATGACAGATGCGAGACTGTGCGATGTAAAACTTAGGTTAACTCGCTTCATCAAGAAAGACATCACGAAATGGTGGAACCAATTGAATTTAACACGCAGCGACTGGCTTTCCGCGTCTGGCAAGATTGGCATCGCGCCCCATTCGTTGACATGAATTCAGACCCGGAGGTCATGCGTTACTTCCCGGCGTTGATGACACCCGAACAATCGAACGCTGGTATCGACAACTCGTGTCAGCACTTTCTGGAACGTGGCTGGGGTAACTGGGCGGTTGAGTTGCTTGATACCGGGGAATTCATCGGTTTTATTGGCCTGTCTGTCCCAAAGCGTCAGCTTCCATTCAGTCCGTGCGTCGAGATTGGCTGGCGTTTGAAGCGGTCAGCCTGGGGACATGGTTATGCGACGGAAGGAGCGAACACCTGCCTGCAACTTGGGTTTGAACAGTTGGGCCTGGAAGAAATCGTCTCATTCACAGCTTTGATCAACCTGAGGTCGATCGCTGTGATGCAGCGGATTGGTATGATCAACAGCAATTCCGATTTCGAGCATCCTGGAGTACCAGAAGGCCATCCGTTGCGACTTCACTGCCTCTATAAGATCACCCGCTTGCAGTGGCGAAGCAACCCGGCTTTTAAGATCAGAATTCCGTGATTCACTTCAAAATGACCTTGTCGCAAAGCGAGGATTTCGTAAGAGATGTTTAAAGCATCGACAGAACTGATTGAGAAAAACAGACTCGTGAAGCAGTCCATCTTGTGCGACGATTCGCCAGTGTCTTATGAAAACGTTCTTCGACTTTGGGCAGACAATGCAGAGTTTCGCGAATTCTTCATATTATTATTAGCGAAGTCCGACTTTGAAGCGTTTCGCTGGGAGTCGCCTCCGGTCACATTAACCACGATCCATCGCCCATACGAGTTTGTCGTTGTTAACTCGCCGGAGTTCAATTCTCGCAGTACTGACGCGACCTCCTTTAAAGCATTCTTCAGCAGCGATGACGACAATGATGGAATTGTGACTTTTGGAAATCTCGGCGGCGACGCGACGCTCATCGTCCCTGTACCATGTACAGACCAAAACGCTTATGGTCATCTTGCCGCCTTCATTCGACTCGCGCCGAAAAACCAGATTCATGCCTTGTGGCGGGTCATCGGTGAGACCGTTAATGCGCACCTTGGTGACAAACCGATCTGGCTCAGTACGGCAGGTGGTGGAGTTCCCTGGTTGCATGTTCGATTAGACTCGACACCAAAATATTATTGCCACCCGCCGTTCAAGAGATTTAGTCTTTAGTTGCTGGAGGAATCGAAATGGGTCGCAAGTACCTCGCATTTGATATTGAGACCGCCAAGGAGATTCCTGGCGTTGATTTCAACTGGAAGCCTCATCGGCCACTCGGAATTACGTGTATTGCATCGCAGGCAACGGGTGAAGAGGCACCACGAATCTGGATGTCGCACACTGATTCGGGAACTCCAGCCCCCCGAATGACACAACCAGATGTTGCCGCGTTTATCCGTCACCTCTCCAACGCTGTTGCTGAGGGATTTGTTCCGTTGACGTGGAATGGCCTAGGGTTTGACTTTGATGTTCTGGCTGAGGAATCGGGGCTGTTCGATGAATGTCGAACGCTGGCACGTCATCATGTCGACATGATGTTTCATGTGGTCTGCGAAAAGGGATTTCCCGTTTCATTGAACAGTGCGGCTTCAGGGTTAGGTGTTCAGGGGAAACTGGCGGGAGTTGAAGGAATTACGGCACCGGGACTTTGGGCGAGCGGCCAATATGATCTCGTTACGAAATACGTATCACAAGACGTCAGTGCGACACTCGCGGTGGCCCTGAAGTCAGAGAGTCAAAAATCATTCGCCTGGACGACCCGTAAGGGAACCGTCAGCACGATGCCGCTCTCAAAAGGATGGCTCACCGTCGACGATTCCAATCGTTTACCGCTGCCCGATACGTCGTGGATGACGAACCCGATGTCGCGAGGTGACTATCTGTCGTGGCTGAACGGTAGCAAGAACATTTGACAAGTTTCTCGAATTCTTTCCGTCGGTCCGACGCGAGGATTCCGAAAAATTTCTACGGTTAATACCTTCGGATACTGCGGACAAATTGGATCGCCACCTTTAAATTTAACGGTGTAAAATGCAAAACCCAAACGACGATGATCCTGATATTGAGGAATGCTGGTGCCAATCGCAGCAGTAGGTTGTCGCGGACTATCTTCGATTGCAGAAGTTAATCCATGGTCGAATTGGAGAGTGGCCCGCTTCGCACATTTCTCCTTTTGCGTCAATCTGGGCGATAGAGAGTCTGGTCCAGCCCGAATGGATCGGTTGGTGGGTCATCGCTTGAGATCTTCCGACTGATTATGTCTCAGCCTCAGATTTGGAGTCGCCACAACATCCACGTAAGCCAATGCTTGATTTCGCTGACCGATGTATCAAGATTGTGGAAGCATGGAGTCGAGGCGACGACTACGAAGGCATTAAAATTGCCCCTTCTCGAACTACAGAAGAACTGGCCCCCCTCCTGGAATCACGAGCGAAGCTGCTAAAGGAATGGGCCGACGACGATGCGTTGTGGGAATTCGAATAAGCGTTGGGTAACAAGCAAACTTGTTAGATCGCAGCATGGCGATTACTTCTGCGCTTTGGAAATGACCGGTGCGATGATGCGGGATGCATGCTGTTGATTGACATGCAAATTGTTTTTAGCGACGAAGGTGTTGGCGGGAAATTCGAGCGTGAGTGGTTCACCCGTGTTTGGGTTTGGCTCGTAGAATGTTGCTCCAGTGCTGGCGACCGTGATACGGATGCGGTGGCCTTTGTTGAAGATCTGACTCAGCCAGCCGACATCGAAATTCACTTTTGCCACTTCGCCCGGTTTGAGGAAGACTTCTCGATCATACCCATCTCGATAACGGGCTCGGCGAACATAATCCATGATCAGAATTGATCGACCGTCCGGGTAAACGTCGCTGACTCGCACGAAGAAGTCTGTGTCTTTGGCGTCGGAAGAAACGAATAACTCCGCCTGTACTTTTCCTGTCCATTCGACTGACTCAGTCAGGACATCGCTCGTGAAGGTGCGGACTTCCGCTTGTTTTTCAAATTCACGAGCATCCTTCGCACCGGGAAACGCGATTGATGGAATTGAGGCTGGGTGAAGTGGATCGGCCAGCCACGTCACCGTCGTATCCTTTGATTGGGGCATCACCTGACTGAGCGTTCCATCGGCGTGTGGATAATAGGCCGTTGGTGTCATGGGAATCGGCCAGTCCACAGCCGTCCGCCACTCGTTACCAGGTGTATCCGCTTCGTCGACGGCTCCCATCACGTAATAACGGATGATTGGCTCTTTGGTGACTCCATTGTCGATCCCTTTCAAATAGTGATCAAACCAGCGAATCATATGAGCATCCATCGCAAACTTGGCGTTTTCAGGATAAGTCAGATCGCCTGATTTGTTCGTTTCTTTAAATCGGCTGTGAAGCCAGGGACCGAGCAGCAGTTGCTGGGTTCCTCGTGAATTCGCGCCCCCGCGATGCTGCCGACCGATATAACTGTCGACCGACCCAACGCACATGAAGTCGTACCAGCTTCCAACGGTAAAACAGGGGACGTTCATCTGATCAAAGAACCGAGTGCAGTCTTCGTCGGCCCAGTAACTGTCATATGTTGGATGAGTAAACCATTCGGCCAGCAGTTCGCGGTTTTGCGAGGGAACTCGGGCCACTTTGTCTAGCGACTTGAATCGCTCGGGGCGAGTCGTGCCGCCGATGCGGTATCCCTCGTGAAACAGACTCAATCCGGTATCGATCATGTATTGCGCGGTCAGATGCGGAGGGCGAGTCACCGCCAGAAAGTTTTGTGCAAAACCTGCTTGCGAACTGCCGAAAGTCCCGACTTTGCCGCTCGACCAGGGTTGGGTCCCCAGCCATTCGACCAGATCGTAACCATCTTTGCGTTCACCCCAGCCGAGTGATCGATATCCGCGCCAGTCTCCTTCGGACTTCTGCGAACCTCGAAAGTTCGCCAGTACCGTGACATATCCACCCGTTTTGGCCAATTTGGCAAAGTATTGTTGCGTACCTGGATCATTCGCGTTGGCATACCGTTGTTCCAGAAGCACTGGCCAAGGCCCGGTTCCTGGTGGAGTGTAGATGTAAGCTGACAAGCGAACTCCGTCGCGCATCGGGATCATCTCGTGCTTCTCGGTAACGCCGCCCAGGTCAACAGGATCAGCGGCATTAAGCAACAAATTGCCACAGGAAAGGCTAAAAGCCAGAGCAAAGAGAAGCCGGAGCGAAGTCATGGTAATTTTCCTGATAATGAAATTCAGAGCCCAATGGTCGGTAACGTTTCTTCATGGAAGCAGATATTGAATGATTTTGAGTAATTTTTCATCGGTTTCGTTTTCGCTCCATCTGATTGAGTGTTGCGCTTGCAAACAGACGGAAAAGACTTTTACGATAGAGATTACGCAATCCTCCCAGTCTAACGCTTCACATGGCGGCGTGAACACATTATCAGGAATCTTACGATGCACACTTGCAAAGATCGCTTGAACGCCTTCGCTGGACCACTTCAGCATTTCTTTTGTCGGAAAGACGCCGTTCGATTGAAACGTCGCCGAATGAAAAAAACTGGCAATAATTTCTTTCCCGTGATTGAATGCGTTGAGCAACGGCTTTGCTTGAGTGCCTCGATACCACAAGTGGATTCGAATGCAGCCATTTCGACTCCCATCATAACGACTCAGGTTGGGGGTGATGGCTTTATTTATCACCGACTCGGAAATCCGCAAAACGCGAGTCCGATGCATGGTCAGGGGGGCGTTGCACTTCAAGGAGGCGGTAGCGACGTTGATCAGGCCTTTCAGTGGATGATTAGTCGAATGGGCGGGAAAGGGGACTTTCTGGTTCTGAGTGCGATTGATGACACGGGGTACGATTCCTACATCTACAGCGATCTCGGAGGTACGAATTCCGTATCAACCCTGGTGATCCCCAACCGTGCCGCAGCATTTGATCCTGCCGTTCAGAAAATCATCCTCAGCGCCGATGCGATATTCATTGAAGGGGGTAGTCAGAATAAATACATCGACTGGTGGCAAGGAACTCCCGTGCAACAGGCGATTGGAACTGACATCGCGCATGGTGTTCCGATCGGTGGTACGAGTGCTGGTACAGACATTCTATCGCAATTCATTTACTCGGCCGAATACGACAGCATCCGCTCGACTCAGGCTATGGCAAACCCGTTCGATCCGAACATGACATTCGACCAGAACTTTGTCTCGCCGAACCTGCTTCCATTTCTCAACAACACAGTTGTTGACACGCATTTTGAAGTTCGTGACCGACTGGGTCGTCTGGTCGCGTTTCTAGGTCGAGTCAACACGAACGGCTGGTCGTCAAATCACCGTCCGACGGGCATCGGAATCGATGCGGGAACGGCACTCTTAATCAACCCCAACGGCACGGCTCAAGTGGTTGGGAACTACAGTGACAGTTCGGTCGATTTTCTGGAGACGCCTGGTCTTCCGCAAGTGGATCAACCGGGTCAGTCATTGACTTACACGTCGATCCTTGAGGACCACGTCACTGTCGGCGGGACGTTCAATCTTAGTAACTGGAACGCGAGTTTTTCCGTGAACAACTCGTACACGACTCATTACACGGTGTCTGTGATCCAGGGAGTTTTGTCACAAATTCCGCAAGTGACGGCGACCGCGTCAGGATCGACGGTAACACCTCAATTGAACTTGTCCTCGACATCGAAGCCGACTCAACCATTCGGATTCACCACAGTGAATTCGTCGCCGGTACTGAATCCGTTTGCGACGACGACGGCAAGCAGTTTTGCGCCGACGTCATTTTCAGACAGTTATGCGAGTGTTCCGGGAACTGTGGTCAGCTTGCGTGATGCGGTCATTGCGGCCAATAACAGTGTCGCCACCGGAACAGTGACGATCAACCTGAAGGCGGGAACCTATGCGCTCTCGCTGCCGCAAGGGGGGCAAGAGGATGGAACGAACGGGAATCTGGTTGTCACCAATAAGATTCACACGCTGGTGATTAACGGCACGGGAACATCGGGCGCCAGTGCGACAATGATCGACGCGACTCTTCTGAGAGACCGAATCTTTCAACTTTTACCAGGAGTGACCGTTGTCCTGAATAACTTGATCCTGACAGGTGGTGTTGCGACAGACGATGGTATTGCGGGTGTTGGTCCCGCGCAAGGTGGTGCGATTCTAGATAACGGCAAGTCCTTGACTTTGAACAACGTCTGGGTTGTCGGTAATACTGCTAAAGGAACCACCGCCGGAGAGGACGCTCAAGGGGGCGGGATCTATCTCGGCGGGGGAAATCTCTCGATTTACAAATCGCTGATCGCCACAAATACGGCCTTAGGTGGATCCAGCAGTTCGGCTGGAATAGGAGCCAAAGGGGGTAACGGACAGGGGGGCGGTCTCTACGCCGCAGCGGGGTCCATTACATTGGGTACAACAGCGAATCCCGACAAAATTGAATCCAATCGCGCACTCGGTGGAAGCGGTAGTGGCGGGCCAAACGGCGGTAATGGTGGTAACGCTCAAGGAGGTGGAATCTATGTCGGTGGTGGAACGCTGGCATTGTCGCTCAACATGACACACGCCGTCATTTCAACGAATTATGCCCAGGCAGGAACTGGAAGCAGGGGCGCAACGGGCGTGTCAGGAAATGGAGGCAACGCTCAGGGAGCAGGTCTGTACGTCAGCGGAGGATCAGTTTCGACTGTCGTGAATTCGTCATACGATTCGTTTCAATCAAACCGAGCCAGTGGTGGAGCGGGAGGAGGTTCTGGTTATTCAGCCGGCAGTGGCGGATCGGCACAAGGTGCCGGGATTTATTTGAGTGGCGGCTTCTTGCAACTGTCGCATGGTAGTCTTTCGAACAACGTTGCTTTGGGGGGGAATGGACTTCAAGGTGGTGCGGCACAAGGAGCGGCCGTTTATGTTGGAGGCGGCAAATTAAGTTTCTCGTCTGACGTACTGGCATCGAATGTTGCGTTAGGTGGAGCAGGAACAACTGGAGCAGGAAATGGCGGCGTAGGGCAGGGAGCAGGCCTTTACGCCAGTGCGGGTAGTCTTACACTGACTGGCAACCTGTTCGCCTCGAACTCTGCGATTGGTGGAAGTGGCGGCGATGTCACGAATTCGCCGTTTGGAGGTGCAGGAGGTTCCGCAGCTGGCGGTGGAATTTATGCGAGCGGTGGTCAGATCAACATCAGTTCGATCGCCGACGTTTTTCGGTTAAATTCGGCCGTCGGAGGTCGCGGCGGAAACGGATACTTTGCGGGATCTGGTGGGACAGGACAGGGTGGGGCAGCATTCTTTAATGCAGGTTCACTGCTCGTCAAATCGGACACGATTGCTTCCAATTCGGCGATTGGAGGGCTTGGCGGTCAAGGGGGGCCGAACGGCCGCGGCGGGAATGGAGGGGCAGGCGAAGGAGGCGGCCTATTTGTAAACCGCGATTTAAGTCAATTCACCGTCTCGCTGCTTTCTGACACTTTGGTATCTAACACAGCCCACGGGGGCGCCGGTGGCGGAGTGGTTAAAGGTGGAATTCTCTCATCTTTAGTCGTCATTGGCGGAAATGTTGGAGGGACTGGCGGAGCGGGGTTAGGCGGTGGTCTGTTCCTGCAACAGGTCCAGCCGCCCCTCAAATCTGACGTGATTGTCGCAAATTCAATTGTGGGTGGCCTCGGTGGATCAGGCAAAACAAACGGCTCAACTGGCTTAACATCGGGTAAGGACGTTTATACTAACATCTTTACTCCGACTTCCGTTGCCCTGCATACGTCCAAGCTGAATTCAGATGACTCGGCGGATAAGTAAGAAATGCATGCTGAACTGAAGGCCGCCATCAGCAATCACGAGCGGGGGCGGCTTGACGAGGCCGATCGTGTGTACCAGCGAATCCTCGCTGAAAATCCGCAAGATGCAATTGTCTGGAATCTGTCAGGAGTCGTGGCACAGCAAAAGGGAGATCACCGGCGAGCAATCGAACTCCTGAATCGAGCGATCTCCCTCAATCCCCGCGAACCCGCCTTTCATGCCAATGTCGCCGAGGCATACCGTGCCATCGGTCTATATGAGCAGGCGGCACTCAGTTGCCAGACCGCATTACAACTCGAACCGAATTCCCCTGGTGCCGCAAACAATCTCGGCCTTGCTTGGCAGGGACTTGGTCGGATCGAGGAGGCAATTTCACAATTTGAGACTGCAATTCGCTTGCAGCCCAGCTTCGCGATGGCACACAACAACCTTGGGAACCTGTTGAGACGTGCCGGCCATGCCGACGAAGCGATGAGGCATTTTCGACAAGCCGTTCAATTGGACCCAAACCTGGCAGCGGCCCATTCCAATCTTGGACAGTTACTGCTTGAACAATATCAACGTCAGGAATCGCTTCACCATTGTCTCGAAGCGGTCCGATTGCAGCCCTATTTTCCTGAAGCACAAAACAACCTGGGGAATGTCCTTCGCGAGATGGGACGTCTGAAGGAATCGCAGGCATGCTACATGGAGGCGCTGCGACTGAAGCCCTCACTTGCTTTGACGTGCAACAACCTTGGTCAGTCGTTTCAGGAAGAGGGAGACCTGGAAACATCCCTGGAGTGGTATCGTCGCGGCCTGACCATTGATCCTGATTCGGCTCGAATCCACTGTAATCTTGGCAGCTTGTTTCAAGAACACGAGCAGTATGAGACTGCAATCCAGCACTACCGTCGTGCATTACAGCTGGACCCCTTCTTTGCTGAAGCCCACCATGGCGTAGGTTCGATCCTACACGAACAGGGGGATATTCCATCGGCCCAAACCTACTTTCGCGAAGCGTTACGGCTGCGTCCAAACTTCGCGCTGGCTCACTGCAGCCTGGGAACTGTGCTTGAGGAATCTGGAGATCTCGGACTGGCCGAACGATCCTTTCGTAATGCCCTTCTTCATGATCCTGACCACACGGGTGCCCACGCACAACTGGCAACTCTGCTGAGGGGTAAACTTTCCGACAGTGACCTCGCAGCAAGTAGACAATTAGCGTCGAATCCCGATCTGACAGACGGCAAACGGTCAGCGATCCTATTTGGCTTGGCTCACGTCGACGACGCTCGAAAGGATTATCAGGCGGCAGCGGAGGAATTACGAATTGCCAATTTGTTCAGTCTTGCAGACCGAACCCGGCGCGGCCAAAGATACGACCCGGCACTGCACGACCAATTTGTCGACGGGCTAATCGAAACCTACACGCCAGCCTATTTCGAAAGAGTTGGCACGAGTGGCGTCCATTCCGAACGCCCCGTATTTATTATCGGACTGCCTCGATCAGGGACGACCCTAACCGAACAAATTCTGGCGAGTCATCCACTGGTTTTCGGGGCGGGCGAGTTGGGCTGGGCTGGGTCGACGTTTGCAAAACTTCCTCAGATCATGTCGACTGATACCCCTGACTGGAAATGTGCGGGGATGCTCGCAGAACCGTTAATTTCAGACCTGGCCCGGCAATTACTTGATCGACTGACGATATTGGATTCCGTGGCCCAGCGCGTTGTCGACAAGATGCCGGACAATTATTTGTATGTCGGCCTGATTGCGAATTTGTTTCCTCGGGCAAGAATCATTCACTGTCGACGCGACCTGCGTGACATTGCGGTTTCGTGCTGGATGACCAACTTCCGCCAGATTCGCTGGGCGAATGATCAGGAACACATCGCCTCCCGCTTTTGTGCATACCGTCGTTTGATGCAGCATTGGCAAAAGACGCTTCCCGTTCCGATCCTGGAGGTCGATTACGAACAGACTGTCGTAGATGTCGAAGGGACAGCGCGGCGGCTTATCAGTTGGATCGGCCTGGATTGGGACCCTGCCTGCGCTTCGTTTCATGAACAACGTCGAACGATCAGGACGGCCAGCGTGACTCAAGTTCGTCAGCCGATTTACGGATCATCAGTCGCTCGATGGAAGCATTACGAATCCGCTTTAGCAAAATTGTTTGAGTCTCTGCCGCACGAATAAGCGAAATTCAGCAATCTCAGTTGAATCTGGTTCGTTACCTCCGTACCGTGGAGGGGACTTCGTCCAAGCGGACGACTCCATCCTTCATGCATTGCTATTGCTGATGATCCTGACCGGCGAAGAAATCAAGGCGCAGCTGGGTAAGAACATCGTGATCGAACCGTTCGATCCTTCGATGCTCAACCCCAACAGCTACAACCTCAGCCTGCACGATGAGTTGCTGGTTTACGAGGAAATTGTGCTCGACGTTCGTCGACCTAACCGCTACCGGCGCCACGTGATACCGCCGGAAGGACTCGTTCTTCATCCCGGTCAGTTGTATCTCGCCCGAACCGTCGAACGTACCGAGACGCATAACCTTGTCCCCATGCTTGAAGGACGATCTTCGATCGGGCGGCTGGGGCTGTTCGTGCATGTCAGTGCCGGGTTTGGCGATGTTGGTTTTTGTGGTTACTGGACGCTAGAGCTGTATGCGATTCATCCCATTCGCATCTACCCTGGCCTGCCAATCTGTCAGATATTTTACCATACGACCGTCGGAGACGTCTCTGAGTATCGCGGTGGGAAATATCAGAATAATCATGACATTCAGCCCAGCTTGTTCTTTAAGGAACTGCAAACCCCGCCGAAGGACCCGCAAATGCGCCTTTCCTTTGGCCAGGAGATGTCTGAATAGCAGGTCTGTTCGGTCTGAACTCTTCCAAGCAGAACGGTTATACCCACGATTTGTCTTAACAGTCATAATCTCGACGTTTCGACAGCGATTGCCTCGACGCAAGCTCACTACCGCATTTAGAATACGTTGAGATGCCTTGCCGCAATCTCAATGCATCCGAAAATAAGTAATTCCTTCGTGAATAAAGGATGAAGTGATCGAACCCGATTCGATTATTGATGTCATTTCTCCTAAACTCCTGCATCCGCCCTAAACCCTGTTTTTGACCACATTCCTTTAAGCGATCTCTCGATGCCGACCCGACCAACTGGTTATTTCGAACAACTTCTGTCTGAACGAATTCTCGTGCTCGACGGCGCGATGGGAACAATGATTCAGCGGTATTCGCCCACAGAAGCCGATTATCGTGGCGAACGGTTTGCAAAACACCCGATCGATCTCAAAAACGCTGGCGATGTACTGGTCCTCACGCAACCGAAGATGATCGGCGATATCCATCGCCAATACCTGGCGGCGGGTGCTGACATCATTGAGACCGATTCGTTCAATGCGAACATCATTTCGATGGAAGAGTTCGGGCTGGCCGAGTTTACACGCGAGATCAATGTCACTGCAGCCCGACTCGCTCGAGCCGCGTGCGATGAATTCACGGCAACAACCGCAAACAAGCCTCGTTTCGTTGCGGGAAGCATCGGACCGACAAAAGTTTTGCTGTCGTTCAATGCTGATAAACCAGGATATCGCCCGGTGACGTTCGATCAGATGGTTGCGTCATATGCTGTCCAAATTCGCGGGTTGATCGAAGGTGGCGTTGATCTGCTATTGCCAGAGACCTCTTTCGATACGTTGAATATGAAGGCATGTCTATTCGCGATTGAAGATGTTTTCGCAGAACTGGGCGTACGATTGCCGGTGATGGTTTCAGGGACCATTTTCAATGGTGGTCGCACGTTAACGGGTCAGTCCGTCGAAGCGTTCTGGACATCGGTCTCTCATGCCCAGATGTTGACGATCGGGCTGAACTGCGCTTTGGGTCCGAAGCAGATGCGCGAACACGTTGAGACCCTGGCGAACCTGGCGCCTAAATACATCAGTTGTTATCCGAACGCTGGCATGCCCGACGGGTTCGGCGGATTCGATTCGAATCCTGCCGAAGTTGCGGCCAACTTGCGTGAGTTCGCTCAAAACGGCTGGGTGAATATCGTTGGTGGATGTTGTGGAACCAATCCCGACTTCATCAAGGCGATTTCAGAAGCTGTTGAAGGAGTCGCTCCGCGCCGTATACCGAACATCGCGCCTATTTCATCCTACTGCGGAAAAGAACGCGTTGACCTCAGGCCAAGTGCAAATTTCATGATGATTGGCGAGCGAACCAACGTCACCGGTTCTCGCAAGTTTGCACGCCTGATCAAAGAAGGAAAATTCGATGACGCCCTGGCGGTTGCCCGTGAGCAGGTCGAAGGCGGGGCTAACATGATCGACGTCAACATGGACGAAGGGCTGCTCGACAGCCAGGCGGCTATGACGACGTTTGTAAACCTGATTTCCGATGACCCTGATGTGAACAAGGTTCCCGTCATGGTCGATAGTTCCAAATTCAGTGTGATTGAAGCGGGTTTGAAATGCCTTGACGGCAAAGGGGTCGTCAACTCGATCAGCATGAAAGAGGGGGAAGCTGCGTTTCTTGCTCAAGCCAAACGCATTCGGCGATACGGTGCCGCAGTCGTTGTGATGGCGTTTGATGAAAAGGGGCAAGCCACCGACTGCGCGGATAAGGTCCGTATCTGTAAGCGAGCGTATGATCTGCTGACGCAACAGGCGGGATTTCCACCTGAAGACATCATTTTCGACGCGAACATTCTGACCGTCGGCACGGGGATGGAAGAACATTCTAATTACGCCGTCGAATTTATCGAAGCACTTCGCCGGATCAAAGCCGAATGTCCTGGTGCGAAAACATCGGGCGGGGTCAGCAACGTTTCCTTTTCGTTCCGCGGCAACGATGTTGTTCGCGAAGCGATGAACGCTGCGTTCCTGTATCACGCGATTCAGGCGGGGCTCGACATGGGCATCGTCAACGCGGGCCAACTGGAAGTCTATGAAGAGATCGATAAAGAACTGATCGTTTACATCGAAGACGTGCTGCTTAACCGTCGCACCGATGCTACCGAACGGCTGATCACATTCTCCGAGAAATTCAAGCATGGTTCTAAAGAAGTAACGGAAGACGCTGTTGAAGAATGGCGACTCGGTTCTGTCGAAGATCGGCTGAAACATGCCTTATTAAAGGGGATTACCGACCATATCGACCCCGATACCGAAGAAGCACGTCTGAAATACGGCAAGCCCCTGGACATCATCCAGGGACCGCTGATGGACGGCATGAACGTCGTTGGCGAACTGTTCGGTGCGGGGAAGATGTTCCTGCCTCAGGTCGTGAAAAGTGCTCGCGTCATGAAGAAGGCGGTCGCCTACCTCGAGCCGTTCATGGAAGCCGAGCGAGTTGCCGCCGAAGCCGCGCTCGCACCAGGCGAAACCGCTGCGGTCGTCGACACGACTCGTGGTCGCGGTCGAGTTGTACTGGCCACCGTTAAAGGTGATGTTCACGATATCGGCAAGAACATTGTCGGCGTGGTCTTGCGTTGCAACAGTTTCGACGTGATCGACCTGGGGGTGATGGTCTCGTGTGATAAAATCCTGGAAGCGGCAAAAGCGAAGGGAGCCGATGTGATCGGCCTCAGTGGCCTGATCACTCCGTCGTTAGACGAAATGGTGCACGTCGCCAAGGAAATGCAGCGACTCGACTTTTCGATTCCCTTGATCATCGGTGGGGCAACCACTTCAGCCAAACACACGGCTGTGAAAATTGCTCAGCACTACAAGCACCCCGTCGTTCATGTGGTCGATGCGTCGCTGTCGGTTCCGGTTGTCGAGAACCTGCTCGATTCGGAACGAAGAGCTGATTTCATTGAAAAGAATCTCAGCTCACAGTCGCGCGATCGATCCAATTACGAAGCGATGCAATCGAATCGAAAATTGGTTCCCTATGCCGAATCGCTGGCTCGCCGGTTTGCCACCGATTGGTCGAAAGTTCAGATCGATACGCCAGCGTTTCTTGGCACGAAATTGCTCGACAATGTTCCATTAGGCGAACTAGTTCCGTTTATCGACTGGTCACCATTCTTTCAAACGTGGGAACTGAAGGGGAAATATCCGAAGATCTTTACCGATCCGGTTGTGGGTGAGCAAGCACGAAAGGTGTTCGACGATGCCCAGGCCCTTCTCAAACGGATCGTCGACGAGAAACTGCTGACCGCCAAAGGAGTCTACGGATTCTGGCCAGCTGTGTCGGATGGGGATGACATCGTGATCTCTGGCGTATCGAGCGGACAGGTCGATACCAGTGAAGCGTCGTATCGATTCTCCATGCTTCGCCAGCAGTGGGAGCGACAGGGTCAAAACGACTTCCGCTCGCTCGCCGACTACATTGCCCCCATTGAATCCGGACGCAAGGATTACATGGGCGCTTTTGCTGTCACGACAGGGATTGGTTGTGATGAACTGGCAGACAAATTCCAAAACGAATTGCATGACGATTATCTGTCGATCATGACGAAGGCGCTGGCCGACCGATTGGCCGAAGCCTTCGCCGAATACCTGCACAAGAAAGCTCGTGACGATTGGGGTTATGGCAAAAACGAAAAGCTGTCAACCGACGATCTGATCGATGAGAAATATCGCGGGATTCGACCTGCTCATGGTTATCCTGCCTGTCCAGACCATACCGAGAAGACAAAACTTTTTGAGCTTCTTGATGCTGAGCGGCAAACAGGAATTCGCTTGACCGAGAGTTACGCGATGCACCCCGCATCAAGTGTCAGCGGCCTCTATTTTGCGCATCCTGAGGCGAGATATTTCGCGGTCGACAAGATCACGAAGGATCAAGTGGAAGATTATGCTAAACGGAAGGGAATGCCGCTCAATACGCTGGAGCGATGGCTTTCGCCCAACCTGGGGTACGATACGTAATCAGACACAACGTCGTTCATGCGGAGTGAAAATCGTGGAATGGGGCACGGTCTGGCTGACGATGCGGCTGGCCACAGTCGTCACAACAATTCTGTTCTTCGTCGGCCTTCCACTGGCTTACTGGTTGGCCATGACGCGATGGCGCTGGCGTTTTCTGATCGAAGCGGTCGTGGCACTGCCGCTCGTTCTGCCGCCAACGGTGCTCGGTTTTTACCTTCTCTTGGCAATGGGGCCGCATGGTCCCCTGGGGCAGGTTGCAAACCGCCTGTTTGGGATGCGGTTGCCCTTTTCGTTTACCGGGATCTTGATCGGAGCGGTCTTTTTCAATATCCCGTTTGCCGTTCGCCCCTTTGCTGCCGCCTTCGCAGGAATGGATCGAACATTGATCGAAGCCTCGTGGTGTCTGCGTGTCTCAAAGTTCGAGACATTTCGTCGAATCACCTTACCGCTTTGCTGGCCGGGAATTTTGACGGGATTGATTCTCACATTCGCTCATACGGTGGGTGAGTTTGGAGTCGTGTTGATGGTCGGTGGTAATATCCCCGGCGTCACACGGACGTTATCGATTTCGATCTATGATTCTGTACAAGGTCTCGACTATGCGTCGGCTGGGCAGACGGCATCTGTATTGTTGGCGTTTGCGTTCATTGTCCTCTGTGTGACGCAATGGCTCGGCAAACGAGGTGAAGCGACATGACAACCGATCTTGTCGCCCGCTTTCAAAAACGTCTCGTACGTGGTGCGACGATCGACATTGATTTTATACAGTCAACCACAGGTTTTTCGGTGACCGCGCTGATCGGTCCCTCTGGGTGTGGCAAGACGACGATGTTGCGCTGTCTGGCAGGGTTAACAACGCCTGATGAAGGTGCGATCCAGTTTTGTGATCAAACGTGGTTTAGCAGTCAGACGAAGACAAATCTTTCACCCCAACAACGCGACATCGGCTTTCTTTTTCAAAACTATGCGCTGTTTCCGCATTTGACCGTGGAAGACAACATCGGTTTTGGACTGCGGCAGAAAACCGACGTCGCGCGACGGTTCCGCGTGACCGAGATCGTCAAACTGTTCGACCTAACGGGGCTTGAGCAACGTTTTCCCCGTCAACTTTCCGGCGGACAACAACAACGTGTGGCACTTGGGCGTGCTTTGGCTCGCAGGCCGCGCCTGTTGTTGCTGGACGAACCCTTGTCAGCCCTCGATGCAATGCTGCGAGAACAATTGCGAGTCGAGCTACGTCAAATGCTCGGTGAATTTCAAACGCCCGTCATTCTGGTGACCCATGACCGCGTGGAGGCGATTTCGCTGGCCGACCGGGTTGCCGTGATGGATGCAGGAAAGATCGAGCAGATTGGTTCGATCCAGGATGTCTTTTCTCGTCCCTCGAACGCCAAACTGGCGAGGCTTGTCGGAGTTGAAACGGTCGTCGCTGGAGAAATCGAAAAAATCGACGACGGACTGGCCACCGTACGCGTCGGTCCGGCGTCACTATTGGCTGTCGCACCGCCCACGCCGACGCCGATGGTTTACGTCTGCATTAAAGGAGAAGACGTTTCCTTGAGTAAGGATTTCAATGACACAACAACGGTCCGCAACCAGTTGCCCGCCATCATTAAGTCATTGACCCCTGAAGGACCACTGATCCGAGTCGTAGTCGATTGCGGTTTTGATCTCACTGCACTCATTACACGCCCCTCCAACGAAGACCTGAAGCTGAACGTAGGGACGCGCGTCACCGCGATGATTAAAGCTCCAGCAATTCATTTGATTTCCCGCACGATTTGAATCGTCACAGCTGGGATTCCGTTGTGCGCGTGTCGCCCGATCGGTCAGAAGACTGGCACACAACGATTTTGGCTGTTTCCCGGAGGATTCCAGCCACTGCTTCGTCAGGGACTGATTATGCAGTTGGGTAACGATGTTTGAAGTTCGGCTTTGTTTTTCGGACTGACGCTGAAACTAAGTTGCCTCAATTCCGCCATCTGCTTCAGATGCGCAAGTCCAGCCTCCGTCACTGCGGTCTCCCCAAGTTCGAGATTGCTGATGTTCATCCCCTTGAGATGCTCGAGTCCGGCATCTTAAATCTGAGTGTGAGAAAGATTTAGCCGACGTATCCCTCTCAGTTGTCTCAGATTTTCCAATCCCGCATCGGAAACCTGCGTTCCAAACAGCGAAAGACTTTCGAGTTTGTCGAGTCCACGTAGATGTTTGAGATCACTGTCGGTGATTACCGAATTAGTCAGATACAGTTCCTCAAGGTAGCGCAACTTGTTGATATCTTCGAGAAGCTCTTTCGGGGTTTTGCAATAGTCCAAATGGACTAGCATGACAGGACGGGTCGATCGGAATGGGTAGAAGGAATTCCAGCCGGTTGGAAGCATTCCCCGACGACCGGCAATGCCACCTGCATCCATGATTCTCCGTGCGATCCGTTCCTCCTTCTGATATTCGGCAAACGCCTGCCACCAGATGGTCGAGTTGATGACAAAAGTCACAATCAAACCAATGACAGCCCATCCGAGATAAGAACAAAGAAAGCGCAGCAGCGCTGATGGTTTGCCAGGTTTCTTTTCCATGGCATCCATGTTCCCCGAGATTCTATGGGTGCCCTTGCAGAAAGCCCCACTGGTTTTCCACGGCGACCATTCTCCATGTTGATCACATCCCCGAATTGATCGCCAACACCACGACTCCGAGGGTCCCCAGGGCCACGCCAAGCCCGAACCAAATCACAATCATGGCCGCCTTCTTCTGTGCGGTCCCAAGGTACATTGCCATTCCAGCAATAACTGTCACAACCCCGATTAAGATTCCTGATGTTAATGGCATGTCGGCGCTCCTTTCATTTCTTCATTGAACCGACCCCGACCTGATTCCGTGGAAGAACCTTTGTCGTGATTTTTAATCGCTTCCCGTGACTTGATGAGCAGCAAGTATGTTGAAAGCAATGTGAGCGGGATCACGATGGACCAGTACGGGGCAATCCGAAACGTCAGTCGAGACTTGTCGATCGTATCAAGGGTTCCATAGCCAAATCCAATAACTCGCCAGTTCCAATTGATCCCGGCTGTCTCATGGGCGTTGCGGACTTTGATTTTCTCGGAGTATTGGAATGTTTCCCACGTTGGCCAGCTCGGTAAATTGCTTGGTTGACTCCGAGCATACGTGACCCATGCAATGAAGTTTCCACCGGAATGCAATATTTTAGAGTTATAGTCGTTGTTCGGAAATGTAAGTATGTCGGATTGATAGACGCTCCGTACCCACCCAACCATGAAGACAAATGCCATCAGCAGCGTCACAACCCCAATCTTTCGCCGCCACCCCCCGAAATACTCGCTCATGCTGCCCCTCATGTCGAATCGACGATCAATCTGTATTCTTGAGGATTTCCCGATAAGGCTTGCCAGCACGATAAAGTTCGAGTGGCTCGTCGACCCCGTGCTTCTGTTCGGCTTCTACTAATTTACGAAAATACCTTTGCTTCACGCGGATTCTCCGTTTCACGTATTCAAAACGAAAAAGTCATTTGCGTTGTCGACAAATCTGAGCGTTCAGCGACTCCATGAGTGACTTCGGTGTTAAATCAGGAATATCGCTCGGTAACAATTCGAGAATCACTGGGGGCATTAAGCCGGGGACTACAAGTCGGATCCTTCGGCCCTCGCTTGCGGTTCCGCCAGCCCAAATCGGTTGATCGGTACCACCAAGCACTTTGCTGACGAAGCGGACGACGATCTCTTCGAACGTGGCCAGCTTTTGCTCCTCAGAGGAATTAAGCATCGTGTAACTCATCTTATTCGTCTTCACGTCTGTAATTGTGATACTCCTGTGTTCCGGTTCGTTGAGGGCGATGAATGTCGGCGACATCATGCAGAGTCCTATTGTACCCACGCCTGCTCTCGGGGACACAGCGTTTTCGTGAGATTCAACGGACGCATCGCGAAAAAAGCATTGGAAATCGCCAGGGATTTGGTTTGTTATGTCCGCAATGAGAGAATGCGCACAATTGGGACAAAAAACTGAGGGTGTCCGCCACCTCCAGAAGCAAGTTAGATCACCGCTTTAATGAAACCGGAAGTCCTCACGATACCGATTGCCCAGTGTATCGCAATCCCCGTTCTTGAAACGGGCTGTGTTAACAACCTTGGAGCTTTCTGTCTTTACGCTGCTGCCATATACTTTGAACACATGCAAATCATTCACGTCGTACTGGGCTGGACGTTGACAAAGTGGAAACAACTCCGCGCAAACAGTTACTGGTCCGGTGGTTCCTTCAGTCCTACCTTGGGTGGATCGTCGTTGTATTGGTTCCCATCACGGTCGTCCAATTGGTGTTGGTCTGGCTGACAGTCGTCCCGCCATATCGGCGTGAGAAACGGATTGCAAAGGAAATTGAATCTCTTGGTGGTTCGGTAGAATGGAGCGAGTTTACACCAGACTGGATGCCGAATGTTGTCGGAGACAATCCTCCGATTTTGGACCGAATACTTTGCGTTGATCTCAGCCAATCACAAGTGTCAGATGTCGACATGGAGCACCTGGCACCGCTAGTGAGTCTTTTGGCTCTATCTCTCGAAAAAACGCAAGTGACCGACGCTGGACTTAAACATCTGATGGGATTGACCAGTCTTGAAAATCTCTACCTCGGCAATGCCCAGATCACAGACAAAGGACTGGAACATCTAAAGGACATGACCGGCATCAGAGAACTTTCTCTTGCAAGTACGAAAGTGACCGATGCTGGACTCAAGAATCTCAAGGGCTTGACGGGCCTTCGATCTCTTTATCTTAACAACACAGAGATCACTGGCGAAGGACTCTCACACCTGAACGACTTGAACAACCTCAGCTCGCTTTCCCTTGGAAATACCAAAACGACCGATGCCGGACTTGAACATCTCAAGCGATTAGACAGCCTGAAAAGTCTTGACCTAATCAACACTCAAATCACAGGCAAAGGACTCGAATATCTCAAGGAATTGACCAATCTGAAATCGCTCTTCCTTGGATGTACGAATGTGGTGGATGCTGATCTTGAACTTTTGAAAGGACTGACCGGCCTTAAATATCTTCACCTCAACAAGACTCACATCACCGATAAAGGGCTGGAACATTTAATGAACTCAACATGCCTCAGGTTTTTGGATTTAAACGATACTCAAACCGCGGAAGACGGGAGAGCGAAATTGCATAAGGGATTGCCAGATTGCCGAATCGAACCTTTCCCAAGGTAGAACTCAAGCGATCAACCCTGGGAAATACAACGCCGTTGGCGCAAGACCGGCGTTTGCACTCAAAAAGCCCTTTCTCAGGTGTCGAACCCCTTAAGAACATTGTCCCCGGAGTATGGCGAACGACGCGACCGCCGTTCGATTTGCGGTCTCAATCACTGTCCCTGCCGTTCCGTATGCGTTCCAACGTCCCCTTCAACCGCTCGACGATCTCCGGGTGTCGGTCCGCGAGGTTCGTCGTCTCGCCAATGTCAATGTACAGATCGTACAACTGCGACGGCTGCGCGTTCTTCGCTGCGGCTGCGGTACCGGGGATCAGTTTCCAGCGCCCCGCGCGGATCGCCAGTCCGTTCGCGTGCTCGATGATATGGTCACGACCGACTTCGGTCTCTCCGAGCAATGCCGGAGAGAGATCGCGGCTGTCGGGACTCGCAGCCAGGTCTGATTTTGCGCCGACGATTTTCCCGAGTGTGGCGCACAGATCGACCTTGCAGATCATTGCCGACGAGTCACCCGGCTTGACCTTGCCGGGCCATCGAGCGAGAAACGGCACCCGCGTTCCCCCTTCGTTCAGGCTGTACTTGCCACCCTTCAACGGACCGGCCGGCTTGTGATCGCCAAGGGCTTCGACGGCCTGGTCCTTGTAACCGTCGTCGAGCACCGGGCCGTTGTCACTCGACAACAGCACCAACGTGTTATCGGCGAGACCGAGGTTGTCGAGAGTTCGTAGCACCTCGCCAACGCACCAGTCAAATTGTACCAACGCGTCACCGCGCGGTCCCATCGCGCTCGTGCCGACGAACCGAGGATGCGGCACCCGTGGGACATGGATGTCGTGCGTCGAGAAATAAAGGAAGAACGGCTGTTCCTTGTGGCGTTTGATGAAATCGACCGCGCGCCGCGTAAAGACGTCGGCCATGTCTTCGTCCTTCCACAACGCTCCCTTGCCCCCCTTCATGTAACCGATGCGGCCGACGCCATTGACCACGGCCATGTTGTGGCCGTGGCTCCAATCCAAGGTGAGCGAGTTCCGTTGGTCGACGCCGTTCGGCTCGCCGGGGAATGGCGACTTGTAGCTGACGGAGATCGGATCGGCCGGATCGAGCCCAAACACTCTTTGATTTTCAAGGTAGACGCAGGGGACGCGGTCGCCTGTCGCAGCAAGAATGAACGACTCGTCGAACCCGACGTCGAACGGACCGGGCGAGAGATCCCCATTCCAATTCTGTCCGCCGGTTTCCTTGCCGATCCCGAGATGCCATTTGCCGACGACGCCGGTTCGCAACCCGGCGTCTCGCATCAAGCGCGGCAGCGTCGCCCGTCCCGGTTCGACAATCAGCGCGGCGTCGCCGGGGAGCACTCCGGTTCCGTTGCGTCGGAAGGCGTACTCGCCCGTGAGCATGGAATACCGCGACGGAGTGCAGGTGGCCGACGAACAATACCCCGACGTGAACCTCCTCCCCTCCCGAGCGAGCCGATCAACATGCGGAGTTATGGCCCCGGTCCCGCCGTAACAACCGAGATCGCCGTACCCGATGTCGTCAGCGTAGATCACGATAATGTTCGGCGGCGCGGCCCACAACGTGCTTCCGAATAGCGTTGCCGCGACAACGCCAATGATTCTGAGACAATTCATAAGGGAGATCCTTGGCGAACAAGATGTTCACGGCAAGCAGTGACCGGTGCTGCAATAGGTCAATTTAGCGATGGATTGTATGCCCGATATGTGCCAGTTACTGCGGTTCCTCAATCGTAATCGTCAGTCTGCATTCTGCTGGCATTGTGTCTCCGAAATTGGTCACTTGTAACGTCCAATAGCGATCACCGAGTTTTTTAATATCCTCTTCCGAAATTTCCGCGTTGATATTGAGTGTTTCTCCCTGTTAGGCGTCCATCCGCGTCCAGTGATCTTGGCTCTCGCCCTCTCCCGTGAAGAGGAGCATCATCGAATTTGAACCCTTATGCTCAAGCTTTGCTCGAAATCCTTTGGTTTCTGTGAAGTGAAAGTAAAAGGTCTTTTCAAACGGCACGTCGGTACTGCCGCGCGGCGAGAGGCTGAATTCGTACGTTCCAGGCTTGGTCACTTCCCAGCGTGCCGTGGAGTACGCTTCAAGCTTTCGATCCTGTAACGCCAGACACGTTTCACGTATCAGGTCTGCGTAGGCTGGCGTCCAAAGCGTTGCCGGCGCCGGAATTCCAATCAAGATGCAGTTGCCCTGGCGGACGATGGGCGCATAGTTCATATCGCTTGTCCAACGCGCGATCACATCAACAACCGATCCCTTTGATCCTCGTGGCGGCAGAAAGACGGCGAAGAGGTCCAGTTTGGATGCATCGGGTTCGGCGACGGGCTGATCTCGCAGTACCAACAGCGGCTCCGTATGTTTTGGCTCACCGAGCAACTGGCTCTTGACGATTGTCAAACTCGGCGGAGCCTGGACACCATGCGCACAGGCTCCGCCGTTGATTTCCAGGCCGAGTTGTCCGAAGAGTTGCGCCGCGCCATAACCAATCCCAATGATTTTACGTTTTTTGAGGGATTCCAGCGTCCCCTTTTCAAGCTTCGGAAGATCACGGGTTGGAAGCACGAGGACCAAAACGTCTGCAGTTGACTCGATGGCCTGTTCAATCGTTTGCGCTTTGTCGAACCGTTCTCGCTTGCCGTTGCTGTAGAGCGCACGAAACAGAGACGATCCAATTTCCGTATCGGCTTCGGATGCATAAACAACAAATCGAGCGGTGGCAGGTTTTCTTTCGGTACCAGGATCGGCAGCAGAGAGTGAAATCACTCGAACCAACAAGATCAAACTACTGGCAAGCGCCACAACTCTCATTGAATAAACCTTCGGGGCAACGAATGGAAGAATTCTGAGCCGGTCAACATTAACGAAGCTCCGGACGGAAGTCATCTCCGTCAACTCCCCAAAGGATTCCGCTCCTGGACGATCCATAAGCTCCGGCAGAAGAGATCGCTTACCAGCATCGATAAACCAAGAATTCTTTGTTATTGAGTACCGCCGATGACGGTATCAGTAACGGGAGCGATAGCCGAGCACGCTGCAGGCAGTACGATCCGAAATTTCACTTGATGCGTCCGCCAGGTACTGCCGAATCCAGCAAGTGTCCGACGAGATTATTGGTTGCAACCCCTTAATATTACGAATACCATCGACGGTACTCCTCCGCACACGCAGCAAATGACAATGCCCCTTGTGTGGGCTGTAATTCCGTAACTCAATCATTTTGGGCTTAGTCTTGCGACCGATGTTTGCCAGAAGAATCGCGTTATCGATCCTGTTCCTGGCAATTTGGACCGGGAAAACACCGTCGACCAGTGCTCAGAGCGAACCCACGTCCAAATTGGCAAGTGATTCCGCCGACAAGGCTGAACCGAAGAACACCAAGATTCGCTTCTCACTGGAATCGCAATCCAAACTTGGCGCTTATCCTTTTGTGCCAGACCAGTGGAATGACTTGCATCTGCGGCTGGAAAACAGCGGCGATTCATCCCACGATCTGCTCTGTACTTCTTATTTCGAGGCCAACCCCAGTTTGCAGTACGGACGGCAGGTGTGGTTACCACCACATTCCCGATTGACCTTGCCGCATCCGGCGCTGATTCCTCACGTGGCTCGGGAAAAGGCCGCATCCATCAACGTCAGCTCACTTCTGATCGAACGAACGGAAGGAGCCGAAGTGCTGCTGAAAACCGAATCGGAGCAGCTTCGGCACGATCGAACATTATTGCTGACACCGCCGTCACGAATCACGGGAATTGTTTTCGGCGGCAGTGGGAAGTCGAAAATGCTGCAGGATGTAATTGACATTGTCGTCGCCTGCCGTGTGACCCAACGCCTGAACAACAAAGTAACGATTCTGGCGGATGATTTTCTGCCGACGGACGAGAACAGTCTGCGCTATCTTGACCATCTTGTGGTGGCCGACAATCGATTAACCGATGACTATGCTGCTTTAGCTGCAGTTCGCCGCTGGCTACATGGCGGAGGACGGTTATGGGTGATGCTCGACCAGGTGAATCCGGAATTGCTAGAGCGATTGTTAGGTGATGATTTTCATGGCCATGTCGCAGATCACGTCAGTTTAACATCGGTCCGAATCGACAGGGGACCGACATTCAAAAATCCAGACGGGGAAGCGGGCGAAACCCTGACCTTCGACGAACCCGTCGAAATGGCGCAGCTGGTCGTCTCGGGCATGAAAGTTTGGAATACGGTCGATGGCTGGCCCGCCGCTCTGTCCATGTCGTGCGGTGAGGGAAGTTTGTTTATCACCACGGTGGGGCCGCGGGCCTGGATTACGCCGACACCTTCCGAAACAACTGAGGATCCTGACCCGCTAATGAAATCCGCTTTCATTCCGCATACACCGATGAAAGATCTTTCAACTCAACTTCTGGCCAAGCGTGAGTCGCCTTTGCTGATCAATGCTGATGTTGAATCGCTGGCCCGTGAATACATCTCGTACAAGATTCCGAGTCGGACGTTGATTGCTGGAGCGATGGGCGGATTTCTGGTGATGTTGTTAATGCTGGGCAGTCTGTTGTGGTGGCAGCAACGCATGGAACACTTCGGCTGGAGCGGATCGCTGCTGGCGACATTGGCTTTTTTTGTGTTCCTGGGAATCGGCCAATCAAGCCGGCAGGGAATCCCCCCTACCGAGGCCAGTTTCCAATTGGCACAGGCAATTAGTGGAACCGACGATGTCCGCACTCAGGGATCGGTTGCCGTCTATCGTTCCGAACCCACTCAAATCCCAATTCAAACCCGCCACGGTGGCGTCCTTGAAACAGACCTGAAGGGGATGGAAGGTGTGACGCTTCGGATGATTACGACCGATCTTCTGACGTTCCAGCTTGAAGGACTGCCGCAGCGGAGTGGTTTGCAACTCTTTTCTGAGTCCACCTCTCGCTCGAATTCCCAACGTTACGAGGCCCGTACCACGTTGAACGCGAATGGACTTTCGGGGCGATTCTCCGGAAATTCGAGTACTGGTGCCGATGCGATGTTAGCCACGCGTTTCGGACGTATCGGAGTAGAAATGCTGGCTGATGGAACATGGTCGGGAGGCGTTGAGGATATTTTCGCCGCTGATCAGTACCTTGCTGCGAGCTTTTTGGGAACCGAGCAGGAACGCCGCCGCCACGTCCTCGAAATGTTATTTGGCAAGAAGAACTGGAAGAACCTGCTACAACGGCCGCAGCTTCTCGTGTGGCTCAAAGAATCGCCGCCGGGATTCTCGTTTGGCGACGGGTTGACTCGTCAGGGTCAAACATTGCTCATTTTGCCAGTGGAAATCACTCGACCGCCCGCTGGGACTCAGATGCAGATCCCAGCTCCATTAATCTCGTTTGGTACACGAATGCCTCCCGATGGAACGGTGCCGTCTGGCTGTTGGGACGACAATCTGGGGAAATGGCAGGAGCGCGCCGGCCCTTGTACCACTTGGCTCAACTTTCAAATTCCGCCGACGCTGCTGCCGGCGAAAGTGATCAAAGCACACCTCGCAATCAAGGTTTCCGGAGCAATTGACCGAATCGAAGTCCTGAGCGTAAAGAATAACGCCGTCGTCAGCTTGCAGAAGATAATGAATCCAGTCGGGATCGTGCAGATGGAGATCGCCGATGCCTCGGTTCTAGACCTTAGTGAGGAAGGTGAATTGGTGATCGGGATTGGTGTCGGTGATCCAAATCGAGCAGCAACGAGCAGCGACATCGCCAATTCCAAGGTCGGCACCACGTCGGATTATTGGAAAATTGAGTCGTTAGGATTGAACGTCTTGGCAAAGGCCACCGAGTCGATGGAAAAAGAATGAACCATAAAAGCATCATCGTGCGTTGCAGACTGACCTGGAAGAAGTGTTGATGATTTGGGCTCGCTATCAGCCGTCTGTTCGCGCAGGGCAGCCAAGCGGCGGCAGAGGTACGCAAAATGTTTAGCGCCTTGTTACGAAGAGAATTAATTTCCTTTCTACGCCGCAGGCGAATGATCGCATTCCAGATCGGATTGGCGGCTCTGTTCGGCTTGTTGGTCGTCATTCGATGGCCGACGGACGGTAATGCTGCCTTTAGCGGTTTACAGTCGCAGCAGATCTTTCGATTGTTCGCGTACGGGCTGATGGCCATGATGCTGTTGCTGTTGCCCGTCTTTCCGGCGACCAGCATTGTCAGCGAGAAAAAACGCGGCACGTTACAATTGCTGTTCAATACCCCGTTCGGTCCAACCAGGATTTTCTCGGCGAAATTGTTGGCCGTGATGTCGCTGGCGGGAATGATACTCGCCATGAGTCTGCCTGCGGCAGCGGCCTGCTTCTGTATGGGAGGCCTGTCGTTATTCGGCGACATCGGCAAGGTGTACCAATTGCTGTTGCTGGTCGCATTACAATATGCCGCCCTGGGGTTGCTCGTCAGCAGTTATGCTCAGTCGGTGGATTCCGCCGTGAGGATCACTTATGGAATTGTACTGAGTGTAAGCGTTTTGACGCTGATTCCTCAGTATTTCTTCCAGGGAACACAGGGCCAATTGGCAGTTCTGAGCGATTATCTTCGGTGTGCTTCGCCACTGGCAGCCCTGACTGTTGTCACTGGAACAACCAATATGGGAGGCCAGGGACTGATGGCAAAAACGGACGTTTTGGGGCGATATTCGATTGTTGCGTTGTTCAGCGCAGTGGCTGCTTCAATCTGGACGATCAGCAGGCTGAATCATCGGATTTTTGATCAGTCCCGTGACGCGGGGACGATCAGCGACGATTTGTCGACGCGAGGTAAAGTTCTGCGTCGATTGTTTTTTCTCGTCGATCCGCAAAAGCGATCAGCCGGGATTCCATCCTTTTTAAATCCTGTGATGGTCAAGGAATTTCGGTGCCGCCGGTTCGGTCGACTGCATTGGTTACTTCGACTGGTGGCTGTTTGTATGGTCGTCTCGCTGGGACTCACATATGCCACCACGGCCGGCACATTTGACTGGGGCGTGGAAACAATTGGTGCCATCATGGTGGTACTTCAAGTTGCGCTGATTGTCTTGATTGCACCGAGTTTGTCGGCCGGATTGATCAGTGTCGAACGCGAATCGGGTGGCTGGATTCTCTTGCTCACGACTCCACTTGGCGTCAGACGGATCGTATGGGGGAAACTCTTGAGTGCTCTGATTCCGCTGATTCTGCTTCTGGGAGCGACGATGCCTGGCTACCTTGTGATGGCCTATATCCAACCGGGCATGGCACTTCAAGTGCAACGGGTTCTCATTTGCCTTGTGCTGACATCCGTATTCGCAATGATGGTCAGCGCGGCGGTTGGGAGTCTTTTTGTACGCACTGCGGCCGCCACCGCAGGAGCATACAGCGTGTTACTTGTCCTGAGCGCAGCCCCCATGATGGTATGGATGGGACGGAATGCTCCGTTCGGCCACGATACCGTGGAAGCAGCGCTTTCGACGAGTTCAATTGGCGCAGCGCTCTCCGTAATACAATTCTCCGGGTTCGAAAACTATGACTTGATTCCCGTGAATTGGTGGTTTCTTGGGATCGCTTCCGCTGCAGCCTTATCGCTGCTTTTGGCACAAGTTTACCGAATTTCCAAACCCCAGTGAGATGTTTCGATGTGGTTGAGTCAATGGACGCGGCGGTTGCTCGTGATCGGCATGTTCGCGATTTGCTGCGGAATCACCAATCCGAGTAACGCCGAGATCCGGCCGGACTTCCTGATGGATTCTGATCCGAAGTTGAACATCCCTGATCCGATCATGGACTTCAGTCCTCAGCTGAAGTCATTGTGGCTGGCGGCGCTAGAGCGGCCTGAAACGGACATGCAACGGCTCGCGGCCGAAACCATCGCTCGGGGGCATCAGTACGGTGTACCAGATTTGAAGGAAACCATTCCCCGATTGGAATCACTTCTGCTGGCAGACACGTCGCCACCCGCAACCCGCTTTGCCGCAGCGCGTGCTCTGATTGTGCTGGAATCCCGTAACTCGAGTGACACGTTATTCCAGGTCTCTCAGAAGCACGAGGCGGATTTGCGTCAGCTGATCGAACCCGCCTTGGCGAAGTGGAATTTCACCCCGGCGATTGCCCTCTGGAAAGAACGTCTTGCAAATTCAGAGACTCGACCGCGAGATTTGATTTTGGCGCTGCGGGGATTAGCGCAAGTGCGTGAACCGTCGGCGACATCAGCGTTGTTGGCAATTGTTGATGACGAATCTCGTAGCGCCGACGTTCGATTGGAAGCTGCCGCTGCGGCTGGCCAATGCACGGATTCGGGTCTAGAACCTCATGCCGTGCGACTGGCTCATGTCAAACCCAAACTGCCGTCGCTTCATTCGATCTGTGCATGCCGATTATTGGCCCGGCATGACAGCGAAGCGGCCCGAACGCTTTTGACGGAATTGGCGGGTCATCAGCAGTCCGTTGTTGCCGCCAGTGCGCTCAACCGGTTGTTGGAAATTGATTCGACCCTGGTGTTGCCGTTGGCGGACGCGGCCATGGACCACACCGATCCGAATATTCGTCGAGCCGGCGCGGCGGCCTATTTGCAGCATCCGACCCCGGAACGGGTCGCGGCCCTGGCGCGTTTGCTGGCTGACCCGCATCCCGGTGTACGGCGAGACGTGTGCGAAAAACTATTCCGCTTGTCGGACCAAACGGTACTGATCGAAACCATCCGCACGCGTGTCAACGACTTGCTGTCGCAAGAGGCATGGCAAGGACAGGAACAGGCCGCATTGCTCGCGGGGATGCTAAAGTACCAGTCGGCGTCGAGTCGCCTGATCGAACTGTTGGAATCGCCTCGCGCGGAAGTTGGAATTGCGTCCGCCTGGGCACTTCGGAAAGTCGCCGTACCGGAAACCATTCCGGCGATCGTTGACAAGGTCGCTCGTCAAACGGAACGGCGCAGGCACGTCAACGAGCCGTCACTTGACGAACAGGTCGCTCACCTCTGCGAAGCCCTCGGAGTATTGAAGGCGGATAACGCGGTATCGCTGCTTGCACGATACATTCCCAAAGACCTGCATATGGGCGAAAAGTCACGTTGCGCTGCAATCTGGGCACTCGGTCTTATCAAGGAAACAAAGAGCGATGCCGAGATAGAAGTCAGTCTCCGTGATCGGATCAGAGACTTTTCCGACGTTGATCCCGAGCTCGATTCGGTCAAAGAAAAGTGTGCGGTAAGTTTGGCTCGCATGAAGGCTGTGGAACTGGCAACTGAGATGCGTGGCATGGCTCAGTCGATCGAGTTTGGGACACGGTTCGGAGTCGCTTTGAGGTGGGTTGTAAAGGATCTGACGGGAGAAGAATTGCCGCCTCCGAAGCCGACACGCCTGCCTCCCGGCAATTGGTTTCTTGAGCCAATCGCGCGCTGACGATCCGATACGTCGACGTGACGGCTATCGCATTGAATCCGTTGTACGAAACAACAACAACAACAAAACAACAACAACAACAAAACAACAACAACAACAAAACAACAACAACAACAACAAAACAACAACAAAACAACAACAACAACAAAACAACAAAAACAACAACAACAACAAAACAACAAAAACAACAACAAAACAACAAACACAACAACAACAACAACAACAACAACAAAACAACAACAACAACAACAAAACAACAACAACAACAACAACAAAACAACAACAACAACAACAAAAAAACAACAAAACAGCAACAAAAAAACAACAGTTACTACTTACGACTTTGGTTGTGGAGAAGCTCAATTGACGATGAAATACGGGGATCATATTTCAATGCTTCAGCGAATCGGAATTCTGAATCATCGTCTTTATGCGAATACCACGAATGCTCGCCGAGCTTGAAATTCGCAAGAGCCCGTTGTCGTGA
>CAILLA010000019.1 GCA_903834925.1 uncultured Schlesneria sp.
CTCAGTTGATAAGCCATCGTTGTTCCAATCGCGTCGTTCTTGTGAGAAAAACGCACTATCGGACAACAAAAGCCCCTTTGTCTCAACTGGTATCATTTCAAGCGCCCCGCGCTGGTATCGTTTCAGCGCCCGCTGACACCAATTCTAATGGATCACCTCAAGAGACTTGGTGAATTGGGCTATCAATCATTTGCTCATAAGTCTATGACGGAAAAGGCTTTAAAGAGCCATCAAGACTCCCTCGACAGTAGAAATGAGGAGCGCAAAGACGACCCATCGTTTGGGCTCTCTACGCAACTACCAGTAAGAATTGTAAGAGATAAACCACGCGACATCTATCCGCTTGTTGGACATGGTGCAGTCGATAAGAAACATATGGAAATCCTTGCGGAACTCGATCGCCGCCTTCAAGCACAATTAATGTCTTTGGTCTTTGAGACGCTAGAATCATTCTTCAAGGAGTTCGCGGGTAAACTCTTTTTTTTAACTCGCAATGAAGCAACAGGGACTTCAATCAAGCTCACGCACCGTCGCAGTGAATTTCGAAAATACCTTGGGCCAACAACAAAACTGAAAGCCGGCACACCACAGTATTTCGACGAATATGCCCAATGGGTTTCCCGACGGAACTGCGATCAATTACTAAAAGAGTTGTGCAAAGCATATGAGCCGTTCGAAGTTCTGGCGAGAAAAAACAACTCAGGCACTGACCTTCTCGATTTTTTTCAAACTATCAGTTTCTGTCGACACCGAACCGTCCATGTTGCGGGAGAGGTCTCCGCTACCGATCTTAAAGTCCTTCCAAAGCATTGGGCGGATCTTTTGCGAAAGAAGGCCATTTTAGGAAGTAAAATCACTAAGAAAGAAACTCTCTTGCCCGATGAACCATTCGTCCGCTGGGTGATCGGGCGGTCTGCATCTTTCATCTATTTGGCTTACTCGGTTTTCTCAGAAGAGTTGAATCTTGTGGTTGATATTGGCCCAACAACGTAAGAAGTGCGTGAGAATCACTTCATCGGACATGTCAAACAATGGTTGCGTTCGGCACCGTTCACTTACCTTCCGCCGCATCAGCAACAGCCTCAATTGCCTTTGCCGCCGCCCTCAAATAGTCTGCTCGATTATTAAAGTCTTGGGAACACGGCAACTCCGGGATCTCTTCGGCGTGTCGAGTCTCGATCTCCATTTTCGTCGGTGATTCGGCCCCCCAGATCTTCCGAATCTCAGCCTGGGCTTTCATCACCCGGTCCAACCATGCCCCCTCATTGGTAACCTCTTCGGTCTTTACGACGCTGGACGTCTTGTCGGCATCCTCCCCTTGGCCATCCGACTCGGTCACAGTCTTCTTGACTTGAGTCTCGTAGAACTTCGCCATGCAAACAGAGGCGATCTTTTCCAGTGTCCGTGTGTGCCTGACCTTGATGCTGCGGATCTTCTCGTACTCTTGGGCACTGATCCACTCCCCGGTCTTCTGGATTGAGTCCCAAACCGACTGCTTAGTCACCGGCGGCTTGCTCGCATCGGCAATTTCCTGAAGTGACCTAAGATCCTCAGAATACAACCGGTACCACGTCAAGAACCTGGCCGATGGCTCCCATGCCTCGCTTGGAGGCTTTGCATTCTTGCGGGGGTCTCTGGGATTCTTCTTGGCCATTTTCGTCAGTCTCCATGTGTCAGGCGTGACTCTTTCGCGTTCACTTGCGCAACACTAATGCCAATATTGCTTTGTGACGACTTCACGACAAACTGACAGCGTGCCTCAATACGAAGTCGTCAAATCAAGCCCATTCGAGATGATTTCAAGTTTTTATTCCAGTTCAATTCTTGTCGAATTCGTCAATCAATTAGTTCAATGTCCGCTTGGGATGTCGGCACTCGGAATCGAAGTCGTCTCAAATCGGGCGTCGTTAAAATCACTTCGAATTCTTTGAGGGCATTCATGTTGACCAGGAATCTTTTGAAGCGATCGTGCTCTTAGTTATTCCGTCGTCGTTGCGGACAGTTTGGACGGTTTGGACGGAATTGTTTTCAAAACAATCCTTCGTGAGCGGATTTTCTGAGGAGTGTGTTTTGCACGTAAAGCATCAAAAGTTGACTTCGTGTTGTTGGTTGTTGGAAATTGCCGTAGGGTCAGCAGTATGAATCGGCGACCGTCCAGACAGTCCATTCCGACCAATCACAAGATCCTCTGCCAGCTCATCAGGATCGGTCTCGCATTCAGCAGGCGAAAGAACATCGCGACGCATATGAATGACTGCATGTTGAACCCCGTTGAACGTCCTGCGGATCGTGTTCCGTTTTCGATCTTCTTCCCAACTTGCGAGAAAGGACGGACGGTGCTCTTTCATGCGTTTCCAAAGAGTCGTTTGCGTTAAGGGGATCGGCCTGCTGTGGCCTTTGGCAATTTCCTGGACAACGGTGAACGTCGCCACCGGATCGAGATAGACTTCGCCGTCATCGAGCCATCCAATGCGAATCCCTTGGGGTTTCCAGTCGTTTTTTTCATATTGTCCAGTCCCAACTGACACGTATCTCCAACCCCAACCATTTGGATTCTCCAGCGGAACATTTCCACTTGGATCGGCGATATGAGCGGCACCAGAAGCCAGACTGGACACCAAGATTTGTACGAATTGTTGAACCGGATTGCTCGCCTGATGATGCTCACACTGGCCGTGTCCAACCGCAATTAGAGCCGTTCTTCCTTCCTCCAATAAACTGGTGCGTTCCGAATCTGAAATGGCCCCAATACTTTCCGCGTAACTGATGAATGCCTGCCATCCGTATAAAAGCTCGGCGACTAATTCAGGAACTCTCGCATGTGATCCATTAATTCTCAGTTCATCTCGTAACTTTTCGATTTCCGTGCGTTTCTTCGCCCACCGGTCCTCAATATCGGCAGCAATATAGCGGATGAATCCCGCAAGGGCCTGAGCGTACTGGCCACGGGTGGCGTCTTCCTGGCATCCGGTCATTGCTTCCCAATTCAAACTATCCCTTGTGACTTCAAGGATGAAGATTCGAGCATTCAACGAATGTCCCGCTGGAATGTCCTCACCAGTCGATATGATCAGGCCCCGCGGATGTTTTTGAGGGCGAAGCGTCCCATCCGGTCTCATCCGTCCGCGCCCCGCCGCGTTTCCCTGAGCACGAAGTAGCCGGTCGGCTTCATGGTGCGATTTAGCCGATCCAGTCGGGTTGAAGTCATCGACGATGAGGATCGCATCCTTTGCAGCGAATGCCAGAGCCTCATTGGTGTTTGCGGTACTTGTCCAAGACGCGGGAAGATATCGAGCATTCATTCCTGGCCCGTAGTGCTGTTGACTAAGAGCAGCCGCTTCCGTTTTTCCAGTTCCGGTCTCTCCAGCCAATAACATCGAAAAATCGCAATCTCCAAAAGGGGCACGATAAACCCCAGCCAATAAAGGAATCGTGATGTTGCGGGGAGCGACGTCGAGAATTCGAAGACTTGCTCGCACCGATTTAATCAATTCATTTTTGTTCGATACATCGGGGAGGATATACCGATCCAGCGGAGGATCGAGTTCGACACAAACGTTGGACTTGAGTTTTCGGGCCCCGATGCATCCGCCAGAGTGGAGATATACCCAATCGGTTCCGACTTTTCGCCAACCAGTGTGTGAGAAGACGGTTCGACGCTGCTTCGTCTTTGGGTCTTGCGACAACGTTTGGACCGCCGCCAAAAAATTTCTACTCTCACCTGGAAAAATGATGCAATCTGTACCCAACAGAGGTATCACCCATTTGTCGGGAAAAGGAAAATCTGTTGCTGGAATCTCGACGCGCGGCAACGGTGCACCAGACGCAAGCTGACCTTTGACGGCGATTACTGTTTTCTTCTCCGCGCCGTCGTCGCGGATTGTTTCATCAACGATTTCCAGTGTAAAATTACAAATTGGAATTGAGATGGGCCCGTCTTGCGAAAGGCTTGAGCGACATATACAGCCGTCTTTTATGGAAAATCTCTCGTTTGCTTCTTCCTTAAGTTTCGACGGTCGCGATTTCCGTTCGAGGTCAATTAGAGGTTGGATTGCCGTTTTAAATTCACTGGATCTGATTCCGCCGTTGCGGAGGATTTGAAGATGAGCGGCATACGAAGCCCGATCATTGAGTGATTCGGCGGCGAGCGATTGAAGCAACTGTTTGTCTCGGTAAACACATTCCGGCCCCTCGGCGAGAACGATTTCGAGTCTGGACAATGGATCTGTGTCGTTCGGTGCAGTCGGTTCCGTTGCGTCGTCCATTCTCTTGCGGAACGCTTCCGGGCCATATGCAACAAGAAAGCCGTCAAGGCCACAGGGTGTGCCATCCGAATGTTCGGGAAAGTTGACGATTCTAACTTTTGCTCCCAGCGACTTCAGCACATTCGCGAACCGATGCTCAGACCACAGCACCGAAGGATGCAACGCACGATCCGAGTCGAACGCGATGAATACCGAACGACCTAACCAGTTAATTTCAACCAGATCGGGCAACAAGGAATCGGTTTCAGTGTTAGTCTTTTCGATCCAACCTGTCACGCCGATCAAGCCGAGTGTCGCAAATCCAGCTTGAGCACCAGCGAGTGCCTTTGTCTCGTTGTCAACGAAGATTATCTGTGAGCTTGGATCGTCGATTGCAGTCGTGATCCCTGGTGGAAAATAAACAAGATTTGGATGACCGATAGGCGATTCATATTCAACTGGCTTTCTGGTTTTCTTGTCGAGTTGCGGATTTGTCGGCTTGATGCGGCAATAGTCCCGATTTTCGCCAGTCCGCGAAAAGAAAGGAAAAACCAGAGCAGATCCCATCTTCTTCGGGTAGCTCTTTTTCCGTCGAAGTTTTTTCATTAAATCATTCAGACTGGCTTCCGAGTACACTCCGGCAGAAACAATCGTCTCGTCCGTCAAACCAGACTTCCGCAGTTCAGCCAAATGGTGACTTTCCAAGATTGTCTGTAGGTCCTCGACCTTTGCTATTTCAGGTGAATCGAGCGTCACTTCTGGTTGGCTGAACTCTGTTGTTTGTGTATTATTCATGGGTAGATAGCTTTCAAGTTAGACGAGCGGTCGCAGCCTATGGCGGGCGGGGCGACCGTCTCCGTTAATGGGGGTAAGACAATTCCGCTGTACAGAGCCTTTCAGCTCAATAGCCAGCCTGTTGCAGCAGATGATTAGCGGTTTCGGCTTGTTGGCGACGCTGCGATGGAGTGATTGTGGGAACAGCCGATTGACCGTTCACGGCACGTAAAAACCGAGCGATGGCTTCCACGCTTGTGCACCGAATGCCGTTGAGTTTGACAGAAGCGAGTTTTTCTCGCTGATCACTTCCTTCGATTTTCAAACCATCGAGTGCATAGCGAAACACCGTAGCACGGCTTGGGCAGCGAGGGCCTGGCCAGTGCTTTCCGACTTTGGTCAATGGAATGATTGTTTCATTCTCAATGTCGATTTCCACGTTCTTGTCACGAATTACCATAACGAAAAATCCTTTGCTACGATGTGTGATCTTTGAAGACACAATTGGACGTAGCAAAGGATATCTGCGTAATGAATGAGACGCGAAATTTGGTTAGTGCAACCCTGTCAGCACTACACTAAAATTTTTCGAAATAATCGGACCTTTAGTGCATGCTCGTCGGCGATACTCTACTTCTTCCGTTTCTTTCGTGGATGGAGATGGATGTCCAAAAAATATTTCTTCAACGTCCAGTAGTTTCCGAACCCGTTTTTTTCCATCTCCTCTGTCAAAGGTTTCTTCTTTTTTTTGGGGAATTGGGCGTGAAGTCGCATCAACTCTGTGACCGATTCCATTCGACACGCTTCAAATTCCGCTCGTTGTTTTGCTCGCTGCTGTGCCAATGGGCTTGCCTGTTTTTTCGCCTTCGCAACTATGTGCTCGAAGTTACGCCGCAATCGACATGTCGCCATTTCGATTCCGAGCATGTGAGCAAGAGCGATTACCCTTTCCGATTCATTGGCTTCAATTGCAGTGCGAATATGTTGGCATAACATCTTGGCTCGGGCTAGATTTTTCCTCCATGTGTAATACGCCACCAACTTACCATCGTTCCATGTTGATTGCTCCTCTGGTGTCATGTAACGCTCTACGCATAGGGCTATCTCTGCCTCGATTTCCCGCACCCTGTCTTCAATAGAAAAAGTTGTGGGAATCCCTCCCAAGTTTTCTTTGAGTCTCTCAATATTCAGCTCGCATTCCCGATCTCGTTTTGGGTTGTTAATCGTCTGGAGAAGATCGTTGACTTGCTGCAACTCGGCGCGAGCCTCTTGAATTCCTACGCCATTCCGGATTGCAACTTCATGTTGTCGAACGAACTCGGCTTGCAACTTAATAGCTCGTTCACGTATTTCGACGAGTTGCGGGTAATCGCGTTTTTCGAATGATGAAATTACGTCCGACAGTTGCTTCAGCACGTTAGGTATGCGTTTTTCAACGAACATTCCCGTGTCGCGATAGTCAATCTTGCCCTTAAGTTCTATCCAAGGCAGGATCTCGTCATTAACTGGCTCCGTCGACTCAAGCAGTACTTCCACAGAAAAGTCGACGCCAACTCTAGGACTAGCGTCTGCTTTCGGCGTGGTTCTCTTTGCCATCGATCAGCCCCTGAAAAGCCGCTGCCTGAATGGAACAAAACGCGGGAAACGAGTTCAGGTATCTCGCTTGTCGGGAGCTAACCTATCCCGCGTTCGTTTCAAAATAGCAAAAAGTTCAACCGACTGCTGCTGCCGTGTCTCTGGCGAGCTTGTCGGTCTTTCGAGTGTAGACTGCCGTCATCGCTGCCGCTGCATGGCCAAGAATGGCTTGTGCTGCCTCAACGCCGATCGTATCCCTGATACGTGTTGCTGCCGTATGCCTCAACTGATGCGGCACGAATTTCTTCACTTTGGCCCGTTTGCAGGCCGACTCAAGGGCTTTCGAAAACGTGTCACGACGAGCGTTAAAGATTCGAGCGTCGGCGGGAACATGTTCGTAACGGGCGAGTATTGCTTGCGCTCGCTTTCCAAAATGCAGTTTGCGAAGTTTTCCACGATAGGCAGTTTTGTGATGTTCCAATTCAACCAGCCATATATCGTCGGATCGATTGATCATCGACCATGTGACCGAGAGTAACTCACCGATACGCGCTCCCGACAGCAACAACAAATCGAGAATGTCTTGATTACGTTGTTTCAGCCTCAGTCGAACAGCCGCAATAATTTCGTCAGACACCGCTTCCCGCTTGTCGTTGTCATGGGCTTCGCATCGGCCAGACTTCAACGGAGTGATGGCAGTAAGAGCTTGCCATGTCGCGACAGGAACGATTCCGTTTTCGACACCCCATTTGAAGATTCCGCGCAGTCGATTCGTCGACCGATTACAAAATCCCCGTGTCCACCCCTTTGCAATGAATGCTTCGCGAACAGCTTTCAGCATCAACGGCGTGAAGTCATTGACCGGCGTGAACCCGTACATCTCCCGCAATGGCTTCACGGCAGACTGTAAGCAATCAATCTCGTCTGTCTTCGTTCCATCAGGTTTGACGTAATACGATTCGGCATACTGCTTGAACGCCTGCAACAGTGTTGCCACCAATGGCCCATCGTCAGGCTGAGTCTCTTTCTTGCGAGCGATGGGATCGATCGTCTGACCACCGGCGAAGCGGGCGACAAGTTCCCCATAACGAACCCGCGATTCCTCGCTGCCGTAGAGCCCCAGAAGATGATCATGCCCGCCGATACGGACCCGAGCTTGACCGCTGGCTTTGTGAAGAAGATAGGATGGAATTGCATTCCGTGAACGTGCCATGTGCGACCCTTTCGGCCAATTGTGGAAAAAGTTCCACGATTGAAGAAGGCTTTCTGCCGCACTGACGAACACCGTCAGGTAACGCAACTCGTTTCGGGTAAAGAAGTTGCCTTCCAGTCAAAAACGACTGGAAGGCGATTGCCCCCACTAGGGCTCGAACCTAGAACCTAATGATTAAGAGATACTGCGATTGCATTGTTTTCTTCGAGAATTACGATGGTTGATACCTTTCGTGATACCTTTCAGGAGAAAACTAATGCCTCGGCCATCGAAAATTTGGTACTGGAAAGCCCGCAAGGAATGGTATGTCAAAATAAATGGTGAACGCGTCCGACTTGGGCCGGATAAGAAAGCCGCCACTGAAGAGTATCATGCTCTTATGGCACGTCAGAAAGTCGTTAATCCTGGTCATGCAATCGTGGTCATTGACGATTTTCTGACGTGGTGCAAGACGAACAAGCCAGCCAGTTTCTCATGGTACTTTCAGTTTCTCAATCCCTTCTGTTCTGTGATCAAGGATCTGAGCGTTGATGATGTCACGTCGGAACATGTGACGAACTTCATCGACAAGCCAACTTGGGGCCCGTCGTCAAAACGAGCCGCGGTCACGGCGATAAAAAGGGCGTTCAATTGGGCCGTTAAAATGCGGAAAATCCAAGTGAACCCTGTGAAGGATTGCCCAAAGGAAGAAGCGACTATCCGTGAGGTACTCATCACGCGGGAAATGCACGAAGAGATTTTGTCGTATGCCACGCCTCAATTCGCTGACGTTTTGGAAATGGCATTTGAGACCGGAGCGCGGCCGTTCGAATTGTATACTCTGGAAACGCGACATCTCGACCTTAAACATTCCCGAGCAGAATTCCCGAAATCCGAGAGCAAAGGCAAGAAAAAGAGCAGGGTTCTCTATTTCACACCGAAGGCATTGGAGATTGTGAAGCGAAACATGCGACCGTCTGGACCAGTGCTTCGGAATGGGAAAGGTGGAGCGTGGACAGTCTTCTCAATCAACTGTGAATTCCTGCGAATACAAACCTTGATGGGAATGAAGGCGAGTTCGGAAAAGGAGATTTCAAAAGAGGCTCTCAAAGCCAAAATGAAAATGATCCAAAAGAACCGCGAGGAAAAGAACCGCACCGCCAAGAAGGCGGATCAGAAGCCGCCTCATTCAGCGGCCAGTCTGGAGAATCTCGCTCGAAGGAGCATCAGTCGCGCGGCGGCTCGGAAACACGCACCAAAATATTGCCTCTATAACTACCGTCATTCCTTTGCCCATCGTAAAATGTCCGAGGGGATGGATTCGACGATCTTGGCCACTTTGATGTCACATACTTCCGTCGAGATGATCAATCGTGTTTATGGGCATTTGCACAAGAACGCGGAATTTCTCTTGGCTCAAATCAGTAAATAAAAAAACCCGCCTCGTCCATGAGGCGGGAATTTGAACCGTCAGAGTCTGACGTGTTTCAAGATGGGGAGTCGGGGGGTCTTCCTTTTCACAGAGGCTTCCCGTCTCTCCTTCTTGCTCTCACGGAGAAGTTCATCAATGTTCTCGTCCGAAAAAAGGATGGTTCCTCCGATGCGGTGGTGTTCTACTTCTCGTCTCTGCACCATACGGTAGAGCTTCGAACGCGAAACACAGATTAACTTTGCGGCGTCTTTTAAACTGATCAAGCGCGACCGATCAGGCAGCACGGGACACCTCCTTTAGATCGAACTTGTACGATCCGCTGCCTTCGATCTCCGATGCATCACGGGGCAAATCTGTCAGGATCACCTTCACATGCATCGTTAAATCTTGGGTCTTCGTCTTTTTCATCTCACTTTCCTTCTAAAACGCGGGCGTCTTTAAAATCCCCGACGCTCATAGGGGTCAACTATGAACGACTGAAGAGTGCCTCGTTGATCTGATGGCGCAAATCCAACAGAACACCTTCAGCTTTCTTAAGTGCCTGACGACACTTTCGTCGCAATGCCGGATCCTTTTCTGTCTTCAACAAAGCCTCGGCCATCTCAACTTGGTCCAGAAGCGCGTCGTGCTTGAGACTCAACCGAGCGGCTTCTTTCTTACCCGAGGCAATGTTGAACGTATTACACACTCGGTCAATCACACGACCGTTCTTACGGTCAATCACACGAACGTTCTTAGTCATTGGAATACCCTTTCAAAACGACGCGGTAAGCGTCTCGACACTTTTTCAGAATTTCGTCCACTTTGCACGGTGGGGACGCGGCACCTGACTCGTTCAACAAAACCATTTCGGCCATCGGTGTACTGGTTGTCTTATTCGAGCTTCGCTTCGACTGACTCGACGTGCTGTTGAGCCAATTGCAGGACGCGGATTGCTTGAGACAATTCAGCGAGGCCGAACGACGTCGTGTACTTCACGTCATCTCCGTCCCTGTAACGCTTTTGAAGATTGACGGAGCGGAGCAGACGTTTTCCATTGTCCGTGTCCACTTCGTGGACGAAGACGGAGGCGCTGACGAAACCGATGCGAAACACCGTTTCAGGTTTTCGTCGATCTTGTTCCGGCTCACGTACTTGTTCAGCAGATTTCTTGTTCATTGGAATCCCTTTTCGAAATAACAAACGATGCGGTATCCTGTCACACCACAATGGCCGACAGCTGATCCAAACTGCGATCGAAAACAAAGTGCCTCAGAGCGAAGTGTGACTGACAACAGAAGTTGGTCATCTCCAGTTCCGAATCTGCGACACACGATTCCGAATCGTTTGAAACTGGATGCAAAAGTCGGACTTGGCTTCGTCATCCAGATCTGCGGTTTAGACAACATTGTGAATACCACACGCAGCCGTACTCGATTTGCGCGCGCGCAGCCTTCCTCGTTTCGACCGTCGTTATCGAGGTTAAAAATTTGTCCGCGACACAGATCGACCCACTGGCGGCGAGCGCGTACCACGTAGATACCGAGTAAGACGTTTCGATTGGCGAACGTCGTTGTGACGAATTGTCCCACGACATCAAGGCGCAATCGGATCGAAAAGGTTCAATTGACGACGGTGCGTCCAAAGACCGAAGACATCACACATGCATGAGCCGTGCATCGCGACCCCGAAGTGGCCATCTCACGACGCGCGACCGACGGAGTGTTTCGCTAAAAGTTAACCGGCGAGCTCATCGACCCGATTCCGGAAGGGAAGTGGCTTTCTAACTTCGCCGTCGCCGATGCGACGATCTTCAAAATCTACACTGCGTAATTGCTCACACATGGTGCACCCCAACTGGAACTCGATGTTCAAAGGCAGGGACAATCCCTTCCAACTCACTCTCAGCGCACGATCACTGCGGCGTCTTCAATCACATACAGTCCGTACACCGATCCGTTTGCTGACTGCAAGTCGATCTTGAATTGACCCACGACATCGAGCGACCGTTGAATCGGAACATAGTTCGCCGTGGTACCAGGCTTCATTTTTACCAGGATGTGGTCGTAGATCTTTGCACCGGGTCCAAAGCAACATTCCTGGTTGTCCCTGAGCAGCACGAAGACTTCCAGATCTTCGGCCTGAAATGTGGGGTACATGAATCCTCGAACTCTGATGGACTTTCCCTCAAGTGAGGTCAACCATTCTGGCATCCAGGACACCGCATCATCGGTCACTGGTTCCATATTGAGAACCGTCAAAAGGTTGACGTCGTCAAATGTCAGCCTTAACGCACCGGTCATTCGATCTTTGAAAAAAGTCTTGTTTCGTACAAGCAGTTCGACCTTTCGCTCGTTGGCAATCGCCAGGGCCGAGGCGGGAACGGGAAACCGCGGTGAAACTTCCGCTGGGATGGACATCATCGTTTCATTCGCGACATTCAGCGCAACTGTCGGCGTTTCAATCTCCGCAGTTGTCAAATCAGGACCGAAGACGGATTCCTCTGAAGGGCTTAAGTTGGCAGCCTTCTGGTCGATGACGCGGAATTCGCCCGACGGACTGCGATCGCAACCGCTGAGCCCGACCACCACGCTGATGATGACGAGTGAACAATCACGTCGAATCACGTGGCCAGTCGTAGGCATGGATGACACCGCAATCCTTTGAGCAATGTGAATTCGGCGACCGGTGAAATTGTGGCAATCGCGACGTACGCATGGTATCCACATACTGCCGTCCCGCAACTCCGTAATCGGCCCAAGCGACACTCTAACAAACGCCCGTACCTCCGGCGTGAGTTGAGCATCAAACGCCGGTCGTATTGTCGATCCATGAATCATGCATCAGCAGGTTGCAGATCCTTCCTCTCATGCCAACCTCGTTTGTTTAGTCGGGTTATAAACGGTTTTCCCATTTACGCCCTATTCGTCAGTTCTATTTTTCAGGAATGTTAGGCGACGTTCCATCGGAACGTCGCTCAAGTCGTACAAACACAAACATCAGTGGGGGGGAGTGACTTCGGGGTGCCGGGGTTCCCCCGGCCATTTAAGCGGAAACGTGGTGGCGAATCGTTCGGCCGTTAATGAGGAACGCTCGGTACTGAGCCAACAGGCACAGGACCGAGCAACCATTACAGTCACGCACTTAAATGGCCGGGGGTAAAGCGAGCCTTTCCGAGCGACATCCCCGGCACCCCGAAGTCACGGTGGGGGAACAACTTACAAAATAACCTAAACACACAAAATGCTGTTTATCCCATTCGTGCAGGTCAGACCCTGCCGAATACCCTAACGAATACCTTGACGAACACGTTGACGAACATAACGGAAGTTCGTTCAAGACAGCCTAAAAGGGTCACCACACGGGGAAAAAGTCAGCCAGTTGATGCGCTGGATGGAAGAATGGCGCGCGGTTGGCCGCTCGTGTCGGTCCATATTTTGTCGCGCAGTGAGAACCCCGAACAGAGGGTCGGGAGAAAGGCGAGGCGAATCGCAGCCGCGATCGGGGATGCGGCGAAAACCGTCTGCAATTCGGCCAAGCGTCGTCGCGATTGGACAACCCAAATGCTTCGCGCTGGGACGTTGGGTAGATCCTCAAAATGTCGCAGATACGGACGTTGATCGATGAATTGCGTCAGCCCAGGCAGCTTTGCACGAACCTGTTTGTGCCCTTCGGTACTCCTGTCAAGCTCCCATGCGATGACCAGAGGTGTTTCGCCCTGCTCGGTGGGAACGAACGTAAGTGATACAGCGTCGGGGCGATAACTAATTTGCTGCCGATTGACCAAGAAATTGTAGGAAAGTAACCGCCGATGAGCTGGTGCGGGGGCATTGGAAGCGTGTGGATCAGGGTCTGAGTCGAGGAGCCATTTCGTCGTTGCGAGACCCGCTTTACCACACGCCAAGTCCCATGCGAGTCGCACACGGACTAAGTCGATTCGGTGCCGAAGCGTGAACGGGCTCAGGGAATCATGTACCACGCGGCGAGGGCGAATGCCGGTGTATTCCTCGCAAACATCCGCACCGATGGGAGCGAGTGCGTAGGCCAGAGGTGCGGTCCCACCACGGTCTGGGCGGGTTACGATTGGTGCTCGCATCGGACGAATCAGTTTTTGATCCGTCAATAACCGAAGACGCTGTTGGCACGCCCTTGGACCGCTTTTAGCCCAGAATCGCTCATGTAGAACGTCCGAAGTCAACAGCCCATACTCACCGAGAACGATGAGAATAGAAATATCGCGTGGGGTAAGAAATATACGTGCTGACATCCGGACTGCCCAATCAGAATGTGAGTCCAGGTAGGCTGTAATCCGCGACGGATTTCGGCGTCGGAGCATTTAGTTCGTTCGTTTCCAATAGCCGAATGCGGCGGTTCGCATCGGCTCGCAATCGATTAAAGAGTTGCCGCTCAAACTCCGCTCGTTGTGCAAGGACACGTTCTGGTAACTGGCAAAAATCTGCCTCAAACATTTCGCCGTACAAGCGACTCAATGCGAATGCCAATGACTTCGGCAAGCTGAGAAGTTCGTTTTTCACGGCTTGAATCCGACTTCTCACGACACCAACCCCTGCGATGTAAAAGAAAGCTTCCCCTGGGCGGAGTAGGCTTATTTTTGTTGCTTTATCCTGGTCTTGTTCGGCGAACGACATCAGTTCGAGGCGGATGATTTTCCGCCAGGCCAATACCGGAAGAATATGTTGTGAAATGGAATGAGATTCTGACTTCGACCAGTTTCGAGCCTGATTGTGGGTCGCTTCCCGTTTCCAACCGGAGCTTTGATGGCTCCCCCTCGCCCGCGCGAGAGCCCTGCCAACAGCGTCCGACTGGCTCTCACTTTGGCGTTCTGTGATTCCTTTCTGTTCCGACTTCGCATTCGACTTCCCGCGATTCTGGCTCTGCGAGTTACCTTGTGATTCTCGCAAAAGATCATGGCGGACGCCGTCATAGACAGCACTCAAGTTGTTCGCTTCTGAATTTGATTCTTGTGTCGAATCGGTTGTTCCAGTGACATCTGATCGACCATGATCTTCACCTGTTGTTTGAGTATGCTGTTCGCTCTGTGAAAGTGTCATCGTTACATCTTCGCCACTTGTGCTGGTTGTTCCATTGGAGTCGGCATCGCCTTCTGATCCGCCATACGCAGCATCGAATGATTTGCCTACCAGAGTCACAATCTCAGTGTGAGACTGGTATTGCTGCTCCTCAACATGCTCGAACTTGACTCGGTCCGTCCGCCGAGTGGGAAGGCTCAAGAACTTGCCGAAGAATTCTGCATCAATGGGATTCTTGTGCCCCATGACCACGCTGTTGCAACTGCCAACCATCGATTGCAACAGGGGATCTGCAGCCCCCTTGGGAAAGGCCTGCGTCCCTTGGGCAAGTCCCACAAACCGAAGCCCGAGCTTGCGCGTTCGCCGCAATGCTCGTGCCAACAGCATGGCACTCGAACGAAATACGGGAAGCTCGTCGGCGATTATAATCACAGGCCGCCGTTCAGCCCGAGGGGTGGTAAAAAGGATATGCAGGATTTCTGAAAGTATGAGGTTGGAAAGAAAATTCTGCGCCTCATCGCTTAATGCTTCGTCACCGCGCGACAAATTGAAGTACAACAGAGATGGTTGTCGGAGAAGTTCTCTCAATGGCAAATTACGATCAATTGCCCCTAAATGAGCACGCACGATTGGGCTCGTCAACACTTGATGGAAGCAGTTTTTCGTCGATGTTAACAGCTCATCCTGTCGATCGACGCGAAGTGTGGCCAGGCGATCAAACTCTCCTTGAGCGAGAGCGTCAGGAATTGCGTCTACAAACAATTGATGCTCTTCGGTACCGATGTCAAACAGTGGCGTCGAGTCGAGGAGCGTCATCCCCATGCGGGCCAACGAACCTATGATCGTTGAAGTGAAACGATAGAGTTGCGGTGCTCCGTCGAAACTGTCGCGGCCAGTGGCACTCAGCAGCAGGTGTCCTGTATGCGAACTTCGACACTCAATTTGTGCTTCGTACAGGTACGGGGACTTGCCAACAGACTCGACGTGCAGCGGGTTGATGGCACCGATCGGCCATTTCGGATGGGCTGGAAAAAACGCGTGCGCCCGTTGACGGACGGATTGCGGCATCCCCGCCACGTCAGCCAAACAATCTTCCCAGAGGTCATTATCCGGGTCGAGGACAATCACGCACGCATCGCCAGCACTTGCCAGTTCATAGTGCAGGCGACGGGCAAGAACACTTTTTCCGCCCCCTGGATCTGCCGAAACTAAGAGGCCAGCGGTATTGTTGAAAAGCTGTTGAACAGCGCCAAGAGTCGGACTGAAAGGAATGCTCATCTTGTGTCCATAGCGTTATCACGAGCGTTGAAAGACGAAACAATTGCAGACATTCTCTGCTTGTGATTCTGCTCCGCTGATTCCAGAAGTTGTCTACGATGAAGTTCATCCTCAATCGGTTGCGATCGAATGAGTTCCGTCAATTCGTCAAAACTTTTCTGTTCCTCGGACATCAGTTCGGCGCAAGTTTTTTTCCTGCCAAAGTACTTGTGGGCGGACTGACTAATAGCTCTCAACAGTGCCAATAATTCGATTCGGATTCTCCACAACAGCCAGACAAGCCCACCAATCGCCAGGATTACGAGCAGAGGCATGGCTGCCAGAAAGCCGATCACAAGTCCCGCTGCGGCACCAATAATTGGGGCCGAATCAATGGGCAATAAATGTCGCACCCGCGCTCCGCCGGTGAAACCGGCGGCCGCGGAAAGGAGTGCGACGGCTAAACGGATTTCGAAAGTCTCAGGCCACATCTGATGATTCCGCTTTAGATTCAAGACGAAACACGATCACTTTCGCTGGTACGCACTGCGGCGTACCACGATGGTTTTGCCAAGTAAAAAGCGGATGCTGAACTGCAGCAATGCAATTCGCCTGGCCTGGGTCGCTCGTTGGCTGGTCATGGATACATTCATGACGGGACGCATCGAACGGCTCACCTTGGTTGACCGTTTCGATGTCGACAGCCATGTCGGAAAGGCCGAGTTCGGCTCTTTGTCGATGTCGCTTCATACGGGTGAGACAGTCGTCCCAAGCTTGTTCAGGAGCATATTCAGCCCGATATCTTTCGCAGGCGGCGACATCATCGCTCGCTTCGATATACCGCCGGACCGCTTCACGGCGAGACTCGTCACACCGTAGGCCCCCCGTCAACAGAACAGCAGCAAACTCATCTGGCCACTTGTCGATCACGAACTTTTGAGTGCATCTTTGGATAGGCTCCCCATCACGTTCTTTGCCAGTAATCGGCAGTCTAATGACCGAATCTAGTGATCCATTTTCAGAATGGGGTGCCACATTGGTGTCATTTTCGGCCTTTCCATCCAAATTCGCAGAAAGAAGTTTGTGACCAGAATGGCCATTCTTCGGTTGTTTAATCATGACATTTTCCTTCAATGGTTACGGGACAAGATAAAGATCGACGATTTGTTTGAAGACCGGCGGAATCGCACCCGCATCGGTCGGGAAAAAGCAGTGGCTAGTCGACGTCGCCGAATCCAAAAGGAATCCTTGATTCACGTCGGGGCCAATACCAACACACACAACGGTCGCAGCTTGCTTCGCCGCATCAAAAGCGGTGGCCGCGTTTGCTGTCGAATTCGGTAGTCCATCCGTGACAACGATCAGCATCCGCTCGCGACCGTCCCCGCTGGAGGTTTCCAGATGATGCAAGCTCAGTTCAATGGCTTCGGCCAGGGGTGTTTGTCCCCCGTGTTGCATTCGTTCCACGGCGTCGCCAATGTCGTTCCAATCCGCTCCCAGCGGAGCGATAAGGGCAACACGTGAACCAAACCCAACGAGCGCCACGCGTATGTCATGATGCGACGCTTGCGCCAATAATTCGTGTATTGCGTGCTTGGCGGCCTTGAGTTTTTCGCCTTTCATACTTCCCGAAACATCGATTGCCAGCACAACGTCGCGTGCCGGTTCCACCAGCGGTATTGTCGAATTGCTCGCGACGTATCCGGTCAACACGTCGCAGGTCGCGACGGCAGGAATCCCGACCGACCAGCGCATATTTCCGGATGCATCTACATTCACACCGAATTCAACGCCATGGTCGCCCGCCGGAAGGTCTAACTCCACTTCAGCAGTGGCCAACGCTACGACTTCATCCTCTGGAAGTAGCGCGCCTTCCTCTACGTTCAGGCCCGGTTTGGCTTCCTTGAACGCAATTCGAAGGTGGCAACGTCCTCCCGAACTCCGAACCCGCTGTCCAGGCCACTGCACGGAAGCCCCACCACGCGGAAGAATTGCGCCAGTCCGGTAGAAAAATCTTGCTTTCCTTGAGATTTGGAAATTGGAATCGTCGATCAATTCAATGGCAAGTCCGCCAGGCACACAATGCCCTGTTTCTTCCTGGACGAATGCTTGATACGCCGCCCCGTCGGCAATGCCGTGGGCGGGGTCTGAGGATCGATAGATATCGGCAACAGGACGCGACGTTAATTGGGCGATCCGATCGTTCAATGTCGGCAGCAACGACGATCCACCCACCAAGGCAATGGCATGAATATTTGACCATTGCAACGGTGTGCCTTGAAGGGTCCCAGCGACACAGTTCTCAAACCGTTTCCACAAGCCGGCTTTTTCACAGATGTCCACAAATGTTGACCGGTCGAGCGTAACTTCCACAACGCCAGTCGTTGTGTCGACGTAGGCAGAGGCGGTAGCACTTGAGCTGAGCAGGATTTTCAACTCCTCGGCAGCGTTCCAGATTTTCAAGTGGGTGCGCCGATCAGATTCCGCCAATCCAGGTGTGGAAAGAACCAGACCCTTGCGAGCGTCAAATGCCCCATTGCTCAAACCAAGTTTTTTGCAGCACCAAAGATAAATAGTGCCGGTGAAATTGACTCCCCCTAATTCATCATCGCCTTTTGCCGAAATCTCGGGTTCCAGTCGACCTCGGTCGAATCGGAGTATGGTAATATCCGTCGTTCCGCCACCCGTATCGATAACGGCTAGAAGGTCACCCTGCTTGAGGTGTCCTTGCTGACGGTATTCCAAGGCAGCCGCTTCGGGCTCCGGAATAAATCCGTCAATTGAAAAGCCTTCGCCCACTTTTGCGGCAATCTTTTGCAGCGTCTGCTGCTCCGCTTGTCGGTAGGTCGCAGGAACCGTCACGATGATTCGCAGCAGTTCTCGTGGTTTCGTTCCACCGAACTCGGTGAGATAGGCTTTGATCTCGGGATGAGCCTGCAACAACGTCTGCCACACGTAAGTCAGTATCATGGTCGTCAGCTCCATCGGCGTCGGAGCCGATTGATCGCCCCAAGGCTGATTCGGCTGGGTCGGAATCCCTCGTTTAAAATGAGCGAAAAAGCGATGAGGTTCCTTAAATGCGGCATTGTGTGCTTGGCGCCCAACAAGGGATGTCCCGTCTGTTTGCATATAGACTGCAGCGGGCAGTACCTTGCCACTGCCGGGAAACTCCACGCGTTCTTGGCGACCCGGCTTCTGAATTGTGACGGCCCATTGAGTTGTAGCGACGTCGATTCCGATAGCGAATTCCGGCGTTGATGAAGTCATTGCGAATCCTTTTGTGAAATGAAAAGAAGGTTGATACGTCAGCGTGTGTGAATGCCATTGATGGCTTGTTCAAGCGTCTTCCTGACCGTACGAGTGAGCGTCACCGCTCGAGTAAATGTCTTCCGATCCGTCTCGTCCAACTCGGCAAGAGCTCGATTTGGTTCGACGTGTTGCAAGACAGACTGCATTGCTGCGACACGTGGACCCAGGTCGAAAAGGCAATTTTTCCAAACAGTCATGACCGCAGAATGGCGGTCGAGCATCGCGGATCGGTGACTGCAGTCATCAGCCAAGGCCGCGAATTCATCCCGGGTTGATCCCACCAGCGACAGCCATGCGGACCGCCGGTGTCGCCACCCTAACCAACGCAATCTCCAAGCCGCCGCCCGCGCTGCCAGCGCTGCTTCGCGTAGCTTTAAAGCAGCCGGACGGAGATTGATTTGAGACTCTTCGAGTCCATAGAAAATCGGCTTTATCGTTGTCGGACGTCGCCCTAAGACGTTCTGAGGTAATGATCCGTCGAACTCGTCCAAAACGTCACTTGGCGGTAACGCATTGAGGAACGCATTGCAGGATTTATCTGCTTCGCGGATCGAATCACGATAAGCGCGATGCGCACGGTCGGTCTTCTCGACAAGGCCGACTTCCAATGACCAGTACATTCCTGCAGCAACAACCCCCAACCACACAAGAGCCGTGACCTTGATGCGTCGACTCAAGCGTGGGTAGAGATAGAGAATTGCCAATCGGACCAATTGACGGAAGTACGCAAGGAACAATTGAATTCTGCGTAATTGAGTTTGGACCCGAGATGTCTTGGCAACGTTGCCTGATGCTCCAATCGTTCCGGAACGCTGCCAGGGAGGCACATAAGCAACTGAGGGTCTGCGACTCACGGAGTGCCTCCTCGACTTGAATTCTGTTGAACTCCTGCCGCGATCCGCACGGCATTCGTAAAGCATTTAAGACAGAGAACCGCGTTTTGAAGTTGAAATGCGGACCCCGCTATTGCCGCCGTAAAACCTTCCTTACCGCCGGTACCGCACCAGGCACAACTCTCGATCTCAGCATGAAACTCGATCACTTGGGCTACTGGATTCGACATAGAAAACCTTCCTTTCGCGTAACATTGTGATTGCCTCATGGCGAACTCTTCGCTGGGGCGTCTGAGTGCCAGAGATAAGGATATTCGGAAGCAACTGACTCTCGTTTGCGCGCGCGCAGGCAATCCGAAGCACGACGCAACCCTTATCATCACAAGCACTTGACACCTATGCGATGACCTGGCAGAGTGGTGCCTGATGGAGCTACCTTTGGGTTCCACTAAAGGCTCGGCGACGCTCGATGACTATGCCGCCGTAATGGAATTCCGAGCTGACCGCGCGGCACGCGAACGTGTCAACGCGACGCTCGACAATCCGCAAACTCCGCTCGCAATAATCGCTTCGGCAGTACGCCAAGCATCTGCTGAAATGCTCGGATTCCTCCAAGACGAAGACGGTCGGCAACGATCAACAGAGAGTGACCAAGGCGTGCGGGACAGGACCAACAAGATGGATCGAATTTTGTCCGAGGCTCACGACGCAATTGCTCGTCAAGACCCATCCCGAGCGGTAAAAATGATCGGAGAAATCATCATTAATCAGTGGCACATCTATCGCGACCCGCGGTATCATACGCGATCGATGTTACAAGCGCTCGACGTGTACTCTGAAGCGTGCCAAGCAATCGGTGATACCGGCAAAGCAGTTGGCGTTGCCGACGTCGCTTCGCATCTGTCAGGGGTACTCGATGGCTTTGAAACCATCGAGTACGCTCGTCGGCTCGTGCACATTTCAGAGCTTGACTGGCACCGGGGTTATCCGCACCCGGCACTGTTGACATTGGAGGAAGCGGAGACGCTAGTCCGGAAAATCGCCAAGGATGATCTGTTGCTGAAAACGATTTCGATGCAATTGCAAAAGATACGTGAATTGACTCAAGAGGCGTCCTAACATGGCGGCTGGCAGCGAAGCAGCTGACTTCCTACCAGGATCGCTGCCCTCCGATCTTCCAATTGAGAAGCGCGTCAAGGCATTTAAGCTTTTGAGTGATCTGAACATCCGAATCGAGCCCACGGCAAAATGGCTGGCTCGTGAGTTCGACAGCACGATCGTGCAGCAATATCGCTCGCCCGTCGAAACTGCAGTTCTCAACCGGGCGGTTAACTGGAAAGGACTCGGATTAAAACTTGGTATCGATGCAGGAACGATCTCTCGCTGGATGCGGAAAAGAAAACCGCAAGTTCCCGATTGGAGCCGGCTCTTCTTGGGTGCCGCAGCCTACGGTATCGATTTCAGCGGGATCGTCCCTCCGTTGCCTCCCGGACAGATGACCGTCATCAACGCGCTCTGCACCATAGTTCCGAGATTCCGCAAAAAATACCTAAAAGTAGAATTGGAGCCGTTGACATACGAGAATATCGCATTTTTGCACCACACAACTCACTCCAGCGACTGGCGCGAGGCGATGAATACACCAAATATACGCAATCGGCGGGAAGCGATTAAGGACATCAGTGCACGAATTGAAGCGCTGCATCTGGACATACGCATTGATAACATTGAGGACATTCAGAGGCGGATCGAAGGTTGGGAAGCCGCATGGCACGCCTGCCTGCTCTTGCTGCCACGTGGCTGGCACTACCGAAGGGAGACTCAATGCCCTCCTCCCTAGACGACTTTGCCGCAGTCATGGAATTCAGAGCCGACCGCGCAACAAGGGAACGAGTCAAAGCGGCGCTGAACGATCCACAGCACCCGCTGTCCGCGTCCGTCGTCGAAGTCCGACAAACTTCGGCCGATTTGGTGGGTGTAGAGATGGATATCGGCGCGGCTTCGTTCGAGATTCCGCCACCTCCTGTCGCATCGCGTTGGAGGCGTTTCAGGGTCTGGTTATGGATCCTGTACCGTTGTTCTTCTATCGAAACCCGACTTGATCGCATTCTTCGAAGCGATGACGCCGGAGCATTGGAAATCTGGCGAAGCGATATGCGAGATTTGCGAGCTCAAGCTGAGCAGAGCGGAGATCTCGAAACATGGCTGAGGTTATCAACCAACTTGGCTCCAACGCAGCTAGCGCGCGGCCATACTCAAAAGGTCATCGAACTCCTCGACGGAGCCCTTGGGAACCCGTGGAAAGTATATCGCGACTCGCGATATCATACGCGTACGGCATTGATCGCGCTGGATGTCTATGCAGAAGCCTGCCGAGCAACGGGTGACTATGACAGGGAGGTCGGCATCGCAGATGTCGCTGCGCACGTGTCCGGCGTCTTGGATGGGTTTGAAACCATTAAGTACGCTCGCAGGCTTGTGCATATTGCGGAGATTAACTGGCAGCGAGGCTGTCCGCACTCGGCATTGTTGACGTTGGAGGAAGCGGAGACACTTATTAGGAAGGTCGCCGGGGATGATCATCCCCTTATTCATGACCTTCGTCAGCTGGCTGACAGCTGGGGGGCTGTTGCCGGAGACAGCAATGCCAACACAAACTCGAACAGTTTTGCGGCGCCCGCCAATGTCTCAGGACCGCCGTTTGACCCTACTTCAGGACCTGAAACCGCGACAACTTTTTCGAGCAAGCGACCATCCGTACCTGCCCTCAGTTTCCCTCGATTCGGAGGAATCCTCGGAGCAATTGCTGAAATCATTGCTCCCATTGCTATCGACTTCATTCGAGATCGTCGTGAGGTTTGCTTGCGCCGCAACAAACTTCATGAGGCGTTGAAGCTGACACGCTATGGCTGCGCACTCGCCAGCCAGTTTCCCCACTTCCTGGCCAGCGAAATGGCGGTGCTCGGGTCACTTTACTTTGCGCTGGGCCGGACGACCGAGGCCCAGCAGATCCTGCGGCAGGCTGCTGGCCTGCAGCGATCGATGAGCACGGCAATGAAGATGAAGGGCGAGGTGCTGAGCAGGCTCTCGGAATTGCACGCAGCCTTGGGGGAATTGGAGGAAGCTAACGTGTGTTGGGAGGAGGCAATTCGTATTGCCGCCGACACGGGTCAGTCAGGGCTCGATGAGGACCGATGGTCGCGGCCAAACACCCTCGGAATACTCAGCTATTTCAGCGGTGCGTATGCTGAGGCTGGTATTCATTTCAGCGAGGCACTCGCAGCGGCCCAAATCGGCGTGGGCGTCGACAGCCTTGCGGCGGGGGTAGTCATGGCAAACCTGGCTCTTGCCCTAGATGCTCAAGGAGATCGAAATGCTGCGACACCGCTTCGGGAGAAGAGCCAGTCAATTCTAGTGAACTATCTCGGTTCGTCGCATCCGGCTTTTGCAGGTGACGCGCCCGTCGTATTGATTCCCTTCCATCTCGGGAAGAAATTCAAGAATGTCACTTTGATCGCTAAGTTGGCCACCTGAGATCCATCAGCGATGGGAAGCCTTTCCGTGATCCCCAGTCGTTCCAACTCTGCACGGACAGACCGGGAGTCGCTCATCTCAAACTGAACTCGTCGAGAACCTGCTGGCACCAACATTAACTGGAATCGCTTGACTAGAATCATCATAATAAATGTGCCACACCAGAATCCCCACCAGCGCGGTCCTGGCTTCTCAGGAAATGTGGTGGCGCCGGCCCAATGTGCGAGCGCCACGAGACCCGAATGGCATGGCTGCGCAAGCCACAAAGCTCCTGCCGTTCCTCCAACCCCAAACCAAGTCAGCATCGTCGTCAACATGGTTCGTGTCGTACTCGGAATAATGAAAAACAATTCCTTCAGCGAGCGTCGAGTTGATCCGACTTCCGATATGGCCAATGAAACGAACAAGCCGCCCAGGATTCGCAGTATTATGGTGAATTGTACGAATGACACCAGCAGAGCGATCCACCAAGGTAGACCCAGCCACGATCGAATAAGCCACACACTGAACGCCGAAGTTGAGAATGCAAGGAGGGCAGCCGAGATTGTCATGACAATCAGTAGTGCAATTGCTCTACGTGCGTCGAAATTGGCATCCTCAAGCCGCGAATGGAGTACATCTCTGCATTTCCCGCCCTCATTATCCGGACTAGGGTCCGATATTGTATGGTCCTCCGCAAAAGTAACTGGAATCTCCGTCCGTGGTTTAGTTTCCTTTCCATCTCGGGGAAGAAGTTCCGCCTTCACTAGAAACGGTGCTCCAGTCTTCAAGCAGACAATGAGCGCATCGCTCGGGCGCATGTCGACTTTGATCGATTCAGCTCCGCGACTTAGTCGCAACTCCGCGAAATCTGAGTGAGTCCCGAAGCGGTGCAAGCAGCCAGAGTCTATCCGGGTGCGCAATGCTGTTAGCGTCGCAATCCAAGCGTCGTGCGTTGTCGCAATCGTTGACAGCGGCTCTCTCACCGCCGAAGCGATGGCCATCGCTTCGGTTGTATCAACGCAAATTGTAAGTCGCCGGTTGTTGGATGCATTGCGCAGAATAAGTCTTTGGCTTTCTCGCGACTCAGAAATGGACACCAAATCAATGAACAATCGGACTTCGCCATTTGCCGTCGGCCGACCTTCAGCCCGAACATCTGAACTGGCTCGCGCCACTACGAGCATATCAGTGCACGCGTCACAAAGGTCAGTAACAGTGAACGACTCAGCTTCGAAACAGATCGTGACCTGTGTCGTCCGGCAGTTTCCGCATCGGTCGCAACTTGGGCGAACAACCTGATCGACAACGTGCTCCTTGCACGGAACCGTCTCAATCGCCTCGTGTGACATGTCTTCGTAAGTCTCCGACATTTTCTTTGTCCAGTGATTTTGCGGCGAACGACAACTCGCTTCCGATCATTTGATCGGAGTTTTCCGAATACTCACAGTGGAAGGATGGACGCGGCACATGTTTTCTGCAAAGCGGGCACCGTCCCCGGTTCAAGGCGTTGTAACATGTCCAGAAACTGTTGAAGGGCGTGGAGTTTTGGCAATGAATTGCTAATTCTTCGGATCTCTGAATCATCAGCCGAGTTAATGTCTCCGAATCCTCGCTTCACCACGATTCGAACTGCTTGACAGGCCAGGATTGATGGATGATTCGCGCCCAGTGTTTTTTCCGCTTCAGCAATCGCGCCTGACAACTCAGAAAGAGCTTTATCTCTTTCACCATCATATGCTTTAATACACGCCAATGTGACCTTCGCCGAAAGACGCACATGTTCGCACTCGATCGGCTGTGAGTGAGAGAGACGAAGAGCCTCTTCCGCGAACTCTCGAGCCCAACTCGCATTCCGGTCGGTGTAAGTTACAGCGAGAAGGCAGAGAGTATGGACATGAAGCAAAGTCGACTTCAAATGTTGCTTCGACAAAAGTGTGAGCGCCTCTTCAAGCATCGATATTGCCCGTTCATCGTCGTCGCCATGAAGGAGTATGACTTTCGCCAGCCGAAGAAGGCACTCTGCAATAGACGAAGCACCTGCGTCTCCAAGTCGCTGAGCTTTCGACATCGCTTCTTTCGCCATCCTCTCAGCGAATTCAATGTCGCTGTACGCAAGAAATAGATCGCTCGAAGTGAGTAACGTCGCAATGTCAATAAGTTCATCGTCCCTGCAGAGCGACGGTATCTCAAGTGAGGAATCAAACCATCCAGAGGCAGTCAGCACGTCACCCGATCTGGCTATTGCCAATCCTAAATAATACCGAGCCACCTTCACTTCCGACGCACCAATTCTGTTGTGAAGAATCTGGCTACGCACCAGTTTCAAAAGCGGCTGACATTCTTGATCGCGGCCGAGCATCAACAGCGTCATCAACTTTGGGACCAAATTCGGCTGACCGTCCGGCAACATCGCTGCCAATCTCTGTGAAAGGCGATCAGCTGCGATGAGCGCGGCTTCATATTGTCCCGATTGAAAACACCGACGCCAGCGGCGAATCAGCACCGCGTACCAGACGAATTGGTACGAATTGTTGGCAGACAAATGCACGAATTGTCCACAACTTCGCACTCGTGAGATCAAACCACGACAAAAGTCGATTCCAGATAACACAAGACAACTCTCGCCCACCACGAAGGATGTTTTGAACGCCGTGCAACGCACTTCAGAATTTTCGGGACGCACGAGAAGAAAGTCAAAGCCGGATCAGGATTTATCCAAATCGTCTACGGTGAGAATAAAGCGAAACAACGACACCAACGGAAAGGACTCGTGGCACCCACATTTATCCGGCAGGCTTAATGGGACTGTTCACGGATGCCGCAATCTGCCAATCGTTTCGTTCATCGACCTACCGGCCAGTGATCAGTCGCCACATGAGCGATGGCGGATTTTTCTTCGACTCCCCCTGTTGACGGATATCGGAGATGTAGGCCGATGGGTTCTCTCGCAGTAGGCGGATCGCCATCACATAGGCCTCCTCACGGGACATGGCCTCGACGATGCAACCGTACTGAAGCTTCACTTGAAAAAGCATAGGAAAAAGGGAAAGTAAATAAGGTAGCCTGAATCGGGCTGGCTGCGCCCGAGTACGCCGTCCCGCTGTCAGGGTGGAGACGACAGTACGACCTTGACGGCGGTGCCAGACGGCGGACCACACTGCGGACAGCCGACTTCGGGCAATAGGAAAACATCCCACACTCAAATAACAAACCAGCTCATGCCGAACGTCATCGAGTGGCCGTGTTACGACTTATAGGCATCCGATCCGCGATCTATCGGATCGCGATCCGTCTTGCGGCGCGTTCTGCGTCCTGCTCCTTTCGTACGAAGTAAAGTTCTGTCGTCCTTACGTCTGCGTGCCCTGCCAGTTCTCTGGCCTCATGGAGTTGCGCTCCGTTTTGAATTGCATTGTTCAAGGCGGTTTTGCGGAGACTGTGGACGCCGATCCCGCGTCCGCCCAGGCGTTCTGGTGGAATCCCGGCTTCTCGGCAATATTTCTTGATGATTCGCCAGACCGTCTCGCGACAGAGTGGAAACGGCAGCAGCGACTTGCCGTCTGGTGAGAACCTGCGGAAAAGCGGCCCTTCGCGGTCGTCAGCAATTCCGGCGGCTTCCATGTAGTCGAGAACGGAGCGGGCGGCTTCCAGAAGGATCTTGCGTTGCTTCTTGTTGCGCTTCTCGGTCACATTCAAAAACCACTCTGTCCCGTCGAATTCGAGGTGTCCGACTTTGGCTTTTGTCATGGCGGACACGCGACACGCCGTAATGAATAGCGTGTGGATAAGCGAACGGTCTCGAAGTCCTCGAAGTGTCGTCGTGTCCGGTGCATGAAGTAGCCAGACCGCCTGCTGCTCGGTCAGTGCCGGGGTTGTGTTCTTTTGTACCTTGGGGGACTCGATGGCGGCGATGTCTTGGGCGACCTCCCATGAAACGAGTTTCTTCACGGCGAATTGCTTGTACATTCCTCGCAGCACGGAAAGTTTTCGGGCGATCGTTGCGCCGGAAAGACCGGCATCACGGAGTGCCGCCTTGTAGACCCTCAGGTGATCGGCTTTCACCTCAAGCGGCGAAACGCCGAAACGCTCCATATGCATTGTGAAGTCGCGGATGTCCTGACCGTAGACTTCGAGACTTTGTTTCGATTGCAGAACATCACATACCCACGGCACGAGTGCCTGGGCCGGATGAGTCGCGTTGTCCGAGACGACGGGGAGCACGCCCCGAAGGAACGCCTCGACTTTTGCTTCGTGGCTGTCGAATGTCATCTCGCGTGAATTCGAGAGAATCGTCAACTCGTTCGATGGAAAAGCCTTGACGGAATCGTCGCCTGTGCTGCTATCGCTGATAATTGCCATGCGAGAGAAGAGATGGTGCGGTCGCATTTGATGACGCAACCAAAAGCATATTATGTTGCGTCCTATGGGGTGGCAATTATGTGGGGTCGACAGATTGGATCGTTGGTTGTGTGATACAACTCCTTTGAACTCAATCACGAGGAGTGCGTGCCTGACTGCCAGAACGACGTGGTGTCAAGTACAGGAAATCGGTAGAGTCGAGTCATGACGCCACCTCCCCATCATGATCGCTACGACGTCTCAGGAAACGTCGAGGCACAGTACGCCGACGCCGATCAGTCGGTGCTCATCAACAAGATGGGCATCACCGAGTTGGAACCGCTTCAACTTCTGGAAGAAGCGGGACTCGCGAAAGCCTATGAATCGCTCATCAGCGAGGTCAGGATCGACACTCCCCTATCTTGCGAACTGCTCAAGCATATTCATCAACGAATTTTTGGCGATCTGTTTGAATGGGCGGGACGGTGGCGGACGCTCCAAATCAGCAAGCCTGGCGTGATCTGGCCGGCTGCCCAGTTTCTCGAACAGTCGATGCAGGAATTCGAGCGGACTGTACTTTCGAAATATCCGGCTTCCGCACTGAAAGGCGACGATGAGTTCTGCCGTGCCGTCGGGGAAATCCAAGGGGAATTCTTGGCAATTCATCCCTTCCGTGAGGGAAATGCCCGCACGGTGAAATTGTTCACAGACTTGCTCGCGGCGCAAACGGGCCGCCCATTCTTGGTCTATGATCAGACCACGGAGGGAGCCAATCGCTACATTGCGGCGGCCAGTGCAGCCCTGCTCAGGCGGGACTATCGGCTGATGACGGAGATGGCACGGGAATCTCTCGCTCGCGGGCGATCCCTGCCTGGGACTGAAGCTGCGAAAGAATCCGCTGCCGAGTCTCTTCCCGAAACGGGGGCAAACCCTCAATGACGCTGTTTCTCTCGGTGACTTCAAGAATCCGCGCGTGACGCTCAGATTCATCCAGCAGCCAAGGGCAAGAGTCGCGTAACGTCGGTCCTGTTCCAAAGGTTTTCATGGGGGAAATTTACCACATTTGATGCCGGACGGGAACATGAAAAACTTCGGATATCAGGGATTTCCACGTGGTTCGCCGTAAGGTTCCTGCTTTGATTCACTCGGCGTCGAAGTCGAATTCACGCTGGATGTCTCGTTGCGGGAGATTCAGGAATTTTCCATTCACCGCTCGCCAGAATTCGCCTGGTTCGATCTTGAGGATTCGACGGATTGATGCTGCTTGTCGCGTTGTCAGACGGCGCAGGAAAATCGCCTTCCCGAAATACTTGGCCTCACCGACCAATTTCCGGTGCTCTTTTCCCAGCAGTTCCTTCAGGCGAAATCGTTGCTCGAAACGTCGGTTGTAAAGTGAATTCTCTCGATAGAGATACGTGATTCGATCGACGAAGAATTCATCGTTGGGTTCGAGCGGCAAGATCGACGGGCCGGTGCCCCAATGTTTGTTCTTTGTGGCATGGAGCGTCTCGCCGATCCTTCCGAATGCGATCGCTTGCTCATATTCCACACGAACGATGGGGCACAAGCGGAGGCCGTTTTCCTTCAGAAGTCCTTGTTTGAGGAATTCTTGTACTTTCTGGTTTTGAAGACAGGCGAGCACCAGGATGCGAGCGTGGTCCCCGGCTTTCTCAACTCGGGTACGAAAAGCCTCATTAGATTCATCTGGGAACCGCACGGTTCGAGTGTAGCACGGGGCAACTTACGCCCTTGTGGATTTTTGGTGATGGCGAGATGAGCAGACAATCGGATTCCACGGAGTCGACAACGAACCGCAAGCCGACTCGCGGAGCGGTCGGCGGAAGAGGTTCTATGCGAGAGTAGGAATTTTTGAGTCTCAACGACGGGATTCCGCGTTCGGTCGTTTCTGGCCGAAAAAACAAACGACCTCGGTCGCAAGCGATGTTGCGACCGAGGCCATTTCGACACCGGATTTCCTCAGAGACACTTTACTTTTTCGTCCCTTTTGAATCGGACTTGCTCCCCGGCTTCGATACCTCTTTCGTGTCCTTTGGTTTCGGTTTTGGTGCGTGTGTGCCGCCGTTTGCCATCGCGATTCTCCCTTCAAAACGTGAGTTGGTTGGCTCGACAGAATGTAGACGATCGTCTGTCGAGATTTAGTCTGTAGAGTAATCGTCTGCGGTCGGTAATGCTAGCCCATTATGGAGAAAAACATCGAAATCCGGTTTGGTTTGGCTGTCCGGCGGCATCGCGAAAAGTTGGGAATATCCCAGGAAGCGTTTGCCGATGTTGTCGGCATTCACCGCACATACGTCAGTTCCGTCGAACGCGGCAAGGTGCAGGTGAGCATTGGAATTGCCCAACAACTGGCGAATGCGTTGAAAGTTCCGCTCAGTCGAATATGGCGGGAACTTGAACAGGAGGCAGATCGGGCGAAAGTCGAAGAAGATTCCTGACTGACAAGGCGTCAGCATTATCTCAATCATTTGCTCGCCGACAACAATTGCTGACTGCGTTTGTAGTACCGCCGCAGCGTATCGCGGGACGCCCGGAAGAACACGACCTCGATCACGAGAAGACCGAGATCGAACCACGGATTCATCCCAGCAAAGCCGTAGTATGAGCGATAGCTGACATATGCGATCACGCTTGCGATCTGCATGTTCGAATAGAACAAGAAATGGCGGTAATGTATGTCGATTAACAGCGCCAAGCCATCGACATTTCCGTGAAGCCGCGAAAAGTCGAGATTAGGTGGGCGAATTCCTGTCGCCGCATGGATCGTGTCGATCGTCGCCCATCGTATCGCACTCACAGCCATGCCCGCCGCAAGTGCCGCGACAGTCAGATAGAGGAAGCCGCCCAGTGTCGGTGCATCGGGCGGTGTGGCCGCAAACCAATGCTCAAGTTCCGGGAAATAAGGTCGCAGGCCAAGAAGTACCGTGGCACCTGGAACAAGGTAGGCGACCAGTGGTCCAAAGTTGTCATTGGAAACGCTCTGCATGCGACCGAAGGATAGCGCACTGATTGAGATCACACGAGTGATTTGCAAAAATCCCCCGTGCAACGAGCACAGGGGGAATGCCTGAGAGCGGAATACGATCGATTAATCGATTAGAAATGTGCCGGTTCTGATGAACCGTTGTCGGCTGCCGGTTC
>CAILLA010000020.1 GCA_903834925.1 uncultured Schlesneria sp.
CGGAGAACGGGCTACTCGGAGCGAAGACGAGACTCGCGATCGTTCCGAGTTCACGGCGTTCATAGTCAGGGAACGACTGATGCGGACACGGCACTGGTTGGCTGTAATGTTGGGTGGATGCATGGCATTGGCAGGGGTTGGCACGTCCAACGCTCAGCCACCGATGATGCCATCCAATGGAAATCCAGATCAAGTTGGCATGGGGTTGCCTCCGTCGCCATACGCTCCGGCGTATGGTCCGACGCCGCAATACTCGTCCGGGTTGGAGGGACCGGGTTATCCTCCGAATGCGACGGCATGGCCGAATATTTCGCCATTTGCCGGTCCTCCGGTCGATTCCTACGCCTACGAGGATGGATTCTGGTTCAACAGGATCTTGCAGGGAAACCGCAAGTACTATTTCTCGGCTGAGGCGCTATTAGCACGCACTCAGGGGGGAACAGAAACTCTAATTGGTGCCCCTGGTGTGAATCCAGTTTCGATTGACGCTCTTCAAGGAAACACGGTTTCCGGTTCAGCGTCAGCCGGTAACCTGCTCGGCGGGACAACGCAATTCGATCAATCTGTCTTTACCACGGGGCCTTACCGCTATATTAACGCATCAGCCGGTGGCGGTGGTGGCAACGGTGGTGCAGGATCGATTGGAAGCCCGACGATCTTTGGTGCCCAGTCAACTGGCGTCTTGTCAAGTGTGATGGCGACAGGGGGTTTTCGCGGTACTTGGGGATGGTTTAATCCCGATGATACCGGGTTCGTTGTGTCTGGTTTCGTTCAAGGTCAAGCGACATCCAGCTGGACCTTGAATGATCCACTGCTGGATATCAATCCGAACAGTGGAAACTACAACATTCTGAACCACTTGCATGCATGGTTCGGTATCCCGTTGGGTAATAATGGGCTGACCGGCACATACCTTCCTCTTACGACAGGTTCGACGACGAATGCCGTAAGTCCGCAAGGTGATACGGACGGTAACGGGCTTTATGGTGCCGTCCAGCCTTACGATATGGGTGTCTTCATCCGGTTTACGTCACAGCTGATGGGTGCCAATTCGGATTGGTATTTCAATTCGATCTATGAGCAACCCGCATTTCGGGTTCGCCCCTTGGTCGGAGCGCGGTACATCCACTTAAAAGAGACGTTCAGCTTCGATGGGTCTGACAGCGGCTTGGGGTACACGGTCAACAATGCTTCGAATGCAGCCGGTGGTGGTGGTGGTGGTGGCGGTGGTGGTGGCGGTGGAACCGCGTTCTCAGGATACTTGACACCGCTCGCCCTGGATCCATTCTTCTCGATCCCGAACGTGCTGCATTCGCACCTGGTCTCATCAGATCTGTCACAAATGGCCGGTCCCGAAGCAGGCTTCCGAATCGACCTTGGCAAACCGAATGCTAAGTTTCAGATGTGGGGTAATACGAAGTTCGCAGCCATGGCGAATGTGACGTCACGCCAAATCTCGGGTTATGGTATCGGAAACGCATTTAATATCGCTGGACAGAGCAACGGGGTCGCCAATACCGTTCCGGCGATGCCCAACAATCCTCAGCAGACCGCGTTCAGCACACAACAGACGACGACGACCATGTCGCCAATGTTCGAGCAATCGATCAACGTCAAATTCCCAGTCTTCGACATGATCCCGTATGTCAACAAGCTTGAGATTTTTGAGAAGGCACAACTTCAGGCAGGATATACCTTCATGTATATTGGAAGTGTCTATCGTCCGCAAAACACCATCATATGGAATCAGTACCCACTGGCTCCTCAGTTGAATGGTCAGAGGTCTGATTTCTTCAATCACAACTTCAATCTGGGTGTTGAGTGGACGTATTGATTGAATCATCAAGGCCCGTTTTATTCATGTGAAGAAGCATCATGCTGACGGTTGCCGCAGCGCTCGAACAATTGATGGCAACGGTCTTACCGCTCAGTCTTTCGGAGGTTCCTCTGGAAGAGTCGCTCGGTCTGGTGCTCGGGGAAGATGTCTGTAGCCTTGGTGACATTCCGCCGTTTGACAAGTCTTTGATGGATGGTTACGCGGTTCGATCGACAGACGTTTCAAGCGGCATCGCATCACTTCGTGTGACGGAAAACATCACAGCCGGTCGTGTCCCTGCAAAGAACGTCGGGGCGGGCGAAGCGGCCCAGATCATGACCGGTGCCCCACTGCCTGTGGGTGCTGACGTTGTCGTCAAAATTGAAGAGACATCACGGGACGGCGATCACGTTTTCATCAAGACGCTGCCCCCCCCAGCGGGAACAAACATTCTCCTGCGCGGAACAATCGTTCGAGCGGGAGAACACGTGCTGCATGCCGGTCTTGTTCTCAACGGCCCTCGGATCGGAGCACTCGCTGAATTGGGACGCGCTGTTGTGTCCACTCGCCGTCGTCCAGAAGTTGCCATATTGGCGACTGGAGACGAATTGGTGCCGATCAATGAAAGTCCGGGACCTGCCCAGATTCGAAATTCCAACGCATCCATGCTGGCCGCGCAGATTGAGTCGGCAGGCGGTATTCCCGTAAGTATTGGCATCGCAAGGGATAACCGTGATGAACTGCAGCGGAAAATCCAACAAGGGCTGAAATGTGATGTTCTTGTGCTTTCTGGTGGGGTGTCAGCCGGTGTACTTGATCTCGTGCCCGGTACGCTCGCTGAGATGGGCGTGACCGAAATCTTTCATAAGGTCGAAATGAAGCCAGGGAAACCAATCTGGTTTGGGCAGCGGGACAAAAGCCGTCAAATCGTCGACGGGAATTGTAGGGAATGTTTCGTATTTGGCTTGCCTGGTAATCCCGTCAGCAGCCTGGTCTGTTGCGAATTGTTCGTTCGTACAGCCATTCGTCGATTGATGGGCGTGGAACCCGCGATTGTTCCGCCGATTCTGGCCAAACTTGAGCATGATTACTCGACCCGACCGGATCGTCCGACATATCATCCGGCTCGTTTGACCTGGGGGGCGGGCGGTTTCGCCGTAAGGCTGGTCCCATGGCATGGTTCGTCCGATCTCTGCGGTATCTCTGCGGCGAATGGAATGGCCTATTTATCAGGCGAGGCTCGTCAATATCGAGTCGGCGACGAACTTGAAACCTTCGGTTGGTGAAACAAGAAATGCTCAGCAAGCTGATGCTACCCGAAATTCGTGAATTGATTGAGTCGCGCGACGGGACGACGCTCAGCGAAGTTCTGGACATGTGGCAACCTGTTGACATCGCCGAGTTGTTTGAAGACCTGAGCGATGACGACGAGCGTACCGCATTTCAGCTGCTACACGGTCCGCAGCGGACACTGATCTTCGAATATCTTGATCGCCAGACGCAGCATTTTTTGCTGGAGAGCCTGGACCCAACCGATGCCGGGGCCTTGTTTAATGACATGTCCGCTGATGATCGGACGGCACTGCTGGAGGAGCTTGACGAGGGAGACCGCGAGAAACATCTGCGAACCCTTTCCGCGCAGCAACAGGCAATCGCGCGATCCCTATTGGAATACCCGGAAGATAGTGTTGGTCGACTCATGTCTCCGGATTTTGTGGCCGTCAGGTCAAATTGGACTGTTGAACATGTGCTCGATCATGTTCGGCGTCATGGTCAAGACAGTGAGTCATTAAACGTGGTTTACGTCGTGGACCACGACATGCATTTAATCGACGATTTACGAATCCGCCAGATTCTTCTCGCTCCGATCCATACGACGATCGAACGACTGATGGACACAAGCTTTGTTTCGTTGAAGGCATCCGATTTGAAACGATCGGCGATCGAAGTCTTCAGGCGCTATGACCGAACCGCCTTGCCGGTCATAGATGACCATAACAAGCTCGTCGGAATCGTTACGATTGATGATGTGCTTGATGTCGCCGAACAGGCCGCGACCGAAGATGCTCAAAAATTCGGTGGACTGGAAGCGTTGAGTGAACCCTACGCAACGACGCCCCTGCTCACAATGGTACATAAGCGTGCAACCTGGCTGGTGATCTTGTTCCTGGGTGAACTGCTTACGGCGACCGCCATGGGATACTTCGAGCAACAAATTGCAAAAGCGGTCGTGCTGGCGCTTTTTATTCCGTTAATCATTTCCAGTGGGGGAAACTCCGGTTCCCAGGCAGCAACATTAATCGTCCGTGCCTTGGCGGTCGGTGAAATCCGGCTGACCGACTGGGTCAGCGTTTTTCGTCGTGAATTGCTTTCAGGCGCGATTCTCGGTGTGATTCTCGGCTCAATCGGATTCCTTCGAATCGCAGTATGGAGCGCTTTCTCTGATGTCTATGGCCCCCATTGGATTCAAGTTGGCATCGCTGTCAGCCTTTCCCTTGTTGCAATTGTTCTTTGGGGATCGATCATCGGTTCGATGCTCCCATTTGGGCTAAAAAGGCTGGGACTCGATCCGGCCACGTCGTCAGCCCCTTTTGTCGCCACATTTGTGGATGTGACGGGTTTGGTGATCTATTTCACAGTCTCAATGATCGTCCTAAGCGGTACTCTTCTGAAAGAATGAAGAAAGCGTCTTTCAAAAGCGTTGTTTATTCTTTTGTTCACTTAGCCGACTCTTTATGAGTCGATTCGGCCCGTGCTGACTTGTGATCCTTACGCCACGATTCGTTTGCTTGACAAATTGTAAACGTGCGGTTCATCAGTGATTCCCTGATTCTTCGCTCTCTTACGATACAGTGGGCAAAATATTGTTGACGACGAAACCAAATGGCTGGTAAGTTAAACCTGCAATATTTATCGAGGTGGGTTACAGTAATCCGCATTCGGGATACGACCATAGCAAAAAGAAACTTACTTCATTTGGAAGAAGTTTTTCCGAGTTGATTGCTGACATGTTGTCTCGGCAAAAGCTACCGAAACTCGCGTGAAGGTCCTGTTTTGGTCTTTGAGATTGTCTTGATGGTAAGGCATGTTGCGGGGTTTCGTGTCATTGTCTGATGCGGTGCGTAAGGGTTTTACTTGAATTTAGCCAGCATAATTTTTAGGACTCAAAAGAATGCGCTGAAAAGAACCAAAAACAATCCAGGCGAAAAAAACGGAGACATTGAAATTTCAGGGTTGAATTTCGGCGACGTGTGCCTAAAAAGTTCTCGCCTGACAAGACGTGGAAATGACTGCCCAATTGGGGGTTAAGTCTTGGCATCTGTATAGGTTGGTAGGCCGATTATGCAAACGATTTTTCAATTACGAAGTCCTGATAGGCCAATAATCAGACGGACGGGGGATTTTTTGCCGATGGTTGAAATGATGTCGCCCAAACAAGTTTCCCGGGCAATTGGCGTTAGTGAGTCAACGCTCAAGCGATGGTGTGACCGTGGCTTGATCAAAACCATCAAGACCGAGGGTGGCCATCGTAAGCTTCCGGTCAGCGATGTCTTGAGATTCGTCAAGGAACGCAATGGCAATATCAATAACCTTGAAGATTTAGGTTTGCCGACTCCTCCGCCTCAGCCCTCCGTTGGAGTTGAGCAACAGTCCGCAGTTGGGATTGAGCATTCAGTGCATTTGGTTAGTGATGCGTTGATCAAGGGTAACGGAGACCTCGCTTGGCAGCTTGTTCTCGACCTCTACAATGCAAAGCACAGCGTCAGCGAGATTTGTGACAAGGTGCTCAGCCGGGCATTCGCTGAAATTGGTCGACGCTGGGAAGATCATTCCGCAGATATTTATCAAGAGCGTCGCAGTTGTGAGGTTGCTCAGCGAATCCTGTTTGAGTTACGCCATTTGTTGCCGACAACGGATGCACATTGGACGGCGATTGGCGGGACTCTTACCGGCGATACGTACTCGTTGCCGACGACGATGACCGAACTGGTGCTTCGCGAAGCCGGATGGAATGCAAATTCGCTCGGCACATCAATCCCGTTTGCGTCGATGGTACGAGCAATTCTCGACAATAGACCCAAGTTGTTTTGGCTGTCCGCGTCAATGCAAATTGCAAATATCGACGAGTTTGCATGCGAATTCAAAGTCTTGTCGGATGCTGCCGAGTCGGTCGGTGCGGCTCTGGTCATCGGTGGTCGAGCCTTCAACGAAGAGATCCGATCTAAGCTGACCTATTGCTGCCACTGCGACTCGATGCAGCAACTGAAGTCCTTCGCCAAGGCGATTCGACGAATCGGAACGCCGACTACTCCCGACGAAATTGCATCGTGAATCGGCCGTGTCTTGTCTGGGTTCGACGAGACTTAAGACTGGAAGACCAGCCAGCTTTGAACGCTGCGATCACTCGCGGTGGCCCGATTATTCCGATTTATGTCACTGACGCATCCGATCAATCGGATTGGTCACCCGGTGCAGCCAGTCGCTGGTGGTTGCATCATTCTCTCAGTCGACTGAATCATCAGTTGATCTCGCTCGGTTCGAAACTCATCGTCCGGCATGGCGAATCGCTTTCGCAACTGCTGTCGTTGATAAACGAAACGCAGGCCGATGCCGTTTTTTGGAATCGGTCTTACGAACCGGCGAGTATCGATCGGGATTCTCGGGTTAAGGCAGAATTACGAAAACAGGGCATCACGGCCGAAAGTTCGAATGGCCGCTTGCTATTCGAACCTTGGGAAATCCAAACGAAAGAAGGACGTCCCTACCGGATGTTCACACCGTTTTGGAATACCTGCCTGCTTCGTAATTCATCTGAACAACCTCTGCCGGCCCCTGGACGACTTTCCTCGCCCGATCACTGGCCTCAATCATTAACGATCGATCAACTGGGGCTGCTGCCGACGATTTCGTGGGATTCCGGCTTAAAATCCTCATGGAAACCTGAAACGAATTCTGCCACGGCTGAATTACGTCGATTTCTGGAATCGACAGTGTTTGATTACCACATCGCTCGCGACGTACCGGCTCGACCCGGTACTTCGAGGTTGTCGCCTTATTTGCATTTTGGTGAGATCAGCCCTCGCACAATCTGGCACGAAACACTGAATGTTGTCAAAGATCGCCTAGGGAGTCATAACTCAATCGGAGCGGACACCTTTCTGAAAGAAATTGGCTGGCGAGAATTCGCCTACCATTTGCTGTTTCATTTTCCAGCGACCTGCAAACAACCCTTGCGGCCGGAGTTCGCTCGATTTCCCTGGCGCGAGGACGCTGACGGACTGACTGCGTGGCAACGTGGTCAAACAGGTTATCCGATTGTTGACGCAGGAATGCGTGAGCTCTGGAATACTGGATGGATGCACAATCGTGTTCGAATGATTGTGGCTTCTTTCCTTGTTAAAGATTTATTGATCCCCTGGCAGCGCGGCGCCGAGTGGTTTTGGGATACCTTGGTGGATGCCGATCTCGCCAGCAATACGCTGGGCTGGCAATGGACAGCAGGTTGCGGAGCGGATGCCGCGCCATACTTCCGCGTCTTCAACCCGACGCGTCAGTCCGAAAAATTCGACCCGAGTGGCGAATACCTTCGGCGGTGGTTACCTGAATTACAACGACTTCCCACCGAGTATCTCCACGCCCCTTGGACGGCACCGGAAAGTGTCCTGACCAAGGCTGACGTTCGTCTCGGCCAGACGTATCCCCACCCGATCGTGAATCACGAAGACGCAAGACGTCGAGCGCTTGAGGCGCTGTCAACGATCAAAACGTCGCCTTAGGTTGTGGGGGGTAAACGATACGCAAAATGCAGCGAACCAAGGATTTTGGAATGAGGCCATGCACCTGGAGCCCCCTGGAAATTACATGATTAATTCTTCTCTATTTGCTCAATCGCAACCCGGAAATGGTAACGCGTCTCGAAAGACGCATCAGCTTTTTTTAATGACTTTTTCGTCAGGCATCTCAATGCCTGCGAAAGCTCCTGCATTACCGAACGTACTGTTCCCAAATCGACCAGCGATTAATGGCGAAGTCGTGTGATTCGTGGTCAAAAACTCTTGGCTTTTTTCTTTTCTATATGAACGAGTTGAGTTCCGATACCATTGTCGGTTCCGACGCTAGCAGCGTCGCCCACGTGGCCGATGCTGCTAGCATCGGACCGAATTGCGACGGGAATCGATCGGTGACACGCGGGTTGGAATACTTGCTAAATGCAGCCTGATGCGTTCACGGCCAGATCGCCGCCTCTTCGCCGTCCAGGCGAAGCGTTAAGCATTTCGCGCTTCCGCCCGCTTTCAGAAACTCGTCTAGCGGCGTGGAATGCGGCGTATATCCATGTAATGACAGATCGGCTTCAAGACGGGGACAGCCGGTGTTCAACACGACGTTGCGACCAACGACGACAGCATTACAAGCGAATCGCGTTGCTTCATCGGGATCTACCGGAATTAACGTTGGGATCTGCGATAATGCTCGGCGAGCGTAGTCGTCGAACGCTGCCGGGAAATACAGTGCAGTCTGAGCATCCAAGGGACAAAAGCATGTATCGAGATGGTAGTAATGATCGTCGACCAGCTGCAATGGGATCACACGGCATCCCATTCGATTTCCAAGCCATTGAATCGCCGAGGCGTCGCTTCGAACAAGGTATCCGCCGTATAACGTGTCGCCACAAAACAGGGCGTCACCCGCTCCTTCAAAGTTCAGCGGCGACGGCAATGAAATTGTTTCAAATCCAGCCGACTGAAACCAGGCATCATCACAGGGAGTTTCACCCTGTCGCGCCGAATGTCGGAATGACGCAAGGAAGATTTTGTCGTTCCAGACAAGGCCGGCATTAGCGGTGAAGACCAGGTCGGGAAGACCTTTAACGGGTTCCATCAGCCGTACGTCAACCCCGAGCGAGACCAGCAAGTCGTGCAGTCCATGCCATTGAAGGCGAGAACGATCGGGGTCATTGGGAGCACTGCGGCTCATCCACGGGTTAATCTCGTATTCGATTCCGTAGAAATCCGGAGGGCACATCAGAATTGTCGGTCGCGTCAGTTCCTGCATGGCAAAACCTTCATCCGCGTCTATTCCCGATTCGGTCTCAGATGGTATTCGATTCGGCCTGAATTGTTCTATCGAAGATTTCTGATTGAATCGATTTTGGGTTTTGCTTGCGAAACGATGTTCAGCCGATTGTTTGTCACTGAATTCGAATTCATCAAATATTCACCCTCTCTTGGCGAGTCCGGGTTCGATGTCATCTCGCAACAGATATCCAGCTGAATCTTGGCTTAAATTGATGGCAGAATATCATTTGGATGTCAGACTCGCCCCTCTTCGATCAAAACACGTGGTTGCTTCAAGATCGCTTTTAAGGTATTCAGTGAGATTGATAAATGGGAGTCGCTTGATGGCGAGCCACCTCCCGTAATATGGAAGTATCCATCCAATTGAATACTCAAAAGAATGGAACGCGATCGCGATCAACGTCGCGGTAAAGTGAATTCGGGCCTGAATCAGTCCAATATCCATTGACGCGAAACAGAATAAACGGGTGATGCCGTGAGTGATGATCGTTGGTCGCAGCTGGCGAATGTTGGTGTGACGGTCAACCTTGTGTTGCTCGTTGAAGACGATGCACAATCCGCAAATATGACAAAGCTCATCTTGGAACAGGAGGGGATGTCTGTCAAAATTGCCAAAGACGGCGGACAAGCGCAATCCTTTTTCGTCATGCAAAAACCAGACTTTGTGATCCTGGACTTAATCTTGCCGGGGGAATCGGGTTTCGAGATTTGTGATCGCTTGAAGCATTCCGATGATACAATCCCGATATTGATTTTCAGCGCAATTGATAGCGACGAGTCTCGCGCTTTGGCGAAGCGAGTGGGTGCCGATGGGTATTTGACGAAACCGGTTGAGCCCGAGCGGCTGATTGCAACGATTCGCCAGGTCGCCGAGTCGGTCTGGTCAAAAGCACGACAGGAGGATACGAAAGAGTCTTCAGACCGAATTCGATTTGCGTGTATTTGCGGCAAGCGATTCCGGGTCAGTACCGCTCATAAAGGACGAAGCATGGTATGCCCTCAGTGCGGTGAACCGATGACGGTACCAGGTTAGTATTTATCGTCGCTCAAATTTCTGGGATATTGGTTCAGTTTTCAGAAGTCGGCACATTGTGGTTGATGGTGAAGAGGCGGAAAAATAATGACAGAGCTCGTCATTCAATCGGGAAAACTCCAAGGCAAGCGACTTGTTCTGCCTGCGAAAGAAATGGTCGTCGGACGCGATGAAGATTGCGATCTTCGTATCGGATCGGCTTCTGTCAGTCGCAAGCACTGCGTCATCAAGAATTCCGCTGAAGGAATTCTTGTGACCGATCTTGGTAGCCAGAACGGCACGCTCGTCAACGATGTACCGATTAAGGCTCCAACGTATCTTCGCGAAGGCGATGTCCTGCGAATCGGCTCGACGTTGCTGGCCGTACCAGTATTGCAAAAAGCCAAAGCATCTGCCGATAGCAGCCCACCGAAAGTTTCCGATAACGAAATCGCCGATTGGTTGATGGATTCCGGTTCAAATTACACCGGCACTGATACCGCCATTATTTCGGGAAAATCGAAGTTAGACGCTGGTTCTGATACTGCAAAAGTTCATGTTTCGCCCACTGCCGCAGCTCCAGCACAGCCGGCACCAAAGCCGCTCCCTCCGAAGACCTTGTCGATCAAAGATGAAGCTGCTGCGGTCATTCGAAAACATTGGGAAACGGTGAAAGCGAACCAGAAGAAGTAGTGCTCTGTCAAACTTCTGAATTAGGATCTTGTGCCACTGATTCGGAGTCTTCTGAGAAGCAGTGTCTTCTTGTTCTGCCGATGGAAAGAGCACTGCATGACCGAAGACGGTCATACAGTGGCACCCTAATTCAGAAGATTGACAAAGCAGTAGCCTTCAAACAATCGTTGGCATCACTATTCTCAACTGTGTTGATTCCGTGTAAATCGGGTTCCGTCACGATTCCACCAATCGGTTCCTCCAACTAAATGATTTCTCCAATCGGTTCAACGTGTTCCACGCCGACCAGCTTTTGATCGAGACCTCCGTAGTAATACGAAAGGGCGTTCGGATTCAGTCCCATTTGATTGAGAACCGTTGCATGCAGACGCTTCACATGAAACGGTGAGTCGACAGCTGCCGAACCGAGCTCGTCCGTAGTTCCAACACTGACTCCGCCTTTGATCCCTCCGCCAGCCATCCACATCGTGAACCCGTATGCATTGTGATCGCGACCCGTTCCCATGGCGTATTCGGCCGTCGGTTGACGACCGAATTCTCCACCCCAGACAACCAGCGTATCCTTCAGCAAGCCTCGTTGCTTCAGGTCCTTCAGTAATGCCGCAATCGGTTGGTCAGTGTTCCCCGCGTGGAAATTATGGTTCTTTTCCAAGTCGCCGTGTGCATCCCAATTCGCGTCGTTGTGGCTTCCGCCGGAATAGAGTTGGATAAACCTGACACCACGTTCGACCAACCGCCGGGCGAGCAGACAACGCTTACCAAAATCCTGAGTTCGAGGCTGGTCCAGACCATAAAGCTTTTGCGTTTCGGCCGTCTCTTGGGAGAAGTCGACCGCTTCAGGAGCATGCTTTTGCATCTTAAACGCCAGTTCGTAGCTGTTGATTCTTGCAGCAAGTTCCGAATTATCCGAACGTGTCTCTGAATGAGTCGAATTCATGTCTTTGAGTGCATCCAGAAGCTCGCGCTGCATGGCTCGAGTCGTTCCTTCTGGCGTGTTCAAGTCGATGATTGGTGCTCCTTTCGAACGAAGAATCGTTCCTTGGAACGTCGCGGGCATATAACCGCTCGACCAGTTCTTGGCACCGCTGATCGGTCCACCAGAAGGATCAAGCATGACGACAAAACCGGGCAAGTTTTCGTTCACGCTTCCCAGCCCGTAATTGACCCACGAACCCAGGCACGGACTTCCCGATGTGATTTTTCCCGAATTCATCATCAACATGGCGGAACCATGAATCGGTGAATCGGCGGTCATCGAATGTAAGAAGGCAATATCGTCAACGCATGTGGCAAGGTGAGGAAAGAGGTCGCTGACCCATTTGCCGCAGTTGCCGTACTGGTGAAAGTTCCATCGTGGCTCGACAATTCGACCCTGATTTTTATGGCCGCCACGACCAAAGGTTTTAACGTCGATCGTCTGGTTGTCACGTCCCTTCATTGTGGGCTTGTAATCAAAGGTATCGATGTGGCTCGGCCCGCCGTACATGAACAGGAAGATCACATTCTTCGCTTTCGGTGCGAAATGCGGGTCTTTCGCGGAAAGCGGGTTCTGATGAGCGACGCTGTCCGACGCATGGAGATTCGGCGCGCCAAGTCCATCACGCTGCAACATGCCGGAAAGCGCGGTTCCGGCAAACCCTGCACCGGTTTGCCAAAGAAATTCGCGTCGCGTTCGTCCACAAAAATTTGGAATCGACATGATTTCACCTAGTCCAGATAAACAAATTCATTCAGGTTCAAAGTCATCAGACAGAATTGTTCGAGTGATTTATCCGCCGACAATTCGTGTTTTGTTTTCAATGTTTCGATCAATGCCAACCCTCGTCGAATCATCGCTTGATCGGGTTCTCGATTCAGGGCCAGTCGGTATCCGAGCGAGACCTGTTGTTGGACGTCCGCCCCTGCCTCTTTGCGTAAGCGTTTGGCGAACTGGATCGCCTGCTCATTGAGAAATTCGCCATTCAGCATCCCCAGGGCTTGCGTCGGCTGGGTCGTCGTGAAGCGAGCGGCACAGCTGGTGTCTGTGTCTGCCACGTCGAAGTCCGAAAGGATCGGTAGTACCAGCGAACGTTTGACGTGGGCGTAAACGCTGCGACGGGATTGTTCTTCAATCGGCGAATTTCCCCATCCGGATCCGGGATTCGACTGACCCGCTTTGACTTCATCGCTGATCTTCGGATAAACACCAGGACCATACATTTTCGCATTCAGCTGGCCACTCACTGCGAGAACCGTATCACGCACCTCTTCAGCTCCAAGCCGTCGCATATCGTGTCGCCAGAAAAGCTGATTCAAGGGGTCGACCAACAGGGGATTTTTGTCGTTTGAAGCTGCTGTCTTCGATGCATCACTCGAATTTGGAGCATGCGATGACATTCGATACGTACTCGACGTCACGATTAACTTATGCAGACGCTTCATTGACCAGGGTTCGCCCGAAATCGAGGAGGCTGAACCGATCGCTGGGTTTGATCCTTGCATCAATTCGATGGCCAGCCAATCCAACAATTCAGGGTGCGTGGGTCGATCGCCAAGTAGACCAAAATTATTCGGGGATCGCACAATTCCGCGACCAAAATGGTGCTGCCACAATCGATTGACCATCACTCGAGCGGTCAAACGGTTGCCAGGCGATGCAATCCAATTCGCCAAAGCCAGACGTCGACCGGACGTTGTTGCGGACGGTTCAGGCTTCGGGATGTTCGCCACGCCGCCGCCAAGTGGCGATAGATACGCTGGAATCATCACGTCACCTTGAGACTGAGGATTGCCTCGTTTCAGCAAGAACGTCTGCGGCGGATTCGGTCCTGCTTCGGTGACACACAGCGCCGATGGTGCCTGAATCTTTTGACGTTTCAGTTCGTCGAGTTGTTGAATCAATTTTGTGTACCCGCCATACACATCGGCTCCAAGAACTTCCTGTCCCTTCGACGCAATCAGGTTCTTAAAGTCCTTTTTACGATTCTTTCCGTCAGCGGCACGCAAGCCCTCTTCATAGGGGACAGAAAGGAGTCGATGTTCGACCTCGGGTCCCGACCATTTTATGATCAGGTCTTTCGCTCCACTTGGTCCCTGGAAATAGTCGACGCGAATTGGAACCCGCCCCTTCTTTAAAGAAATCTTACCGAGGTGTGGTTGGCCTGTACCGTGAATGCCATCGTAAAGGACGACTTCTTGCCCTTGGATCGTCAAACGCGAGCCATCGTCAGAATCGACACTGAACGTGTATTCGCCATCTGCCGGAACCTTTAATACCCCGGTAAACACGAACCCGAATGCGAACTCGCGAGTTGCCAGTGAAATATCGATGAAGCCTTTTTCCAGCTTCCCCTTTGTCTCGGGTTTCAGATTGTCAAAATCAGGAAGCTTCTGCCATGTGTCGCGGTAAAAGCGATATTCCAATTCATCCAAATCTGCTGGATGAATGCGAGGTTCTTGAGTATCAAGTTTTTCGCGAAAATCTCTTTCAATCATGGAAACCGATGCCTGGACCTTGTCCATCTGATCCTGATGAGCTTTCACTGCTGCCGTATAGGATTGCTTTGCAGTCTCATCCTCAAAAATTGGACGTTCTGTATTCGGATTCGGGTTGCCGTTTGGTGTCACCCCCTGAAAGAATGCCAATAGACTGTAGTAGTCTTGCTGTGAAATGGGATCAATCTTGTGATCGTGGCAACGGGCACAATTGACGGTCAAGCCGAGAAATCCTTGACCCGTCGTCGTGATGATGTCGTCAAAACCGTCGTAAAGTGCGAGCAGCCGATCGGCGGGTTCATCGTCCCATTGTCCAAGCCGGTAAAAGCCGGTGGCAATCAGTCCGTCAGCCCCTCCATCGGACAACTCGTCACCGGCCAGCTGCTCACGAACAAATCGATCATAGGGCTTGTCACTGTTAAACGACCGAATCACATAGTCACGGTATCGCCACGCATTCGGTTTCGGCCCGTCTCGTTCAAAGCTGTTCGTATCTGCATAGCGAACAACGTCGAGCCAATGACGAGCCCAATGTTCGCCATACCGCTCGGATTGAAGCAGTCGATTAACAATTTTTTCGTACGCATTGGGCGAATTGTCGGCAACAAATGATTCGACTTCTGCCTGAGTCGGTGGAAGCCCCGTCAGATCGAAAGTGACTCGACGTAACAACGCTGTCTTATCAGCGGGGGCTGCAGGAGTCAGTCCCGATTGTTCAAGTTTGTGTAAAACGAATGCATCAATCGGGTTGGTCACCCAGGCGACGTTCTTCACTGTTGGTGGGACACTCGCCTGAGGCGGCAAAAATGCCCAGTGCTCTTTCCATTCGGCCCCTTGCTCAATCCATTGTTTCAGCAGGTCGATTTGAGCAGATGTCAGCGGCGGGCCTTCCGGTGGCATTCGTTCGCTGTCGTCCGACGCGGTCACTCGACGAAGAAGCTCACTCTGTTCCGTTTTTTGAGCCACTAGAGCCTGTTTACCCGACTGTTGCTTGGAAAAGGCAGACTCTTTTTGATTGAGCCTCAGCCCCCCTTCGGCTTTGTCCGGACCATGACAGGCAAAGCATCGCTTCGCCAGAATCGGTTGAATCTGACGGCCAAAATCGATCGGATCGGAAGTCTGAGCCGACACCGCCGATGAACTCAAAAATATCAGTAATCCCAGCAGCAACTGGAAATGTGGTCCACGAACCATGATCATTATGATGTCGTCTCGCTAAATTGAATCTCTGGTAATTTGCAATCTGCCAACTTCGTTTCCCAATCAATCTATCCTATCATAACCTGACTGCGACCGATCGCCATGCGTCGATCCGACCAAAATCTATCTGAAACCGACATTCGCTCGCCACACGCCGAAGTCTCGATGGTTCGTGCCGATGCCGAAGATACACGAACATGGCTGACGTCGGCACCAGTTTGTCCGGAACTCAATCGATATAGAATCCGACATTTGGCTGTCGCACACATGCCGTCGCCGTTCAAAATCGTCAGAACAAGATTGGGGGGCAGTTACTTTCTCGCCTGCTTTGGTGGCGAAGGATGTGTCTTAGTCGACGGTCGGTGGATAAAATGTGAACCTGGCCATGCGGTTTTGCTTCCGCCCGGAACATTACACGCATTCCATACAAAACCAGGTCGATCTTGGGATTTCTGCTGGGTTCGCTATCAAGAACGGTCAGGTCAACAGCCACTCACTTCCGCGCAAACCCCTGTTATTGCTGAATTTGACTCGGAAGGCTTGCGGTTGGCGATTCTCGGCTTATTTCATGAATGCACCGCCTCAAAGGACGGGATTGAAATCGATCCTCGTGAGACGCCTCAAGTAGACTCACTCGCAATCGGTCGATGGATCGACCTCGTCCAGCATTATGTTCTGCGATTCGTCGCACCGACCCGTCTCGACCCCAGAATCTGGCAGCTGTGGGAAAAGGTCGCCGTAAGTTTGGACCAGCCTTGGAGCATCACCGAAATGGCCAATGTGGTTCACCTGAGTGAAAAACAACTGCAACGACTCTGCCTCAAGGATCTTGGGCGAAGTCCGAGACAGCAGTTGATCTGGTTGCGAATGCGACGTGCGGCAGAGCTTCTGGTCGAACGACGCTGCAAAATTGAGACGATTGCCAGCCGCGTCGGCTATAAGAACCCCTTTGTGTTTTCGACAACGTTCAAACGCGTGATGGGTTGGTCCCCTTCAGACTACCCCGGAAGACTCTGACGGTCGTCAAACGGACTTCATTTCAATCGGCAACTCGTCGATCTTTGCGGCTAAAATAAAATCGTTCTCGGACAGCCCACCGATCGCGTGCGTCCAGATTTCGACCGCCACCTTTCGGAAACTGACGAGGTGGAGATCCGGGTGATGCCCTTCCGCTTCGGCAATTTCGGCGACCTGATTAAAAAATCGCATTCCCGCCATGAAATGCTTAACGGTCGATTCTTTCCGAATTCGTTGACCATCTGCCGTGATGGTCCACCCCTGCAGCTTGGCGAGTTGAGCTTCAGCCTCGGCTTTCGTCAGCTTAGGCACGCCCCCTTCACATGGCACGCACTTTTTCGCTCGCAGTTGGTCAAGGCTTTGGGCCGACATGTTTTTCCCCTTTATTCGCGTGAATTCATTCATCAATCGAGTATTATACATCATGCCGCCCTACGGCTACGTTGAATTCCTGGCTTTCGGCAGGATGATGCTATTTGCGAAAGTTAGACAATGCAAAGTGATGTCCGGTTTCCAGTGTCCGATTCTCGTGAACAAGATTTGTTGCGCGAGATCACTCGTCGGCACTTCTTTCGAAACTGCCAGGTCGGTCTCGGTGGCATGGCATTGGGCGGATTGCTCGCAGGGAGTCAGCCTGCATCCGCAGAATTCCAGTCGGCCGGTTTCAACGCCGGAAGCCGTGGTCTTCATGTTCCAGCAAAAGCAAAGTCCGTTATTTTTCTGTTCATGGCGGGCGGACCGAGCCAACTCGAATTGTTTGATCCGAAACCGAAACTGCAAGAATTGAACGGGCAGGTGATTCCTGAATCGTACGTCAAAGGAAAGCGGTTCGCCTTCATCAAACCGGACGCGAAACTTTTGGGGAGCGTTCGCAAATTTGGAACACACGGAGAATCTGCCGCCGTTATTAGTGAATGTCTGCCGCACCTGACGACCGTGACCGACGACATCTGTCTTGTTCGATCGATGACAACAGACGTTTTCAATCATGGTCCCGCAAAACTGTTCATGAACACGGGATCTCCGCAGTTCATGGGGCGGCCCAGCATGGGGTCGTGGGTGACCTATGGGATCGGCAGTGAATCGCAAAACCTGCCTGGCTTTATGGTTCTCCAGTCGGGTCCACGCGGACCGCGCGGCGGAGCACCACTCTGGTCAAGTGGGTTTCTTCCGACGCAATTTCAGGGGGTTCCGTTACGCTCGGGGAAAGAGCCGATCCTGAATCTGGGAAACCCACCTGGCATGAATTCGCTTCAGCAACGCGACTTCGTTGATGCTGTTAACGACCTGAATCAATTGCGGCACGAATCGACCCAGGATTCAGAAATCTCGACACGAATCGCGTCCTACGAAATGGCCTATCGGATGCAAACCAGTGCCCCGGAATTGATGGACCTGAAGGGCGAGACGGAAGAAACCCTTCAGCTTTATGGTGCCGAACCGGGCAAACATTCTTTTACCAACAACTGTCTTCTCGCCCGGCGATTGGTTGAACGTGGAGTGCGGTTCGTTCAGCTTTACCATACCGACTGGGACCATCACGGAAACGTCGGAACTGAACTGGGAAAATCACTCGATGACCGTTGTCGCGAAGTCGATCGAGCTTCCGCAGCATTAGTTCGCGACCTCAAACGTCGCGGCCTGCTGGACGAAACGATTGTCATCTGGGGCGGGGAATTCGGGCGGACTCCCCAAGGCGAACCGCGTGACATGATGGGCCGTGATCATCATGTGGAAGCATTCACAATGTGGATGGCAGGTGGCGGAATTAAAACCGGTCAAACAATTGGTGCCACCGATGAAATTGGTTATTACATCACCGAAGACAAGGTCCATGTTCATGACCTGCACGCAACGCTGCTCCACTTGCTGGGTATTGATCATCTGAAGCTGACGTACAAATTTCAGGGACGAAATTATCGACTGACCGATCTCCACGGAAACGTCGTTCCAAAACTTTTGGCCTGACAACCGGCTTGGGACAAACGACTAAGATGAATTAATCTCTCTAGAGTCATCGATGCTTCGCGTCGAGTGGCATTCGGATCGTTCAATCTCGCGCAATATTGCTGCATTTCGCATCGATCGACATGGGCCAAATCTGAGTTTCGCGAAATAACTTTCCATAATTTCGCCTTGTCGAACTGTCGAAAACGATCTACTCCCCTATAAACCCTCGGGTCAATTCGCAAGTGGACATACGCAGTCGCTTGTCATCAGAAAGTTTGTCATGCCATCTGAATTCCTGACGTATGAATCTTCTCAAAGTACGTTTGTTCTGGAGGATCTTCGCTCAAATTTACTGAGCCATCCCTTGTACGAGTCTGTCAAAACAATCGAGAATCTGCGGCTGTTCATGCGGGAGCATGCGTTTGCCGTGTGGGACTTCATGTCGCTGCTCAAAAGATTGCAGCAAATCGTGACATGCTGCGACATCCCCTGGTCACCCGCGATCAACGCTTCCCATGCACGTTTCATCAACGAAATTGTGCTTGGTGAAGAATGTGACGAGGATGGTGTTGGGGGCTATTCGAGTCATTTCGAGCTCTATCTTGCCGCGATGGAAGAAATCGACGCAGACACACGGCCAATCCGGGCGTTCGTCACACAGGTTCAAAACCGAGTTCCCGTCGAACAGGCCCTGAAGAAAGCAGAAATCCTTCCCAGCACGCGTGAGTTCACACAATCAACGATTCGACTGGCGATGAAAGGTCACCCTCACGAAGTTGCCGCCGCATTCTTCTATGGACGCGAAGATGTGATCCCCGACATGTTTTCCAGGTTTGTCGAAGCATTGCCAGAACAAGGGATCTCCGTCAAACGGTTTGGCCACTACCTTCGTCGACACATCGAACTCGACGCAAACGATCATGGTCCGCTCGCAAAAAGACTGCTCGCCAGGCTTTGTGAGAACCTGCCACATCGTGAGTCTGAAGCAATCGACACTGCCTCAAGGGCGATCTCCCAACGAATCTCGCTTTGGGACGGAATCCTTAACCAAATTCGAGTCCAAAATCAGGTGTGACAATTCGAACATGCCTTATGGGATCGATGTTGACTTCACCGGCTCGCCGGTTTTGATGATTAGTGCGGCGATGTTCACTTTGGCCTCCGCTTTCTGCTAGTTTGTAGCCAGATATTCAATGCCAAGTCATGAGGTCCGGGAATTGATTCCTCTCACTGACAATTGGCGAAACTTCGATTCTACTCCCTGAATTCAATGACGAATATGAACCAAACGCTGCCAGAAAAGGCTGTCGATTCAGCATTTGTGTCTTCGTTTCGCGAAGCGGTTTTCCGTTATGTTCCTGCCTTTGATTCATTGCGTCAGTATTCCGTGACGGCGTTTAGTCTCGATATCATGGCCGGCCTGACCGTGGCTGCCGTTGCCGTCCCTCAGGCCATGGCTTACGCACAGATCGCCGGAATTCCAGCACAGTTTGGCCTTTATACGGCCATCGTCATGACGGCTATCGGTGCCCTCTTTGATTCTTCCAAGCAGTTAATCAATGGCCCCACCAATGCCATTTCAATTGCTGTTCTCAGTGCGGTTGTCGGATTCAGTGCGGATGAGCGGGTTCCTGCCGTCATCTTGCTGGCGTTTCTCGTGGGGCTGATTCAGACGGGAATCACGTTTCTCAGGCTGGGTGATCTGACTCGGTATATCTCGCATGCCGTAATCGTCGGATTCACACTGGGGGCGGCAATCCTGCTGGTGATGGATCAGATGAAAAATCTGCTCGGTCTGACAATTAAATCAAGCGGCGAGGACCACTTTCTGGTCCGATTCTGGATGGCAATTTCCCACATCCGCGAAACTAACATGATTGCACTGCTGGTTGGTGTTTCTACCGTAGCAATTGCGCTTTCGCTGAGATGGATCAATCTCCGGCTGAAGATCCGTATTCCGGAATTCTTATTGGCCGTTATCTTTATGGCCTTTGTCGTCTGGGGCTTGGGTTTGGAGCAGCACAAGGTGAAAGTTGTCGGATCGATTCCGGCAGAATTGCCCTCGTTTGCACTGCCTGGTTTCAACTGGTCTCACGTACAAAAACTGGCAAGCAGTGCTTTGGCGATTGCTCTGCTTGGGTTACTGGAAGCGATCGCCATGGCGAAGGCGATTGCCAATAAAACCCGCCAGAAACTGGACATCAATCAGCAATGTTTGAGCGAAGGTCTGGCAAATCTGATCGGAAGCATGTTCCAGTGCTTTCCCGGTTCAGGCTCACTGACACGATCAACGATCAATCATCAGGCAGGAGCGGTGACTCAATGGTCGGGCATTTTTTCGGCAATCGCCGTTGCGTGTACCGTCATCCTCTTTGCACCTTATGCATACTATATACCTCGATCTGGACTCGCAGGAATCCTGATCCTTTCAGCGTGGCGACTTGTTGATCGTAGCGACCTGGCCTATCACTTGAAGACAACTTCTTTTGATCGGTGGATTGTCCTCTCGACGGCTATCGCTGCCGTGGCAATCTCGATCGAGTTCTGTGTGATGATCGGCGTCTTTCTTTCATTCGTCCTGTACGTCCCTCAAGCGGCACGAATTCATTTGACAGAATTGACCCTGGCACCGGATCGTGTTGTTCGTGAGCGGATTTCTACCGATTTCGTTTGCACTCGCATTCGACTCTATAGCTTGGAAGGTGAACTGTTTTTCGGTGCGGCACCGGATCTGGAAGATCACCTTGAAGCGATTTTCGAAGGAGCAAGAAATGGGGCACGCGTCGTGGTTCTTCGATTGAAGCGCGCGAGAAACGCAGACGCGGTTTGCCTGAGAGTCCTCGACCAGTTTATTGCACGAATGCAAGCGGAAAACGTTGACGTGCTTTTGTGCGGGGTTCGTCCCGATCTGATGTCGGTGATTAAGTCCAGTGGGCTCATTCGTCAGTTGGGGCGAGATCGAGTCTTTGTCTTTGAAGAAACGGGCGCGGTCTGGTCAAGTACCCTTGAAGCTGTGCGTTTTGCCTATGAGATTATCGGTAACAACGTCTGCGAATCATGCCCTCGCAAAGGCAGTCCACTGGAAGATAAACAGGGCTGGTATTTTATGATCTAGTTCATTCACGTAGTGTATTCGGTGTTCGACGCGTCCCCAATCCTGGATCACACATGCACTCATTTCTGAATTCGAACCTTCGCAGACTTGTCGTCTGTTTGTTTGTGACGGCTCTTCAATGGACTCATTGCAGCCTTTCCGGTGCCGAATGGGAAGGTTATGAAAAACGCGACTTCGTCGTTGATGGGCGAAATGCGTTTTTGATCGTTCCCAAGACATCAGCGATCGGTAACCCCTGGATCTGGAGAACGGAATTCTTCGGACATGAACCGCAGGCCGACCTCGCCTTATTGGCGAACGGATTTCACGTGGCCTACATCGACCTGCAGAATCTCTACGGTTCTCCTGTGGCGATGAAACATATGGATTCCTTCTATGGTCATGTCACGAAAGAGTTTTCACTCTCTTCGAAATCGGTGCTCGAAGGCTTTAGCCGTGGCGGTTTGTTTAGCATGAACTGGGCCGCGCGGAACCCTGAAAAGGTTGCCTGCGTTTACAACGATGCCCCGGTCTGCGACTTCAAAAGCTGGCCTGGAGGCATCGGTAAAGGAAAGGGCTCGCCCGGCGATTGGGAGCGGGTCAAAAGCCTCTACGGCTTTGCCAGCGATGACGAGGCCTTGGCGTATAAGCTGAATCCTGTCGACAATCTCGCGGCTCTGGCAAACGCGAAAATCCCTTTGTTGCACGTTTGTGGCGAGACAGACGACGTTGTACCGATCGAGGAAAACTCGCGACTTGTCGAGCAACGATACAAGCAACTCGGCGGACCGTTCACGATGATTGCCAAGCCGAACTGTAACCATCATCCGCATAGCCTGAAAGACCCCGCACGCATCGTCAACTTTGTTTTGACCCATACCGGGTTTGCCGATCGAATCCGAGAGCCAGCTACCCCATATGGATATGATTACTTCGCCCTGCGAGGTGGGTTGAATCATTGTCGTCATAAATTCTTGAAGGAAAAAACCGGTCGCGTTGCCTTCCTCGGTGGTTCAATCACTGCTTCGGCTTCTGGCTGGAGGGATCAAGTTTGTGAAGACCTCAATCGCCGGTTTCCTGAGACGAAGTTCGACTTCATCAATGCTGGTATCCCTTCACTTGGTTCAACCCCTGGTGCCTTTCGTTACCAGCGGGATGTTTTAAACCACGGTCCCATTGACCTGTTGTTCGAAGAAGCTGCCGTGAATGACGATACGAATGGATTTTCCAATGTCGAACAAGTCCGAGGCATGGAAGGGATTGTTCGGCAAGCTCGACTGGCAAATCCCTCAATCGACATCGTCCTGCTTCACTTCGCAGATCCTGGAAAGATTGATCAGATCAACCGAGGTGAGGTCCCCGCTGTGATCGGCAATCATGAGAAGGTCGCAGAACATTACGGACTGCCGTCGATCAATCTTGCAAAGGAAGTCGCGGAACGAATTCATGCAGGTGAGTTCACCTGGGCGAAGGATTTCCGAGATCTGCATCCGTCACCATTTGGGCACGAGCTCTATGCAAAATCCATTAATCGATTGTTCGCCGCCGCCTGGAAGGATTCGAGTACAAACGTTGCCGAAATCAAAGCACCGCCACTCCCCGCGCCTCTCGATGCACATAGCTATTTTCACGGTCGTCTGATTAGTCCGAAAGACGCCGTCGAAAACAAATCCGTGACGATCGAAAAGGGATGGGTCCTCGTACCGGATTGGGTCCCCTCTGATAATGCAGGAACTCGCCCCGGATTTGTAAAGGTGCCAGCGCTGGTCGCAGAAGAAGTCGGGTCGACACTCAAATTCAAGTTTCATGGCACCGGGGTCGGACTGTTTGTCGCCTCGGGACCAGACACGGGAGCGATTGAGTTCCGCGTCGATAATGGTGACTGGCGGACTCAAGAATTGTTTACGGTTTGGAGTCCCCAGTTGCATCTGCCGTGGGCAAAAATGCTGGCGGCGGAGCTGGCGGCAGGCGACCACGTAGTGGAACTCAAGGTCGCAAATGCCGCCGACCCCAAAAGCAAAGGCCACGCCATCAGGGTGATCTACTTGCTGGTGAATTGAATGGTCACAAGACTTTGTTAGCAGGACCGTGTGCCACTGCTTCGGAGTCCTCGGAGAAGCAGTGGCTTCGCTTTCAACGGGTCAAAGAGCACTGCTTGACGGAAGACCGTCAAGCAGTGGCACGGTTTCGAAGAAGGGACAACCAGCTCACGTCGTCAAATCAGCTTCCGTCGTGTGGCATCCAGGTCGCCAGCGGCAACGCTTTCCATAGCACGTAGGCGACAGGACCGGCATAAAGCACGCTATCCATCAGGTCAAGCAATCCTCCAAATCCAGGAAGCAGGCTCGACGAATCCTTTTTTCCGACGTCCCGTTTGATCAGTGATTCACAAAGGTCACCCACCAAACCGGTGATCCCCAGGATCAACCCATAAATGGCAGAAGACCACCAGACTGGGTGTAGCCAGGTGGCCTCTCCAGTTGGTGTAAAGAGTGGGGTTGCAAACTGTAGCCAGAGAACCGCACTTCCTGCAGATCCAATCAGCGCGCCAACCGCACCCGCCCAGGTCTTTCCTGGTGAAAGTAAGGGAACGAGTTTTCTGCGTCCGAATAATCGACCAAGTGTATACGCTCCGACGTCGCCCCCTTTGGTCACGATCAGCAATGAGCCAATCACCAGATACCCCGCCTCGCTTCCGGCAACCCAACGAAGCTGAGCAACCACGCCCAGCAAGACACCGACATAGCTGACAATCAACAGTTCTGCACCCAGTGTCTCCATGCTGGCACCAGGTTCACGGTATCGATACGTCGCCAGCAGGAACAGAACAAGGATCGTCATGGCATAGGCCAGCATGACTTGTGCCAGCGTATTGTCATCGGACGGAATCTTGATCGGCATGTGCCCGAACCGGCCCCACCAGGCTGCTGCCGTCACCAGCACGCAACAGGCGGAAACAATAATCTTGTTGGGCGTGAATGAACGCGTCCAAAGGAGATCCACCATTTCTCGGGCACCAAAAATCGCCAGGAAGACAAACATTCCCAGCAGGATCGGCGCGGGAGCACCCAGCCGTGCATCCAGGTAGAAACACCCGACGAACAGTGGGATCAAAATCGCGGAAACGAGAAGTCGCCAGACGAGCATTCGTGCCTCAGTTCGACAGGCCTCCAAACCGGCGGTGCCGCTGCGCGAAATCGCGCAGAGCGGTAAACAGTTCTTCCTGGCCAAATTCAGGCCAACACTTTTCCGTGACCCACAGTTCGGCATAACTGATCTGCCAAAGCAGATAGTTGCTGATTCGCATTTCACCCGCTGTCCGAATCACAAGATCGGGATCGGGCATCCCCGCTGTATCGAGATGGGCTTCTATCGTCGCTTCATCGACCGATTCCGGGTCAATCTCACCGGAAGCGACTCGGCGGGCAATCGCTTTCACCGCATCAGCAATCTCACCACGACTTCCGTAGTTGATCGCCAGGCACAGACGCATTCCTGTGTTTTTACGCGAGATATCATAGGTTCGATCGATCTCACGATTCACGCTTTCGCCCAGAGCGGGACGGCGACCGATGACCGAAAAACGCAGATTTTGTCGGTCGATCTCTGCACGTTCTTCGATCAGGTATTGTTCCAGCAACTGCATCAGCAGTTTCTGTTCAAGCTCTGGTCGTTTCCAGTTCTCGCTGCTAAAGCAGTACAACGTCAATTGTTCCACATTCAGTCTTGAACAGGTCTCAATGACAGTACGGACCGTGGCGACACCGCGACGATGTCCCTCAATACGTGGCAAGCCTCGTGCCTGAGCCCAGCGACCATTGCCATCCATAATGATGGCGATGTGGCGAGGTAGACGATCTACGTACAACCCGAACTCGGCGATCTGTTCTGATGAATAGGGTTCATCAGCAGAACGTCGCGTGGGGAACGTAGGCGAGCTGGTTGATGCAGTCGTTGATGCCATTAGCGAGAGTCCTCCGCACGATTGTGTCCGCGCGGTCACGCAAAGGGCAAGTCTACGGGGTTACCGCAACGGAATTGCGAACGAATTGATCGATTGAAACTGGAGTGGCTCGAATGCCGATTCCGCATCTTCCGCATATTCCTGATCATCGTCTTCAGATCGTATGTAAAGGACTTCTTCACGATAGGTGGGTGTCGCCTTGGGATCATGGATCCCCAGCAGGACAGAATTGTGCCGGACCTCCAGCACATTGATCTGAACCGAACCTATTGTCAAACCTTCGTTCTCAGCTCGCAAATAGCAACGCATCGAGCGACCTCATGCAGACATGAATCGAGAGATGCCAGAAGGTTCCGAAGAACCAACACGGGGCGGTATTCTGTCGTCCGTCACTCACAAGAGCAAGTCAAAAAAACGATGTTTTTTAAAGTAAGAAATGTGATACTCACGAACCTTGACACAACGAACTGAAAGTTGTCCAACTCACTCAAAATGTCTCCTTTCCAAGGCTTTGAAACGAAGTGGCATCAATGATGAAGCTCGTCATCTTTCCGCCGATCGACGAACGTCGTTTAAGTCGAATCTCTTCCGTCGCGCATCCGATGCATGTCATCAATGCCGAGTCCATCGAACGTGCCTTGGTCGAGATCCGTGACGCGGACTCCTTCTTCGGCAAGCTGACCCCGGAGCTTCTTGGGCAAGCGACCCAGCTACGCTGGGTCCAGTCGCCGACAGCCAGTCTCGAACACTACCTGTTTCCCGAACTGATCGAACACCCCTGTGTGCTCTCCAACATGCGCGGTTTGTTTTCTGACGTCGTTGCTGATCACGTCATGAGCTTCGTTCTTTGCTTTGCCAGGAACCTGCATGTCTACCTTCGACAGCAACAACAAGGCGTCTGGTCACCCGTTGGTGACCAACGTTATGTTGCCGACTTTGTGAATGCGCCAGGAACGGTCCTACCGATGGATCGAGCACACCAGCATCTGTCCGATTGCACGCTCGGTGTTGTCGGCGTGGGAAATATCGGAGCCGAAATCCTGCGTCGAGCTGCTGCGTTTGGCATGACCCTGGCCGGAGTCGATCCCAAGACTCGTTCTGTCACCGGTGTTTTGGGTGACGTCTGGCCGCTTGAGCGATTACCCGATCTCTTAAGTTGTTCGGACTACGTCGTCATCGCCGCACCGCTAACGCCTATGACCAGAAAGCGATTTCAGCGTCCAATCCTTCAATCGATGAAACGGTCAGCCATCCTGATCAATATTGGTCGAGGTGCGATTGTCGATCTTCAGGATCTAACCGATGCCCTGCGCGAAAAGGAAATCGCCGGAGCCGCCTTGGATGTCTGTGACCCCGAACCGCTGCCGCCGGAACATCCGCTTTGGCAGATGCCCAATGTGATCATCACGCCACACGTCGCCGCCGCTTCAACACGGATCGCCGAACGACATCTGGAAACCCTGCTCGAAAATATCCGTCGTTTCGTCAATGGTGAACCGCCAAATACTCAGGTCGATAAGCGAGCTTGGTACTAAGAGGCGACGCACAGATCCTGTTTATTCGCGATCCAAAGCACTCGCGTGCGTTGTCAAGACTTTAAGGTTCGAGTTGTGTGCCACTGCATCGGAGTCTTCGGAGACGCAGTGTCTTCTCTTTTTTCGAGTCAATCGAAGAGCATTGGATGAACGAAGACGGACGTCCAGTCGCACACGAATCTTTGGACTTTGGCAAGGGACTAGAATGATCGCCTCAACGTCGTTCAAGCCGCTCGTATGTTCCTGATCCGATGCGAAGTCGATCGCCTAACAGCGACCGGATCAACTCCATCATTTGTGTCTGACCTCGCGCCGAAAGATGAATGCCATCCACTGTCGCGCCTTTCGAAGTGAGAACCTTACAGAAGCGGCGTTTGGGAATCAGGCTGACATGAAACCGTCTGGCAAGTCTCCTTTGGGCAGCACCATAACGGGCACACAACGGCGGCAAAGGCAATTCAAACATAACGACCGAGCGTCCCGACTGAACGACTTCGGTTAACAATTGTTCGAGATCTTCCTCGAATCGTTTAACGGGTAAACCCTCAAGCAGATCGTTGCCACCGATCTCTAAGATGACCAGACCTTTACGGTCCGACAAAAGCGAATTCTGTTGTCTCGCCGACTTCAGTGTCGCGCCAGGCTGAGACGCATCGAGGACTTCGACTTCAGCCGTACGTGACAACTGCTTTGGCCATGTGTCTTCGCCATCGTTTAATCCCGCCGTCACCGAATCGCCAATGACAAGAATCTGTGAAACGAGCTCTGTTGGAGAAGTCCAGATATGAAACGGCAGTTCAATTGCTGCGGCAGTCAGCAACCAGGCGAACGAGCTGAAAAACAGGATATTGCGATGCGAAGTCCTCGGTGATCGAATCGAGACAGCACTGTCAGGCGCGCTTGCCTGCGGCGGTAAACGCAGTTCATTCAAAACCAGGACCAGCAGCGCGAACGTCGCGATCTGGAACCAGATTGGCAATGGAGGCGAACCGCAACAGACCAAAATCAGTCCAACCGCCACGTTACGGATGATGGCAAAAGGACGAGTTATTTGCGACTTGCCAGAGCAAAGGCTGAAAACGACAGCTGCCGCAATCACGAGCGCGCCCAAGAGAGCAATGTCGCCTCCCCCGAAGACAAAAATCGTCCAGCGAATTAACGCGTTCGGTTCTTCCATAGAACGGCTCCAATGTCCGCGCAGCACTACACGGCGACTTTGTAACCAGCAGCGATTGCGATCGGTCGACATGATCAATGACTCATGTCGATTGTACACAAGTACTTTTTCATCATACTGTGAGAACAAGTCAGACTTGAAAGCCTTGTCTTGTCATGACAGACTTTTTTCAACGAATCGCAGTGCAGATCGGTTTTTGAACCGGCTCAATAGCCACTTGGCGATACAACCTCGCCAACGATGTTGTTGCATACAAACAAAAAACGAAAACGGGAGCAACAAAGTGATGAACAAGACCAGAAAGCGGCTGACGGATCTGTTTTTCATGGCGGTTTTGTTTCTTCCCTATGCCCAGGCGCAAAGCGCCGAATTCGTCCTGAAGCGTGACATCCCTTATGCCGAGCCGGCTCTCGAACGTCAGGTCCTTGATGTTTATTCCCCCGTCGCCGCCAAAAACTTACCTGTCGTCTTCTGGATTCATGGTGGCGGCTGGCAGACAGGAAACAAGACGGAAGTCCAGGCAAAGCCGCAAGCCTTTGTCGACAGGGGATTCGTCTTTGTCGCCACCAACTACCGACTTTTGCCAACCGTCGAGATGGGGACCATCAATCGTGATATCGCCAAGTCGATTCACTGGGTCCATGACCATATCGCCGAATACGGCGGTGATCCAAAGCGGCTCCTGGTCATGGGTCATTCCGCAGGAGCACAACTGGCGGCACTGATCTGTACCGATGACCGATATCTCAAATCCGAAGGGCTGAGTCTGTCGATCATCAAGGGCTGCGTCCCCGTGGATGGCGATACTTACGACGTCCCCGCCATCATCACCACGGCAGAAACTCGTCGAACCGTCCACGGCCAGCCACAAGCCAAATTCGGCCACCGCGAGAAGTTCGGCAACGACCCCGAAAAGCACAAAGACTTCTCGGCGGTGACTCATGTGGCAAAGGGGAAGGGGATTCCCCCATTCCTGATCCTGTACGTCAATGATCATCCGGATAACTCGGCCCAGGCCCAGCGCCTCGGTAACGTCCTGAAGGAATCAGGCATCCCTACCAAAGTCGTCGGAGCCGTAGAAACCAATCACTCCCGCATCAATGTGAATCTCGGCACCGCCGACGATCCGTCAACAAAGGCACTGTTCGATTTCGTCGCCGAGGCATTGAAAAACTAGGTGCGTAGTTTGGGACAAGTAGGGTGGGACAAGTCTTCGAAGTCCCACCACAACGAATGCAACAACGCAGAACCACAAACGCTTTTGAACAAAAGGCAACGAAGGCAACAAAGAAAACAAGAAAGTCAGACACGATTACATTTCATTCATTTTCACCTCTTTTTCGTTCTTTCGAATTTTCGTGATCAGTTTTCATCTTCAATTCGCGAACCGCGAAATCACTAAGAGGATCACGAAAGTTCGAAAATACGAAAAAATACAGAATGGTAAACCCATCACACACCGATTCGTACGATTCGAAATGTGATGAAATGTCGTTGAGGTAAGGCCACGCTTATCTCTTCGCTTGCCAGGAGGAAAGCTTGCCAGCTAACCCCCTACACGAATTCCGACTTTTTTGAACGCCACGCTGCACAAGATATTGTGGCGCACGGGCTGAAGCCCATGCTACGGGTTTTTGGCTTACGAAAACTCACAACGTCGTTGGAAGCGTCGACAGCCTTTCAGTGGGATTGCCTCTTTTCGGCGCACTCGATCCGGCCATTCTTGCCGATTCGGGATTGACAGTCTTTGGGTTTTGGTTGAGATTCCGCCCGTATATTGACCTCTTAAATCCCTGATTGTCTCTTTGTTTTCTGATTTCTCATGAGTGTAACCTGCTCGGTATCGGCGACCGCTGCTTCGACGACCAATCGGCCCGTGACGCTGTCTCGGACGAGTGGGGCGATGGCGCTGGCGATCCGTATCGCCGGAGCGGGCGGAATGTTTCTCAGCCACATTGTCCTGGCTCGCAGCCTGGGGGTTGTCGGTTTTGGCGAGTATTCGCTGGCCATCGCCTGGCTTCAGGTCTTAACCGTCGCAGGAAAGCTTGGTCTGGACAATACTTCTCTACGCTACGTCGCTGAATATGTCACGCGAAATGAAGCCGGCAAGCTGAGTGGATTTATCCAAGCATCAACCCGAGCTTCCTTTTTAGCCAGCACCACCGTTGCATCGATTGTGATCGCCCTGGTTATCCTCTTCAGGACTACGATTGGCGAGAGTTTGTCAGGTTGTCTGATCGTCGCGGCACTCATGATTCCGCTGGTCTCGCTACGTCAAATTCAGGAGGCAAGTCTGCGAGGAGTCGGTCGGCTTTTTGAAAGTCAGATCAGTACGGTCGTCTGGCCTGTTCTCTTGTCACTGCTGGCGACAGTTGCCTGGCAAACGTCCTCGTCGGGGATTTCTTCATTGACCGCAGCGATCTTGCACCTGATTGCCGTCGTGACCGTATCAATCATGGTTTACCAATTTCAGCGACAGCATGCCGCGAGCGGCGACCCGGTCTCCATCAGTGATTCGTGTCGGCAACAGTGGAAGAATACGGCAATGGCATTCCTGTTCGCCGAAGGCTTGATCGCGTTGAAAAGTCGAGCCTGTGTTGCCATGGCAGGAATGTTACTGGATCGGGAAGCGGTTGGGCTTTACGGGGCGATGGAGAAATTCGCTGATGTCTCCGTTCTTGCCAGTCAGTCCCTGGGGCTGATTATTGCACCGCAGTTCGCTTCGCTTTATGCAGCAGGTCGCTACGCGGAAATGCGTCGATTGATGAGACAAGGTCAGTTTCTCGGGCTGGCATTCACACTTCCCGTTGCATTGGGAGTCGCGATCTTCGGTGAATATCTCTTCCTGCTGCTGGGGCCTGGTTATCGAGCGGGCTGGTCGGTGCTGATGATTTTACTCGCATCGGCATGTATCGCGGCATTTTCTGGTCCTGCTGCTTATGTGCTCCAGATGACAGGCCGCGAACGAACCATGCTGGTGATTACTGCCGCCAGTGCCGCAACGAATATTCTACTCAGTCTTCTCCTCATGCCCGCCTATGGAATTATGGGTCTGGGAATCTCACAAATGGCGACCAGCCTTGTCTGGACGGTCGGAGTACGTTCGAGCCTGGCCTGGCACCCTGTCTGGCAGGACAAGTCCGTCATCACGCATGCGATTCAGAACGAGGTGGCCCGATGAGACTGATTTGGCTCTGGTTTATTGCGGGGATCATTCTCTGGCCAATCCATTCCACGGTCGCCACGGTCGGTGACAAGCCGATCGATATGATGTTTTCAGACGCTTTAATTTTCCTGATACCGGTTTCGTACATTTTCATTCGAACCACGCCAACTCGCGAGCAGTGTCAATTCGCCAAAGCACCGATCCTCTGGTATAGCTTAACGCCAACCCTGGCGTTGATTTGCGTGTTGTATATGACCGCCGTCGCGGGGATTGGACTCGGTTTATCCGGCGAAACGGTTCGAATCTTTTCCGCTTTCAAACTGGCAAAGCCGGTTGGATTTGTCCTGCTGGGGTTGATGCTCGGTTCATGGACCGACCCGATCGATTTCATCCATATTTTCAGTCGGGGCTTCGGCATCCTGACAGGATTGACGTTCTTCTTTACGTTGACCGAACCAAGCTTTCCACTCGGCGAGTGGGGAAAATACATTTTTGAGTATGAACTGAGCGGCTATCCGAATTCGCCAATGAGTTTCTATGCAGTGCTCGTTCCATTGCTGATCGCAGCCGCCGACACAAGCAAGAATCGAGCGATTCAGTTAGTTGGATGGGGGCTGGCGGCTGCCACGGCGCTGATCATTCTTGGTTCGATGTCACGATCCTCAACGCTTGCGCTTCTTTTCGGAACGGTCCTTTACCTGGCAATGACAGGTCGTCAGGCGTTTCTCGTTGGAAGTTTTATCGTCATTACAGTCTTCAGCATCGTGGGATTTGGCCTCTTTTCAGCCTTGAGAGAAACAGACGTCGTTTCGGTGCTGACTCAACGAGTCCAGGATCGAGTGAATCGAAGTACCGAGTCAGAAGACCCTTCATCCGGTCGATTTGATATCTGGGAATTTGCGTTGGAGTTGTCTGCCGAAAAGCCAATCTTTGGCTACATGTTCGAATCGTTTTCTCGTTACACCGGAGACATTGATACGCCGCACCAGCAGTACCTGGAAGTCCTCTACAAGTGCGGTGGACTGGGGCTGTTGCTTTACGGATCGGTGCTGGGAAGCTGTTTGATGGTGACTCGCCGACTTTTGCGATTGACCACGTTCGGTGCCCCGGCCTGGTATCGATTGAACGCGATGGTCGCAATGCTGGGGGCTGTCTTACTGGGCAACCTCACGCAGCCAAATCTGACATATTCTTTGACCGGGAACATGGTGTTCCTCATGTTTGGCACTTTGTGCAGTTCACGAGCGGTCGTATCGGCCTCTTTACCCGCTCCGAATACATTTTTGACGCCGATGCAGGCTGCCTCAATGACGCCGCGAAGGATCGCCGCGTAATCGTTATTGTTAAGAAGAATGGAATCTCAATTGAACGCACCCGAACCCGCGATTGCTGATGCGAAGGTAACACAACCGTTACCGTTTGCAGACCATATCCGAAACCAGTTTGAAAGTTTGAAACGGAAGCCGGAACTGGCGTCTGATGTGACGTGCTTTCGTCCTGGCGAAGCCCTGTCGTCCATTCGATACATCGCTCACGCCCACGGTCTACACGTTGCTCGCTGGTTGAAAATTCTGGCACACACGAAGACGCGAATTACAATCGATACGGCGAATCCGGTTCCAGAGTTTTCCAATGAATTCGTCGCAGTCGTCCCGTTGCTCCCCAGGTGGCTGCGTGTCCCGATGGCGGTGCGTTATTTTCTCAGCGGGCTTGTGCTCCGATACCTGGTGTCTTGCCCTCCAAACGAATTGATTCATGCACACTGTGCTTCGGGAAATGGCCTGGTGGCCTGGATGAGTGGTCGGCGTTACGTTCTGGGAACTTACGGTTCCGAAATCTACGGTGCAAAACAGCGAGGCAAAATCTATTGCTGGGTGCTCAAACAAATCCTGCAAAACGCAGAGCGCATTTCTGTTGGCTCGGCGGAAAGCATTAAACTCCTGGTCGAAGAATATGGCATCCCTAAAGAACGGATTCACTTCTTTCTCCTGGGCTATGACGAAACCAGTTTCCACCCCGTGGGTCATTTCGAGCGGATGCGATTGCGCGAAGAACGACAACTGCCGACGGATGAACCGATCTGGGTTGTGAATCGTCGGACCGATCCACATTACCGAACCATGGAAGTGGTTAACGGCTTTCTTCAGTACTGCCAGGACAACGCTCGTGGCCGACTGATTCTTTTGTGCGGTGACCAACATCAGGAGTACACAAAAGCAATCCGCAACGTGATCGAGGCTCATCCAGCGGGTCACCGTGTCACCCTCGTCGAGCGAATGCTCGCGGCGGAAGAGATGGCGTGTTGGCTTCAATTGGGTGATTACACGCTGTCGGTTCCGAAGACGGATAATTTCTCGATCTCAACCGTGGAATCCATGGGATGTGGAACCGCTCCGATTGTGTCGAATCTCGTCGGCTACAGCCTGCTGCGTGATTGCCCTGCTGTCCGCTGGATGTCCCGGTACGAACCAGCCGACTTTGCATTCATGTTCGCCGAGACCGCGAAATCTTCACCAGCCGCACTTGAAGCTCAAAGAAAAGTTTGCGTGCAATTTGTTCAGGAAGGGTATTCGACGGAAGGTGCCATCCACGACATCGTCGAGTTCTACCTGGGAGTCCGGAAACGACAGGTCGAATTCTTGAAACGGGCTGCGTAACAATCACCAGTGATGGAGCGGTCATTAAGACCTATTCGTCCCATAAGTCCTATACGTCCCATTCCTTTCCTTCATGGGACTTATAGGACAAATGGGACTGATGGGACGAATAGGATGCTGACATCCAAACTTCTTTGGAGTTCTACCGAATGATCGATGATGTTGTTGGGGGGGCTGCCGTTGACCGCAGTCAGTCGATTGCGGTGGCGTCGCGCACGCCAGTAACTCCACTTTTTGCCGGGCCAAAGGACGCGTTGCTGCTGGCCGCCGAATGGTCGTTTCGGCAGATCTATTGGCGCAGCTCCCGACTGCGCGAGTGGATAAAGCGGGCGAAATCGAAGAAAGCTCCCGTTGCTCAGGTCGCTGATAAACAGGCGTTGATTGGCCATCTGCAGTCAATTGGTGTCACACCTGGCTCGCTGGTCATGGCTCATACTTCCGTTTCCGGGCTATCGCTTGCTGAGGACAACTCGCTGACTGGCAAGCCCGCGAATTCGATGCAGGTTGCTCAAGAATTGGTTTCGATATTCATCGCGATGGTTGGTGACACCGGGACACTCGTGATGCCGACGCACCCCGTCTACAAAAATCGACCTGCCCCTGCTGGAGCGACAGATCGCCCGGCGTTGCCGGTTTATAATCCATCGTCAACCCCTTGCGGTGTGGGGCTGGCGAATGAATTATTCTGGCGTCAAGCAGGGACGTTGCGTAGTCGTTTTCCGCATAACACTCTGGCTGCTCGTGGCCCTCTGGCGACAGAGCTACTGCATGACAACCTGAACGAATCCAAACCGCTGGCTCATGGTGTCGATTCCGGATACTACCGCTTCTGCCAGCGAAACGGGTTGCTGGTTAGTGTTGGAGTGCCACTCGCCAATTGTTTCACGCTGGTTCATGCCGCCGAGGAATCCCGTGACCAACAATGGCCGGTGAAAGATTTCTTTGAGGAACGAGATTACATCGTGCGCGAGCACGGCGTTGATCAAACGGTGACAATCCGAAAAACGCGGACGGAATTCATGATGTTTAGCCTCTGTATTCGCAAGCTCCGAAGAGATCTCGTTCGCGCGGGAATTCTGCATGAAGGTCGCGTCGGTACCGTCCGAGTCGACTGGGCTCGGTCGGGTGAGATTTTTCAATTTATTACACAACGAAATCGGACGTCGACCTATCCCTACTTTGGAACGTCACTGGTGCCGAGGAAGGAGTAAAGCCGTGGCTCATCCAATCATTAATTGTCAGGATCCTTTGTCAACGACTTCGGGCCGGGCACTGTTCTCGGCCGAGAATGGCGATTTGTACATCGGGCGAGGTTGTCAGATCTATCGTTCGCAGGACCGTGGTTTGACGTGGCAGCGTGATTGTTTTGTCCCGTCGTTTGGCTGGAAACATCAATGTTCTCGGGTCCGAATTTTGGCGCGGCTTCTTCGCTGGTACATTGCGGCGCTACGTGTTCTTCCGGACGGCAGCCGACTGGCTGTTGCCCGAGACGGTATCTACCGGGCGGCAGCGGGCGAACAAGCGATGACGCGAGTATTTGCCATTCAACGTGGCTCGCGACCACTCAATTTTTCTGTCGATCGATCGCGTGTGCTGTTCGGGGAATACGGCAGCGGTCTTGAAGAGACCGAAGTCCTGATTTATGTCTCCGAAGACTACGGCAAGACGTTTCACGAAGGATTTCGATTTCCTAAAGGAGATATCAGACATGTCCATCACGTAATGGTCGATCCAAGCGAAGGCCATTACTGGGTTCTGGTCGGTGACTTCGGACGACAGACCGGGGTTGGCGTGTTGAGTCGTGACTTGAAACACCTCGAATGGTTAGGGCGCGGAACCCAGCGATATCGCGCGGTCTCGGCTTTGATCGAACCTGACTGCCTCGTGTATGGGACGGATTCCGACCGCGACCGCAATTTCATCGTCCGCCTGGACAAACAAAGCGGACGAATCGACGAGCTGAAAGAGGTCGAAGGAAGTTCGCTCTACTCAGCCCGGTTTGGCGGGTTGCGAGTCATTTCCACCGCCGTTGAACCAAATCCCTATTGCCGTTCACGAGAATGCTCTTTATATGGAAGCCGAAATGGTGGTCCATGGCAGAAATTGGTGACACATCGCAAAGATTATCTCAGCCCGGTCTACTTTCAATTTGGAACGCTGGTGCTCCCTTACACTCAGGATTCGCCGCAGACTGCGTTGATGTATAGTGGACAGGCCGTCGATGGTTTGGATGGTCGGGTTGCCTTGATTGGTTCGGAAACCGAAATTCAACAAATTGCACGCGCTGCTTGAATCGCCATGATTCGGAAAAGCGTGAATCTACTTACGTTGAGGAGTCGAACATGTCGACATCAAATGCCAGTTCGAACCCAGAAAAGCTGTCTGCCGACGCCGTCATTCAACTGATCGCCGAAGCACTCGATATCCCTGCCTCGAAATTAATTGAATCCAGTCAGGCTACCGACGTCCCTGAATGGGATTCCATGGGAATTCTTGGCATTCTCTCTGTGCTCGATCGCGAAGGGGTCAAGTGCGACATCGGCAACACCGAAGCGTTACAGTCGGTACGAGGCGTGCTGGGAGTCTTTCAATCTGCCGGTAGACTTGCCTGACGGGTGTTCAAAAGGGCATGTTATCCTCTGGTTGCGGCCACAATACGTCCACTACATCTCATCAGTTGTGGCTATTCGCCTGGCGCCCCTGTGCTTGTTCGACATTTCTTCGCGAATTTCAAGAATTGTCGGTGGCCAAACTGGATACCGAGTCTAACATCAAACCGAACTAGAGCCTTGCAGATCAATCTGGAACGAAAAATCTCAGAGATCGGCAGTCTCAGATGGCAATGGACAACCGAGCTCGGCTCGCAATTAAGGTCGTTGCCTGGTGGTTCTGTTTTGGAGGTTGAAGCAAGGGGAAGCACAAGCAGCCCGTGGTTTCACTTTTCGCGGGCAGGCTATTCATGGCAGGGGCCGCGTGTCAGTTGTTGGTTGAATGCACAGTCCACTTGAATTCGATCGGTTTGCTAAAGCGTAGCCGTTTGGTTGCCGCTGAAGGGTGTTGATTGGCGCTGGCGGATGGTGCTCAAAATAAAGGAGAAATAAGATTTCAATTCGGTGGCCCGCGCATGCGCCGTTAGAAGCAAAGGTTGCGGTGAGTCAGGCAACAGCGGGAGAAATTCTGGCAGGTGTCGATCGCGGATTCTGGCGGTTTCCCGGTTTTTTGGCGATCCCGCAACGCGGTGGGCTGTACATTGAAAACTCGAATAATTGCAACGCACTCAAGGCTTGTGTCAAAGCTTGGGGGGGTGAATGGACCTGGGCGAATTCCGTCGTGCTCGACAGGCTAAGGTCATCGCGAGGAAACATTTTCCAAATGGGGTTGTCGTCTGGCTCACTTGGGTCATCCGTTTAGGTTCACAAGAGAATCTCAACGAATCATTCAACCAACGGGTCGCCGTCATTCCCTTCACGAAAATCATCGTTGCTGAAAAAGGAACCGACCCAATCGGCTTCCGTGCGCGATGGGCTGTTCATTGAAAACTCGAATAATTGCCCCCATTCGAAGCTAGTGCCAAAGCTTGGGGGCGATTGAAGCATGGTGCGTTCTGTTGCGCTCGGCAGGCCAAGGCCGGCGCGAGAAAACATTTTCCAAATGGGGTTATCGTCCGGCTCATGTGGGTCATTCGTTCAGGTTCGTCGGAGAATCTCAACGAATTATTCAACAGATGGGCTACCGTAAGTCCTTTTGCGTAAATCATCGCTGAAAACGGAACCGACCCAAACGGTGTCCGTGCGCGGTGGGTACTGCATATGGACCGTATGGATCAATTCCTGTTTTTCATTTTTGTCCTCGGGAGATACCGCGTGGCTTCATGGTTCGCGTTGGAGTCGACATTCCCTGACAAAATTATATTGATTAACCAAAATTCGACCGGCTTGAAGCATCGTTTGTGCATTAAGTCACTCGACTCCACGTGAAATTGACTGCCTTTACGATTTTTTCAGCGAATCACAGGGTGTCTACTTATGCTATTGATTTCCCTTCGACGTCGTTGCAGAAGTCGAGCTGTGCAATGGCTGGAGCAACTCAAGTCGGTAGTAACGTATTAGTTGTAAACAAAGTGCTGTGCGCGACGACCTCGTCCGAGCCGGGGTGTGATTTAAACAATTCGCCCGTCCATGCGAAACGTTCTTTAAATTCAATTTGAAGTTCCCTGTCTGGCGCAATCACCTGCCCTGATTGGCAACGCCGTGAAGGATTTTCCAAAACGATACCGACGTGACGTGCCACTGCATCGGAGTCTTCTCCGACGCAGTGTCTTCAACCCGTAAACTAGCAATTGTAAGACACTGAGTGACCGAAGACGGTCATTCAGTGGCACAAGAATTCGTTCGAACCGTTGTTTTCCCGTAGAAAAATCCTTCACGGCGTTGCCTGATTGGGATACGACTGCATTAAAACAATCACCAAAACATAATTGACAACGTAAATGCCTTCATTTTTCCATTTCATACACAGAAAGCCCAATCGCTATTTGAGCCAGCGAGCAAGCGTCTGCTGTATTGCCGGCGGGCGAATTTCAAAATTGTCGGATTTTGGCAGGGATTGGATAACATGTGTCTCCACACAGGGATGCCCTGATCGGACCACATTTTGAACACATTTATCAACCAGAGTATGCACGTACTAATAAAACGACAAATATCATTAGCGATAATGATAGTACAGACTCACTGATAAAGTAGTTCTGTGATGAATAAACATGCATTATGTCATATGTATTCAAATGAGGAGGTTACCATTGTGAGTTCGCACTAAATGATCCCATACACTTATTTAACGATAATATGTAACTCCGCGTTTGAGTGTTCGCGTGTGTGTAACACCGCTCAATAAACTGAAAACGGTATCCATCGTTTTGCGTTATTTAAAAGGGCGAGGTCTGTAAAAATGACAATTAATAGTGAAGGTTCGATTGCATGATTGCAAATCAAGCGACTTTTGTGTTTTTGCAGCGAATTTGTTGCGTGCAAGCAAACGACTGGGCGAATAGGAAATGTCCGTAAATTAATGAAAGTGCTTGAGAAAACGTGATATCTCTAATGTACGTGGCATCGCTACGCTGCTTAGAGGTGCAGTCGACAAACGCAAGCGTCAGGAGGGAACTGCGTTGAGCAGTCTGTTGCTTAGGCTCTTTTCGAATTGCACACGTGTGGAATTGCGGTGCTTTGAGAGGCTTCGATGCTAGAAATATCGCAAACTTAAGTCGCTTTGGTTATTTGATCGTCAAAAATGAAATGTGCCGACAGGACGGAACCGATTTTAAAGGTTCTCGCCTGTTATTTGAGAATGCGTGGCACGTGAGAGAGTTGAAAGATAGTAGTCGCAATCACGTAATCGTCAAATGCGTTGCGCTATGGAAAAATATAAAGGGGGGGCGAGTAGATGCTCTTGTAATAGTCGAATTCGGAAAGGTGTTTCAGGAATTGGAGTCGACCACTGATTAGCGAGTGTCATCGAGTGGTGGCGGTGAGAAGTATGGAGGCGAGTTGGTCGTTTGACCAGTTGATCGCTTGAGTTGAGTGATTTGCTGGAAGCGAATGTGGTTCCAGTGTGTGATAAAAACTGAACGTTTCGTGTGTTTAATAAATGAAAGACTGTTTTATGAAGAAGTTCGCATTGAATCTGTCTGCTGTTGTTGTTTTCGCCGCCAGTGTCGTCGCGAGTCAATCGTCGGCGATAGCGGGATCGATTTTTTACACAGCTCACGTTGATCCACAAGCTACGTCATTTAGCACGCCTGTAGGACTTAATCGATTTGACACGTCATTGGGAACGCTGACCGACGTCACGATTTCATTTACTGCGAATATTGTCGCAGAGGTTGACGTTTTTAATTCCACGGGAAGCTCGAAGGCTTTTACGAATGCACACGCTACCATACCGGTCAGTGTTGTTGGACCCGACGGGTCAAAGGCAAGTGGATTAGCAGTAGCGGGTCCGTTTAATGGAACGGCCTTGGTTGGGTTTAATGCTTTTACCGGAATCACCGGTTCAACGTCCGGTTCGGATATTGTTGCATCCTCGAGTTGGTCGCAGTATGAGGGTTCCGGTTTAGCATTACTGACGTTTAATTTTAATGGTGATACCGGTACGTTCGCTGGAAGCGCAAATAATGGGGTCTTCTTCGGTGGAAGTGCGACGGCCAGCGGGGACGTTAAGGTGACGTATACTTATAACCCGCCAGCAGTACCGGAGCCATCGACATTCGCGTTGATGGGTCTTGGTGGAGTGGGTCTCGCGATCGGTACTTACCGCCGACGTCAGGCTGCTGCTGGGGTGTGAGCGGTGACAAGTTGAAATGACAAATGTGGCCAGGCCGCACGGTAACGTGCGGCCTTTTCCTTTTTGTGAGTGCTTCAGGACAGTTTGACATCTGGCAACGAGAAATTACCGGTCGAGTAGGTTCAAGAGTTGATGGGCGGCAGCCTCTGCGAATTCTTGGTCATTGATGTGGTTGTTCAGCGGAATCACTTCCACCGACCTGTGTGTCCTCTGAATTCCGTCGTATAAGGCCTCGCGCGCAGCGGGATCATCAAATGCCTTGCCGGTCTGATCGATTGCCGATACTCCTTTCAGGGGGATCAGGATCACCGTCGGACCCGTCGCCGCAGCCGCTTTTTGTCCGATCTCTTCCCCCAGCTTCCGGTTTTCGTCGATGGTCGTTCGCATTAGCGTGACCGTTGCATTGTGCTGATAGAACTTGCGGTCCTTGAATTTGTCGGGAACCGTGTTTGGAGCGCCGAAGTTGACCATGTCGAGTGCGCCGATCGAGATCACCTGTGGAATCCCATTTCGACCTGCCGCTGTCAGGCGACCGGGTCCAGCCGTCAGTATTCCGCCGACAAGTTCATCCGCCAGTTCCGTCGTCGTGATATCGAGTACCCCGGCAAACATTCCATCGGCGATCAATCCTTCCATCGCTTCGCCACCAATACCGGTAGCGTGAAAGACGACGACTTCATATCCCGCCTGTTCGAGGATCTGGCGTGCACGTTCTACGCAAGGGGTCGTGACTCCGAACATTGTTGCTGCGATCAATGGCCGGTTTTGTGCCTCAGTCTCGTGATTGACCGGAACGGGAAACGTCACCATTCCAGCCATCGCCCGCGCCGCATTGGCAAGGATCGTTCGACTGATACGATTCAGACCCGCAATATCGACGACCGCGTTGAGCATCAGGATGTCTTTACTGCCGACGTAGGGTCTTGTCTGTCCCGACGCCAATGTGCTGACCATCAGTTTGGGTACACCGAGCGGCAACAATCTCATCGCCGCCGTTCCGATCGTGGTCCCTGCGGAACCTCCTATTGAGAGTACGCCAGACACGTCGCCGCGAGCATGAGCTGTGGCGACGATCTTCGCGGCACCGATTGCAGCAAAGGTGACAGCTTCTCCTCGGTCTCCCTTTTTACGGACGGCCTCCAGCGCGGTACAGGCTGCTTCGAAAATCGCCTCGCGTAAAACATCCGCTGCAATTGTCGGTTCACCAAGACAGCCTGTGTCGACAACACAGGTCGCCACACCGAATTCATGCAACAAGTCGCGAACGAATCCGACTTCGGTCCCTTTGGTATCCAACGTTCCAAGAATGTAGACAGTCATCGAGACTCCTTCAGTAGGGTGGGACAAGTCTTCGAAGTCCCACCGAGTCGGCGCAAAGGCCGGTCCCTTTAGTATCCAACGTTCCAAGAATGTAGATAGTCATCGAGACTCCTTTAGTAGGGTGGGACAAGTCTTCGAAGTCCCACCGAGTCGGCGCAAAGGCCGGTCCCTTTGGTATCCAACGTTCCAAGAATGCAGACGGTCACCGAGACTCCTTTAGTTCCACCGCTTCGGCGGAAACACTGGTGGGACTTCGAGGACTTGTCCCACGTGACGCACACAATCCAACCTGGTGACGTGGCGGAAACACTGGTGGGACTTCGAAGACTTGTCCCACCCTACAATTACTTGTCCCACCCTACGCTTACTTCCCTTGGTTCAAATACAACTTCACGTTTTGGGTTGCTCGGCCACCGGCCAGAAGATCTGGTTTTCCGTCCCCGTTGAAATCCGCCACTAGAGCGTCTTCCACCGCAACGCCCCCGTTATCAATCACGTGCTTGGTCCACTTCTGACCGGCTGTGTCGTCACACGAAAAGACGTAGAGGCCAGGTCCTTTGACTTGACCTGTTCCCGCTTCACGATGCCCAATCACCAGTTCATCGGTGCCATCTCCATCCAGGTCAGCCGCCCAGACAGCATGCCCTTGTTTCATCGAATCTTCGATCACAGTCCGTTTCAATGGCAGCGACTTGTCCTTGTTTTCTGTATAGACAGCCACACTGGTACCGTGCATCGGTTCCACGGTCGCGAGGAAGCGTCCCCCTCCATTCAGCTTTCCGAGCTTGATCTCTCCTGCACCGCGAAATTCTGCTTTATCTGATTCCGCTCCAACTCCGAGCAGAGACTTTTGAAATGTATTCGTCGATTTGCGAATCAGCGAAACCCCTTCTTCGCTTGCTGTGATCGTGTCGAGTTGTCCGTCACCGTCCCAGTCGACATGGGTATGGTTATGCATGCGGTTGAGTGTTTCATCGAGTGCCGCAGACGGCCAGCGATCGGTCTTCGGTACAGCGGGGATGGAAAAAGCCAGCAAGCGAACGCCGGTTTTGCCTTCGATGCTGCGATTCAGGGGTGAGACGACGAGTTGCGGCTGACCTGTCCCGAGGACATCGGCAACACTCATGCGATGAGTGCTTCGTTCATGGGCGATCAAATGAACCGACCACTTGTCATCCGGGTTCTGGCCTCGGGTGATCCATTGAATGCTTCCGGTATTGGTTTTGATCCAGCCAGCCCCCAAAACGAAATCAATCTTGCCATCACCATCAACGTCGTGGGCGGCGATGCAGACATTGTCCATCTCAGTCTGATCTTCCAGGATGATATGCTTCGTCCAGCTTGGTGCCTCATACCACTGAACGCGGTTCTCGCTGACCGCAACGATATCCAGTTTTCCGTCGCCGTTGACGTCAGCCTTGGCGACGGCATAGCAAACGGTCCCGATTTTTGGGTCGATCACTTGTTCGACGAACTTGGGACATCCGGCAAACGCCGATTGCGCCTGTGTCATCGCAAGTTGAATCAGCAAAACAAATGAAAATAGACGATTCATGAAATAGCCTTTTTCAGGACCGTATTTGTTAAGTAGAGACACTAAAAAAATAAAACCCAGGCGAGCCGGGGGTGTAAACCCTAGGATTTTTAAACGTGCGCACTGCCAGAACGCCCGACCCCCTCTTCTGACCCATCCGCAATACAGAAGAATCCGGGGATTAACATCCCCGGCTCGCCTGTCGTTCTTTGGATTGAAAGCGGCAAAACAATGACGGTACCCGCACCGATCAAACTTCTGCCAGGGCTTCTGTTGCGTCGCCGAACTTATCAAGACGAATATTCATCTTGTCCATCATCGACATGTACAAGCGACACATCTGGCGATTCGGCTTGTCGCGGTAATCGAGCACTTTGCCGGTTTGGATTTTTCCGCCACCGCGACCAACCATCACCACTGGCAACTGGCTGGCATCGTGACTGCCGCTCATCATGCTTGAGCAGAACATCAGCATCGAGTTGTCGAGTGCCGTTCGTTCTCCTTCCTGAATCGAATCGAGTTTCTTCGCAATGTATGCCAGTTGTTCGACGAAGAACTGATTCACCTTCAGCCAATCGGGGGTGTCCGAATGCGACAACAAATGGTGGATCATGTAATCGACATTCAGATGCGGGAATCGGAGTGACGAATGATCGTTATTCAATTTCAGCGTACAGATTCGCGTTGTATCAGTCTGGAAGCCGAGGACCATGATATCGCACATTAAACGCATGTGGTCAGCAATATTCTGCGGAATCCCTTCGGCGGGTCGAGGGAGATTCGGTTTGTCGAGCGTTGGACGCCAGCCTTGCAGCTCACCTTGCTTTCCTGCATTTTCAATCCGCTGTTCGACATCGCGAACGGAATCCAGGTACTCATCAAGTTTGCGCTGGTCAGACGTGCTGATCTCACGTCGAATCTGTTTTGCATCGCTCAAAACCGCGTCCAGCACGCTCTTGTCACCCTTCTGAACTTCGTCTTTAAACAAGCGGTCGAAGGCGAGTGAGGGATACAATTCCAGCGGAGTTGGCGTTGTCGGCGAACTCCACGAAATGTGCGAGCTATAGATCATTGAGTAATTTTTATGAACCGACGGATTTCCCGGTTCGCACCCCAACACCAGACTGGGGACTTTTGTCGACCGTCCGTAGGTTTGGGCAAGCAGTTGATCGACGCTCGTTCCCGAATGAATCTCACCCCCGGCAGCGAGTGGTGCACCCGACAGCAGGTTGCCCGTTTGCGAGCTGTGAATATTCCCTTTGAGGGCCTGTTCGTTGAAAAGCCCCTTGATGAACAACGTCTTGTCGCGGAATCCATTCAGCGGTGCCAGCACCTGACCAAACTCAAGTCCCTGTCCGGTCTCTTTGGCCCACCATTCCTTCGCGTGAAATCCGTTTCCAGCAAAGAGGACCGCCAGGCGGACAGGAGCTTCGCTCGCCTTTTGATTGCCGCGAGTCTCGTCGCCCCAGACCTTCAGTGATTCCATCCAGGGCAAGGCCATCGTGACCCCCAGCCCTCGAAGGAATGTACGCCGATCAAACGGATGCGAGACGGAGGAATTTTCGGAGTGCATGGAATTGATCCTTAAAAGTAACGGCTAGAAATATTCAAGACAGTGTTGATGTTGTGGCTCTGGGGACAGGCGAGGAGAATTCTTCGTTTAACCCGCAGCCGTAGGCGCAGGCGGATCGGTGTTCAGCCGATCTCTTCGGATTTCGCTGCGCAATGGATAGCAATGGGACCATGAGAAATGACACCTCGGTTTTTGACTCGATCGCCGTGCGACGCGCTTCTCTGCGAGGCGCGGTTAAACGACAAAATAATTTGAACACCCGCCCCTTCTTCAATACTCTATTCTAACGCGTTCCCTCGATGAAAACGAAATTGCTGACTGCGAACAATTGTTTCGATCGCCGCAGAGAAGCGGTAATCGCTGGACTTAAGGTTTGTAATCATTTCTTCGAGTAACGGTTCATCCGAAAACTGAACGCCGCGTGCCAGCGAATAGCCCAGCAATTTTCGGCAGAAATGCTTCAGGAAATCATTTCTGCGGGCGTCGAGAATGTATGTTCTGAGGCCCGACTCGCCCGAGAATCGGGTTCCATTTTTGAGTTCCACATTAACGTCGATTAATCGTCCGCCCAGGTCTTTGTCGCGACGGCGACCGATTGCATCATACGCTTCCAGGGAAAATCCAAAGGCATCAATTCGTTCATGGCAATGAGCGCATTCCGGAATGGTACGATGCCGCTCAACAAGTTCTCGGACCGTCAGGTCGGCGTCGGTTTCACTTTCGGGCAGCGGCGGAACGTTCTTCGGCGGACGCGGCAACTTTTCCCCCAACAGCGTTTCCAGAACCCAGTTCCCACGCAGAATGGGACTCGTTCGCGATGCACCAGATTGCTGAGCCAGTGTCGTTGCCAGCGTTAGAATTCCGCCCCGTCCATACTGCTTGATCCCGTCGACACGACGCCATTCCGGGCCGGTGACGCCGGGAATCGCGTAGTGTTTGGCAAGTGCCTCATTCAAGAACGTGTGATCGGCATCAAGAATTTCCAAGACAGATCCATCCCGTTGGAACAGGTCCGCAAAGAATCGGACCGACTCTTCGTACATGTCACCTCGAAGGGGACCGAAAGTAGGAAAGAATTGTTCGCTTTTTTCTCCGTGCGAATCAAAGTCACGAACACCCAGCCATTGGCACGCGAATTCTGTCGAGAGTGATCGCATGCGGTCAGATTTCAACATCCGTCTGGCTTGGGCGACCAGAACGTCGGGTTCATGCAATTTGTTTGACGCCGCGGCGAACTGTAATTCGGCATCGGGTGGCGATGACCACAGAAAATAACTTAATCGACTCGCCAGTGCAAAATCCGTCACGGCTGTGGCGGGACTCCCTTGAGCCACCTCGGCCGGAAATGGTTCAACTCGATAGAGGAACGCCGGGGCAATCAGCACCCTTGCCAGGGTGAACCGAAACGCCTCGTCGTGTGGCAATTCCTGTTCCCGCAGTTTTTGATAAAGGCCTCGTAGTTCCTCTGCTTCACTGCTTCGCAGCGGTCGGCGATAGGCACGAGCGGCAAACCCGATCAGGCGATCAATTTGACGCGGCTCCGAATCAAGCAGCTCTTTCTGAAATGCCTCGGCGGCATCATGAATCGGCTTGCGGAGTGGTTCAAAGACTTTCGGATCGGCATCCTGAGTCGCGAACTCCATCAACTGTTTGAACCCATCGACCAGGGTCAACTTGTCGTGACTGACAAAGTGCAGTTCGTTCCACAAGCGATCAAGCTTAGCGGCCTGCGTTTCATCCAGCATCAAACGGCTGAGATGGTGATCCTCGCGGTAGAACAAGGTCAGCGTGACGACTTCATCAACGGGAACAATTCGAGAATAGCAAAGTGCTGCGGGGAAAAGATTACGGAATGTTTCGAACGCCGCTTCCACGCGTCGGCTGGCGGCACTCCCGTCAGTCACCAGTATCGGCGTCGAATACTGCAATCGGCGATTATTATCGGTCCATTGACTGTTCGCGTTAATCTCGGTGACAGCACTCGCGACCAGGCCGGCTGCGGAATCGGGTCTGGTGACCGAGACTTGAATCTGAACAGTCCCCTCCGCCCCCGTTTCACGATGAAGGATGCCTGCTGTGACCAACTCGCAACCTTCCGCGAAATCGGCCGGCAATCGGACTTCGATCACCGACGGAGCTTTGACGCACAGGTCTCCTGGTTCGACAGCCTGACCGTTGGGATGGCGGCCAAATGTCGCTGGTTCAGGTCCCCAGTCCGGCCGGGTTTTGTTTGATGCAGGTGCAGTTCCTGCGGGTTTTGCAATTGTTGAACGGGTCATTGCGCTGAATAGCGGGCCGCTCAGTGATGACAATTGGCGACGCAGCTGGGCATCCGGGCTGTCTTTGGCTGCTGGCGGTTCATCGATCAACAGCTTTTGAACGGCCGCAGCCAGTTTTTGTTTCTCGTCGGCATTCGTTGCTGACTGCCAGGCCGTCAGCAATGACCCGGCAGGGATGACCACGCCTTGCTGTGCCCCGGTGACTGGCTCGGTATAGAAGTGCCAGACCCCTTGATTGCCAAATCGATCTGCGTGCGGGTTTGCAGCCTGGACATCCGGTGAAACGTCGGCAGCGAGATCCCAGGTACGTCCCCCATCGCCCTCTGCTTTGATCACCAAATCGACGGCGGTCAAAACGCACGAGAGATTCCCATCCCTCGGTCCGATCAGCAGCGAAACGACATCTTCCGGTTGAATATTCAGTTTTTCGATCGGTTCAACAACGACAACCTGAGCACCCTGGGAAACACCCGTTCGGAGCCGTTGTCGCGTTGCACCTCGCCGAAGTTCCAATGACCAGGTGACCCCATTACCGCATTCGGGATGCGCATGCTGGACTTTGGCTTCAATACGAACAGTCGATGTGACAGGACTGCGCCAACCGACAACGGTTTGCAGTGTGGGCGAGGGATGGACGGCGACGCTGTGAGGTTTCATGTTTCCAGGAATCCGCACGTGCTGATCGGAAGAATTCGCGACCATCAGCGGCGTCTCTCCACTGCCCCATCCGTTGATGAATGCGTAACCGGATGAGTTCGTGATCTTGCTCGTAAAATGATTTTCGATTCTAACGGGGCCGCCGGTCCCAACACCGAGATAATCGAGCCATGCCGCGAGAACATCTTTGTCCACGTCGTGTCGTTTTGCCAGTTCTGTAAGTTCGGACTTCCCCTGAACAGCACTTGCTTCGGCAGCTGCATTCAGGCATTTTACGGTACTGGCGAATGTTTGGTCGCGGCGTTCGAATAATTCGCGAGTTACCGCTCGTACGTCCTTCAACAGAACGTCAGGACGACCTGCGGCGACCAGACGAGGCTGCTGCCAGACCACAAAGTCGTGATCGCTTCCATCTCCTGCGTCCGTTGCTGTCAAATAGACGGTGACCTGTTCGCCATCCGTCGAAGCAGGAAGCTTTGTTCGGATTTCTGACCGAGAAGTGACCGGACTGACAGGTTCCATCCAGGCCTTCGGGCCACCGACCTTCCCAATATGTCCGATACTGGTAAACCGCCATAGCGACTGTTGCCAGCGAGCAATCACCGCCGTGATGGCCGCCGCATCCGTTGGTTTTGAAGCTCGCCAACGCGATCGCAGTCCATCCAGAAGGAATGAAGGCTCTTTCCCGTTCAACGAATCCCACAACAGTCGCAAATATTTGGGACTCAGCTTTTGCTCGCGGGCAACTTCTTCAATCGCCTTGCTAACATCAATTAGGGAAGGGCTCGGCACCTGCTGAGGGGTCGTTGCAGCCAGTCGGTCTCTTATCACCAGGGTTGCTTCGATGTATTTTTGAATCGGCAACCTTCCGCCACCGTTGGTATCGAACACGATCCCTTGAAGATTGACTTGAGTCCCTCCCTGGGCATCGGTGTATTCCGCATACAATTTGCGAATCTCTGCAAGGTATTCTTCGGTCCAGTCACGTGCCGTCACGGCAGGCGAAAAGCGAAATCCGTCCGGCAATAATACGGCGTGATTGGCAATTTCTTTCGCTGCATCCAGGTACTTCGTCACGAATGCAGGTGACATCACGAGCGCATTTCCAAGATTCGTAAATCCTTCACCCGCTGCACTGTCGACGGGAAATTCACGAGCTGGCGTTAAAGTAGCAACACCGGTCAAATCCCGAATCGTATTGGTATATTCGACATTATTCAGCCGACGCAGGACCACCTTGCCAGGATCACCGGCACGAGCACGGGCTTCGGCTTTGAGATATCCTCGCACCCATTGTTGAAGTTTCGCCCGGTCAGCGTTGTTAGGCTGCGGTGCGTCCTTGGGAGGCATCTGGCCGGTTTCCAGGATCTCGCTCACCTTCTGCCAGGTTTCCGGCTTCTTTCGGATTTCGGCGAGCGACGGAAATGCGGTCAAGTCGATTTCGGCTTCTGAAAGTTCTTGTGAATGGCACTTTTCGCAATGCCGAGACACGATCGGTCGAATCTCTTTCACGTATGTCGCAGCAAACTCGCTAAACTCGTTCGTATCCGCCGCTGTCGAAATCGTCGACCAGAGGAAAAGACCGATCAACATCACACCGGAAGTTTTTGCCATCCGCATTCGTAGCGCTCCGAATCAAATTTGATTACACCTACCAAGGCGATCAAGATAGCTCGGTATCATATCAACCGTCTATGATGGATGCCTTAGAAGAGGGGTCGGGCGTTCAAATTTTAAAATTGGCCAGCGTAACGCGATCGTTTTTGAAAAATGCTCGACTTGCTAATTCTTGAAATTTGAACACCCGACCCAGAACATGCCGAGGATATTGCAATGGCGAGCGAAAATCGAAGCGGCTCAAAGATGATGAAGCACGGAGTTTTCGTTCCACTGTTTTGCATCGGCATCACAATTGCGGGTTGTGGAAAAGTCGAAAAATACCAGGGAATATCTTTGTCCGATTCTCGGCTGGCGGAATTCCGTGACCTTCTTTTGGTCGATCGACCATCGCTCGGCATACCCGCACTTCCTTCCTCCGCAAATATTTCGGTCGAACGATCGAACGGTACAAGTTACGATGTGATGCTTCACATCTACTCAAGACATGAGCAAAGGACGATCGCCTTTCGTCAGAAGAATGGGATTCTGAAGTGGATTCACGAACAAGTCACCGTGGAAGGGCCACGAACGCATGATACGGTTGACGGCACGTTGCAGGAACAAATTGTCTTGACCTATGAGACGAAGTCGCCAGATCGAATCGTCATTTCTTACTCGGGTCCAGATACAACATTGAATGCAAAAACCGAACTCCAACAGGACGACGTTCAACCGCTGATCGATGATTGGCTCAAACGACCATAAACTTTACTCGAAGAGCACTGCGTGACCGAGTACGGTCATGCAGTGGCACGAAGCGGAGGGGGTGCACCGCTCGGCTCGTCTCCATCAAACATTCTTTAGCAATTCGCGGATTACTTTTGCAGGTTGAACTCCTGTCAGCTTCTCTCGCAAGCCATGCTGATCGACGAATAACTCGTCATGGTCAAGGCCCAACAGATGCAGGATCGTGGCGTGCCAGTCCGGAACGCTGACTCGGTTTTCCACTGCGGCGAAACCGAGTTCATCCGTCGCTCCGTACGTCACGCCGGGTTTTACTCCGCCACCTGCGAACCAGCAGCAGGCGGCATTCTTGTTGTGATCGCGGCCTGATTTTTTCTCATCCTTGTCTGCGGAAAGTTGAGCGATCGGAAGCCGTCCGAATTCTCCGCCCCAGATGACCAGCGTCTCGTCCAGCAGGCCTCGTTGTTTCAGATCCTTTAACAGTCCGGCAATCGGCAGGTCGGTTCGATCACACGCCGCTTTCATGTCGGTTGCCAGTCCGGTGTGGTTGTCCCAGATCTGGGCGTTGATGAAGAGCTGCACGAAGCGAACGCCTCGTTCGATCAATCGCCGTGCAATCAGACAGCGCCGTCCATACGAATCCGTCACACCCTGGCCTATGCCGTACATTTTCTGAGTCTGCTCAGTCTCTTGCGAGAGATCGAGTGCTTCATGTGCGGAAAGCTGCATTCTTGCCGCTAATTCATAGGTCGCAATTCTGGCCTCAAGATTCGGCTGGGATCGATGACGACTTTTATGCATCAAATCCAGTCGATTCAGCAGGTCCCGCTGCATGCGTGCGATTTCCGGCGGATCGTTTGTTTCAGGTCGCAAATTCAACACGGGTGATCCGGTCGATCGAAAACGAGTCCCCTGATAAATCGGTGGTAAAAAGCCTGAATGCCAGTTCTCAACGCCGTTGATTGGTAACCCGAGTGGATCATCCAGCACAACATACGCAGGCAGGTTTTGTGATTCACTTCCCAAGCCATACGTGATCCACGAACCCATCGTCGGATAACCCGAAACCATCCGGTTCGTCTGAATCAGATAGAGTGCCGGTTCGTGCGTAATGTTTGTCGTATAAAGCGACCTGATCAACGAAATGTCATCCACCTGACTCGCCAGATGCGGCATCGCATCCGACACCCACATCCCGCATTCCCCATGCTGGGCAAACTTGAACGGGCTGCGCATGAGCGCCCCCGCGTCCTTGACATTCTCAACTTCACCCGCAATCTTGTCGAAATAAGCTTCCCCATGATGCTTATCGAGTTCAGGCTTGGGATCAAACAAATCCATCTGACTCGGCCCGCCATTCATAAACAGATGAATGACCCCCTTGGCCGATGCTGGTCGAACAGAACGACGAGGTGCCAGACTGGGAACACCCCGTTCGTCATCACCCCTCAAATTCTCACCAAGCAGCTGAATCAAAGCCGCCCCGCAAATCCCCGTCCCAACCCGCTCAAAAAATTTTCTACGCGCCGGCACAGCCGGTTCATGCGCGTCGCATGACGGGAATAAAATCGGTAGATCGCTCGCGCGTTGAGGGGTGGTGCTGAAAACAGTTGGCGGATCGGATTGATCCACAAATTCCTGGCTGACCGGCACGGCCGGTTGATGCGCGTTGCATGACGGGAATAGAACAGGCGGATCGCTCGCGCGTTGAGGGGACGTGCTTAAGGCGACGTAAGGATCGACCCGACCCGCACAGTCCTGTTTGAAATGCATTAATTCACCCCAATCATCTCGACTTTATTGATCCCAATATTCTTAGTCGTCGTCTTATCTTCGTCGGACTTATCTTCTTCTTATTAGTGCATATTAGCGAAGATTAGTGTCCCCTAAACTCTTGGTTGTTCCTGAAAATATTCTTCTTTTTTAATCAACATAAAGAAAATCTGCCGAGTTCAAAATCGTGTGACAAAACGTCGCCAAAGCACGACTTGTCGCTTCTTTCTGAGCGGGTTCGTCCTCAGTCGATGATTGTTTCAACCACGTGAGTTTCAATTGTTTTAGCATATCAACGCACGTCGCAAGTTCTTCAACCGACGGTGGCCGACTGAGCGCGATCCAATAAATTCGCTCGATTTGTTGCGTTTCACTATCGCCAGCAAGCAACAGAACTCTGTCAGCAAATCGACTAGCAAGTTGCCGGATGGTTGCGTCGTTCCACAAATGCAAGGCTTGAGTCGGCACCAGCGAATCGGAGCGTTCCAGGCAGTTTGGATTCATCGCGGGCAGGTCAAAACTTTCGAGCAGAGAAGGAGGGTGCTTTCGTAATTGTTGAACGTAAATACTTCGTCTGCGACCCGTCAGTACCAGGCCATCAGGACGGACTTGAACCGGTTCTGATGGCCCGCCGCCTGCGTCAATTAATTCACCTGCAACCAGCAGAATCGAATCGCGTAACTCTTCGGCGTCGAGGCGTCTTAGAGGCATTCGCGATAACAGCCGATTGGCGGAATCGTGTTCCGAGTATGATTCGTTGATTTGCGACGATTGCTGATAAGTCGTCGAAAGAACCAGTTGGCGGTGCATGGATTTCATGGACCAGTCATGACGAATGAAGTCCGTCGCAAGGTAGTCCAGTAATTCCGGATGAGTTGGCTTTTCGCCCGTTTTCCCGAAATTGCCAAGGCTGCGAACGATACCGTGGCCGAAATGATGCTTCCAGATTCGGTTGATCATGACTCGAGCGGTGAGTGGATGGCCTGGCTCAGTCAACCAGCGAGCCAGCGCCAAGCGTCGACCCGTCGATTTGGCACCGGGCCAGGGTGGAACGATTTCAAATGGTTCCGATGACTTTTGTAGCAATGCGGGAACGCCGGGCGAGACGAACGAACCGGGAGTGGCATGGTTCCCGCGACGGTACATGTAGGTCGGTGATGGTTCGCCGCGATCCCACAAAGCCATGATCTGCGGCACGGGCTGCCGTTGTGATTCCAGTTCCCGGATCCGCTTTTCAGTCTCGGGCGTCTTGGGCTGGGTTGCCAAGGTGTCGATCTGCCTTTGTATGGTGGATTGACGATCTTCCCACCATCGGCGTTCTGCAGTCGTTACGTAGAGAAGAAATCGCTCGCCGATCCCGGAACTTAATGCACCGCCATAGCCGATGATCTGGGGCTTTAGCCAGTCATGCTCGTCGTAAGCACCTTTGAACAGTGCAACCAGTCGGTAGTAGTCGCGCTGTGGAATGGGATCGAATTTATGAGTGTGACAACGAGCACACTTGAATGTCAGCCCCATCACTCCCGAACCAAGCACATCCATCGAATCGGCGGTCACTTCCAATCGGTCAGGAACGAAGCCGGTCAGGTTTGCCCAGGTTGGATCGGGTGCCAATCTTAAAAACGCCGTCGCGACGAGGTTATCTTCAATTTCTTGAGTGATCGTCGGCGCATGTTCGTAGTCAGCCAGTTCATCACCAGCGATCTGTTCCTGCAAGAAACGGTCATACCCTTTATCGGAATTGAGCGATCGGATGACATAGTCCCGATACCGCCAGGCGAATGGTCGAGGCAAATGCTGTTCGCGCCGTCCTTCGGTTTCGGAATATCCGGCCACATCGAGCCAATGGCTCCCCCAGCGTTCGCCGTATCGTGGCGAAGCAAGCAACCGATCGACGACTCGCTCGAAGGCATCCGGTGCATGGTCCTCTGCAAATTCCTGGGCATCCGATGGATCGGGTGGAAGGCCGGTCAGATCAAGTGTGACTCGACGAAACAGCGACAATCGGTCGGCTACCGAAGCGAAGGAAAGTCGGTTTTCATCGAGCGTTTTCCCGATAAAAGCATCAATCGGTGTTTGCAGCCGAAACGATTTCGTGGCGTGCGGAATTGCCGGTCGTTTCGGTGGTCGGAACGACCAGAAATCTTTATCCTGAGGTCGAACGAGCGGATCGTCAGACGTTCCTGCCAGATCCATTTCTTCAACAGCGAGTGGAGCACCCTGTTCGATCCAGCGGACGAGGGTCTTCGTTTCTTCCGGGTCCATCGGCTTGACCGAGACTTCCGTCAGGCGCGAATGCGGCGGCATTTCTTCAGCCCGTATCCGTTTGACCATCACGCTTTCGTCCGGCTTGCCTGGGACAATAGCGGGCCCGGACTTCCCTCCACGCAGCATGGCATCACGATTTCGAAGATCGAGTCCCCCTTCCTGTTTATGTCGTCCATGGCAGACCGTACACCTCAGCAGAAGTATCGGAATGACATCATGCTGTGTCACCCTGTTTTGATTGTCGGTCGGTTCCGAACCGAATGAAGCACCACCATCGATCCACTTCCGGATAAGTTCGACCTCAGCTTCGGACAGAGTCCCTTGTCTGTCGGGGGGCATTTCACCCTGCTTAACCAGTTCGAACAGACGGCTTTCGCTCGATTTACCCGCCACGATCACCGCGCCAGATTCGCTTCCCTTCTGAATCATCGCGGGAGTGTGCAGCGCCAATTCCCCCTTTTGAGCCTTCGGTCCATGACATTGCCAGCACCTGGATTTCAGCAAGGGCGCAATATCGGCTTCGAACGTCGGTTCATTCGAGGCAGTTACGGCGGTTTCCTCCGCGTTAGCACAGCAAGGAAAAGAAAACGAAGCTGCAATGCAGAATAGAATTGCAATAAGAATCGACGATTCGATTCGTAAAGGTGTCATCAGGTCGCCACCACGTTTGAGGTTAAATGAACGCTGGCGATTCTAATCGAACGATCAACAAAAGTTCTAACAACCCCCATCACCATTTATGCGTACTTAACGTAACATGGGCTTCAGCCCGTGTTTCCCAAGGCATTCCAACGACACCCCATGGGGGCCGTGAGGTGTCGTTTTACTCCGGTCGAATTCCTGGCGTTGCGGTTTCTGGTCGTGGTTTCAGCCGGATTCGATAGCCGACGTCTTTGTCGATTAAATCTTTGACTTCAACGTCACCACCATCATCGACTCCGTCCATACCAATGCTCCAGACAACAGCCGTGCCATCTGTTTCACGGCGATAACGGAGTGGTGCGCCAGCGGCGTCTATCGGGTCGATCGGAACAGAATTAAGAAACTTCGGCACAAGCAGTTCCATAGACGAAGGAAATTCGCCGTGGATACGCTGGTACTGCTGCGATGCCAGTACGACATTCAGCGCAGAGTGGCGGGCGTCGTCGCGTTGCCGGGAAGTATCCATTTGACTTCCACTGTAAATCGAGGCATTCTTGAGCCAATGCTTCGAGAAGGTCGCTTCCAACGTTCGTTCTAATGCTGTCGGGTCCAGTTGTCCCCACTTTCGTTGAACCGCGGGATCGACTTCGTACACCGTCTGTTCTTTGGCTCGGACCGCCTTACGTCGAAACCGTCTTGGTTTGTCAATCTGATCAGCGTTGTTCACCAGAAGCTGACGAGCGATTCGTAACGTCAATTCCGGCTGACCGACAGACCACAGAAGAACTCGTTTTCCTGCCAGTAATAGTGGTTCAATCGATCCACCGATGTTCCAATTCGGATACATCATATTCGGAGCATCGTGGCGACTTAATGTATTCCTTTCGAACCATCGCAATCGGTGATGTGCATGGCTGTTCGAAAGCCTTGGCGACGCTCATCAAACGGATTGATCCAAGTCTCACAGATACGATTGTGACATTAGGCGATTACGTCGACCGAGGGATCGACTCAAAGGGTGTTGACGAAGAACCATACACTTCGATGGCTATCATTGAGAGAATTTGTGCCCGGACCGCACTTCACAGGGAAAATCGCTCTCATGGGACATACGCCGCAGTCCGACGTTCTTGACCTCGGACATCTGATTTGCATCGACACAAATTGCTGCAAACAGGGTTGGCTAACAGCAATCGACACGGCGACCAAACAGAAGTGGCAAGTCGATGAGAATGGTTGGTAAACGGCAAAACACTGGGGATGTCGCACGCACGTTGAAAACGGCGTGTTTGTAATGTTTTCCGGCTCCGCAGAGGCGCAACAGGAGTCGGTGCGGCCTTACTCAGATCGTTCTCATCGTGTTCTCAATTGTGTTTGCGATGGGTAAACTTTCCGTCCAATTTGATGTTCGCAATTGAAAATCAGAGCAAAAAACCACCAAATCATCCCATTCAATTTTGTCAGCCCAAATTGACAATTCGTTGACGGGCAACAAGCGAAAATGTATGGTGTTCAAAAATGCTTACTTGCGTAGCGTCATCTCGTGTGGAATTAGTGTTTCAAAATTGATAGGGGCAACTCATGAATTCAATTGAACTTGTCCGCAAGATGTTGAGGCAAGTTGACCCCTCTGGCCGGTCTAAGGGGCTTCAAGAGAGTTTGAAGTCTCAAAGCAGAAGATCCAGTGAAACCAGAGTGGAGGGTGTCGCGCCGCATTCTACGGCTGAAGCGACCATGGAATCGGTTGACGCGTTGCGTCGAGGTGACGTTGTCAGTTCCGACCAGCAATATCACCTTGAGGCCATCGTGTTGCCTTTCCATCGACCTGTTGTGGACGTGGTGGACGATTACATCGTAAAGGATCAGTTGACGAGTACTTGGGATAAACTTGGCGACGATTCCCATCGTGGCTGGATCAAAGAACGTGTCCGCGCGATTGGGCGAATCAACGTGCCAAATCAGCCATCGCTTCCCTACGCAGGGACAGGGTTTGTGGTCGGTGATGGCCTTTTGATGACGAACCGACACGTTGCCAATATCTTTGCCCAGGGGCTCGGGACTCGCACCGTAAAGTTCCAATCCGGACAAACGGCGACAATTGATTTTTACTGCGAAAACGGAAGCGATAAGTCCGAATCGCTTACGGTTGAAAGAGTTGTCATGATTCACCCTCATTGGGACATGGCAATCTTGAAGGTGAATGGGTTGTCGCGAGACAGAGTGCCATTAAAGCTCAGTACAGTTAATCCAGCGACGATTCAAGAAAATGAAGTCGTAGTCGTCGGCTATCCCGGTTACGATCCGAAATCCGATCAAGAATTTCAGCGCGTCCAAAACCGAATTTTCCGGGGGACATACTACGTTAAACGTTTTCAACCGGGGCTATTAAAGGTTCGTGAACAGATCGAAAGTTTTGGACACGACGTCGATGCGATCACGCATGATTGCTCGACTTTGGGGGGGAACTCTGGTTCGACAGTCATCGACATTGATTCGGGAAATGTCATCGGCTTGCATTTCGCGGGGGCATACCTTGTTGCTAACTATGCCGTGCCAACTTACGAACTGGCCCAGGACAGTCGGGTTGTCGATGCAGGGCTGAATTTTGTGGGAAGACTCGAGCCTCGTGGGGACTTTTACGGTCCAATCTGGACAAGGATCGATGCGGCAGAATCCGTTGCGACGACAGATCAGGCCGATCCGGGGCCGTTGAAACAATCACCGTCTACTATTGGATCAGGAGTAAACTCTGTGACAACCACCAATTCCGCGGCAGTGACGTCATCAATGACTTGGACAATCCCGATTAATGTCACCATTTCAATCGGGACTCCAGTTACCGTTGTGGATGGAAAGCAAACACCGCTACTAACGACACCAGCAGAGCGAGTTCAGTCAAATCAGCGCGTTGAGGCCTCGACAGGGACTACGCCGCAATTTTCCGTTTCGAGTTTGAACGCGAATCAGTTTGGCTGGCCAACGGCCCTGTCGTTGGTGATGGCCAGCCAGTTGGTCTACAAGACCGAATCTGAGGTGAAAAATACAGCCATCGGGAATTGGGGGCTCAACACTTGCAAGCTTATCGATGCCGAAGAGACACAGTGTTTTGTTGCCTCTACAAATGATGTTGTTCTCGTGTCATTTCGAGGAACTCAAAGTGTCGGCGACTGGCTGACGAACCTGAACATTTTCGCGACAAATCGCCCTTACGGCCAAGTTCACTCGGGTTTCTTTAACGCATTCAATCTGGTCGACGACGAGTTGCGAGCTGAGATCGGTCGGTTTGCCGGACGTCCCGTCGTGTTGACAGGTCATAGCCTGGGTGGGGCGCTCGCCACCATCGCGGCAGCCGAATGGAAACAACGTGGCGTGAAGATTTCCTCGATGTACACTTACGGTCAGCCAGCTGTCGGCAAAGGAGATTTTCCAACATTCTTTCAGCAAAGCTATCCAGGGAAGCTGATCCGGTTCGTCAATAATGATGATATCGTCCCACGCGTCCCACCTACCTATCGTCATGTTGGCGATCTGTACCAATTCGACGGGCCAGGAAACATCAAGATTACTCGTCAAAGTTCCGGAAACGAATCCTTGTCTGTTGCCGCTGAATCGGCCGCAGACCCAACCCGAGGAATGCTGACCGAACAAGAGTTTGACGAGTTGCGGTTGAAATACCTTGAACAAAAAGTTCAGCGCCAACGCTCTGTCACCGCCAACGAGTCGGTTGTTGAGGAAGGGCTGATCCCGAGCGTCAGCGACCACCACCTTGAGAACTATATCGCAAAGATCACGGCGCAGCTGAACAAAAGCTGAATGAATTGGTTTTCACTAACCATACTTCGTTGGCGACCGAAGAGGTCGTGGTGAAGTTACGGCGAATTGCTCGGGCTGAAGCCCAAGCTACGAGATTTGATGGGTGTGCGAACATCTGTTCAACTTCGTGTGTCAGGCTCCTTCCTTGAAGTCTGTCTGGTCCGTAAACTACTGCATCACGATTATGAATGTACCTGCCGCTGACATTGAAGTGATGCTGACAAAGACCATGCTGGTCGACCGCCATCGGCTGCGCCAGCAATGGAGGTCCCTTCGTAACATCCGGCAATCGGAATCGAATCGCGATTCGCCTACGGAATCTGGCAAGCCGGAGCAGGTTGATCGGCGAGTGGAAAAATTTCATGCCGATCTGACTCGTTCGTGCGAGCGTTACGAACAGCGATTGCGTGGCGTGCCGAAACTAACGTTTGACGACACGTTGCCCGTGGTGCTCCGCAAAGACGAGATCGCTGCCGCGATACGTGATCATCAGGTGATCGTTGTCTGCGGCGAGACGGGTTCGGGCAAATCGACTCAGTTGCCGAAAATCTGCCTGGAACTGGGGCGAGGTGTCGCGGGTTTGATTGGACATACTCAGCCTCGCCGAATTGCTGCCCGTTCCGTCGCGACTCGTGTCGCCGAAGAATTGTCGGTGCAAGTCGGGCGAGAGGTGGGATACAAAGTTCGTTTTGCGGATGCGACGTCGCAGCAGACTTACATCAAGCTGATGACCGACGGAATCCTGTTGGCGGAAACGCAAAGCCGACCCTTTCTGGACGACTATGACACGATCATCGTCGATGAAGCTCACGAGCGGTCATTGAATATCGATTTTCTGCTTGGAAATCTGCATCGGCTGATTTCCAAGCGACGTGAACTGAAAGTGATCATCACCTCGGCGACAATTGATGCCGAACGGTTTGCTGACCACTTTCGTAACGTTGCGGGAACGGTTCCTGTGCTGGAAGTTTCTGGTCGAACCTATCCGGTCGAGATGCTTTATCGCCCTCCGTCACCAGACGAAAATGGGGACGAACCTGATTGGCCGAAGGCGGTTGCCGACGCTGTTCATGAAGTCTGCTTGCGCGGGCCGGGTGACGTGCTGCTGTTCATGCCGACAGAACGTGAGATCCACGAAGCGATGAAGACCTTGAAGGGTCGCACATTTGGTGGAAGCAAGCCCGATCTGTTGCCGCTCTACGCGAGACTTTCCGCTGCGGAACAGCAAAAAGTCTTTCAGACGTCTTCCACACGACGGATCGTGCTGGCGACGAACGTGGCCGAGTCGTCGTTAACCGTGCCGGGAATTCGATACGTGGTCGATACCGGGACGGCACGCATCAGTCGCTATTCTCCCAAGTCGAAACTGCAGCGGTTGCCAATCGAACCGATTTCACAAGCATCGGCGGATCAGCGAGCCGGTCGATGTGGACGTGTTGGTCCGGGTGTCTGCATCCGACTATTTTCAGAAGAAGATTATCAGTCGCGAGAACGCTATACGCCGCCGGAAATCCTGCGATCGAATCTGGCAAATGTGATTCTACAGACGAAGACACTCGGCCTGGGTGAGATTGAGGATTTTCCGTTTCTGGAACCACCTAAACCGGAAGCGATCAAAGACGGCTACAAGACGTTGTTCGAACTGGGGGCGGTCACGCAAGATCACACGTTGACCGAAGTGGGGCGAAAGCTGGCTCGGTTGCCGGTCGACCCTCGGATCGCCCGGATCATCTGGGCAGCTCAGGAAGAAAATTGCCTGGGCGAGATTTTGATCATCGCGTCGGCCCTGGAAGTACAAGACCCGCGCGAACGCCCACTGGAAAAACAACAGCAAGCGGATGAATCTCACAAGCGCTTTGCGGACGAAGATTCGGATTTTCTCAGCGATCTCAAGCTGTGGGATTTTTACCACAAGCTGAAATCAGAATTGTCGAAAGGCCAGCTGCATAAAGCCTGTCACCAGAATTTTCTCTCATGGACCCGACTTCGCGAATGGGTTGATGTCCACGCCGAACTGGTTGAGATTGTCCGGGAATCTGTGGCCAGCCAGTTTCAGAAAAAGGGGGACGGTCAAACGGCAAACGCTCGGCAAGGAAACAAGGGAAGTAGTAGCGCACCAGACCGAGGTCAGGCACAACATCGAACAAAGGGACATGACGTTAATTCGGCGACAACGAAAGCCAGTGTCGACACGACGTTCGCTCGTCGGCACGACGTCGCGGCGATTCATCGTGCGTTGTTGACCGGCTATCTTTCGAGTATCGCGTTCAAGACGGAAAGTGGTGAATATCTGGCTCCGGGTGGTATGAAGGCCTTCCTATGGCCCGGTTCGGGACTGGCGGCGAAAAAGCCAAAATGGATTGTGGCGGCGGAGTTGGTCGAGACGACTCGTCGGTTCCTGCGGACTGTGGCGAAGATTGAGCCTGACTGGATTGAACCTCTTGCCGGACATTTGATCGATCGTACTTACAGTGAACCACATTGGGATACAGATTCGCTGGCAGTGATGGCCTACGAAAAAGTGTCGCTGTTCGGGCTGGTGTTGGTTCCTCGCCGACGCATTCGCTACAGCCGAATTGATCCCGCCAAATGCCGTGAGATGTTTATTCAGCACGCATTGGTCTATGGCGAATGGCCAGAGGATGAATCAGCGCTTGACGCGTTGAAGGGACAGGAAAAACATGGCAAAGGTCAACAGGGGTCGGCACGTCAGAATACAGGATCTTCCCAATCCAATTCGCGACAGGGAGGTCAAAAATCGAATGCTCCCCCCGCTCGAGTGAACACGACAGCCGTAATGAATGCGCCTGTGGTGAAAAGAAACGAGCCGCCAGAGTTTCTGACACAGAATCGCGCTCTCGTTCAAAAGCTGGAAGATCTTCAGACGCGAGTTCGCAAGGGAAGCATGCTGAAGGCGGAAGAGGCTCAGTTCGAGTTTTATCACTCGCGCTTGCCCGCCGAAGTTCTTGACGGATTTCGTTTGGTCCAGTGGTGGCGTTCGGCCTCGCCCGAGGACCGCAAGCGGTTGTTCATGGTCGAGGCGGACCTGGTCGAAGAGGATGCCATCGTCGCTACCAAAGAATCGTATCCCGATTCGATCAAGATGAAGAATCTGACGCTGCCACTGACTTATCGGCTGGACCCGAGTGCTGCCGATGACGGTGTGACGATTACAGTCCCGCAGGAAGGACTGAATCAGCTGGATGGCGATCGCCTGGGATGGCTCGTCCCTGGCTTGATCGAAGACAAAATCGTGGCATTGATTCGAACGTTGCCCAAAGAAATGCGTCGGGATCTGGTTCCCATTCCTGAGGTGGCGGCGGAGGTCGCCAAGGTGATCAATTTCGGTGACAAGACTGTGGCTGAGGCGATCGTCGAGGGGATCGAATTTGTAACGGGGATTGAAGTCCCTGCCACGGCGTTTGATGAAACAAAGCTACCCGACCATTTGCGGATGGTGATTCGGGTAACTGACGAAGCAGGCAGGACATTAGCCGCTGGTCGCGATTTAACAGCGCTGCGAAAGGAATTCGGTGCGATTGCTTCGACCAGTTTTTCGTCCGTCGACGATCCACGTTGGACTCGCGACGGCCTGAAAACCTGGGATTGTGGCACTCTTCCACCCGTGATTGACGTCATGCGACGCGGAGTTGCACTGAAGGGTTATCCCACATTGATTGATCAGGGTGAAACCGCATCGTTGCGATTGCTGGACACGCCGGAACGATCGCATTTTGAGATGCGGCTGGGTCTGCGAAGGTTGATCGCGTTGACGGTGGCTCGCGAGTTGAAACAGCAAGTCGATTCGATGCCGTCTCTGCAGAACTGGACGTTGATATCGAAGTCGTTTCCGCAACCGTTCCCGTTTCGAGCTCAAGTGACCGAGTTACTGGCCGACCGCGCGTTCCTGCCGACGGAGAAATTTCCACGAAGTGATGAGGAATTTCGAGTCTGTCTGCGTGAGGGACGCAACCGGATCGCTGCCGCAGTGACAGAAATCAACAGCCTGTTGACTTCGCTGTTTCAAGCCTATGGCGACGTTCGTAAGACTTGGGAGAAGACGGCTCATCCTCAATGGCAGGCGACTCGATTGGATGTGCATGCCCAATTGGCTCAGCTTTTCTCGCCCGGATTTCTGGTTCGAACACCTTGGATGTGGCTGGTACAGTTCCCTCGATATACACGGTCAATTTCGTTGCGATTGCAGAAACTGACGAGCGGCGGTGCAGTTCGTGACCAGCAACTGATTCCACAGATTGTTCCTCGCTGGCAGCGTGGCATCGAGCGACTGCGGCTGCACACGGAGCGGCAGATTTACGATCCCGAGCTGGAAATCTATCGCTGGATGTCGGAAGAGCTTCGAGTGGCATTGTTCACACAGGAATTGGGAACAGCCGTGTCTGTTTCCGAAAAGAAACTCGATAAACAATGGGAAAAAGTCAGGGCCTAGTAACAAAAACATAACCCTTTGATTGTTCGTTCGATCGTTGTCCGTTAGCTTGAGAACATGGAATCGAGCATTTCTGAAACAGAGACAGCATTGGTCGCCGCATTGCGTGCAGGTGAACCGGCTGCCTACGAGCGTCTCGTTCGCGAGTATGGAGGTCGGATTTTGGCGGTGTGTGAGCGATTGTTATTCAACAAGGAAGACGCTCGCGATGCTGTTCAAGAGACCTTTTTGTCAGCGTTTCGGTCGCTTGATTCCTTCGATGGCCGGTCTCAGTTTGCAACCTGGCTGCATCGGATCGCCGTCAATGCCTCGTTAATGAAACTTCGAACAAAGCGACGTCATCCGGAACAATCGATCGACGAATTGCTGCCCACGTTCCAGTCGGACGGACATCGAAGCAACCCTGGTTCTCGCTGGACAAATTCTGCGGCTGAGATTTCTGAACAACATGAAACTCAGCAATTAATTCGCGAGAAAATCGAGAGTCTTCCCGATTCCTACCGTAACGTTTTGATCTTGCGCGACATCGAAGAGCTTGACACCGAAACTGTTGCAGAAATGCTGGAGCTAAGCCCCGGTGCGGTCAAGGTCCGTCTCCATCGTGCGCGTCAAGCACTGAGAACGCTGCTCGAACCGATTTTTGGGGGTTCCTCGAAATGACCTGCCACGACGCTCTGAATTTCCTGGATGATTACCTGGACGGAAATCTGCCGTGGGGCCAGCGACTTGCGTTCGGACTCCATTTGGGGCTTTGTCGACCCTGCCGTGATTATCTGGACGGATATCGAAAAACGATTGAAGCGAGCCGGAAGGCTTTGTCTGAGCAAGCTGTCGTGACGTGTGAACAACTTCCCGAAGAAATGGTCCAGGCCATTCTTGCGGCTCGCAGTCAGACACCTCACATCGAGTGACGACCTGCTTAAAATACCGCGATCACCAGACAGGTTTATCTGCCGCGACGCTCGTTGAACAATGGATTCTGAAGCGGTAATTCGGTATCTATTTGTCTTTCCCGTTCTCAGATTTTTGCTCTTCGGACATCCCGAGTGACGATCGGATTCTTGCCAAATAAGGAAACGCGATGAAACGCATTGATGCTTTTTCGCTGTCCGCGTGTTTCTGCATGATTTTCATCGCGTCCACATGGGGCGATTCTTCTGCAGCCGAAGCGGTGACTCTAGAAAACGTCATCGACCCCGGTGAAAACCGTCGTGATGAACCAATCTCACAGACATACTCCTGGGATAAAGCGGTCACATTTCTGGATTCTGCGGCGTTAAGCTGGCAGAAGCAAAGGAAGTGCTTTACATGCCACACGAACTACGCTCATCTCTATGCTCTTCCTGCGACGGCCACGAAAGAGACTGCTGGGACCGAGGTCCGAAAGTTTGCGGAAGAGTTGATCACGCAGCGTTGGGAAGAGAAAGGGCCTCGCTGGGACGCCGAAGTCGTAGCGACCGGTGCGGCGCTGGCATTCAATGATGCCGCGACCACAGGGCATTTGCATCCACTGACATGCAAAGCTCTCGATCGCATGTTTACGCTTCAGCGTGAGGATGGCGGGTTTACCTGGATCAAGTGCGATTGGCCTCCGATGGAATCAGACGATCATTACGGAGCGACACTGGCTGCGATCGCGATCGGGGTTGCTCCGGATGGGTACTCCAAAACCGAAATGGCTGAACGTGGGATGGCCAGGTTACGCGACTACTTTAAAAAGAACCCCGGTCCAACGTTGCACCATCGGGCGATGATCCTTTGGGGCGATTCTTACGTTGGAGGGATCTTGTCTGCTGAGGAAAAGCAGCAGGTCCTTTCGCAGCTGAAGGCCCTGCAAAAGCCGGATGGTGGCTGGGGACTTGCGACTTTGGGTGATTGGAAACGTGCCGATGGACAGCCGCAAGACATCGAAAGCAGCGATGGGTATGGAACGGGTTTCGCCCTGTATATATTGCGTCGCGGTGGTGTTTCGGCAACCGATCCCGATATTCAAAAAGGGGTTACGTGGTTGAAAACACATCAACGCGAGAGCGGTCGCTGGTTTACCAGGTCGCTTCACAAGGACAGCATGCATTATATCACTCATGCAGGGTCTGCGTTCGCAGTGATGGCCCTGCGGGAATGTGAGCAGAAATAACGATTTCAAGCTTGAGGAATTCGAATTGTCACATCTGATGTTACTCGCAAGCTTGATCGTGACGGGGGCCGATCCGCTGCCGACAGGAAAGTCGCTGGTGGAAGTTCGTTTCGGCGAAGTCCCTATGAAACTGTATACCTATAAGCCGAAAGATTTTTCGGATGGACCAGTGATCATGGTGTTTCACGGTGTCTTGAGAAACGCCGAAGAGTATCGCGATGATTCCGTTGAGATGAGCGAGCGGTTTCGAGCATTGATCGTGGCTCCATTATTCGACGAAGCCACGTTTCCCAAACCGAAATATCAATTCGGCGGAATTCTGAAAAACGGCAAGGCGACTCCAAGTGATGAATGGACGGGCGAGTATGTAAATCGAATCGTTAAAGAGATTCGGCGTCGCGAAGGTCGACCTGAGATGCCGTTGTATTTGATCGGTCATTCGGGTGGTGGCCAGTTCGTCATTCGGACGTCGGCATTTGTCGGGACGGATGCCAAACGAATTGTTGCGGCCAATCCGGGAACCCATTTGTTCCCAACCCGGACGGCGGATTTTCCGTTTGGGTTCAGGGGACTTCCGGACGAACTACAAACGGATGTGCGGTTGAAGTCGTATCTGGCCCAGCCATTGACGATCTATCTCGGCACGAAAGATATTGAACGGGACGAGTATCTGGATGTGACAGATCCAGCAGAATTACAGGGAAAAACCCGTTTTGAACGTGGTCAAAACGCATTTTCTGCAGGCAAAAAATTTGCCGAGGAACGCCAATGGCCTTTTGGTTGGAAGCTGGTGATTGCACCTGACATCGAACATGATCATACGAAAATGTTCAATCACTCGCGTTGTGCCGAAGCGTTAGAAATTGCGGAACCGAGACGGGCCCGTCCGTGATCTCAGGTAAGCTCAATCGTATTTTGCTAAAGATGTTGAATGCTGCCCCCTAACCGAACCACGACAGAATCGAATCGTTCGTCGACTCCACCAAAGCCGACTCGCGTCAAGCCGGGCGAGTCGATTGATTCGGGGAAGGGGCGAATCTTCCCCTGCGATCGGTGTGGGGCGGACTTGATCTTTTCGGTTGGGCAACAAAGTTTGCAATGCCCTTACTGTTCGGCGGTCAAGCAGATCGAACCGCCGAAGGACGTTCCGATCGTTGAACGAGACTATCTCAAAATGATCGAGCGGCTGGAAAGGCTGCGGGAAAAGGCGGGTCAGGATGACGAATCATCGTCGACGCAACATGCAATTCGCTGTTCTGGCTGCGGAGCCGATGTGATCTTTCAGGGGACGCTAACCAGCAGCCAGTGTCCGTATTGCGCATCACCACTTCAACGAGACAATATCCACGACTCGGTGACTCGAATCCCGGTCGATGGTGTATTGCCCTTTTTGGTTCCACAAACTCGTGCTGCCGAGAATTTGCGAGCGTGGGTCAAGTCACTCTGGTGGGCACCGAATGACTTTTTGAAACAAGGTGTGAACGGCAAGTTTAACGGCGTGTATATGCCGTATTTCACGTATGACGCTCTGACCTATACTCGTTACGCTGGCCAAAGAGGCGATACATATCTGGTTACCGTTGGTGAAGGAAACAACCGCCGAACGGAACAACGTGTTCGTTGGACCTACCGCGACGGAGCGTTTCAGCGATTCTTCGATGATGTTACGATCATTGCAGCCACAAAACAGCATATTGACCTGGTCGAAGCACTCGAACCGTGGCCTCTTGAACGAATGCTGCCATTCACGCCAGAAGTTCTCGCCGGGTTTTTCTCGCGGACCTATGACGTTGATCTGGAAGATGGATTTCGTAACGCACGTCAACGCGTCGAATCGATGTTGTCGATCGAGGTTCGGCAACGCATTGGCGGAGACGTTCAGCAAGTCCATTCGCAACAGACGAATTACTCTGATATTAAGTTTAAGCATATCCTGTTGCCTGTCTGGCTCTTGGCGTACCGATATCGGGACAAGACCTACCAGATCATGATGAACGCAGCGACCGGGGAAGTGTCAGGGCACAGGCCCTACAGCTGGGTTAAGATCAGTTTTGCTGTGATTCTGTCCGCGATTTTGATTGTGACCTTCTGGGCTGTTTCAAGTAGCCAGGGCGGTGTTCGGTTTGTTTCAGACGATGAAGTTCAATGGATCGACCAGCCCAATGCGACCCGGTGGATTCGTATTCCATAGCAGCGAAGGGACTTGCAGCTTGTTATTCGGGCGTATGTGTCTCAACTGGTAGGGCAAAATCAACTCTTTTCCATAGTTTTACAGAACCCGAAAAAGAGAATCAGCAATCGTTGTTTCGCTAGTCAGTTGACGGAAGCGACGCGACTTGCCATTATTCCCCTCTTCGATTTGGTTTTGAGTTTTTGTGGGTAGGCGCAGGTCGACTGCACGGGAGTGATTTGCATGGGTCGGTATTCGGGTCCTAAGGGACGAGTCAATCGCCGGTTAGGGGCGTTGGTGTTTGAAAACGCCGGAGCTGCGAGGGCATTGGAAAAGCGACCGAATCCTCCAGGGATGGCAGAGCGGCGTCGTAAATTGTCTACCTATGGTATGGCATTGGCCGATAAGCAGAAGATCAAGTATCACTATGGAATGCGCGAAGCGCAGCTTCGTCGATACTTTGCCAAAGCACGTGCCCAAAAGGGTAACACGGGCGACATTTTGCTGGTGATGTGTGAACGTCGATTGGACAATGTTGTTCGACGAGCAGGCTTCACAGTCACACGGCTGCAAGCTCGGCAAGGGATTGTCCATCGCCACTTCCAGTTGAATGGTAAAACCATCGACAAGCCCTCGATTTTCGTGGGTCCTGGCGACGTGATCACGCTGCGTAACCGACCAAACGTCAAGAAGTTATATCGCGAGATCGTCGACAGCTCGTCACGACAGCCAGTCGACTGGGTTTCGTTCGATGCCAAGGATCTTGAAGCACGAGTTCAGGCGTTGCCAACGCCAGGTGATGCGACAGTTCCGCCGATTGAAATCGGTCGAGTCATCGCTTTCATGTCTCGCTGATCTGTGCTGATCGTTAGCTTAGAGCAACCGAATCACATTGTGATTCACTTTCGAATCTGATGATGAAATAAGAAGAGGTGTCTTCCAGCTTTGGAAGACACCTCTTTTCTTTCTAATGCGTAACCCCTTTACGTCGTTGTTGCTGACGACGATGTGTCTCCGGCTGGCTCATGAAGACTGCTTGTACTTTCCTTAATCATCTGATTCATCAAGTCTTGAATCTCTGGCTGGTCGAATCCCGAGTTCGGCGAAAATCCAGAACGCTCGGCGACAAGCAGGTTGATTAGTGTTCCCAACATGCCCTGTCCGGCGGTCCCGTTTCCGCCAGACTCGCTGGTTGTTGTAAACAACCGTTCGGGGACCAGCGGCTGCTGGGATTGAGCAAGCTCACGTGCTGCAAACGTCAATGCAAACAGCCTTGGGTCGCCGTAAGACGAGATCTTTCGTTGTAAAACGGATGCTTCTGCAAGTCCTTCCTGCAAGATCCGCTGCGCTTCACCACGTCCAGTCAGCCGGTTGCGCTGACTTTCGGCTTCGGCCAACAGGCCCACTTGTTCGGCATGTCTTCGGGCGCGAGCGACTTCCGCATCCCCTTCGCATTCGGCCATTTGGACCTTGAGTCTTGTGTTTGTCAGTTCCGTCTGTGCCTGCATGATTGTTCGATCATTCTGGCGTTTTGCCAGTGCGAGTTCTGCGTCCCCTTTACTTTCGGCAATCTGAACTTGAAGCTTTGCATTGGTCATTGATGTCTGCATTTCTGCCTGGGCTTTCGCTTCATTGAGTGAGCGCAGCTTATCGTTCGCTTCGCGTTGTCGTTCGTAAGTCTCAAGCTGTTCAATCGAAAGTTGCCTCAATCGAAGCTGTTCGAGTAGTGATTCAATCTTTCCATTCGCCTCCGCGGTGTCAGGTTTGCCGATCAGTACGTCGACGCATTCAATATCGAATTCATGGAAACGTCGACGAAGTTCTGACTGAGCTTCCCGCTGGATCACATCACGGTCGTGAAGCAGTTCCAGCATCGTTTTCCGATGGGCGATGTCTCGAAAATAGGCTGACAATAATGGGTCTAGTGTTTGCGTAATCAGCTTTTTTACATCTCCAAACCGCTGGATCACACTGGGGGCACGCTGGTAATCGATATGGACGACAACAGAAAGTGGCAACCTGGGTTCGTAGGCATCACGCGTAACCAGGTCAATGCTTTTGAGGTTTTCGTCATAAAGATGGCTCTCGGTTCGTCCGGTAATCCAGTGCAGGACGAAATTTGTTGTCGGTACGAGGACAATATTTCCTGCGTATGTATTGAAGGCATATTTTCCCGGCCCCAGCGGCCGTTCCCAAACCCCTCGTTCTCCTTCAGCGACTTGTTCTCCGTGACGAAACGCGTCGCCCGATAGATCCCGTCCCGTGGTTCCATAATAGCTGACAACCACACCGACATGGCCGATCGGCACAACCGTTTTCGGAATCGTTTCGACCGTTGCGAACCATCGATTAATGAAGTAGGTGCCGTCTGTGAGCGCCTGGTATTGACGACCACGCCGACCGCCAGCGGCAAGAAATGCTTCCGGGTCCTGGAAGTTATTGTGTTCATGACTCGAATTCTGTGCGGGGCTAGTACCCGCATTCGGGGCCAAAATGGACGCCGCAGGGCCAACAGGTGGAGCAATCAATTCGCCCGGTCGCAGTGATGGTCCGTCGTGAATTGTGACAATTCCGATCGTATCATCGACTGAAGTCCCCTCCGGCGAGATTGAGTCAACGACAATGCTATGGCCACCAATGACGATTGGTTGAAAGCCGTTGACCGCAAGTAATTCTTCTTGCCATTCACTGACCGCCTTTTGTTCACGCGGCTCTTGTGCCTGAGACAGGGAAAAGACTTCATTGGCAGTCACAACTACAAAAAGAGCCGGGTTGATCGCGTAGACACCTTCACGCAGGATCGCGCGTTGTCGACCACGTTGTCCTCGCGGAGAATCATGCTCAGTTTTCGTCACGAGTGCTGTTTGGCCGTCACTTCCAAGTTCGACCGCCTTGTAGGTCGAAGTCACGACTGACGATGGATCAAGAAACGCGGAAGCGTCTTGAAAGTTGTTGCAGTGAACTACTCTCGCCAATGTCTGGCTGGGAGCTAACGGTTCACCATCGCGTGCATAGACGTATCCAATTTCGCGTTGTGAAATTGTCACCAACCTTGATCGATGGATGCGATATTGCCATTTCCAAAAGCCAAAATGCAGGCCACCGCGTAACAATTTTGCCTGGTATCCCGCCTCTTGATTGAGTGCAATAATTCGACCTTCGGCGAGAGAACCTTTTCCCGACCAGAGTTTCTCGACCACGCCAACTCGGTTGTGAGGGATGTACGTAACGCAAAGCCACGTAAGAAATATCGCCGTCGGAATTCCGATCGCCAGTAACGTCCAGACACTGGCGTTCGTCAACCAATTTCCCACATCGTTCAATGTGAGGTCGGAAAAGAGTGCTTCAGCCAATTTTTGCAGAATAGGAACTACCACGATCTTCATGATCAACCTCCGTAAAAGGAGGCGTCCTCAACACTGAATCATCGATTAACGAAATGACATTGAACCTTCTTGCGAAGAACGCCCTGACGTTGAATCAATTTTCGAATGAAAACAGGAGAGCAGTGCTCAACCCCGTGAATGAGGATGCCTTTCATCAAACGACCGAGAACACGCGTCTCGACCTGCCTGCGAGGTTAGCTGTCGGGCTGGAGCTTGAAAGTGCTCTGTTGGAGAGGCGATTGTTATCGCTTCACAACTGCGCCCCGAAGGCGGCTCGTTGCTGAGCTGCCAAATCTGGTTCCCCCGCTCTCACGTGTGCATGTGAGACTCGGCTTCATCGAAAGTGATCTTAACGGATGACCTGAAGTGGAAGTGATTGAGACGCGAACGGCGTTCCATCGTCGAACGTCCATGCCGGGTATTCACTTACGAATTTGTAACTCTGCGGAAAAAAATGAACTAGACAGTTGGTTTTGTGATCCGCGTATGGATGCGTCTTACGGTGCAAATCTCGCTGAGGTGCTCAATAAAAGCGGGTTTTCATTCTGCACCGCCGATTCACGTCAGGCGCCCGCTAATCATGCCAGGGCAAATCCTGGAATTGAATGGTTTCATTCCCGGGCGCGATGGCAGGCGATACTTCCGCCACAACTTTGCACGAACGCTCGCGTCGAAGGAATAATCGCCCCAACCAGCCCAGGCGAGTGTTCCGCACGTTGATCCATTCGAGCGACGAAAGTTTGTCGACGATCGTTTGTAGCGTCCGTCGATCGATGTCCGTGCCACTCACATCAACCCATCGCAGGACTTCAAAATCAGCGAGAAGCTTCATGCTTTCATTTGAGGCTCGACTTCCTGAAATATCGAGTCCCGCTAAATAGACCAGTTTCTGGTCAGACAGGAATTTCAAGAAGTTGTCACCGTCCTTCATGTCACGCACATAAATGTGCCTCAAGCGATCTGCCAGGTACGAAAACCCCTCACCCCACGATTTTTCGATCCAATCCAGTCGCTCGATTTCAACGCGGCCTCCGCGCCGTAGAACTTCCGCGATCACCTCTTCCTGTCGTACGTACTGCTCGACCTGTGCTGCGATCCAGGAACGGCGACTTCCACGATGCTTTGAGTATTCTATCGCCTGGTCATATGCCTCTTTCAGACGCATGAACTCAGCCGGATCGCCTCCGTGATCGGGATGAGCGACTTTTGCTTTGGCGCGGTAGGCCGCCTTGATGTCCTCAAGTTCATAAGGGGGCAACAACCCAAGGACCGTCATGTAAGAGGGACGGTCAACATCAAGTTCCCGATTTACGGCGTCTGACATTCAGGAAGTTCTTTGTAAAAGGGATTCGAGCAGCTGATGTAAAATTGGCCGTTTCGGATCTTGGGCGTGCGATTCATAACAATGTCAAAATGGATTGCCAAGAGCCTTCATTGAACATTGCTCTTCGTATCCTTCACGAAACGGATATTTCCGTGTAGTCTGTTCTGCATATCCCAAGTCAACAAATAACCTGCGTCCAGGCATTCACTGTCATCTTCTTGAGAAGGATTTCGGCATATGTCAACATTTCAACATGCAACTCGTCGTCAGTTCCTGAAGGGGATCGCCGCTACGGGAACTGCAAGCATTCTAATGCCATCGTCCAACAGGGCATTCGGATTCCAGTCAACGAGTGAGCGGCCTGTGTTTGCAACAATCGGCCTGCGAAATCAAGGCTGGTCCATCACCAGCAAGTCGTTCGGCTTTGCCGACTTTGCGGCTCTGGCTGATGTCGACGCCAATGTCCTGGCAGACAACGTCCAGAAGGTCGAAAAGCATCAGGGAAAGAAGCCTGATGCCTACAAAGACTATCGCAAGATTCTGGACCGCAAAGACATTGATGCCGTCATGATCGCCACACCCGACCACTGGCACACAAAGATTGCCGTCGAGGCCATGCTGGCAGGCAAAGACGTCTACTGTGAAAAGCCGCTCACATTGACTATCGACGAAGGAAAGCTGATCGAAAAGATCGTGAAAAAGACCGGCCGAGTCTTTCAAGTCGGCACGATGCAGCGAACGGAAATTGACCAGCGTTTTCTGAAAGCAATCGCTCTCATAAAAGACGGTCGCATCGGCACAGTCAAAAAAGTGACGTGCGGCATCGATCGAATGGAGGGTTCGCCCGTCATTCCTATGGTGCTGATTCCCGAGCAACTTGATTGGGACTTCTGGCTGGGGCCTGCTCCCAGTGTCCCATATCGGTCTCTGCCGGAAATGCGAACAGGCTACGGTGGCGGAGTGCCGCTCTACAGCAATTGCCACTATTCGTTCCGAAACTGGCACGAGTATTCTGGCGGAAAGCTCACCGACTGGGGGGCCCATCACGTCGACATTGCCTGTTGGGCATTGGGTGCCACCGAAACGGGGCCGAGTCGAGTCGCGCCAGGCGAATACACATTGCCGGTCGAATACAAGGATGGCAATCCGACGGTCAGCGATCAGTACAATGCAGCGACCCGATTCACCATTAACGTCGACATGCCCAATGGCGTTGAGATGATCATCACGAGCGAAGGAGACAACGGAATCCTGTTCGATGGAACAGAAGGGCGAATCTTCGTCAACCGTGGAAAACTGACCGGCAAGCCAGTGGACGACCTGAAAGACAAACCATTGCCGGAAGGGGCCATCGAAAAAATCTATGGCGGCAAGGTGAGCGCGAATCATACTGCCAACTTCATCGAAGGGATGAAAGCTCGGAAGCAGCCGATTTCTGACGTCTGGTCGCATAACCGAATGCTGGAAATCTGCCACCTTTCAAATATCGCCATGCGTCTGGGCCGCGAAGTCAAGTGGGACCCGGTGAAGCGGGAAATCATCGGCGACGCTCAGGCCAATTCGTTCCTTTCGCGAGAAAATCGCAAAGGGTTCGAGATCAATATGTAGTATTTGTAGGATGGGACAAGTCTTCGAAGTCCCATCGCAACGTCAAAGAACCTTGGCCAAGTTGGCCAAGGTTCGTATGTCATCGGGTTGGCAATGGGCCATGCTTGCCATCTCAGCCAAGCCTTCACCCCTCTTCATCGGTGCGGCACGTTTTTCAACAAAGGACGAACCCGCCAGTTGGCTTTTTCACCCCAGCGAAGATCACGCGGATTGAGATTTGCCGTTTTGAAAACCTCCAACGTGGTAAACGCATAGCCAAACATCAACGACACGCCGACAATCAGACCGATCGTCCACGTCCGCGCAATGAGTCGGCTGTAGTTTGTCGATTCCTCCAGCTGAACGGGTCCGCACGAACGCGGGAGAACGAGCATCAAAAAGGTTGCGAGTGATGCATTGATAATGATGACCCATTCAGTGACCAGCCGACCTTCCCCGAAATTGTGTGCCAGGGCGAGTTGCACATTTCCAATGACCATAATCCACAACACAAGAATGTAAATGAGTTGCGCTCGCCCGGCCCACGACGCTGGCACAATCGCGATGGGGTGACGTTGATGGAAAATCATCAACAGGATGAACACGCTCGCAATACACCACCAGGCCAGACCGAACCAGGTCTCTCCACTCAATTGAATCCACGAAAAGAAAGGAGCCTTCATGATTTCCGGGACGATCTTCAATCCGCTGTGAACAAGTTCCCGGGCAACATGCTGATAATTCTGCCAGGTCATACCGAACACCGCAAAACCGATCGCTGCAACATCGGTCCAGCAGCGAATTGGAGGATCGTCAGAAACCACTTTCAGCCGCCGCCACAACGAAGCCATCGTCAATGCGGTAATCAATCCCAGACAGAAGCCCTGCGATTGCTCCAGCACGCTGTGCCAGTTTGCACTTTGATAATGTGACCATGACTTGATCACCTCGGGATCAATGGGGAAGGTCGCCTGACCTGGTATTTTGGCAAAATTCCGCAGAAAGAGGGCTGTTGGAAATGCAATTCCTCCGAGAATGAAATTACTCGTCGCTGCAAATGTCACTGGTGCCAGACCATTCCGATAGGTGTACACACACGTTCCCGCAAAGACCCCAATCATTCCGGCCCAGTTTTCACCTCGAGGGGGAGTCAGGCGGAAGCCGCCGTAACTGTTGAAGGGAATCGTCAACAACACAGGCATCGCAAGAAACACAATCCAAAAGCCGAAGGCCATCGATAAGAACAATCCCGCATCGTTATTCCATTTCCCGTTTCGATAAAAATAAACGCCCAAGCCCACGAGCAACCCCGTGGCGATCCCAATTCGCTCCGGATTGTCGAGGATCAGCGTCGGCCAGTTCGCGATGAATAATGACGAGTCAAAAGGGGCATTCGTTTCCGGGTTGATCGCCGTCGGATCACCTTGCGGAACGACCAGCAGTGTCCAGATCCGCTTCGACAATCCGAGAGAATTCAAAGCGAATTGGACGAGATAGCCGCCAATGGCTCCTACAGCAGAGAAAGCACCCAACTCAAGGACTCGTCCAAACCGTCGATCCCACAGGTCGTAAAGACAGACGCCCAGGATGGCGAGCGTGGCTTCATAGCAATCGGCATCAAACCAATACAATGGGCCTTCATGCCGATACTTTGAATCGTGCGTCGCAGTCGCCAACCATCTTGCCAATTCTGCTTCCCATCGCTTCCCCAGGTACATCGTGACAAGCACAAACGCCAGGGGAGTGAACAGCCGAGTCAGACGATCGCGATCCATACTCAAGGGTAAAGCAATTCCAGCTCCCCCCATGCCGGCCCATAATCCACCAATCAAGAATACCGCGCAGAAGCCAAACCACGTTGAAGACCAGACCCCGGAACTGGCATAGCCCATGGGAACCATGTAAGAAATCGAACCACCAAAACCGTAACCCAGGCCGCCGAAAAAGGCACAGTATCCAGCTCGCCGCCACCAATCCTCGCGTCCCGACATTAAGCAGACCGCAATGGCGGACAGTGCCCCGGGAATCCACGCCCCCGATTCATGCCCGAAATTACCACGGATTCCCCATCCGATTGATAACGAGAGTGCCACGACAAATATCGAGCCTGGTTTGAGAAGAGGATTTTTTTCCAGAGTAACTGCTGTCGACATGTAACCCACCAACGACAAGGAGATTTCTATACATAGATCGCATAGCACATTGTCAAAAACGCCGAGATCCTAATTGAACTGTGCGTGGAGTTCGATCATTCTCCGAACATTTCGCTGGTCGTGATCCAAGGGGGCGGACATACCTGGCCGGGCCAGGAACCACGACTCAAGCTGCTGGGCAAGTCCACTAAAAACATCTCGGCCAACGACGTGAAGTGGGAGTTTTTCAAGATGCATCCGATTAAGTGAGGCAAATGTGGACTCGAAGACCGTTGAGAAGCTGGAAGCAAAGACCGAGGATGCAATCGCCGAGATCATGCAGAAGATTGGTGTCAGGAAACTACCGATTTCTCCAGTTCGTCGAACTTTACACCTGATGGCAAAGGCGGCAGTAACGGTCTATGAGGCGGCGGTTGAAAATCAGAGCAGAGGGGAATGAATATGCCTTACAACTCATTTATTGCCGGGGGTATCCGAGACCTTTTGGCCCACAAACTGAATATCGAAGAAAAGAAGATGTTCGGGGGAATCGGATTCTTACTCAACGGCAATATGCTCGTCGGCGTATGGAAAGACTCCCTGATTGTTCGGCTCGGCATAGATGCCTACGAACAGGCACTGATGGAGCCAAATGTGAAGGAGTTCGACCTTACCGGCAGGCCAATGAAGGGCTGGGTGATGGTCGAACCGGAAGGGATTGAAGAGGACGATCAATTGAAGACATGGATTGAGCGGGCGACCAAATTCGTCGAGACGCTACCTGCCAAGTAGAAGCACATAAGATGACTTCGACCATAAGATCAATTCAGCAAGTCCGTACAGTCGCCGTCGTTGAGGACGTTTACCGTCGAGGCGAGCCGGGGTGCGTCAGCCCCTGGACTCTTTATTCGGAGAATACAGGCTGCCGGTCGTTTGACGTAACCCACCTCGCGTTTGCGTGGACAACGCGCGAACGATGATCCGATTCTGAACCCATCGTCCGACGCGCATCAACCGGCTGTGCCGGTCCGGGGTGCGTCAGCACCCGGACTCTTTATTCGGCAAATACAGGCTGCCGGTCGTTTGACGTAACCCACCCCGCGTTTGCCTGGATAACGCGCGAACGACGACCCAATTCTGAATCCATCATCCGACGCGAATCACCCGGAGCGGGCTTCGTGGTGGTCTGTTGGCTGGCCGTATGGCAATCAATTGAGGTAATTAAGAATAGTCGATCGCGTGTGTCGAAAGGGGCCGCAGAATTGAAGAAAGATGTATCACGCGGAGGCGCGAAGCAGCGAAGGGAACACCGATGACTTTTCCTCTTCTTCGCGCCTCCGCGCCTTCGCGTGAAAAACCTCTTGAACAGTGCCCGTTGTGAGACCAGGGCGAAGGATTCATGACGAGAATTTCCGGAAGAGTTCTTCGAACACCAACGAGGTCAGCTTTTAAACGTCAGACGACATTATCGTTTCGTCGGAGCGTGGGAAACTGAAATTCCACGGCTTGAGCCTTAACTCGCAAAACGAAGCGTTTTCGACACCGAAAAAGCTGTGTCCCCAACGATTCGTTCTTGGAAAGAGCAGTATCCCGACCGCCCTTTGGGAGTGCTCCGGCTCGACGGAGCTTTGGTATCGTCGCGGAGCGACATTCTTTGCACCCCCAGAGATTTATTGCGTAACATTTTTGGGGTCGTTTTGAAAAACAAAGAGCTTCGCCCGAAAATACCAAAGCGGTATCAAGCTACCGCACTCCCAAACCACGAACCGCAATGGTTTAGAATCGAGCGACTTTGTTACACTGAACGAGATTCGAATTTCCTGAACAGAACTCGAATCCTTAGCCAACGTGATGTCGAGCGGCCAGAATGATCGCCTTTGATTCCGACGTGCTGAGTTTGATTTTGTTGATATGAATTTCTAGAGGATGCTGTGCCACGCAAAATTCGCGAATTGATAAAGGATCTTGAGTATGCTGGATTCATTGATCGTGGAGGAAAGGGAAGTCACCGGAATTTTCTCCACGTTTCTGGAGTTCGCGTAACAATATCAGGAAATCAAGGCGATGACGTCAAACCGTATCAGGAACGCGAAGTAGCTCGCGCAATCGAAGCGAGTCGGGGATTCGATGACGAGAGCGGAATAAAAAATGAGGAGGAGCCAGAATCGTGACTGATGCTTCAAAGTATGTAAAAATTGTTGAATGGTCCGATGAAGACGGAATGTTTGTTGGACAATGCCCTGGAGTGATCGGTCCGTGCTGCCACGGTTTCGATGAAACTGAAGTCTACCGTGAATTGTGCCAGATCGTTGAGGAGTGGGTTGAACTCATGCAAAAGGAAGGACGTCCGCTTCCACCCCCAACCGCCGGGCGCAATCTCGCAAGCTTGATTGGCGGAAAATAGAGTCGCTATTTTGGCTGGTACACACTCCGTTTCCCACGATCTGACGAAACGCTGACATGGCCAAGCGTCGCCTTGGGGACAGTGCACTACCTCAAAACTAAGAATCTCAAATGGAAATTGAAGGCAAGCTTCAATCGGTCGAGAATTCGCGATAACACTTTTAGATCTAGTCCGTTGCAACCGAGGGTTGACTTTGTAAATGAGTCAACTTTTGGCCGAAGTGCAGTGCCCCCAGTCCCCCCACTCCTCCACTTCCGCGACCAGTCGGGGGTATTTTTCGGCGAAGGGTTCGGCATCTTCTTCGATCTCTTCCGCGCCGACGTAGCGGCCGGGGGTGAGGACGTAGCCATGCTTGGCAATCTCTTCGATTGTGGCGGCGTAGCTCTCCGGCAAAGACGCCGCAGACGGTGCGACCGGAAAGGTGGCCTCAGACCGAGTACGGCCACGGGAAAGGTGCGGCTCGTCTGGTTTATCCGTGTTATTTTTGCGTGGTTTATTGCTCATATGACCTCAGGGAGACTGCCCATTCTAAGAATTCGTTGAAAAATTCATGCCGAGAGTTTGCGGAAGAGTTCTTCGAACACCAACGAGATCCGTTTTAAAACGTCAGACGACATGATCGTTTCGTCGGAGCGTGGGAAACTGAAATTGCCACGGCTTGAGCCTTAACTCGCAAAACGAAGCGTCTTCGACGCCGAAAAAGCTGTGTCCCCAACGATGAGAATAGCGATATTCTCGCAAAAAGCTGTCTGACTCAGCCGGTCCGACGGTGCTAGCGTCGGAAGTCATCTCGGCATGTGCACGTCACTTAAATGAGCACCTCCCCGTTAAGCATCCAGGAGTTCTTGAACCTGCCGTTGTTGCCATACTTTGACAAAACCAGCCACATCACCCGACATGCCCTCCGCGCTGGTCATTGTTGAGTCGAAACCACGCTGGTACGATTTTCAATTATCATATCAAAAGAGCAGTTATGCTGAACGACACACATCCTGACGCAGACGCCGTCCAGCAGGAACTGCTTCGGCGAAAATGTGAGAAGTAATGTCTCGACGATGACACTTAAAATCAGTTTCCGGGCGAGTCAGCATTAGAAAGGCGGGCCAATGCCGATCGGGATATGTCCGACTGTCGATTTTGTGTTCAAACTATTGTTTGGAAATCCCAAGCACAGCCGGATCGCCATTCATTTCTTGAACGCCATCCTGCAACACCTGCTGAAGGTGAACAAGATCGTCTTCCGGAATCCGATCCAGGAACAGGAAACCGAAGATGATAAACTGTCGATACTGGACATCCTCGCAACGGATGAACACGGTCGGACGTTCATAATTGAGATGCAAACGTCAGTCCCCGCCGGGATGGGGCAGCGACTGACATACTACACGGCGTGCGAGTACGTAGACCAGTTAGGCAAGGGACAAGATTACGTGTCACTTCGGCCCGTAATCAGTATTTGTGTGTTGACAGACCCGATGTTCCGTAAAGTACCGGAATTGCATTTGCATTTCGCGCTTCGGTCGGAGACAGGGGTGATGTTGACGGAGGATTTGCAAGTTCATGTTTTGCAGTTGTCAAACCTGCGGGTGACAGAAGAGAATTTGCGGTACGCGAGCCCGTTAGAGCAATGGTCGTATTTTCTGTTACGAGCGGAGACGTTAACGATGGACGAGATCAAACGATTATTACCGGACGAAATCTTCAGCGAAGCCGCCAGTGTTCTGGACGTCGTGGCCAAGACACCGGAACAAAAGCAGCGCTACGAAGCCCGGCTGAAATTTCTTCGCGATGAGGCGGCCCGCACCAGATCGGCTCGCGAGGAGGGATTCGAAGAGGGAATCGAACAAGGGATTCAGCAGGGAATTGACCAGGGGATCGAACAAGGGATCGAACAAGGGATCGTGAAAGGGATCGTGAAAGGAATCGAGCGAGGGGAACTCTTCGGCCGGATCAAGACGTTACAGGGATTGGTTGGAGCAGTGGAATCAACACGCGAGGAATTATCCGACTACAGTGACGAGCAGTTGACGACATTGTTGGAACAACTTCGAGATCAACTTCGCAGTCGAAAGATTTGACAAACAGAAATGGCTCGACGTTCGTTAAAAACGCGATCGAAACATCAACGACCGTCCTTTCCGATCGAAAATTCTCCGTTTTTTTGATTGGACGAAAGATGGTTTCCAAAAGAACAACGAAGGCAAATTCCTTTTGTCACGATCAGGTTCGCCCGGACCACGCGGACAAGTCGCTCGACATTTTTTCGCGACTGCAGCTCGAAAACTTCACTGGCGCTGAGCATGAATTTTCAGAACGACGCTGAGCCAACAAAAAAGCCCGATTCTCGGCTTTGACGCCAACGCAGCGGGGTATGCGAAACCGAAAAAGAGTCAGTCATGACGTCTTATCGGTTCCTGACACCTTTTCCGCATCAGAAAGCGCGCCGAGTTTGGCAACGCTCATCTTCAGAAAGCCATCGCGTCGGGAGACCCGGACTGCTATACATCGGTGAACTTTACCTATGGTGCGGAGTCGCTCCTTTTACGAATTAAGGAGCCGGAAGAAACGTTGATTGAGTGCCATACGGCAAGGGTCGTGCCATATACTGAGGCATTGGGACGCTGATATCAAAGTGGTGGAATGTTTTACGCGCCGCTGTGCCGCCTTGTTCAGGCGCACGATGAAAAGCCTGTGTTGATTGGAGACTGCCATCTGGCAATTACGAACCCATTGCGGCTTCCGGAGTTCATTAAGAATTGGCAAAACGCTGGCACCGTCATTTCGGATTATGAGATTCGGATCGTGGAAACGGACGACGATGTGGATCGGTGGTTCGGAGAGCTATTCGCGCATGGATCACAACCGATTATCGATCCCATTTGTGATAGGCTCGGTAATCTGTTGACCGGGTACGCATTAGTTGACCAAAGTACGGTAAAAGATCCGTGGGACTAAACCAATTGAAACCGCTTATTTTATTTGTACGTGATTCAGAGCTGCCGCTCGGCAGACGGTCGAATACGCCGAATCTTCAATGCTGGAAAACTACGTCGGTCCGACACGCCGAATTAATTGCGGCGATTTGGAAGCAGGGATAACCCCGAGTCCCGCGCGTGGCATAAGGCGTAGTTTGAAAATAGTCTCATGACTGATCTCTGTCTTGGATTGATTGGACTTTTTCACAGTGGAGCGTACGATGCCTTGGATTGCATCAACATCCTGGCGGTCTCACGTTGAGCCAACGACCAGTCCGCTTGTACGGCGGACCGGTCCAGACTTGGGGACCTCGACTTACTTGGTGAGCTTCTCAAGGTCGGTTTTGATTGCCTTAGCTAAAGATTCGGGTGCCACTGAAAGATCGTCTTTGGTCGCGAAGTGCTTTTCGTTTGCCTCGAATAAAGAAAAGACACTGCGTCGGAGAAGACTCCGATGCAGTGGCACACAACCCGAAATTTAAGTCTTGGCAACGCCCAAGTTGCCATGCGCGGTTCAGTCGGCTGACTTAGTTTCCTCGGCCGGTTTTGGAAATGCCGCGTTCAATGCTTCGACGAAGATCTTCAGGCTCGGGTTTCTGTCGTGAACAGCAAGGAGTCTTTTTCGTTTTCTGAAATGAGCCGAGGCGCTCTCGTATGCCGGGATAAACTTTCTTGTGCCGTTCGATAGTGCAACCTTGTTGAGCTTGCGAAGGGCCTTATTGACGGCCTCGAGGCAACCGGTAATCTTCGATGTTTTATGGCGATCGAAATGCGGAAGAAGCCAACATTCGATCGAATCAACGGCAATCGCGAAGATGACCCTGTGCCCATTTTCTGCAAGAAATTCCGCTGTCATTTCCCGCTTAAGCCTGGCAATGACCCGATCAATACGATCCGGAAGTTCCAGCTCAACTCCGTTTTCGCGTCTGGGGACATCGAACCCGCCTTCTTCCTGCACGTCGGTATCAATGTGGATTATCAGGAAGTCGTTGAACTGAAGTGCTCCTTCGTGATCGTTCCTTTCGATGCCCTTGAATACCAGACCCCAGCCGCCTGGATCTTCGCCCAACGGGCGGGATGGCCGGACAAATTCAACGACGGTATCGTCTTCGCTCCCCTCAAAATACCCCAACAGGATGTTTTCAATGACTGTCTGGTCGGTGGGACCTTCGGCGATGACTCCGAACTTTGGCATGGATCACCTCTCACTTGGTCAGAAATTCTTGGGGAGACCGCCGATGTAACCCCTCATGAAAGCCTCCGAGAGACTGATCGGCTGCTTCCCGGCGGCCGGCTTCGGTGGATCAACGCGACGAACCCGAGTGTGCCCTTTTTTGTCACGATCCACCACCACAAGACGCTGGTTCTCGTCGTTGAGATCAAGTCCATCCAGGACTGCGGGATTGTGGGTCGTTAAAATGACCTGTTTGTCATATTCACTCGCGAGAGCATAGATCTGACGCACAAGTTCTGTGCAAATCTTTGGATTGAGGGAATTGTCGATATTGTCGATTGAAAAGAAGCTCGGTGTTTCCGGACTGATGAAAAGAGTCATATAAAAGAGAAGGAACAGAAACCCCTCATTCGCACTTCGCTGGTCGAAGAGTACCCCACCTGGGATAAATTGATCCTGGATCTTGATCACCCGTTCGCCTGGGCTCAGGTTCTCAGGAATGACAAAGCTCTCGAACCACTCGATCAGCTTCAGCCTCTTGCGAATGTTCTCCAGCCGTTCCCTATTGTGCTCGGAGTCAAGGCCTTTCAAGTGAGCGAACAAGCCCTCTCCTTTGATACCTAGCGGAAGAATCTGGCCTTCCGCTTGAAATGTGCGCAGTGCAGAGTTCTCTGGTGAATAGACCAAAAAGCCTGGAAGCGAACCTGCTGGCCCTGTGCGGATATCATGCCACATCAGCGAGATAAAATGCTCTATTAGCCTTGGAGTGACCTTAGTCTTCCCCGGCAAACTCGCTTCTATCCAGGATTCAAGCAATTCTTTAATTTGAATTGGTACGGACTGCCTCCATTGCGGATAGGACGTCTTCTCATCCGGATAGAGTTCGCATCCAAAACCGACTTCGTCATCTCCTTCAACATTAATTTTGATGGCGTTACCTTGCGCGTGTACTGTCTCGATCGATGTATCATCTTTCAGATAAGAGATCTTCGATTCATGCTGCTTCGCGAGAGATTTATCGAACGCCGAGCGCATGAACTGTGTTTCGGTGACTCTGATGCCCCTGGAGATCAGGAACTCATTGTCCAACTTGTTCTGTGCTGCTGCCGAAGCAAATGCGATCGCCTCCAAAATGTTGCTCTTGCCACTGCCATTGGCACCGATCAAGACGGTGACCCGGCCGAGTTCAAGGCAAAGCTTTGGAAGGGATTTATAGTTCTCGACGTTGATCTTGCGAATCATGTGCGGCTCTCGATCTCTTGCGACTCTGCATGCATCGTGTCACGGCGGTTCGGATGGCAGTCCAAATCGCCGTCTACACGTCGCCTTGGGGACCTCGACCTACTTGGTGAGCTTCTCAAGATCGGTCTTGATCGCCTTGCCCCAGGTGTCGTAGCCCTTGCCGCTGAGGTGCAGGTAGTCCGGCATGATTTCGCCTGACAGACCGCCGTTCTGGTCGAGAAACTCATGGCCGATGTCCTTGTAGAACACGCTCTTGCCGTCGTCCAACTTGGCGATAATGGCATTGATCTCGGCAACCTTCTTGTTCAGTTGGCCTGCCGGAATCGTTCCCCGATTTTGTTCCAATTTCCGGATCGCTGAGTTCAAGACTTTGAGATCCGGCTTGTCCTTTTTCAGTTCCTCATTGATTGGCTTGATCCCATCGGCGATCTGTTCCAGGCTCCGCTCGGCATCGCTTGCGCCGCCGCGAGGGAAGACCCCCAGTACCAGAACCTTAATCCCCGGCTTCTGACGCTTCAGTTCCTCGACGATGTCCGCGATGCCGCCGGCGATCTGCGGGGCGGTATGACCACCAATGTTGTTGGTGCCGATCATAATGACCGCTGCCTTGGGCTTGAGGTTGTCCAGTTCATGTCCGTCGGTAATGCGCCAGAGAACGTGACCTGTCTGGTCGCCGCCGATACCGAGGTTCACCGGCTTGAACTCACCGAAATACTCCTGCCAGGCTTTTTGACCTTCCCAACCGTGAGTGATGGAATCGCCCAGAAAGATGACGTCGCCTACTCCCTGGTTTTGCTCAATTCGTTTGAGGAATTCCTTGTGCCTCGGGATGTCGCGGTCGAGCTTCCTGGCTGCGGGGTTGTCCGCAGGCTTTTCCTGAGCGGTCAGGCTGGAAACGAACAGGCAAACTGCCATCAGGCAACCGGCAAGGGTCATACGGGACATGGTGCGCTCTCTTGTGTCAGGGAATTTTCCGAATAGACGCTTCACGACATGCTATCGAATCACGGGCACGCCTAACAGGATCTGATGAGGGATAACGAGGGCTCATTTGATGGCCTGTGGGCGATGAATCAAGCCGGGTGTAAAACGATGTCGAGGTTACCATTCGTTTGAAATTCGACGCGGTCATCCGACCGGGCTCGTAGCATGGGCTTCAGCCCGGGCAATTCTTCATGAAGTTGGGCGAGTTACTTATAAGAATGGCATGGTGTCTTGATTTGGGGATTCTTTGAAGGGCAATTCATTGGGCGCACGGGCTGAAGCCCATGCTACGAAGACCGATGTAATGGATCACTCGCCGCAGATGGTCTTCGTCTCGAATAATCCGCGGGGTGACCGAGGGGATCAAGATCACTTGGCCGGCGCATCCGCTTTCACTCGCTTTAGAACGTAAAGCCGCCGTTTATCCTCTTTCGTCGTCGCAAACTCTTTCGAGGGAAGCTGTCCAAGACAAACCTTGAGCGTCTCACCGTCGTCGGACAGCTTGTAAATCCCCGAATCCCAGTTGCGCACATCGCCAGTCTCGATCGGTCCGGTGACGGACGAGTGCTCGTGGTGAAAGTAGATTTGATGAGGGTCCCACGTGTAGTTGATCGAAGCGTAGCCGCGAAGCTTTCGCTTGGAATCGCTCCACGTGTAATTTCCGTTGTCGAAACTCCATTCTTCGTCGGATTCGATTTTCCGCCCAGAAACCTCGGTACTCGCGACTTTCCATCGCCCTTCCAGCCGTTTGAACAAATCCTTCACTGGTTCGGCAGACCCTGAGAGTTTTTTAATTCATCTGCAGCCATGTTCGACTTCTAGTTTTGATGGCCGGTAAACGATCCCTGAAGAGTACAATTTACAAATCCGTTTACGAATCCTATCCATCAGCCCCGCTCCTTTGAATCCGGTTTTCGGTTTTCAACAAGTGTTGTCTGTCCAATCTTTTAATCGATTCGGGGTAAAACAAATTGACATCGATTCGGGCTTGCGTTGAATCGTTCAGACTCTTCAAGCACTTCTTGGATACAGTCGATTCATGAATGAAACCAAGACAGATGTCTTCGCTCCGCTTGCCGTCCAAACGACGTTTGAAGAGATCAGTTTAACGCCCCGATCCGCCTGCACCACTGGCTTCAGGGTAAACGAACAGAAACGTCAACACGCGACATAAGTAAATGACATAACATTAAACACCTACAATCGATGTGTCAAAAGACAAAACACAAGTATTTCAAACGTTGGGACCGACAATCAGTGTCTTGTTCATTATGGCACGTAATGCCACTCTGAGATTAGAATCAGGGCTCACCTGAGGTGCCTCCCCTCTGGTCAACTCCGAAATCGAATTGCAAGAAATATCGGGAACCATGGGAATGACGCAACGAAGTAACGCCTCTTTCAATCCACGCCTGAGCCGTCGAGACTTGCTGAGATGGGGGGCGACCGCAACCGCAGCGGGGATGCTTGGACATTGGTCGGCTCCCGATCTTCCTGCGGCCGTCTCGTCGTCATGGTTGACCGTCGAAAAGATTGACCGCACGACGATTCAACTTCCGTTCCGCGACATCCCCGCTCGGGCGATGGCGCGGGAAATCCCGCATTGGCAGTACCTGGAAATCTGCGAAGTCACCCTGAAATCCGGGAAAACCGGGTTTGGCGAGACCATGTTGTTCTATACGTGGGGAGCAACCAATGACCAGTCCGTTGCTCGCTGCCAGGGGAAGAATGCGGCCGAGTTGATGTGGGACGATTCTCTCGGCGCCGGTTTGCAGTCGGCTCTGTTTGATGCTGTTGCTCGCACGCTCGATCTTCCCATCCACGCCTTGCTGGGGAAAAAGCAACACGCTCGCACGCCACTTTCGTGGTGGAACATCGACCTTTCACCGGAGGATCTCGCCAGTGAATGCGCTCTCGCTTACAAATCTGGCTATCTGTCGCTGAAGACGAAGGGACGACCGTGGTTTGATCTTTGGAAGCAAATCGAACTCGCCATCAAGGTTGTGCCCGAGTCGTTCAAGATCGACATGGATTTCAACGATACGCTCCGTACCGCCGAGCAGGCCATTCCGATCCTTCTTGAATTTGACAACATTCCCCAGGTCGACATCTGGGAAGGACCACTGCCTCAGTCGGATCTGGAAGGCAATCATCGGGTCAAGGAGGCGGTGAAAGCCAAAGTCGCCCTGCACTATGGGAATCCCGATCCCTGGGAAATGCTGACCAAGGACGCCTGTGATGGTTTTGTTGTCGGTGGCGGAGCAACAATGCTGATGCAGACTGCAGCCGTCTGCGCCATGTCGCGAAAGCCATTCTGGCTGCAGTTGGTCGGATCATCGATCACCGCAGCGCATTCATTGCAATTCGGCGGAGCATTGGAATGGGCAAAATGGCCGGCGGTGAATTGCCACCAGCTCTTTGTCGCGTCAACACTCACCGCCCCCATCGTCGTTGAAAACGGCACGGCTGCCGTCTCAGACGCTCCTGGTGTTGGTTTCGAGTTGAACCGCGACGTTCTGAAAAAGTACGAGGTTGCCAAACCCGTCTCGCGGCCGGAACCACAACGCCTGCTGGAAACAACATGGCCCGACGGTCGAACGATGTACGTCGCCAGTAACGGGACCGTCAACTTCATGCTCACATGCGCCAACGCGGGCCAGATGCCGTACTTCGAGAAAGGGGTCAACACCCGCCTGGTCCCGGACGACGGTTCAGCCAAATGGCGCGATCTCGTGGAAAAATCGCGCGGGCGGGCCTATTTTCCGAAGTGACACTCTCGTTGGAAGACCCGCTGACGGCCATTGCACTTCCATGATGAGTGTCCCGCAGCGACGGATCACCGCTCATCTCATCATTATGGGACGAATCGTATGAATCTGACGAATAAGATCAAAGACTTTCATTCAACTTGGCAACGGTATTTATCCTTTGTACTCTTACTTCGCAACGCGACAACCCGATGTCAGCCCAGCCATCTGCCTGGGTTACGGCAAACCCGAAAACAGCAAAGCCCAATCGACGATTCCAGGATTTTTCTTCAGGAAAACCAGGGTTCGAACCAAATCTTGTGCCACTGAATGACCGCCTTCGGTCACTCAGTGCTCTTTGAAGCCAGCGAAAATTGCGAAGAGCAATGTGTCGGAGAAGACTCCGATGCAGTGGCACGTCATTCAGTACCGTTTTGAAAATTCCCGGCGTTGCCCAATGGGGTGACACGAGCAGAATTTGGACCGCATTGAATTCGGAGGTTTGTTTGGGGTTCGTTTTCAGGCCGTCCCGTTGGGAGTTTGGATTTAGGTCTCCTCTTATTCGGAAGATTCGGGTGATTCGTGGTCAGAAACTCTTGTCTTGTTTCAATCGGTAAGCAGCAACGGGGACCGGGTTCGCAAACAACTCACTTAACGAATGGGCACGTCAGGGATGTCAGCGTCACGGATGATTTCTTCTGCCCGGATTTTGTAATTCGTCGTTTTGTTGGTTGACGGGTCCACAATCTCGATCGGGGTTTGTGCCTCATCTTTAGGGATTCCCCAACAGTAGAGGCAATAGGGCAGATCATACAGTTGTAGTTCTTCCCCACCCACAACTGTCCGCCATTTTCGAAACACTTCAGACTTCTCGTTAATCGGGAACGAGCCAAATTTCCTCGCTTCCGAATTTTGGGTCTGTGCGTATGGAATCTGATCAATGTCGTTCTTGCTCAATATCCAGACCCCGAGAAATTGCGATTTTCGGGGGACGCGGTCAACCACCGCAGCGACGACGAATCGTCGTGCGTCAGAAAGTTGCGCCAGCATTTCCGGAATTTGCGGCTGTAACCATACCAACTGTCGGTATAAGACGCCTGATGATTTTTCGCGGCGCACACGTTCAGACTCTTTGAGCTGACGAACATATTCGCTGAGGTTGGATACGAGTTCCCCTTCATCCGTGATGACACGATCGACGTAGATCCGGGAACACGCTGGTGCCCATTGAATATTCCAATCCGGAAAATTGCTAAGCACCTCGGCTTGAAGCGTCAAAAATGATTCTTCGTCGTAACAAGCCAAATAGGGCACTTCCAATCCATACGATTGAGATTCGTTCTCGCTCGTTCCCAAAAGACCGTTTCTAAACTCTAAGGGAACATTCTCACTCGGAATATCAGCGAAGCCCCGATGTCGCTGGAGACATTCAATCAGGCACTTTTTGAATTCCAACAATTCGCGGCTTTCGTCGCTCAACTCGCAAAACCCAAATGGATTGTCCAAATTCCGATCCTTGTACCCAGATTTCAAAATGGAAGAGGCTTCCATGGCTCACAACACAATCGTCGTTCCGCTGAATTCGATGGCTGAGTCGACTTCGTGAGCGTCAGTCAAAGCCTCGGCCTCACCATTTCACCAGAAACAAGTTTGAATCGAAATCTCAACGGATTCGAAAGTCCTAGCATTACGGAACTCGAGTGTCCCAAGTTATTTCGTTGAATCGTTGTTGATGGTCATTCGATCGTGTTAATATCGAAAAATGTTCCCGATTTGGGACCGGATCAATGAGGTGAAATGGCATGAGTGCGACAGTCGACAACACGACGGATTCTCACCGCCGATCAGTACGGGGTGAACCAGCCTGGGAGATTGCGACGCTGTATCCGATCCAGGGAACTTGGACGGAAACGGCGTATCTGGCACTGCCGACGAACCACATGCTGGAACTGAACGACGGTTGCCTGGAGATTCTTCCCATGCCGACCTACTTCCACGAATTGATCGTCGAGTTTCTGTATGACCTGCTTCGATCGTTTGTGCGGGAACGCGGCTTGGGGAAGGTAATGCGCGCACCGCTTCCCATTCGGCTGTGGGCAGGACAAATGCGCGAACCAGACGTCTTGTTCCTGCGACCTGACCGATTGCAACGGTTGGCAAAAGCGGGTAACCGAGCCCAGCCAGAGGGCGCCGATCTGGTGATGGAAGTCGTCAGTCCAGGTCCGCAAAATCGGGAACGGGATCTGGATGTGAAGCGACTGGAATATGCACGCGCGGGGATTGCGGAATACTGGATTGTCGATCCTGAACTTCGCACGATCACCGTGATGGAATTGGCCGGGGATGCCTACCGAGTTTCTGGTGAATTCAAAACTGATCAAACGGCAACATCAACCTTGCTTCCGGGATTTTCTGTGTCCGTTGAAGCGGCTTTTGCCGCTGGCGAAGCCGAGTAACCAAGCAGTGTCGCCGCTCTGCCACTAGAAAACTGAATTCGGACCACATTGAATTCGGCGGTTTGTTTGGGGGTTCACTTTCGAGCCGTCCCGTTGGGACTTTGGATTTATCTCACCTCTTATTCGTAAGATTCGTGCGATTCGTGGTCAAAAACTCTTGTCTTCTTTCCTTAGAACGAATTCGTTGTTGCGGTATTGCTAGACGCCCCGTTGTTTCACAAGTGTTTCCAAATTCCACTCAGGGTTATCCCCAGCACAACCCAAATCAGACAGACAAAAATCAATTGGCCGACGAATTCGAACCATATCAGCAGTCCTTGAGCCTTTCCGACGCGGCGAAAACCACTTTCGACGGCGCTTAGATCTGAGGGCATGCTAATCAGAACCGCCACTGCTAGAATATAGTAATTTAATGGAATCTGCCAAAGAGATAGTAACAGTAAAATCAAAATCAACACGACGATGCTGTGCAGGTAAATTCGCATACGCGTTCTTCGTTTCTCGATTGGTTATTCCGGAGTCCGTTTAGACACCACTTTTGTCGTTCCGCTGACTTTGATCGCTGACCCGACTTCGTGAGCGTCAAAAAAACTTGACCACACCATTTCACCAAAAACAAGTGAGAATCGAGATCTCAATCGATGCCCCATTTCTTTCGTGTTTTGTGATGAAGTTCACGGAAAGCATGCCTATGATGATGTTCCCGACGACATCATTGTGCGGAGCATCATGACCTAATGTAAGCATTGATGATCTCATTGTCCTTCGTTTCAAGGCGAAATCGACTATTTAATAGATACAAAAAAGGGGGCGACCAATGTTGGCTGCATTAGATTTGGCGTTGAACCGTTATTGGCGTACATGCTGGTCGCGATACCAATCCAAAACCGACGAGAAAAAAGGCGGCAGCAGGTCGAGGATGAACAGCGAGAATATGAATTCCAGCGAATGGAAACCGGGTCACGCGGGGATGACAAATGACATCGGCAAGCCCCCCGACCAACACAAAGTTAGGACAGTATCAAGTTCCAGTACCTTGTCGGCAAGACTCGCCAGGAAGCACATCAGATCCTCACGGAAAAAGGAATCCGGCACCGGGGAGAAGGGGGAACGAAAAACTTTCGTCAGCAGTTTTACGGAGACAATCTGGAGCTCCGTATCAAGGTCGCGCCAGGAAAGCGAGAAGAGCCTGATGGCCTGATCTTCGAAGTCAAAACATCGAAATAATGCCTTGTCAAAGCTAAAGATTAGGGTGCCACTGGATGACCGTCTTCGGTCACCCAGTGCTCTTCGATTGCCCCGAAAAAAAGCGAAGACACTGCGTCTCCGAAGACTCCAGAGAGGCTTCGCCTCAGACCAAAGTAGCCATCATCGCTCCGCGTGATGAGCATTGTTC
>CAILLA010000021.1 GCA_903834925.1 uncultured Schlesneria sp.
CAGGCGTCTTCCCTGTGCACAGCCCAGGCCGGGTTTCCCGGGGAAATTCGCACTTTTCGCCTCCGCTCAAAGCCCGAATTTAGCCTCGACGCCTGCACCCATTCGTGGCGATTGCCGATTCTCCGTAAATCGTCAATCACGATACGTCGCCATCCCAGCGACGTATGGAAAACCTGTCGCCAATCCATCGCGACAGCAGCCACGACGCCACCATCAACACAGCCAGTGATACGGCTGATTAAAACGTGGCACGTGGCGGTTAAACTCAATCGCTTGACATGTCTATCACCACCGGATAGACAAGCATGCAGAGGATGGAGACACACCCATGCGTTACCAGCAGACCCTTGAAATTCACCAGCGGCTTGAAACCGTGCTTCGACTGATCGGGACCGGCAAGTATTCCACACCGGCCCTGGCCGAAACCGTCGGCGTTTCAATCCCAACGATTTCCCGCATTGTGGCTGCCTTGCGGGTGCAAGGTCACGACATCCGGGCAGAAAGAACCTCGCAAGGCTGGCGTTATTTATTAATTTCAGGAACCGATCCATGCAACAAAGCGGTGTCAAAGAATATGAAACAGCGGGAGCACCACTAGAAAATGGCGAAGCTCGAAGACCTCAAACCTGGAATGCAACTCAGTGGTTTTTTTAAGCGGCTGGCGCAGTACTATGCCGAGTTCCTATCAACTGATTTCAAGAGGCAGCAACTACCCAAGCGCCGGATCGAAACATCTGACACCAAAGGACGGCTCATTGGTGTGTCACTTCGCAAGTTTCCCGGCTTTGAGCAAAAACTCTGGAACGATCTAAATCGCCCCATTGAATTAGGTCTTTCGTTCACAATTACGCGTGGAACATGGCGCTCAGGCCTACCAAAGGCGGTTTCTCAAGCGATTGCAACTCAGGTTTCTAAAATCACCACAGAAGACTTGAAAGCAGTGGCCACAAAATCGATTGAAACGGCGCAGCGAATCGCGGTTAGTCAAGCCGGTGATCCTGAATCAGCGTTCGAGACATTTATTGAAGAAGTTCGCGCAAATCTAGCCCGCCGGGTTATCTCGCCGTTGCTTGACCGACTAGATGATTTTTTCTCTCGGACAGAAACCAAGCCAGTAGAGACGATGCATGAATTTGAAGGCCAACTGTCCGCAAGGCTCTGCAATGGCATCGAGACCGCCTCAAGTGCGGCCTTTTCCTCATTGCTCGTCGAACAGAATTCATTGCCTTTGCAAAGCGTTCTAAGTGACCAGCTTGATTTAAGTCTTGTCCATTCTGAACTAGCTGAATTCTTCTCGACTTTCGCTGCGGCGGACCTTTATACCGATCTATCGGATTTAGTCCGGTCATCGCGGCTAATCGAAAATGTCGAATTCTATCTACATATCGGTGAGATTCACCACTCTGGACACACCTACCCAATATTTTATATCCCCTTTACCGCAGAACGCACGGAAAAAGGGTTCGAGGTTTCATCAGAGCCTCGCATGTATGTGAATAAACGCGCAATGGATTACGTAGCGCAAGAGGTAGCTCGCGCTGAGGGAAGGGCCACTATCCCATCAGTAATTCGTGACCGCATTTTCTATCTTAACCCGGATCAATCCCCAATCGCAGTTGCACAGTTATTGTTGGACGAAATCTTGGCTGGCTTCAATCTGAGAGCAGCTATTGATCTAAGGCAACCACGCGAACAGAAGGTAACAAGCGTTCTCGTTGTCGCAAACAATCATTTGTCGTTTTCACTTTTTGATCGTTCTGATGAAGCGATGATCAATGATTATGAGGCGTTACTGAGCGGAATTGAAGCTGGTGGCGACGTTCTTGATTTCTTTCAGTCTCTAATCAATGATTTTCTGCTTACCAACCCCATTTCGGTCCGTTCTGACGTTGATGCTGCCTGGGATGACATGCCCATGCCGCAGCGACTCATTTTCGATAGTCCGCTGCCATTAGTTGAGGAACAGAGAAAAATCCTCTCCGCCATAAACCACTCTGACGCGAGATTCATTGCCGTCGAAGGACCTCCTGGAACCGGCAAATCTCACACCATCACGGCCATTGCCTTCAACGCCATACTGTCAGGCAAAAGCTTGCTAGTTCTCTCCGACAAAAAAGAGGCACTAGATGTTGTCGAAGATAAGCTGAATCAAGTCTTAGCAAAAGTACGGCCATCCGAAGATTTTATAAATCCTATATTGCGGCTCGGAAAAGGGGATTCAAACTATGCCGAACTTCTCAAGAAAAGTACGATTGATAGGTTAAATATTAATCACCGGCAGATGAAACAGCACCGTAGCGAGCGCGACGCTGCCCTAATCCAAGAACGGAAATCGGTTCTTATGGGATTGGAAGGAACAGCCAAAGCGTACGAAAGCATAGATATTGCAACCATCGCCGCAATCCAACAGGAAGAGACAGAGCTATTCCGGCAATTTCCTGAAGCTAAATCTATTCTTGAAGATCAGCGGTTATTAGGTCTTGTCGAAGATTATGGAGAACTCGCAGGTTATGTGCGCCTAAATGCAAATCTTCTGCCACTGCTTTGCCACCCAGGCTCGCGCCCCGAACAACTCCCATTCGTTCATCGCATTGCCGCCGCCTTGGCGGGAATTGGATTTGGCTCGACGGACTTAGGAGGAATTCAGTCCTTTACGCCCGACAAGCTGCGAATCCTCGGTGTCGCAATTGATGACGTAGAAGACGCAAGACTCCCAATAATCCGGTTTCTACTGGCGGGCAAGACTCTCCGGGCAATTGCGCGACGTCTTCGCGATGAATGCGGAATCTTCTGTGATCGTCCCGACGCAGAACTTCTCCGGCTTAAGACGCTGAGATCACACTTCCAGAATATTCAAGATCGCTTGACGAAAGCGGGCTTGGGGGATCACTACGTTACAGGTGTCGCAGCCGTGCTGGCTGGTATCGCTGGACCGAACATTCAGTTCACAATACCACCGCGTGTTCGGGACGCCGTAGCCCAGCTTAAAGACGCAATCGATTATTCCCTTCCACTTTTTGCTCCGGCAATGTCTGATTTCTACACCGCCCTGGTTAACTCCGAGTCTGGATCGCTGAGATTGGTGGACCAACTTGCAGCTCTCAAGCTGCGCGAGGCACAAATGAGACGCCAATTCGAGAGTGCGCCGGAGATCGATTATTTAGGATCAAAAACAAAAATTGAAAGTTTGAATACCCAGGTTCTTGCGGACAGAATCGACCAGCAGTTATTGGAGTATTACAACACTCGAAAGTCAGACGCTTCCATTCTCGGTAAAATCATCCGAGAAAGAAAGAGATTTCCCATTGATAAATTCGGAGACCTCCAAAAGGCTTTTCCTTGCATCATCGCGGGCCTCCGCGACTACGCCGAATTCATTCCGCTTGAACGCGAGATTTTTGATCTTGTCGTCATCGACGAAGCCTCCCAGGTTTCAATTGCACAGGCTCTTCCGGCCATTCTGCGTGCGAAAAAAGTTGTGGTTCTCGGTGACCGCCATCAATTCGGAAACGTAAAAACCACAAACGCGTCGCGCGAGGTTAACGAGTCATACATGCGGGATTTGCGTAAAGCATTCGCTCACGACTACCCTAAAGCAGGCTCAGAAGTGCAAACACGTGTCGAATTGTTCGACATTAGGCACAGTGTGCTCGACTTTATCGAACCAATTTCCAACTTCGATATTCAGCTCAAAAAGCACTTTCGCTCGTACCCGGAAATGATTGGCTTTTCCTCCAAATATTTTTACGGAAACAGCCTCCAGGTCATGAAAATTCGCGGTAAGCCACTTGACGACGTGATCGAGTTTCATCCGGTTGACCATGACGGCCTGTTAGACAAGCGCAACGTCAACGAACCAGAGGCTAAACAAATCATCAAGTGCATCGAAGAGCTTTTAAGCAGTAACCAAGTGCCGTCCATTGGCGTAATCACGCCTCATACGGAACAGCAGGCTTATATCGCCAGCCTCATTCATGACCACCCACGATCCGAGGAAATGTACGGCAGACTTCGCCTGAAAGTGATGACATTCGACTCTTGCCAAGGCGAAGAGCGTGAGATTATCTTGTACTCACTTGTCGCAACTAAGGAAAAAGATCGATTGATGTATGTGTTTCCAAAGTTACTCGACAAGGACGATGCGGAGGAAGTTGACCACAACTTGCGATTGCAGCGACTGAACGTCGGCCTATCGCGCGGGCAAGAAAAGATCATCTTTTTTCATTCCAAGCCGATTGATGAATATGCATCGGCCTTGAAAACCGCGCTCTTTCATTACCGTAATGAACTTGAACGCGCCCAGTCATTACCGGCGGCTTCCGAGATTGATCCGTCATCGCCTATGGAGCGCAAGGTACTTCATTGGCTTACTCAAGTTCCGGTCATTCAGGAATTCGGCGAATGTTGCGAAATCGTGGCCCAATTCGAGCTTGGCAAATATCTCCGGCAACTCGATCCATCTTATCGTCATCCCGATTATAGGGTCGATTTTCTGGTCAGGGTAACTGACGGGGATCGCGTTCACCAACTCGTCATTGAATATGACGGATTTGAGTTTCATTTTGAGCGAGGGATTCCTAAAAATCAGATCAATTCATCAACGTGGAAGTCGTATCTTACCGGTGCCGACCTTGAGCGTGAAAAAACTCTGGAGAGCTTTGGCGTTCGCATGATACGTCTCAACAAATTTAATCTCGGAAAGAATCCGGTTGGAACCATTGACACTCTTCTACGAAGCCGATTAGACACAATTTTCAACGGCGAACCCCCGCACAAATTGATTTCGAAAGTTGCGGCAAAATCAGCAGCGGTCGAAGAAGGATTAAAGACCGGCGATTATAAACGTTGTCCCAAATGTGACCGCGATTTGCCGATTGCCGTGTTTAGCTCGTCCAGCGCCAAATCTGGCGTTGCTCGGCATTGCCGTGACTGCAAAAGTAAAAACCTCGGTGGGCCAAAGGTTCGCAGATATCGGCGACGCTAATCCTCCGATGGTCTGACTTCCTTTGAGACAAAGGTAAGCCCCGGATGCATTCCGATCGCATCCCGCAGCCTTTTCAAATCCCTGTCGATGGCATTGGTCCCCAATGGCGGATCGAACCCTCGACAGGCCGGATGACTGGTGATGTCGCGGCGAAGTGAATTGCGTTCGCGGAACAACAATCTAAAAATCTGTTTAAGTTCTGAACCTGTACTGCGTTTCCGACGTTGAGGACACTGAGAACGTGAATCAACCAATTGGAGTTAATCGTGAATCTCATATTTGCCGAAATCAACGGATTCTTGTCGACATGTTTAGAGCAAATCGTGAATCTCACATCTGCTGGGTTCTCGTCGCAATTACCGGCGGTCTTGCTCGGCGGTGTCGTGGGTGTTGCGATAACCCAGTTCTTCACTTGGTCGCGCGAAACCAGCAAGAGGGTTGCTGACTTGAGAACGCCTCTCTATGCCCAAGTCGTCGAATGCCTTTCAGATTTCGACGATGCGATTCTTGGCGGAAGCTGGAATGACACCGATCTGCGTGCAAAATGGAAAGCGCTGAGTTATCGCATGGACCTGCTTGCATCGAAAGAAACGCAAAAGGCACATGAAACTGTCAGAAGCAACGTCTTTTCCATTGTTGATAACGAAGGTTTATCAAAGCTCGGGGCTCACATCTGGGCAAAAGACAGAGACACTCTGATACGTTGCATGAGAAAAGACATGGGCGTGCGATGACTACCTTTCCATCATGAAGGGATGGAAATTACACGGTGCGCCTCATCGAGAAGGTCCTGAACGATTTGATGGTGGAAGTACAGACATTGGCCAGTTACCCCCTCGCGAGAACGGGGCAGGCTCCACAGAACCCAATGGGCAATCGTTTCCGCAGTTGCTTGTGCGACCACTCGATCAAATTCGCAATTGCCGGTGATCATCGGGGCAAACCCGTCTCGCTTCAATCAGTCGACCAACGCTTCAGCTTTTCTCGATTGTCAGACACCAATCGGCCGAAATAACGGCGTTTCTCATTTCTCTCCACGTTGCGTTTGGGTCCTTCTTTTTTCTCCGGTGGGTGAAGGGGTAGAACCGGAGTGACGGTGCCTGACGGAAGTTAGAGGCAAAACTTACGTTGTTTTATTGCTTTCATCTCGAAGACGTTTGTTTTCAGCGTGCAACTCTTCAATGACCTTTTCATGCTCCTCACCCAAATCAATGCAATCTTGAACGACGCGAAGTCCGCCTATGAAAAGTGCCGTGGCGACGAGCAAAACACCAGATACTTCCTCGTTGGTGGAGAACATCTTCCAATAGATGTCGTCATTGTCCAAAAAACCTCCAATGAGTTGCAATGCATCTCCTGAGTGGCTCATTCGGGATTGCACCGGATAGACAATCGCATGCCAGGTTTCGAATACCGAGCCGAGGACTGTCGTTAGATCGCGAATGCTCAGACCTGACCAAGACTTTGACTCTTTGAGTATCGTGTACCATTTATCTCCAACATTTGACCGGACTAATTCATCCAGTCCGGGGACTTCTTGTGCAATTTGCTCATCCGAGATGGCTTTCATTTCAGGAATACTTGCAAGAGAGCGAGTGTGTCGCTTTCGACCTAAAAAATCGTGTGCTATATAAAACTTTGTTCGTTGATCCCGCGAGAGAATCACCCGAGTATCGCTGCTCTTCGTGGACAGCGGTTTGACCTGAAACATCGGAAGGCCGTCCAATTCCTTCTGTTTTCCCATTTTCGATCCGCATTCTTTGTGCATCACCGGACCTATGAAGACGGCCACTTCATTTCTCAAGATGAAATCCAAAGCGAGAACCGTTTCATACAAGCTGCGTGTTAGAATGTTGGCCGAGAGTGATTCACCGCGACTGCACATCTCTACAGCGGAGCGAAAAAGTCGCAACATCTGCACGTTCATCGTCATGGCAAGATGTATCGTTTTCCGTGGTACATTCACAGTTCTTGGCCAAGGCGTCTCGCTTGAATTAAGCAAATACGAATTCTCCGGCCGTGTGAGCCAATACGAATACGCATGCTCTGCGAGATCGAATTGGGATCCAAGCGCCAATTGCAATTGTTTGCAACGTTTTTCTTCGTCAGGAAACTGAAGCATTGCAGGACGCCGTTTGTGAGCTGGAAGGATTCAGAATGAACTCTGTTTGGACACAAATATGCCGTAAGGGGTTCATCAGCCGCAATCTACAGCGGTAAAACTTCTTCCATCAGTGCCCCGATAAGACAGCCTTTCCTTCGAGCGTATGTGCCATCACAGTATCATCTTCCTTCAATTAATCGACACCGCAAGACGGCATCCCAGCCCGCCAGGCTGGCCAGAAAAAGTTCTAACGGTGTCTTGTCGTCCCGATTGTTTGCCGTCCAGTCGAAAAGGTGTCCTTTTTTCGTCTTCGCAGTTACAGCGGTCAAAACACGCAAGAAAGTAGAATGTCCCCTTTGTTTTTCCGGTAAGCAACTATTCTTCATGATCTCGGTTCATCCAATATTCGATGCCCGCTTGTAAGTCTTGAGTTGAAACATCGTACCCTACGAGCCGTTTTCCACTCCAATTTGTGCCAATATGAATTCCTTCTTTTGCAAGTTTTGGAAACCACTGGATAAACTCGTCGAGACCCATTTCGGTAATCTCGTATCGCTGGTATTGCGCATGCGACTTCTGGACCGTCACCACACGGCGACGGCTCGACCAGAAAGGGATCACTTCTTTTCCACGAACGGGGAAGACCAGGTATTCGCCTCCAATCGTGAAGGTAAACACCTTGCCCTCCTCAGCCGCTTGCTGCTTGAATTTGTCATATTGTAGTGCG
>CAILLA010000022.1 GCA_903834925.1 uncultured Schlesneria sp.
CAACTCGTCGCCGATGAAATCAGCGACACAAAACCAATGGACGAGTTTTGGAGAAATCGATCTCAGACCCAGCCTGGGTACCGCACTTACGCAAAGCACGCTATTTAACACTCAGGATTCGCAATCAGTGTCGTTCACTCCAATTGGGCTAGTCCTTTTGCTTCACACCTTCGCGGCTTTCTGCGCTGTAAAACACGTTGGATCGCAGTACGTACTTGGAGCCGGAAATGACGGCTGCTCCCTCGTGCCATCTTTCATGGCGAAAGAGTAACGCCGTGCCGGTGGCTGGAGATACAATAAATTTTTTGTGTTTGAGCTTTCCATTTGCATCATAAGATTCGCGGAATCGAGTTGCGCCGCCTTCGCAATCGTCGTTCAGATACACCAAATATGACAGTTTGCTTGTTTGTCCGGCTTCATTTGTTACAGCACCGTCTTTGTGGAACTTAAACTGTTGTCCTGAAACATACCGAAGAATCGTAATTAGGCATTTTTTTATGCCTGGCGCGCTACTCGAAGTCATATACATAGACCGCGACGCCGATATTTACCAAGTGACGCTGGATGAGCGGTTCCACCTCGGACCACTCGCCGCCAGCCAGACCGCACCCGATTCGCGGCATATGGACCGACGCCCCCAACTCCTGCGCCTTGGCACCGACTTGTTGGAGGCACTGGGCCACCGCCTCGTACCGGATGGGCGGCCCGGAACTGCCCCGTTTGATGCCGCGCTGGCCGACCATGTTGGCGACCCAGATGTACGGCTCGACCTGGACGAACTGCACAGCCCCGAGGGCGAACCCGCCGTCTTTGCCCGCCGAATGCCACTTGCGGTACTCGGCCTCTGGCTCCTCCCACCGCTTGGAGATGGCGAGGACGAACCCTTTGCCCCAACCGCCGACGTCGTTACAGATATGACAGACGATCTTCACCCCTTTTGCCTGGGGAGAAGTGGCATCACCCTGGATGTATGTGATATCCGACACTCGCGTCGCCTTCGGTCATCGACCATTTGATTTGCTGCCTTTTCTTGCACCATTTGGTAAGAAAAGCCATAAACCATAAAGTAGAATGTTACCTTCTGTTTCGCCCGTACGGTCACCCACCAGACCTCTTCGGTGTTGATTTTCCGCGTTGTGCGAAATCGAAGATCGCTCCAATTGCTGCACCTGATGCGACACACAGAGCCAAGCTTTGACCCATGTTCCCCGATGACGCTCCGAACGCGGCTCCAAATGCCGCACCAAGCGCTACGCCGACCCCCGTGCCGTTTCCGGACGAGTTACACAGCGGTCTCTCGCTCGCCGTTTGTTTTTCAATACTCATTTTCAATCTCATAAAAAAAGAATAAACCAGTATGCCGTGCCCCGAACCAAACGCGTAAGGTTTGTCTATTGTGCCTTCGCCATATTACGTTTCAGACAACGCGGGACTGTGCGTCTCGCTTGGACCAAATTAATGCTTTTCATCACCTCGTGGAACAGTCTTCCTTTTCAGCCTCCCTGTCTGGAAACTCGCGGACGGAACGATATGCTCGCCAAGCGAACGGCGACACGGCACCGCCCAAGGACGACCAGAGGAGCAATTCCCGTGAAGGCCACTGCCCGATCACCGCGAACGGAATCACGACAATTGCAAACGTAGCGATCGAGTTTGCGACCGCCTGGGCCAACAGATAGAAAAACTTCGTTCGAATTGCAGCCCCCTTTTTTCATATCAACGCGGAACTCCTGACAGCGCCCATTATTCAATTTGTCGGCCTTCAATAATTCGCTTCGTCAGGCAATTTTGAATTTGGAACTCCCGCCCCCCTCCCTTCAAAACAGACCGTACCTACGTGACGCGACCGTTCATGCATCGAGTTAACGACAATCACAACGGGTCTTTTTGAATAGTAACGTCGTCGAACTTGTTTCGGATCACTCGATGGGATTATTTTTGAATACGTGAAAAGTAAAACGACCTATCGTCCTTCCCATGCCGGTCTACGGCAGTCGCTTGAGGGACTTCGAGGACGCCGCTTTCTTGTCGAAAACGCAGTGTCCCCCGAATCGCCGTCTGTGTTAAATGCCTTGTTTAATTTGAAAAGTAGAATGTCCCCTTTTTTCAATTCGATCGTGTATCGCTGCGACAACCTCTGGTCATGACGGCCTGGTTTGTCCGGATGGTGGTCGAACTCTATTATGTGAACGGTGTGAAGCTACTGAACGGGTTGAGAGCGTCGTTCAGCCTCGGCGACTACGCGGTTTCGAATTTCCCTCCACGATGTTTGTGAGCATTTTTATGAAACTCGGTCTGATCAATTCGGCGTGGGCTCAAGCGGGACGTGAGACGGCCTGGGGCATCGAACAAACGAAAAAACTTGGATTCGATACGATCGATATTTTTGCTGATCCGCTCGACATAGATGTCCGTGAACGTCAGTTGATTCGACGGGAATGTGACCGAGTTGGCTTGCCGATTGTTTCGCTGTGTTGCGTAGCGACAGGACTGATCGACTTCAATCCGAGCGTGCAACGATTTCATGTTGACCGAGTCGCACAGTACCTGGATCTCGCCTATGAGTTCTCGGCGAATAATGTGTTGCTTGTGCTGGGGGAATACATATGGAATCGCGAAGTGATCAGACCGGAAGACCAGTGGGGATTCGCCGTTGAGAACTGTCAGCGGTTGGGTGACTACGCTGCGGAACTGGGATTAAAAATTGCCCTCGAACTGGAGCCGTTCCCGCTTTCACTGTTAAACAACGTGGACAACATGGTGCGGTTCATCGACGATGTAGACCACGAAGCGGTGCGAGCCAATATCGATGTGTCACACCTTGTGCTGGCGAATGTTCCTGCCGAGGAAATTCGTAAGCTCGGCGGAAAGGCGATTCACGTTCATATTTCCGATTGCGATGGCAAAGTTCACGGTGATCTTCCGCCCGGTCGTGGTGTGGTCCAGTTTGATCCTTATTTGCAGGAAATTGCGAAGCTTGGCATCGACGGGTCGATTTCGATCGAACTGGAATACAGCCCGGAACCGGACCAGATTGAAGCGTGGGTTGCCGAAGCGTTTCGTGAAACGCAAAAGTTAATGCAGAAGAATGGACTGTTCAGTTAATTGGGTCTATGTTTCTCGCAATTGTTAAATGACGAATTCGAGTGCCACTGCTTGACCGCCTTCGGTCAAGCAGTGTTCTTGAGTGCTCTTCGAAAGAGTGCGAAGGCACTGCGTCAAGACTCCGATGCAGTGGCACAAAACGTGAATTTTCCACGTCGAAAAGGCGATCAGCCTACGAACCCACAACTTCTTCTTTGCCCGTAAAGACAAGCTCAGTCGCTTCTTCTTCATCGGGAATCGATGCATTGATCCCTTGTCGTCCCAACGGCGTTAACTGGTAGCGGATTCCGCCGTCGCGGCCGGCCAGATCGAATTTGAGAAATCCGAATGCGATGAGTTTTCCGTGGATTCCTGACAATTCAGTCACGGGGATGTCGCCCGCTTGGTGGACTCGTGGAGTCCATCCGTCAAATTCTTTTGACTGATTACGTTCCTGCTGGTGAAGACGCAGGTAGACGTTCAGAAGGGTTGCCCAATTGGGGTTACGCCGCAACTGTTCGAGTTCAAATTCATCCATACCCCATCTATCGACGTCTGTTCGGTGACGGAACAAGCTCTGACAGCGTTCATTGCACGACCTGCTTTTGCGGTACGCATTCACAGACTGGTACAGTCACGAACTTCGGAACAACCGGTAAATCTTCCCACTACGGGGGCTGTTTGAAGACACTGGCGGCTCAAAGCGGCCGCCAGTGGCAGACAGTCAAAATCCTGGCGCAACGGCTTCAACCAATTCCACGATCCCCACATCGATATATTGGCCTCCACCCGTTTGCTTGCAGTGGACAGCCAGCGTGTTGATGCCCGCTTTCAATGCCGCAGCGCTCTCGGGAGTCAGACGGAATGTTTGATAATCCGTCGAAAATCCCGCGGCTTTCGATGCCAGCACGCCGTTGATGTAAACCTCAGCATCTTCGTCGTGGTGCATGATCAGGCGGATTTTGCCGGTTGGCGTCGACTTTAATTCGAATGTCCGTCGAAGCCAAATGTCGTTCGACTTCCATTCGGTTCGAACGACAGAGCCGGGTGTCGACTTTTCGCCAAAACCTCCAGGTGCCGATTTCCAGGACGCGGCATCGAAGCCTGGTTTTTCCCAGCCGTCGACCGGCTTTTCGAGTTTGTAACTCCACGTCTGAGGCTCGGTTTTCGACGTTGGAACCAGAGTCTTTGCATGCCGCGCAGGTTGATGAAGTGCTTCGTGAACTTCCGCAGCAACAACCTGTGGCACCTTCATGACCTTGCGATCGTATGTCATCAGCCCGTTGACTTCGGTCTCGACGTCCGTGGTTTGCGTATATACAGCCGCTGATAGGCCGGGTGAGGCGATCATGGGATGCAATTGCTCAAACAAGTCGACATAAGCAGCAGTCAGCGATTTCTGGTCCGTAAAACTGCGATAACCCCAGTTTTCCTTGCCTTGCCATGTGTGACCTTCAAGCGGCAAGCCGAGTCCACCAAATTCGCCTAGAACGGCAGCTCGTTGCTCAGTCGGAACCGGAGCAAATGGCCCGGGGTAGCGATGGACGTCGATCACGTCGCCCACGGGGAAATCGTTTCCGCCAGATGCGCAATTCACCAATCTTGTTGGATCGTACTCTTTGGTCCACTTGGTCACGGCAACGGTATCCGACTGTCCCCAACCTTCGTTGAACGGAACCCACATCACGATACAAGGATGATTTCGACGGGCATCAATGATCGACTTCCATTCCCGTCGATAGTCGGCTGCCGATTCTGGCGACCGGACAAATTCTTTGTTGTCAAATTTTCCAAACGGATCCCATTCCGCTGATTGGTCGCCGCTGGGCATATCCTGCCAGACGATCATTCCCAGCTTATCGCAGTGGTAATACCATCGAGCCGGCTCAACCTTGACGTGTTTACGAATCATGTTGAAGCCGTAATTCTTCGTCTGCTCGATGTCGAACTTTAGGGCTGCATCAGTCGGAGCCGTATAAAGTCCATCCGGCCAGAACCCCTGATCGAGGGGTCCGACTTGAAAAAGGGGCTGGTTATTCAGAAGGATTCGGGTGATCCCTTTTTCGTCTTTCCCAAGCGAGATTTTCCGCAAAGCCGTATACGATTTGACAAGGTCAGCCATCAGAACAGCAGGCCTGGTTTCGGTTCGAGGTTCATTTGACAACCATTCCTGACCGAAGCCCTGCAGGTCTGCCCCCGGATCGGCGACGAGCGCGACATTGACATCGATCAGGTGTGGACGATCGGGCGTCCAGTAATTTATAAAAAAGCACTGACCCTCTTTTTTGAACGTGAAAGTAAATGGCTTATCGAGTTCCGTGTGCCATGCTTTCCCGGAAAACCCACAGGCTGCGGCCTTGGAATTCACGAAAATGCCAAGCTTCCAACCCGGTTGCGGATTGACGACATCAGCTTTGATCACAAATTGGGTTTGATCGAAATCGGGTGTAATCGAGACACTGCGAATATAGGTTTTGGGAACAGGCTCAAGCCAAACCGTCTGCCAGATCCCGGTCGTTGGTGTGTAGAAAATTCCGCCCGGTTTTTGAACCTGTTTTCCTCGACCTTGAAAACCAGCATCGCTTGGATCATAGACAGAAACAATCAATTCGTTCGCTCCGTCGAGCTTGATCAACGACGAAATATCAAAGCTGAATGGGTCGTAGCCCCCTTGATGTGAACCGAGTTCTTTTCCGTTCAACCAGACGGTGGTCTCCCAGTCGACGGCACCGAAGTGCAGTAGAGTGTTCTTGTCAGCCCAGGCAGGGTTAATTTTTCCATCCTTCGCTGGAACGGTAAATGTCCGGCGATACCACAGCTTGTTGTCCGGGCCGACAAACTTCATGACGCCCGACAATGCCGATTCGACGGGAAACGGGACAAGGATTTTGTCCGCTTCCCATTTTTTCGGCGTTCCGTTGCCTTTCGGTTGGATGGCGTATTCCCATAGGCCGTTCAGATTCAGCCAGTGATCGCGTACCAGTTGCGGTCGCGGATATTCCGGATGGGCATTTTCTGGCGAAACTTCGGTAGCCCATTTGGTCATCAACGGAGCCGTTTTTGCCTTCCAATCAGCGGCAAACGAGGGAAGGGAACACAAGCAGATGGCCAATAAACAAACGCGATACATGGGTGAGCGCTTTCAGGAATACCAGAAGTGAGAGATTCGCCGGGAAGTCGCCGCGAAAATCGAGTTAAATTTAAACTACTCGCCAAACGGCATTCCAGCAAGGATGACCGGCGACTGAATCAATCTCGGGTGTCAATGCGGGATCGTCACCGGGAAACAATCCGTCAATCCGGAATTTTAAGGGGAAATTCGCTGGTTTGATACGGGATCACGTAGACGCTATCGCGCCTTGTGGAACAATCTTCTGCACTGAGTTATCATCCACGGAAACCCCGTCGACTCGCTCGCTGGCGGGCAGATGTTGGTCGTTGCATCCACAGGACAAATTATGAAGATTCACGAGTATCAAGCCAAGCAATTACTATCCGCCGCAGGCGTCAAAGTCCCACGAAATGTGGTGGCGAAGACGGCTGCTGAAGCGGCCGAGGGTTATAAAACGCTTGGGGGTGAAGTTGCCGTCGTCAAATCGCAAATCCATGCCGGGGGACGGGGCAAGGGAACGTTCAAGCAACATCCCGAGCAACGCGGTGTGGTTCTGGTTAAATCTGCTGATGCTGCGAAGGATAATGCTGCCCGAATGCTGGGAAGCACACTCGTCACAATCCAGACCGGCCCTGAAGGCAAGCTGGTCAGCGCGTTGCTGATCGAAGAAGGTCTGAAGATCGCTCGCGAACTTTATCTGGGCGTTGTAGTCGATCGTGAGTCGGGAGGTCCGATTCTCATAGCGTCAACCGAGGGTGGGATGGACATTGAGGTTGTCGCCCACAAGACGCCTGAAAAAATTCTACGTGAGCCATTCGATGTCGAAGCGGGACTCCGGCCGTTCCAAGCTCGTAATATCGCGTATCGACTTGGGTTAGAGGGACCATCAATTCGAGCTGCTGAAAAGATGCTGGCTCAGCTTTGCAAGTTCTTCATCGATCGCGATTGCAACATGGTTGAAATCAACCCGCTGGTCGTGACTGCCGAGGGCGACCTGGTTGTCGGTGACGCGAAGGTCTCGTTCGATGACAACGCGATGTTTCGACATCAAGACTTGCTTCCATTTCGAGACCTGTCCGAGGAAGAACCAATGGAAGTTCAAGCTCAAGCTTCAGGACTCAGCTACGTGAAGCTGGATGGAAACATCGGCTGTCTCGTGAATGGTGCAGGGCTGGCCATGAGCACCATGGACATCATCAAGTACCACGGCGGTTTCCCGGCGAATTTCCTGGACGTCGGTGGTGGAGCGAACGTCGATCAGGTTACGGAAGCCTTCCGAATCATTCTGGCCGACCCGAACGTCAAGGCGGTTCTCGTTAATATCTTCGGCGGTATTATGAAGTGCGACACGATCGTGACCGCCCTGTTGACCGCTTATGACAAGATCGGGATCAAGGTTCCTCTGGTTGTCCGGTTGGAAGGAACCAATGTTGAACTCGCTCGCAAAATGCTGGCTGAAAGCGGCAAGCCAATTATTGTTGGTACCGACTTGACCGATGCAGCCCAGAAAGCTGTGAAGTCATTGGGTGCCTGACAGCACCTCGCTAAAAAGTGGTGGCGTAAAACAATCGATTTGCCCAGAGATGAAAAAGCGACTCAACCAACTCAATACACGTTTTCATTATCCAAATAAGGCCGGCGACAAACACTATGAGCATTCTTGTCGATAAAAATACGAAGATCATTTGTCAGGGAATTACAGGAAAGTCCGGGCTGTTTCATTCGCAACAGTGCCGGGCCTACGCCAAGGAACATCGACCGGGCGAAGATGTCTTCGTCGGTGGATGTACTCCCGGTAAAGGGGGAACCGAAATCGATGGGTTTCCCGTGTTCAATACAGTCGAACAAGCGGTGAAAAAGACCGGAGCCAACTGCTCGTTGATCTTCGTTCCGCCTCCGTTTGCTGCTGACGCGATTCTTGAGGCAGCCGATGCAGGAATCGGTTTGATCGTTTGCATCACAGAAGGGATTCCGGTTCTCGACATGGCACGAGTCAAACGTGCGATGGTCAAGAGCAGCAGCCGACTGATTGGGCCGAACTGTCCAGGAATCATCACACCAGGTGTGGCAAAAATCGGGATCATGCCAGGTTACATTCACAAGATTGGTTCGGTCGGCTTGATCAGCAAGAGCGGTACACTGACGTACGAAGCATCATGGCAATTGGGAAATATTGGCATGGGGCAGACAACCGCCGTCGGGATCGGTGGCGATCCGATTATCGGCACGACGTATATCGAATTGCTCGCGATGTTCCAAGCCGATCCGAAAACGGAATCGATTTTGATGATCGGTGAAATTGGTGGAAATGCCGAAATCCAAGCGGCAGAATATATCAAGTCTCATGTAACGAAACCGGTGGCCGCATTCATCGCAGGTGCGACTGCACCACCTGGAAAACGGATGGGACATGCCGGGGCAATCATCTCGGGGGGGAGCGGGACCGCAGCGGAAAAGCAGGCGGCACTCGAAGCAGCAGGCGTTATCGTGGCCCAAAGCCCAGCAGATATGGGAACAGCGGTGAAAAAGGCGATCGAAAAGAGGAAATGATTACCTCAACTCGGGTAAAAGTGGGGATCAACACCTTTTACGGGAGCAGGGTCACATGTCGCGACAAATACTCGGTACCGGCCTCCGCCAATTGAGCGTGGCTTTCGTATTGTTGATTTCGTGGCTGTGTGGCCCTGTTCAATCTGCTGACAAGGTGAAAATCGACGCCGCGATCTTAAAGGCGCAACAATTCCTACTTCAAAGCCGTTTTACAGGGGGCAGCGGTGCGATCGCCGCATTGGCTTATGTGAAATCCGGTGGCGACAAACATTCGCCCGAGATCGACCTTCTCGTTGCGGAAATCTCGCGAAAAATTGAAAGCAACACTCGCTATCGACCCACTTCGAATCATAACTATGAAGCGGGCGTCGATCTGATGGTGCTGGAGGCCATCGACGCTGAGGCCTATCGCCCCCAAATGGAAGCAATCGTTAACTATTTGATTCAATCGCAGCAGCCCAACGGATCATGGTTCTACGATCGACAAATTGAGCCGGACTGTGGAGATACCAGTATCACGCAATACTCTCTGATGGCACTTTGGGCTGCGGCCCGAGCCGGAATTGATGTTCCGACGGAAGTGTGGGAACGCGCGGCTCGGTGGCATATCGACAAACAAAGGGACGATGGCGGGTTTGTGTACCATCCGTTTGATCGCAAGCTCTATAACGATCCAGAACATCACAAAACGACCGACACGATGACCGCTGCCGGAACCAGTAGCCTGTTGATCATTCGTCGTATGTTGTTTGATGACGTGGAGATCGTTCCCGATGTTCGTCCCGCCGATGCAAAGCGGAGATTCGGGGTTTTGGAGCGATTTATCGACGAAAAGCAGACGGTACAAAAACGAACGGTAAAGACTCCCCCTTCAATCAAGCCGGCTGCCATCGACAAGGCACTCAAAGAAAGCATTCGCTGGATCGGTTCACATTTTGGTGAAAGGAATCCGAACCATGAACGATGGTTTGCCTACCACATTTATACGATTGAACGAGTTGCAGCGCTCCTGGATGTCGTGAAGTTCGGTAGTCACGATTGGTACGATGAAGGTGCCGACGAGTTGCTCCCTCGGCAAGCACCTGACGGAAGCTGGATGGACCACGGGGGACCACAGGCATCTACGGCGATGGCACTGATGTTTCTTTCGAAGGCCACAACGACGATTGTTACTCCCAAGAAGAAAGTCACGCTCGTCGGAGGCGGACTTCAAGCTGGGGGGCGTGGCCTGCCGGACCAGCTGGGGGCCGTCAAAGTCAAAGAGGACGGTAGCGTTTCAGCACGCAAAATTTTAGGTCCGGTCGACAATCTTTTGATCGAGTTAGAACGATCTTCCGATGCGAAAGTCGCTGATGTTCAAGCGGCCGTCGTCGAGGCGGTCCAATTGGACCGCCCCGAGGAATTGATCGGCAAGTCTGATCGGCTTCGTAAACTCGCGGCTGACCCTCGTGGCGAAGTTCGACGGACTGCCTTTTGGGCGCTGGGGCGTTCTGGCGATATTTCTGCAGCAAAGCTGTTGATTCAGGGACTGACGGATGCTGATCCGTCAATAGTTCGTGAAGCGAGTCTAGCGCTCTGTATTCTCAGTCGTCGTCCTGATGGCTGTGGGCTGCCGATTGATCCACTCGACGATACGCAGATGGGCTTGACCGAAGAATCATCGGCTGACGAGCGAAAAGAGAAGCTCGAAAAATGGAAGGCCGAATCGAAAAAGCGATGGTATGACTGGTATATGAAGAATCGACCGTACGACGAACGAGATGATAGAACCTCACTGAAACAGGGCAGTAAATAGGAATTCGGCTTCAGCAGCAGCTTGTTTTCCGCTTGAAATACATAAGAAGGCCGCATGTCGACCAAAACCGTTCGGGTAGCCACCCCCGTCATGCGCGAGACTCTGTATGACCTGGTAAGTTCCTGGACAATCTCATTATTTCTTGCCGTTTTTTTGACCTGCGGAACCGTGGTCACGGTCTGGGTCACGACTCGACCACCAAAACCGCCCGAGGCGGTTCCCGTGGAACTGGTCGAGTTACCCGGCGGTTTTGCGGATGGAACGCCCGGTGAAACGTTGAGGGTCGACTCACCAGAGCCTGAAGTGCGCGATGCGATCCCGGCCGAATCCGTTGCGGATCAGGTTGAGATTACCGAGGCAGTCGACGCCGTTGTGCAAATGTCGGAGGCCGGAACGCGGCAAGTTCAACAGCAGTTTGATACGGGTGGTATCCAAGATGTCGGGAAAGTGGGCAGCGCCAAAGGGACCGGACGCAGGCCACTCGGTTTCGGCAACGGGACTGGCGGCTTTCCGCGTGAGCAGCGTTGGTTTGTCAAGTTCGGCGAACGCGCATCACAAGAGGAATATGCAAAACAGCTGGATTTTTTTGGGATTGAGGTCGGGGCACTTCTGCCGGATGGTCGACTCGCATATCTCAAGAATCTGACGAACCCAATGCCGACGGTCCGATATGTTAACACAGGGTCAGCAGAAGCACGGCTCTACATGACATGGCAGGGAGGCGAACGACGTTCTGCCGATGTGCAGATGTTTGCCAAAGCCAACATCAACGTAAACGCCGACACAATCATCTTTCACTTCTATCCCAAAGAGACCGAAAACAAGCTGGCACGGCTTGAGCTTGATTACCGCAACCGTACCGTCAAGCAAATCCGCCGCACCTATTTTGCGGTCGAACCAGATGGTGGCGGTTACAGGTTTTCCGTTTTTCGCCAGATCCTTTTTCAATGAGCTTTCGAAAGTGAAATACACGATGGCCAAAAAAGACTCGGAATCGGTCAGCGAAGATTTTCTGTGCGTTAAAGAAGTCACATGCGAATGGTGTGAAACGGTCTTTCGATTTCCATTGAAACTGTCAATCGATGGCTCCGGGCCGAACAAGCTTGCCGCAAGAAAGAATGCCGTTGAAAACGCAAAAATCAAACTTCCGGAAGAGCCGGGAACAGAACGGTGCCCGAGTTGCGGTGCGTTACAAACTTGCATGGAAGCCAGCGGATCAGCGTTGGGGTTTGGATGCCTGACGGTTCTGATGGCCATCTGCCTGGGAATCGCCATAACCTTTGGCGTCTTGGTCAACCTGCATTTACTGACGTCAGTTTCACTTCCCGTCGTCGGATGGATACTTGTGGCATTGGCCATACCGATCGTGCTCTTCAATATTTATTTAGCGAGAGTCAATCCAAACTCTGAACTTAACGCCGGATTAGAGGAGGCCAAAACGAAGGTTGCAGAGGGTAAGATCACCGTTGTTTCGCAGCCGAAATCAGTGATACCGGAATCCATTCCTCGGTCGACGGGAATCGTTCCACTAATCGCGATCGGTCTCTCCGTCATCGGCCTTTGCCTGATACCGGCAGCAGAAGTGTTTCGCATGGCATCCGGTTGGACGGCTCACCCGTTTGCGGTGCCGCCTGTTGCCGGCCCCGGTGACGAAGTCACACTCAACTGGCCAAACTCGGTGAATTGCCTGAAAGGGAAATGGAGGGGAATTATCGAAGTTGAAATGACCGACCCAGTCGGCATTCACCCAATGACCAAAGTGGACGCTTCGTGCTCAACAGAGCAATGGGGCAACTGGAGTGGTGGGCGCGGCAATCGTAATAGGGATACCGCAATCTGGACGAAAGTGAAACTACCTGACGACGCAGCCTTGGCGGGAAAAGACGTTTCACTTCACGCAAAAATCTTAGTGACCTATCCGCAGTCGTCGGGCCTCTTGAGATTTGAAAATAAGGAAGCCGAGTTTGTCCATGACTTTCAAATGAAGCTGTCTTCGCCAAAGTCTTCGACGATGTACTTTGCGGCATGGTGGATCGGCATTGTTGGCGGTGGCGGACTGATCGCATTGGCATCCTGGCTCTGTCGTCTTTACCAGTTAAACGTTGTCAAAAACAGCCCACACCCGAAAACCTTGTATACCAAGAACTTCGCAGAGCCAGACGATCTCGTCGAACTTCAGTAATTTCCTAAGTCATGGGTGGCTCATGTCCGATCATACCGAGAAACAATCGGATCTACCTCCAGGCAAAGTACGTCCCAAGATCTTTATCGATGGCCACGGCCGGGTTTACCATTTGATATTTCAGGCATCGGATGGAAGTTACGTCCGAGCACAATACCGCGACATCGGCCGACCTGCGGATATTACGATCCATCACTATCAGCAGACGCAGCGTCCTTATGACCATACCGAACGGAAGACCAACAAACCCCGACCACGCAACTTCTTTCCCTCAAGACGGACCATTGCACGCACGTCCGTGCTTCCCATTGAAATCGAAGGAGGAAGCGGTGCGATCAGGGCCGTTCCCGAGACGGCCAGGCCGACTGTACTGAGTGTCCGGCAGTTTCATTCCGTATATAACGCCATCGCCAGTGCGAGTGGTTGGTGGCCCTTGGCTGATTCACGCTGGGATTCACGACGCTATTTCGCCAGTCTCGAAAAGTACGTGATGTACCTGGATGAACTTCCCATTGGTTTTGGGGCATTGGACCGGAATAATGATGGTGACGGGGTCACACGAATCGTCTTTGCCGGAATCATCACAGCCATGCAGGGAAGGAAGTTTGGCAATCTGTTGTTCAATCATCTCAATGCCATGGCGTGGAAGGGTGGAGCGTGTCGTGTCGTCCTGAATACGGCTCCCGAATACGACGTCATGAAAGGGGCTGGAAAACTTGAAAATAAACCCGCCGCCGAAATGTACAAACGACGCGGCTTTTATCCGACTCGCATGGAACGAGTCGACGCTCACCGTGTTGCCGAAGCAGGGCACATCTACAAGCTGAACATGCCAGCCTATTATCGTGACAACCCATCGTTCACAGACGAGACTCTTTTCAAACGACTGTGCAGCGAATTTTGTTGCCAAATTCCCACACTTCGCTAGCTCAGCTCAGCTCGCGATTCGTACGGCGTCTGCGACTTTGATCGTTCCCTCGTAGATGGCTCGTCCGACGATCGCGCCAATCAACTTGGGCTGCAAACGTGAGGCGACTGTTAAACGCTCGATGTCCGCCAAGGTTGTCACTCCTCCTGAAGCGATGACCGGCAAACCCAGTTCGGCCAGGCGTAACATGTCTTGAATGGTGGCTTCATCGACACCCTGCATCATCCCGTCGTTCGCGATGTTCGTATAAATCACCGCCGCGAGATCAAGATCGGCGAATTGGCGGGCCAATTCGAATGCGGACGTTTGCGACACGTCCAGCCACCCTGCGGTAGCCACCATGCCGTTGCGCGCATCCAGCCCCAGCGCGATCCGACCGGGAAAACGTTTGACCATGGCTCCAAACCAGTCAGGTTGTTTCAGTGCCTGCGTTCCGATGATCGCTCGGTCGATCCCAACGACATCCAACATTTCGCGGATCGTTTCTTCATCACGAAGACCACCCCCCAATTCACAGGGGATCTTTACCGCGTCGACGATGGCCTTAATGGCAGCGACATTCATCGGACGACCCGCTTTTGCGCCATCCAGGTCAACCAGATGCAGCCGCGTTCCCCCTTCTCGTTCCCAGCGAAGCGCCATTTCCGCCGGATTCTCACCAAACACGGTTTCTTGAGCATAGTCACCTTGCCGCAGCCGAACGCAGCAACCACCCCGAAGATCAATAGCAGGCAAAATTTCCATGTTTTTTAATGCGCGTCGAATGATGGGTTTAGAATTGGGAAGTCGCTTTCGCGTTGATTTTTCTTTGAAGAATTTCTTTGCGAGGCGGGAAGTCAATTATCTGGGTCTATAATTCTTTTGGACATCTGCGAATCATAGCAACTGGAGGACAGCGTCACGATGGAGCAGGTCGCCGATTTTACGGAGTCGTGTCATGAAGTTGAGGCGTTCATTTTTGCGGTTTTCTCTATGATCTGCACTTTCCTGTGCAGTAAGATGAAATCGAAAGAATGGCAAGCGTAAGCGTCGAGCAGATTTAAAGAAATCAATCATGACGAGTTCGAATGGAGAGGGGCATCCCCATTATGTCCGAGGCGAGGTGACGGTGCCTGGAATGGCTCCGCGTATCACCGGACCAGGATTTCCCCGCGAGGAACGATTCAGTCCGCTTCACCGATACCCATCCTGTGCCAACGATACCTCGGACCCCGCTGAACTTTGGGTCGATATCAAATTACGTGGTCCTGTCACCGATACTGAGCATAATCTGGTTATTCCGCTTTGCAAAAAATGTGCGGCGGAATTTGGTGTGGAGGCCACTCCGTCAACCGAAAATAATGGTGCGACATCCGCATCGTTTGCAAATCGTTTTATCATTAAGCCGGTGAAATGGGCGGTGAGGAAACTGCAATCGATTGGTCGCAGCCTGGACTATTGGTTTGGTCAATCGCGGTATCGTGACAAAGTACTTCAGTTCTTGCGGCGCGATCTCAAATTGCAGGAATTGATCGAGAATAATCCCAATCTGCAAATTCGATTCACGGGGGCGAAGTTGATTCCCCAGCGCCCGACAGGGGCTCTTGATGGGGACTGGTTCGAATACGAAATTCGATTTGGGCAACCGACGGATCTTGTTGATCCCAATGCAGCGACAGAAATCGAAGTTCATGCACGAACGGCTCGTTTTCTTTTGAGTACTCAGAAGCCAAAAGGGCCTCTTCCCACACAATATTATTTGCGACTCGATATTGCGTACTGTTCCGAACAACGAATTTTAATTGATATCTATCAGGAACCATCCCTCCTTGCCGAGGATGTCATTCGTCAACTGGTTGAAGCAATTCGACGACTCCCTCGCCCGAATTTCAGCAAGGGGATTTCTGCATTCAGCATGTTTGCGGTATTCGGCTACCAATCGCCAGAATGGGCTGAATACTGGCGTCCCCCGTTTGCCGGCTTGCCCGAGTCGACGAACCTGGATGCTAACGATACACCTCAGTCTCGATTCGAAGCTCTGTCGGTCTTTGCCGAACGGCCAATGGAAATTGACACCAATTCCCCGTGGGGAATCGCGCAGTACTCCGCGTTTCTGAACGTCGCACCTGACAACAATCTGGCAAGAATGTTGCGATCAGGACTTCTCGCGGAAGCCGGATTATTTGAACAAGCGTCAGAAGATGCGCTTTATGTTGCGACCAGCCCCGGAGAGATGGACCAACAGGGACGGGCCTGGGCGTATTTAAGGCATGCATGGATTCAACTTAAGCTGGGACGCGATGCCGTCGGAATTCAAGCCGTTATGCAAGCGACCAACATTAGTCCAGCGAACCTCAAAACAAGGGCGGCGGCAATCGAGACGTTGCTTGAATTCAATCAACTTACCGCTGCGAAAGATCTGCTGGACGGGGCTGAACGAGCAGGGGCAAAATCTCCTGTTTTGGATGTGGCACAAGGTCGTTTAAGCTGGCTTGGAGGGGATCACCTCGAGGCCCGCAAATGGTTTAACCGCGCGATTGAACTCGATCCAACTTGTGTCTCAGCCTATTTCCACCGAGGGTCACTCAACGCAAATGAGTCTCATTGGGCCGATGCCGAAAATGATTTAACTCGTTGCATCAAGTGGTCAGAGAACTCGCCCGTTTCTTTAGTTGCCGAATTTTACTTGCGACGTGGTCGAATTCGTATGGAACAGCAGCACCATGAGCCGGCAATGTCCGACTTCAATGAGGTGTTACGACTCCAACCCGATCATGTGGATTGTTTATTCAATCGCGGTCAGCTTTTGCTCGCTGAAGGGAAATTGGCATTGGTTATTGAAGATGCCGACCAGATCATCCGGCTTGCGCCCGAGATTCCAGGGGGGTGGGGACTTCGAGCCACTGCGAATTTTCAATTGGACCTGTTTGACGACGCGTTACCAGATTTTACCAAGGCGTTTGAGCTTGGATTGAAAAGTCCCAGCCTGTTTTGTGAGCGAGCTTCGATCTGGTTGACTCGGCAGCAGTTCGATGAAGCACTTGCGGACGTTGATTCGGCTCTTGAAATCGATCCTCAACATGCTCGGGCACATGATCTTCGCGGTCTGCTTTACGAAAACGACGGAGAAGAATCGTGGAATTCCGCTGAAGAATCTTACTCACAGGCGATTTCGTTATCTCCGGAATGGGCGTTGCCGTGGTTTCATCGAGCCAATCTTTTGGCCATGTCAAAACGAAACCAGGAGGCGCTCGGAGACTACAGGAAGACGGTCGAGCTGATTCCAGGTTTCTCCACGGCATGGAAGAATCTGGCGTCATGTCATGTCAGTCGTGAAGAATTCGACGACGCTTTGCACGCGTTCGCACGGGCTTTGGAAATTGATCCAGAAATGGTCGTGGCTCACCTCGAGCGTGGAATGCTTCTTGGCCGAATGTCACGAATTCACGATGCGATTCTTGACTTCAACGCAATTTTAACGCGCGAACCCGATAACGAAATCGTTCTTGCACTTCGTGCTCGCTCATTCATCATAACGGAGCAATACGATAAAGCGATCGCTGACTTCGACAAATTGATCGAGATCAATCCGAGTGTTCCGGCACTACTTGGGCGAGCAAGCGTCTGGCTGTACAAGAACTGTCCGGAAGAAGCAGAGAAAGATTTCGCTGAGGCAATTCAACTTCAACCGGAGTCAGCAGAACAGATTCAGATGCAACAGCTGTTTATCGAAGCCGGTGTCGCGCAGCACCGTGAGAACTACCTTGAAGTGATCGAAAAGGCCGATGCGGCATTGCAGATCGATTCCGATTCCCTGGACGGACTGATGATTCGAGCGGGCGGAAAATGGTATCTGGAGGACTGGGTCGAAGCGAGCGAAGATTTCTCTCAAGTCCTCCAACGGGATTCTGAACGCCTGGCTGCTTACAGCGGCCTCGGGCAAGTGAGGGTGGAGCTTGGGGAATACGATGACGCCATCCTGGATCTTGATCGTGCGGTCGAACTGGCGACGAATGGCGAAGACCAAGAGGATTCGGCGAGAGCCTATGCGCTGAACGGTCGCGCCCTGGCAAAAGCCGGATTAGAGAGATGGAACGACGCACTTGAAGACTTTGATCAATCGATTCAACAATGTCCGGAAAACGCGTGGGCTCAATACAATCTGGGAAGAATGTATGACCTTCGCGGGGACAGGCGAGCCGCTGTCGTCTGTTTTCGAATGGCTTGCGTCCTTCGCCAACCTCGCCTGTCGCCACGACAACGTGAACGAGCTCAGGCGTATATTGAGCGCAATCGGCAGACCGAAAATCCACTTGGAGACAGTCTTGTTTCCGGGGACCATTAATGGTCCAGAACGCTGGCGCTGTTGTCTCACTGGAGCTTCCGAGGCTACATAACCGCTAAAAATGTGGGTAAAACTGACGGCAGCTCTGTGCCGCCAAAGTCTTTGAAGTGCCCAGAAAAAACGAAGAGCACGGGCGAGCGAAGACGAACTCCAGTGACACACAACCCCACATTGCAGCGTTGCCGGACTACTCGTGAGTGCATCGGTTCCGATTCATCTCAGCTTTCCAGATTTTCCTGTAACGAATTCTGTGGTAACCGCATCTGAATGGTGTGAAGCTGCAATTATTGCCATCACGTTCTCGCTAAGGGCGTCTTTAAATGACTGAACGCGCTGTCATCGCTGAAGTGGAGGATTCGAATCCACAAAGCGCGACTTTGTTTAAGCGAAAATCGTTTACTTGCGCCGGTGGTTGCGAAAACCACCGGACCTTAGTCGCTGTATTTTACACTCCGATTGTATTGCTTTTCGGTGGGCTCCTGGCGTTAGCGACGTTCCCGGAAATCACGGAATATGTGGCTCCCTGGATTGGTGATCCTGTCAGTCAGCATGACTGTCCGTCGGTCGGTCCGACGTCAAAGTGTTTGAATCAGAATTAGGGTTTCCATGTCATTTTCAAGCCTCAGGATTATGGCGGGAATCGTTGTTTGGGGTGTCGTTTTCCTTGCGACGCTTTCGATCGGTCAGGTGCGAGCCAATTGGGGGCATGGGATTTGTGGACCGTGGGGATGTGGCTCGTCGCTACAGGCGCTAGTCGCTTGCCATCTTTCTTGGCTTGTCGTACTGGCTCCTCTTGCGTCGATCATTCAATCAAAGATACCCGAGAGTTTCACGCGATTCTTGGGGGCAACGTTGATCGCTTTTGGTCTCGTAGGGATTGTCGGGATGATAGCGTACGAACTTTTCACCTGGTGGCCATCAGCAACAGAGCTTCAGCGGCGATATCTCTGGCAAAGGCTCGGCTTTTCCATCGTCACTCAAATCGATCTTCCCATGATCGAATCAATCATCACCGGATGTCTGATCTATGTTCAAACAGGCAATCGTCGGATTCGATTACGGGACTATTTTCCGGGCGTCTCGAAATTGGTCGCTTGCGATGCCGGTTCGGTTTCTCGTCGGCCGTCATGATAACTGGAATCATACTCGTCCATGAGAACTGATGGGCACGTTTCTTCGTGATCGCACTGTTTGCAGACGATCCGAATCAAATCGGCGCTACCCAACCGCAACTGGTTTTTTTCGCAGAGTTGGTAAAGTTCACTGAGATGCTGGCACACCATGGCAATGTTCCTGATTTTCTTACGAGTCGCCGACCGGCGCAAACGAAATACGATAAACGGAATTGACTACGACCTACACTTTAGCGGACGAAAAGCCGAACGCGAATGCATCGCTGGCCAAGATCGGCCTTACTTTCGAATGCAATACAATGCATCAGCACCGCGAAAGTAAATCGTACCATCTCCGATGGCAGGAGTGGACCAGAAAATATCATCAAGCTTGCCACCTCCAATGACTTCGAATTCGGGGCCGACCTTGATAACGGTCGAATTGCCCGCTTCGTCGATCAACACCAGCTTGTCTCCAACGACGATCGGCGAAGCTGCCACCATTGGCGACGTCGGCAGTCGGTTCTGATAAAGGCGGTTACCCGATTCGGCGTCGTAACACTTCACAATGTTTTTGTCGACGACGTAAACATAGGCACCCGTTGAAACCGGGGATGGCATGCCTGGACCACCTTTGGACTCAAGCCACCGGCAAGTTTCAAAAGTCTGGTTTTTCTTTTTTGGTGAGATGTCTCCTGACGCACCGGCCTGCATGGCAAATAATGGGCCGGTCGAAAATGGATCCGATCCCCCAAAGTAAATTTGTCGATGATCAGCAGCGATCGAACAAGCGGTTGGAGATTTTACATTTCCCAATCTCCAGAGCTCGCGACCCGTTTCGGGGTCATAACTGCAAATCAGGTCATTTCCTGACGACAACAGTTCGATCCGCAGATTGTTTTGCCAAATGATTGGCGAACTCCATGAACTCTCATTCTTCTTGCGATCAGAGCGCCAGACCTCTTCGCCCGTTTTGTGATCAAAGCAGATCAGGATTCCGCTTCCTGCCGTAAAGTGTTGGACGAAGACTTTTCCGTTGTGGATTGCCATAGAGCTGCCCGTTCCAAACCCGTTGCTCGTCGAAAACGCACCAAGTTCCTTTTGCCACCGAATTTGACCCTGGTGATCCAAGCCAGCAACCTTGCCCGTTGCTCCAAAAAACACATAGATGCCGAGAGCATCACCCACGGGTGATTCGGTCGCGTAAGTGTTCGAAGGGTGGACCGGGAACTTTGGTTTTCCTTCAGAGATTGTTTTATCCCAGATCCGCTCACCAGTATTCGCATCGTAACAGTGAATCTGCCACTGAATATTCGTGTCCGGCGCTTTCGTGAACCCTCCTAGACCCATGCTCTGCGGCATCTTGACACCGTCAGAAAAGTCTTTTGGCTTCAGATTTTTTTCTGATACGGCCGTTGTCAGGTAAAGCTTTTCGCCAATCAAAATTGGTTGCGACCAACCTGCTCCTGGAACTTTCACCTTCCACGCAAGATGATCTGTCATGGACCACGTCAGCGGAATTGAAGTTGCTTCAGCTACACCGTTTCCGTTAGAGCCTCGAAACTGCGGAAAATCATTCGCTACCAACGAGAGTGGGAGGAAAATCCAGCACGCTAAGAACACGATTTTCAGCATCAAACTCTTCCTTATGAGTATCCTGATCGCTCGATGGCCCCACTTCATTTCGTCTGCGGGCCTGCCTCAAGTTGGAGTTTACCCCTTTTGAGATAATTTCCTCTGCCAGATCTGAGATTGCTAAGACGAGCGTCGATTGGAATAGGTAAACTGATTATAGGCGAGAATCCTACATTCGACATTCTCAATTTGGCCCGAAAAACATAGTGAACACGCGAATACATTAACTGCGAGCGGTTTACTAGCCGTCGAATTCATCAAGGATTTGTGAGTCCTTCTCACATCTCAGCGACCTCAATCTGGTAGCTCAGATGCTGTTTCCGGTAGGTTTCTTTTGCAAAAGAGAGCACGGGAGATTTAGGAGGACTGGCGTGTGCAAACCTCGTCTCGACAGAAATTCGCTAAACCTTTAGACTTTTTTGAAAACCCTTACGGAGGGGAACTTGTCGGTTCATCAAGTCTGAAATCCATCACCTGTGTCGATCGAATGTCGAAGATTCTGTCGTCGCATTTCCTTGGCAAAAAATCTGTTCAATTCCTCTTTCAACCAGGGACGGTTGAATGTTTAGCAACAAATTATGTCTTAATTTTCTCGGAGCGGCAACAATTATCGCATTTGCGATTTCTGGTTGCATGTCGCCCGGTACCAGACTGGCTACAACTCCGAACGACAGCCCCAAATCGAAGTCACAAACCCAGGAACTTGCTGGCACTCATGACGGTTTAGACCGCAGTGACAAGGGAAGAAAAGACAGCCGAAAAATGATTCCGGTCACAGGCTCCGGGAAGGATAAGAGGATCACTGAACCGACTAGACAAGTATCGCAAGTTGACGAACTTGTAAAAGAAGGTGATCTTCTCAGAAAGAATAAGCAATATGAAGATGCACGTGTCGTTTATCACAAGGCCCTGCTGCTGGCACCTGAAAGTCCGGTCGTAAATCATCGACTGGCGATTATTGCGGACAAACAACGCTTGTTTTCGGCCGCTGACTATCATTATCAGGCGGCACTGAAAGCACGTCCGCGAGATGTGAATTTACTGAGCGATCTGGGCTTTTCCTATTCTCTGCGTGGCAACGAAGAACAAGCCGAAGAGACCTTGAAAAAAGCGCTGGCAATTGACGCGAAGCATAAAGGGGCGATGGCCAACCTCGGATCGCTGTACGCTCAACAAAACCGCTATTCCGACGCGGTGGCCATGTTTCGAGCTGGCGCAACGGAAGATGACGCCCAGCGATATCTGGCCGAACTCTTTCCAAAGGGACGCGCAGGTGACGAACAAATGGCGTCGACAGAACGAGGAAATCCGACATCGAACCGGGGAACGACTACTTTGCCACCGGAAAATCAAATCAGTATCAGCTCGTTGAGTCTCGAAGAGCTGGAAGCCGAATTGGGTCGGCGAAAATACGATGCGAACGTCCGTCAACAAATCCAGAACCAGATCCAGGGCCTCCCTTCAAAATCGGAAAGAGGGCAATCGGATCGGTCGCAGCAACGTATGGCAGCGACCAATGTTCGCTCGCTGGATGGCTTGCAGCCGTCCTGGGATCAGGATGAGGTAATGGGTGCCTCGGCGACGATGGATTCTACGAAGTCGCATGTTTCTGTCAGTCATACGAACACTTCGCGACAGGCCGATTCGCAGGTTCAAACTGCCTGGGGGCAGTTGAATGGAACGCCAGCCGATACGAAACAACCAGTCAACAAATCAGACCTGCCGCGGCAGTTGGCAACCCAACTGGGTCTCGGTGCCGGGCCGGGGAATATGTTTCCAATCTTGTCTGGCATCGAATTGAATCGGCCTGATAGTGATGGTGTTGTGCCCGTCGGAATGACTCTCGATTCAACAACAAATGTAGGACGATCAGGATTCGCTGGCATCGCGAAAATCGACAAGGGACGAACAGACGGAAACGATGCCAGTATGAGTCAGTCGATTGGCATGACCAACGGGAATATTGCGTCACGTCCCTATGATGGAACATGGCCAAATTCGACAAACACTCCCGTAAAACAAGGACTGAGCACCAACCTGAAAGGTGGAGATTCAGAGGTTTTTGAAACATCGGGCGGCAATGCTCTGGGGCGCAATGGCAGTGGCAGCTTTAACAACTTGAACACTGCGGCATCTCACCAGAAAAGTAATTCTTCATCCGGTTGGGCGTCCAGCCGTCCATCGGCCGGTCAATCCACTGGTGCGTCAACAGACCAGTGGCCAAATTACGGTTCGACAACGCCTGCCGCACCCAATAATTCGGCCCCTCAATGGCCATTTTCTTCGAACCGCTGATCCGAAATTGCGTTGCGGTCTATCTGACTTCCACCTCAGCGGGCGCGATCGTTCTTGCGGCAGATTCGCTTCCCGTAAATACAGGAAGTTTGCAACGGGTTGCCTCCCATCCGTGATGTTGCAACGTTCCTTGAAATGGTGCCGTGCCGGTTAACTTTCCTGTCAGTCGATACCGACCTGCATCGAATCCCGCTGGTACTTCAATCGTCGCCCCTTCTTCGTCGTCACGAATGGATTTGATTGCAAAGAAACGGTCGAGAACACTCTTGCTTTCACGATGAATTTCGCGGACCGCCGCACCAACCTGCTCGTCTGAATAATTGCTTAAATCTTCTTTGAGGAAATCGACGAGCCTCGCTTCCCGTTGCAGGGTTGCTAGAAGCGTGATCGCCTCACTTTGCAGGGGCTTGCTTTCTACAGGACGCGGTGTCTCTACAGGCTTCTGCGCTGGCTGTTCGCGAGCATCTTCCAAAATAGGACCTGGGACACTCAAAACTTCCCGCACCTTGGAGGCAATTTCCCTGTTAAACAGAGTTCCGAAAAAGACTCGAAACGCCGTCAAAATTCTTCCCATTCCGCCGCACTCCTTGATAACACGCCAAGGGATTGATTTTCAAATCGATTCAGTGGAACAGTAGCGCGGCTGGGACGGAAAATGTCAACCAACGGGGAACGGGGCTTCGCGTCGGAATTCGTTAAAGTGCATGTATTCCCAATGTCGGTAGATGGGTGACTGGGCTACCAGTTTTTCGTGCGGCCCAAACGCCGCAACTTTTCCTTCATGCAGAACCAGGACATGGTCCGTTCGACGGACTGTCGACATTCGGGCCGGCAGGAAAATGACGGTCCGCTCGCGACAAATGCGATCATACGCATCGGCAAGCAAAGTTTTTGTGTCGTCATCGAATTGAACCCAGGGTTCTTCAATAATCAAAAGCGCCGGGTTACGAACAATTGCACGAGCCAGCCCAAGTCGAAATCTCTGGCCAATATCCAGCGAATCGCCCTCACCTGACAGGACCGTTTCGTAACCGTTGAAAAGTTTCACGATGAAGTTATGCGCATGAGAGATCTTCGCGGCCTCGGTCACCTGTTGCAGCGTAAGTTCCGACTGCCCTCCGCGAATGTTTTCAAAGACTGTCCCTTCAAAGGGAGGATCATCAGCGGCAACAAAGACGGTTTCTGCCCGAAGCGATTCCAGCGTCACCCACGCAATATCCTCTCCGTCGATCATCACCCGACCTTCGCGCGGTTCAATAAATCGAGGCAGCATTAACGCCACTGCTTTTGCTTCCAGGGGATCAGCCGAGACGATTGCATAACATTTATCGACCTCGAATTTGAAATCGACACCGTCCAGAATTTTCTGGCCACTCTGGGAAACATATTTGACGTTCTCAAAGTGAAGCGTTTTTCCCATCGGTTGCAAGAATTTGGCTCCGATCGCCTGACTGACTGTCGGAACCCGGTTGAGATAACGCTGGATTTTCTCAGCGGCAAAGCTAACGTCGTGACGAAATAACGGGAGCTTTTTCAACGCAAGAAGACTTGGGATCGACAAGGCGACAGTAGCAAAGAACGTGAATCCTTCGGCAACAGTGAATCGATCGAAAGAGGAAGTGACATTTGACGTCAAGACGTTGCTGCAAACGAGAAACACGAGAAATGCCATCAAGCCGGCACAAGCGAAGACGACAAAAGTACCCGGATGATTAATGGCGTCTGACGTGAACAGGTAATCATTCAACCGAGAATGGTAACGATTCAGATGCTTTTGAAACTGTTCGTGCTCGTCACGTTCAATTCCCAGTCCGCGAGTGAGCCTGGCGTTCTTAAAGTTTGCCAATAAAACGTATTGTTCGTCGCGACTGCGATCTTCAGCCAGACGACTTTTCTGCAATGCGGCACGCCGGACACTATTCATCAATAAAGTACCAAGAACTAGCGCCGCAAGCCACTGAAGGGATAATTGCCAGTTCAGGCTGAGCAGCACAAACGACAAGCCGAACAGTTCGAGCGGATACCGGCAGATCGTCGAAATCGATTCAAACAGTCCATTTCGCAGGATTTCCACATCATCAACAAATAGCTGGTTCGCCAGTTCGTTTCCGGTGCCGTCCAGATCTTCAGGACTGATCCTTAAAATTTGGCGGTGTAGCTGGCGCCTTGCAGCAGTGATACCGTCGATGGAGGCTCGATGGCTGTGGTATCGGATACGCCCCAGGCAAAAAGATCTCAATACGAACAGCAAGACTCCAATGGATAAAATCCAAATCAAGGCCAGAATGTTCGTTTGCAACCAGCTTACCTCTCGGTACAGGATCGAAATGGCACTTCCGCACCAATTGTTGCGTGACTGCCAGACCGCAGGGAGAATGCCACGCTCGTCATAGAAGACATGGGTCGATTCAGGAAATTCCGGCGATTCGGATGTCGCGTCCCGATTGTCAATTGCTATCTGCGAACCGCCCGCGGCTTTCAATCCCGTCAATTCTTCAAATTGTGTCGCTTCCGTAGGTGAAAGAACCAGGTCGATCCGGCCCCGATCGACGAGAAGTCCGACCAACAGGCTCAGGTCAAGCAACAATAAAACAAGAAAGACCACTGCTGGGATGGACCAAAGTACTGCGAATCGTGCCTGACCATGAATCAAGCTTCGTCGAGACATGATCCGTTCAAGCGAACTTGGATGAGACACTTCCACGATCGATGCCAATCCGCGAGAGAAACAGCCATCCCCTCCGTGCATTGAGACGACCGCACCGGAACGGTCTTGTAACGATCATTATCATCACGAGATTTGGGTCAAAATGAAACTGATCACGTGAGAATCCCAATCTTCACGCCTATGCCAGGTCGCGGTCTTCAAACAAAATGAATGCCATTAAGATGGCTGCGCAACAATAGCATGCACAATAGATGGCTGAATATCCAAGGTAGATCGGCGGCACAATATCCCCGGTCGCAACAGCCGCGCTGATGTTAAAAAGATCCAGCGACGGCAGAATTGTTGCGATTAATCGAGCCATAAACTGGACGAATTCCAGTTTCAAGACACCGGCCTGCACCATCAACCCTGTGAGATGCCCCACGACGAAAATTGCGAAACAACTCGTCAGATTGACGACCATGGGAAGTCGTGTCGAAATCGCCACGCTCACTGCGGTCAATACGGCAATCTCCATTAAAAGCAAACCGATACCAGGAAGAACCTGATAAACTTCATGGATTCGCTCGGCATGTGGAGGAACATCTTTCGAGCCTTCCCGGGCGTCGTAACTGACCTTGAAATAAATCAGAACCAGGAAAACCGTTACCACAGGAAGCATGTACCACAGGACCGCTTGAAGGATCCCGATGTACTTCCCAAGCACAAATTGACGGCGATTGATCGGCTTTGAAAGCAGCGTCATCGCTGTTTTGCCGTCGATTTCTTCCGCCACACTGGTGCTGGCGGTCCAGACAGCGATGAGGAGTCCTGTAATCAGCAACGTTGCCAAGCCGCAATCCTTAACCATCTTCACGTCTTCGCCGAGCGAAAAGAATGGAAGGACATAGTTTAGAAGCAGAATCACAATGGCAAGTGCCATACAGAGCAGGAAAACCGGTTGCCGGACAGCCTCTTTCGTTGTGGCCCGGGCAATAATTCCCGCCTTTGTCGTGTAGTTAAAGCCAATGAGCGCCAAAAGAAGTACGACGCAGGCCAGAATTGTCGGAATCCAATTCACCGTCCCTTGTTGTGAGACGTCTTCCAAAGCCAGCAGCAAGGAGGGAAAAAGAGTCGACGGCAGCATGTACAACCTCGCGGTAACGAAAAAAACACCAATTCTGGGACGGATCTGAGTTTAGACGGATCAGATGCGGTCGCGATGCGTACGTCGAAACCTGACGATCCGTTGGACAGAAGCCATGAATGTACCGCCGTTGACGACCGAAGAAAACCGGTCACATCGATTTGTTCACAAATTCCTGTTTCCGGCAGGAATGCGGAAAACGTGACCTGATGTACAGACAATGATTTTCGCTTGAAGATACTACGGCAGGCCGTATTGCGAAAATGAGAAAAATGTGCCTCGGCTGCTCAACCCACTTTCGAGCAACCGAGGCCAGAGGCTTTGCAGTCCCCAGCCCAACTACGGCAATTGAGTAACGAATCGTCTACAGATCAAAGATCGTTAATGTAATACAGCGGCGTCTGAATAAATCGCTGTTGCCGTTCCCGATCACTAAACAACCAGATCCGCCCTCTCCATGTCACCGCCATCCGAGGGTCACCCTTCCCCGCTGACGCACCTTCTCGAGAACTGACCAGACATTGACCGTTTGCCACGGGCCAATATTTCTCAGGATCTGCCAGGAATTTCTGGCGATGTTCATCCGATTGGAAGCAGATCGTCTGACCACGATGCTCTGCCAGGAATTCCATCGATCCCCTACGAACTCGACTCTCCTCCAATATGCTGACCAGGCAATAACCATCAAATCCCAGTGAAATGGCATTGGCGGGTTGCAGGGCAGAAACGGGTTCGTTGGAATCTTTCAACACTTCTTTTTGCGTGCGAATCGAAATCGATGAATTCGAAAGCGATGACATGTTTGCAATCAGATCCCCAGCCGATTGAAAACCCGACATCCGCTTGAGAATGGACAGATCCGGAGTGACCACCATTGTCGTTGGGAATGCTTCAACGCCAAACCCTGTAACGAGTTCCGGGTGCTCATCTGCGTCGATCATGTAAGGGACAAAGTTCGATTGAACAAGGTCAACCACACGAGAATCGGTAAAGGTGAGCTGTTTCATCTGACGGCACGGACCACACCAGGTCGCCGTCACACTGATGATTAACGGCTTTCCATCGCGAGTCGCTTCGTCGACAGCCCGTCGATATGACGGCCGCCAGTCAATCGACGGAGCTTTTTCGAATCCTCCGTAATCCTGAGCCTCGGCAGGGATCACTCCTAAGGCGATCGCTACCAGGCTGCTTTTCAGAGCATTCATTAATCGCAGTTTTCGCATACCAACCTCCTGGGCCGAACCTTCGGTTCTCAAATCCATCCATGTCCTCTGCCTTGGTGGCTCACGGCCCATTCGTATCGCCACCAAGCTTCAAGGAAGCCCAAAGGATAGTTGCGACTTAGGGGGCGTGCCATCGACTCAAGGATCCCAACCTTTCAGTTTCGCAAGCTGCAAAAAAAGTGACTTGATTTTGTGAGCCAAATTACTTGCGACTTTCGTCAAAATTCCGCTGATCTCGTCGGCTTGAACAAATTGGCTAAACCACATTGGAAACCAAAACAATATCTCTTAAGCGATATGACCACTGGCATAAATTGCCGGTGAAATTTTCCGTAACCTTATATTTTGTAAGTATTTGCGGATCAGGAAGCTTGTGAGTATTACGACGAAAACTCGCTGACAAAATTTCTCGCTCTGACAGCACGATCAATCAATCCGATAGCCACGACAGACCTGAACTCCTTTACGCGCTCGTCTAGGGGGAATGGAAGTCAGTAAGAGCGTCGTGATGCACGCGATTGTGGTTGCCGTACGCCAAGACGGCAGCCGCAAGCTCGGTGGTCGTCCACGGACGAACAACGAGACGACGCTGAGTTCAGTTGGAATAAAATCACAAGGAGTGGCAGATGTTGGGTCTTCGGAAACTTCGATTTGTCGACATCGGGACAGGATTGTCCATGATGCTCGGCACAGCGGGCATGCTAGTCGCGGGAGCTCTTTCCGCAGCTGATCCGCAATGTACGACAACAACGAGCTGCACACAGGCCCAGCCTGCGTGCTGTGATCAAATCTTCGCTGATGCCGCAGCTCGAATCAACGGCCTCTACGCGGGTTTGAATTGTGACACTTGTGCCGCTCCTGCGACGCCTGCCCCCGCCTGTGCCGCAACTGCTGACGCATGTGGGGCAACCGCCGGTGGATGTGGAGCTGCTGGTGGTGGCGGAGATACTTCGGCCCCTTGGGGTTTGACCGACCTCTTCGATGAAGAGGGTGGAAAGAACCACCTCAAGGACAATGGCTACAAACTGGGTGGAAACCTGGTTCAAAGCTATACCTGGAACTTTCAGAACCCCAGCAATCGCTGGAACGGTCCTGTAACATGGCCTGACCGTTCGAACGAATACCAGCTGAACCAGTTCTGGCTGTTCGCTGAAAAAGCGACTGATACCAGCAAGAAAGATTGGGACTTCGGGGGTCGTGCCGACTTCCTGTATGGTACCAACGCCCGTTTGACGACCGAATCAGGTTTGGAAACGCCACACCTGAACGGTCCTGGGATTTACGGCCTGGCGATTCCTCAGTTCTACGGGGAAGCCGCTTATAAGAAGTTGAAAGTCAAGGTCGGTCACTTCATCTCGCCGATCGGTTACTTCACGGTCGACACGACCCAGAACTTCTTCAGCACCATCCCTTACACCTATCAGTGGGGTGAGCCTTTCACTCATACTGGCGCTATGGCAACCTACCAGTTCACTGACAATTTTGTCGCCAGTAGCGGTATGATCAAGGGTTGGGATAACTTCGCCGGTGACAACGGTCACCTCGGTTACCTCGGTACATGGGGTTACACGTTCCAAGACAAGTCGAACCTGGCTCAGGTTATCGTTCTGTCACAAGAACCTAACTTCTACAACACCTTTACCCAACGATACTACCAATCGCTGGTTTACACCAAACCGATCAACGACAACCTGACCTACGTAGGACAGAGCGATTTCGGTACTCAACGTGATGCAACGGTCAGTGGCCAGCGAGCCAACTGGTACGGTATCAATCAGTACATGTACTACAAAGTCAACGACAAGTGGACCTGGGGTGCAAACTTCGAATGGTGGCGTGACGAAGAAGGTTACCGAGTTCAACAGTTCCTGCCAGGTACGGCAGCCAGCGGTATTACCGGTAATCCAAACGGCGTGAACAATCTGCCCGGCGGTTACATGGGCAACTTCTACCAGGCAACGTTCGGACCACGTTGGTACCCAACCGGCAAACCGAACTTCTTCATTCGTCCTAACTTCCGCTTCGACTGGTTCGAAGGGAATATCAATAATCAGACCCAACAGGCTGTTACTGGTGCTTCGAACCAGAAGCCTTATGACAATGGTCAAAAGAACCATCAGGGTCTGTTCATTACCGACGTTTGCTGGACGTTCTAAACAGATTGAGCTGATCGCTTAATAAAGTAGAAAGCCGCCCGGAGACTTTGTCTTCGGGCGGCTCGTACTTTTTCCCATTTAACGCCCCGAACCGTCCGAATTGATCGCTTCGTAGGATCGAATGGGTGATTCGTGGTTGACTTTTCCTGCCAGCCTCAAAATCCTCGAAAATTCAAACACAAAGAGGCTCAGAAGTAGCGCAATCGCCACGATTCCAAAAACGAGCGATGAATCAACCGTTCGACTTATTCTGTTTTGACTTGAAGCCGGGGTTTCACAAGTCAGGTTGTGACCCGTCATGTTGTGATCAGATAGCGAATTCATTGACATTCGGAAAAAACCAATCAATTACGTCGGTCGCGCACCAAACTCTCAATGCCGTTTTGAGTCACCGATTCAAGTCTTAACCGATGGTGATCGCGATTGAAATACAAAACTCAGTGATGCAGATACGAATTCATCTCGGTGAAAAAAAATCTTCCATAAGCTTGTAAAGTTTATGACATTCACGTCAAAGAAAATGCGATCTTGCTATCCTGAGCCCATCATGCGACGCGCATCGACCGGCTGCGCCAGGGCGATGAGGACTTTGCCGAAGACGTTTTCGTTTAGTTTTTTGAAGGCGGCTGCGGCTTCCTTCAGTGGGAACACTTGGTCGAAGACGGGGCGGGATTGGGTACGGCTCATTAATGTGACGATCTGTTCCCATGCCGCTTGTGCCTGTTGCGGAGTGTCGTCTGTGACGAGGACTCCGTGGATCGAGGCTCGTTTGAACATCAGGGCCGGAATCGGAATCGTCCCTTCGACGCCACCGAGGATCCCTACGACACTAACTCGTCCATGAACTCCCAATAAATGGACTGATGTTGACAATGACGGTCCGCCAACATTTTCGACAACGAGTGAAACTCCCTTTGACTTAACGGCGTCACAGATTTTTTCCTTGAGATGCGGATCATCAGGAGCAAAGACGTGGTGTGCTCCGATTTGTTGCAGTCGTGACCGCTTGGCTTCGGAGCGGGAAAGTGCGACGACGATGGCTCCGGCGGAGTTAGCCAGTTGAACGGCGGCAAGCCCGACACCGCCTGAAGCTCCAGTGATGACGACCGACTGGCCAGGTTTCAGTCCACCGACATCGAACAGGGCTTTCCAGGAAGTTTGGAACACGAGTGGGGCCGCCGCAGCCTCAGCCTCCGTCCACGCATCCGGTTTTCGAGCCAGATTTTCGGCGGCGACCCATTGTTTTTCGCAAAGCGTTCCGTTGATGAGGTCAGTGGTTGAGGATTGGAGCACAACCACTGAGTCACCAGGCTTCCATTTTCCGTCGCCATCACCTCGAATCACGACACCACAGGCGTCACGACCGGGAATAAACGGGGGCTTGGGCCCGCCAGGATATTTTCCTTCGATCTGAAAATTGTCTGCGGGATTGAGGCCGACAGCGTGGATCTGAACCAGGACGTCAGTGGGACGTCCTTCTCGTAATTCGATTTCGGTAATGCGAGTATTGAGCCAGCCGCCGGGTGGTGACGTGACAAGAGCGTGCATCATATAACACCAGTCATTCAGGTTTTGCGATGATGGTTTGATCGTTGGGCAATAATTTGCTCGACAATCGGTTTTGGGTTTCCATCGGCGCGTAACAGTCCTGTATGGGGAAGGCTGTGCAGATCGGCATCGGAAAACTGAGGGAAAAAGACACCGGCGACCCGTGGCTTGGCGACCAGTAGTTCCAGCATCAGGTTCAGCCAATTTGCCTGTTGATCTTCGTCGCACGGTCCATCCCAGATTCGCGGATTCACGGCGACTTGTGAGCGAGCGGCAGGGTCAGGTCTGGACGACGATGGGCATGCCAACGTAACGAAAATCGGGATGTCCAGGATCGTCCACGCATCGATGAGCCGCGAACATTCCAGCAGGTCGCGTCTGGCTGATCCAAACGACTTGAAGCCGTTGGCAATTTCAAGATTCACTCCCGATAAGCCAACACCAGATCGGATCAACGCGTCAACCACTTGTAATGGCGACAGACGAAGCTGGCCGCGAGACTGGTAATCGCCCCAGGGCTGATCGACCCGGACGACCAGTTGAGCGTCTTCATCGACCTGCCGGGCGACGTCAAAAACGCGAGCGGCCAACGTGAGGCGACTCTCTTCGGTCAGGTTTAGCACGCCTCCTGTGTTCACTCTGCTGCAGATTTCCCAAACATGGATGCGACCGAAATACCGGGAAATTGCGGTTTCGACAAAATCGCAAACAAAGCTTTGCAGGTTGAAGATATCGTGCTCCCAGCGAGCCAGCCAGGTTGGCAAACCGCCGGGGCCAAGGTCAAGCAATGGGCCGCCGCGGACCATCTGCTTCTGCGATTCGCACCATTCGATTTGGCGGTCGGCCAAGTCCCAATTGTACTCGCCTTCAACTTCCTCAACCGTGGTCCACGGAATCGAAACGGTGGCCGAATTGAACATTTCGTTGAACAGCTCGGAATTCGCCACCGACGGGATCGCGCCCATCAACTCGCAACCGATCGAGACAGGCAATGTCCCGAACCGCTGCAATCGGCCTGCCAAGGCCTGGGCCGCATAGGATCGAGTCAAGATCTCGGCAGCCTGACAGGCATAGCGAATGGCATCATTCGCCAATGCACTCGACTCTTCCGGCTGCGATTGAGACGCGGCAGCGCGCGAGAACGCGCGGTGGGCCGCTCGATTCGGATCATTAAATTCAGGCGGGATGCGTAAACCCGCTAGTTCCCACTGAGCCGACTGATTTCGTACTTGAACGATCTTTCCGCGAGCGAGTTCGACGGCTAACAGGTACGGTTCTTCACGTTCAGGCAACGACGCCGTGGGGATGACGATGCGGCCGAAACCCTGAACGGGCCAGGCAACATGAAATTTGGAACTTTCCGATGTCGTTCGCCTGCATCCGACAACGTTACCGAGAATTTCGATTCGGGTTGGAAAAATACGCCCGTCGGCACCCGTCAAATAGCCCGCATGAACTTCTGGCCAGTCACTCAGAAGGCTTGTGGGGTAGACAGCAAACCGAATCAACCCCATCGCTGCACCGGCCTGCTTGAAAAAGAAAGGAAATCGACACCCGGTAGGTCACACGACCTAAGAGCTTTCGCTTGCAGGGACATCACAATTAAACAAACGGAAGTGGACACGGGATAAACAATCGCGGCGGCTTGGAGGTCCAAATCACCAAATATCAGTGTAGTCCTGACTTGCACGTTGTTCAACCGGGCCGACGTCTGGTAGTCTTTTTTGAAAATTCCAATCACAAAACAGTTCCCCTTTCGAACGTTCCTCAGAAGATGCCGTCACCCTATGAAACCACTACTGCAAAGTGAAATTCCCAGTCACATTCCCATTCGTGGTAAAGTTCGAGACGTCTACGATTTTGGCGATCGGCTGCTGATTGTGGCAACCGATCGAATCAGCGCCTTCGATTGGATTCTGCCGACAGGTATACCGGATAAAGGACGTGTGCTGACGCAATTAAGTCGATTCTGGTTTGACCTGCTGCAAGTGCCACACCATCTGTTAAGCATGAACCCTGCCGAGGTTGCCCTGCCCGAAGGGACGGATGTCGGAGTGCTGGAAGGCCGCAGCATGGTCGTCCGAAAGACGAAGGTCTTTCCGATCGAATGTGTTGTACGCGGGTATCTGTCGGGTTCAGGCTGGAAGGAATACAAGTCGAGCCAGACGGTTTGCGGCCTTTCTCTGCCATCCGGTTTGCGCGAAAGCGACCGCCTGCCGGAGCCCATTTTTACTCCAGCCACGAAAGCGGAAACCGGTCATGACGAAAATATCTCGTTTGAACGGATGTCGACGATCATTGGAAACCAGCAAGCCGACCGATTGCGTGAGTTCAGTATGCAGGTCTATTCCAAGGCCGCAGACTATGCGAAGGCACGCGGGATCATTATCGCCGACACCAAATTCGAGTTCGGTGTTGTTAACGACACCATCATCCTGATCGACGAAGTGCTGACGCCGGACAGTTCCCGGTTTTGGCCGGCCGATCAATTTTCGCCTGGAAAGTCACAACCCAGTTTTGACAAGCAGTTCGTCCGTGACTGGCTGGAAACAACCACTTGGGACAAGAACAGCCCCCCGCCAGCTCTGCCTGACAATGTTGTGACAGGGACTCGCGACAAATACATCGAAGCTTACGAGCGTCTGACGGGAACGACATTTCCCTGGAAGTGAGACACCGCCGTGAGACGCCTGATCCTATTTTTCGGCCTGCTGTCGTGGTGGATGCGTCTGCAAATCCTGGTAATGACCATATTCATGGCGTTTCAGATCCGGTTTGATGTTCGCAAAGGAATCTGGCCCGTTGCCGTCGCGATCATCGTGATCACGTGGTTGATCGGCTGGCTGTTGATGCGGTTGATGATCGCATATCCTCGAACAGCATTTAAGATCTGGAGTGTACTCGGTCGGGTCATCATGTTTCTGTTTTTAACGATGTACCTTCAGGCAAGAGGCCAGCGATGGTGGTTCACGTTAGGTGCTCATTTCGGACGGGAAATCGTGATCGGGCTGTACCTGAGTTGCGGATATTGGTTCGTTTCTGAATTGCGTCTTCTGCAGGACCGTCCGAAGATAGAGGCTGAACGCGAACAAGACCCTTTCCCGCCTGCTTATGACGAAAGTCGTCTGACGAATGAGTAACCACTACGCATCACGATTGCACGCCGCGATCAAGGCCAAACAAACTCCCGTTCTGGTTGGCCTTGATCCCAGGCTGGATCAGCTTCCACCGGATGTCTTGCGACATGCGAGAGACGAACACGATGACCCCGTGGCACAAGCCGCTGCCGCATTCGAAGAGTTCTGTGTTCGTCTGATCGATGTCATCTCGCCGCTGGTCCCTGCCGTTAAACCACAGGCGGCGTTTTTCGAAGAATGGGGACCGGATGGCTGTCTCGCGCTGTCGCGAGTCATTCGCTATGCACGATCAAAGGGCTTGATCGTGATCTGTGACGCCAAACGAGGTGACATCGGCACGACGGCGGAAGCCTATGCCCGAGGTTATCTCGCAGGAGCCGATCCGAAGGCCGCGTTGTGGCAATCCGACGCCTTGACCGTCAATCCCTATCTTGGACGAGATACGCTGGAACCATTCGTTAAGATCGCGAAAGAACGTGGGGCGGGGATCTATGTGCTGGTCAAAACCAGCAATCCCGGTTCCGCGTCGTTCCAGGATCAAAATGCGGGTGGAACCACGATTTATCAACACGTTGCGCGGGTGGTTGAAGAACTGGCTCTTGAGACCGCCGAAGACGGATTCGGCTGTGTTGGAGCGGTCGTCGGAGCCACCTATCCACGTGAGTTGGTCGAACTGCGAGCAGCAATGCCGCATGTTCCGTTACTGATTCCCGGTTATGGAAGCCAGGGTGGTGCCGCTGCCGACGTTGCTCCGGCATTTCAGGAGAATGGCTTGGGAGCAGTCGTTAACAACTCGCGCGGGATCAACTTCGCCTATAAGTTTGAACCGTATGCAGAAGAATTCGGATCCAGAAAATGGGAAGCGGCGGCTGAGGCCGCAACAAAACGGATGATCGCTGATCTGGCAGCGAATACGACGGCAGGAAAACTTTTATAGATCTCATCTCATTGGATTGTTTCGTTCAATTTTCGAAAGGCTCGGTCATGTCACAAGCATCTCGTTCGAATCGTCGGTCATTTCTGAAGCAAGCGGCCTTGGGGGCATTCGCCGCTCCGGTGTTCATCCGTGACTTGCGAGCCGCTTCGCCGAACGAAGTTGTCCGGCATGCCAGTTTTGGCGCGTCGGGTATGGCCGGTGCCGACCTATCGGAAATCGTAAGTCATCCAAAAACAAAACTGATCTGCGTCGCAGACGTCGACCTGGGCCGCGCCGAACAGTTGAAGAAAAGATTCCCAGAGCTTCGCATCTTTCAGGACTGGCGACAGTTGCTCGACAAAGAACACGCCAATCTCGATTCGGTCAATGTTTCGACCCCGGACCACATGCACGCGTCACTGGGGATGGCATCGTTGCAGCACGGACTGCACGTCTACGGCCAGAAACCACTGACCCACGATGTCTACGATTCAAGACGATTGGCTGAAGTCGCTGCGGAAAAGAAGCTGGTGACCCAGATGGGAATCCAGATTCATTCGCATCCTGCCTATCGATCTGCGGTGCAACTGATTCAAGGGGGTGCTATCGGCAAAGTCCAGAACGTCCATTCGTGGAGCAGCAAGAAATGGGGCGATGAAACGGCGCGGCCCGATCGAACCGATCCTGTACCCGCCAACTTCAATTGGGATCAATGGCTGGGTGTTTGTGAAGCTCGACCATTTATCGGTGACGGCTATTACCACCCCGGAAACTGGCGAAAGCGACTCGATTTCGGCACAGGAACCTTCGGCGACATGGGCTGTCACATCTTCGACCCAGTATTCAAAGCATTGGAGCTAACAGCACCGCTGACTTTGAAGTCAACAGGCCCAGCCCCGACCGCTCACAACTGGGCCAACAACGCGCTCGTGCATCTGACCTTCCCACAGACGAAACACACAATTGGTCCCGTGATCCCGATCACCTGGTACGACGGAGACCAGCGGCCATCCGCTGAGATCATTTCCAAGCACCTGAAAGATCGACCGCTGCCGGATCAAGGTTCGTTGTTTATCGGCGAAAAAGGGGCCATGTTATTGCCGCACGTCGACATGCCCATTTTACTTCCTGAAGACCAGTTCAAGGATTATCCAAGACCCAAGCTAAACGACATCAATCACTGGCACCAGTTTGTTGACGCAGTGCAAGGGAAGGGCTCAACCTCAGCTCACTTCGGATATTCCGGACCACTGACGGAAAGCGTATTACTCGGCGGTGTCGCAACTTTCTTCCCGAACGAGACACTCGAATGGAACGCCGCCAATTTACATTTCAACAACAAGCCCGAAGCCGCTCGATTGATTCGCCGACCACCTCGCAAAGGCTGGGAAGTCGCAGGATTGAGCTAAAGGTAGACGGTACGATTGAATCTATGGATTTCGAATAACTTTTTGAAATTCCCATTACAAATGGAAGTTCGAACAGCCATTCCTGTGTCTCTGAAGACTCCGGTGCAGTGGCACACAACCCGAACATTAAGTCTTGACATCGCACCAAGCGAAATTCGGTTATTTCGACGGTCCCCAGAGCGGTGGGGATAATACTTCGTTTAAAGCTCGCCTTAATGGGACCTGAAATCGTCTGCTAAGGTTTCAGACTCGTTGTGAGTGATCTCAAGACGTGGATACAATCATCCTCTTCAGCGGCACATTCTGAAATGTGCGATCAGCGTGTTCGATCGTCCGTGTTTTTTGGAATTGGAGAACTGCGATGAAACGACGTGAATTCCTGGCGTTTAGTGTTGCGCTTATGGGACTGGCCGGGCTGGCTCAAGCTGCGGATAAACCAGATCCAACCGGAACCTGGAAATGGACGGTCACATTTAATGATCAGACCCGTGACATCACGTTGAAACTGAAACTGGATGGAGACAAACTGACCGGGGCGATTCTTGGCCGCGATAATCAGGAAACGAAAATCGACGACGCAACCTTCAAAGACGGCGAAATCGCCTTCTCGGTCACTCGCGAACGAAACGGGCAGAAGAACACGACCAAATATAAGGGCAAATTGGACGGCGACACGATCAAGGGAAAGTCCGAAATGACTCGTGACGGCAATACAACAGACCGCGATTGGAATGCGAAACGAGAAAAGACCTGATGCGTCCGTCACCGAGAATAACACAAGAAGTCACTCACGGTGGAATTTGGATGATCATCGAAGGTAAGAATGGACAGGTTTGGTAGACACCAAACCTGTCCATTGTGTTTGTCGACGTGTCACAGGTCGAGGCTGTCAATTATCGTCGCATGGGCTTCAGCCCGTGCGACACAAAGCCGTTGCACGGGCTGAAGCCCATGCAACGGGTTGTAACTCGGCGTTTCAACCTACAAAAACGGACAGCCTGATCGAATCGCGTCATCGGAGAAAGCTTCATGTCACTACGTCAGTTGGTCGGATTGGGAATATTGTGTCTAGTCGCGATTGCGGTGACGCAATCATTACAGGCTGCAGAACCGAATCGGCCAAACATTCTGTTTATTTTCTCCGACGATCTCACCTGCCAGGCGATCAGCACTTATGGTGATAACCGCCATTTGCTGGATACGCCGAATATGGATCGGATCGCTCGCGAAGGGATCCGGTTTGATCGCTGTCTCGTGACGAACTCCATCTGCGGACCAAGCCGCGCCTCGATACTGACCGGCAAATATTCACACCGGAACGGTTTTTACAACAACTCGAACAGCAAATTCGAAAGCACTCAGCAGACATTTCCCAAGTTGATGCAGGCGTCCGGTTACTCGACCGCCATCATTGGAAAATGGCACCTGGTCAGCGATCCGACGGGGTTTGATCACTGGCACATTCTGCCGGGGCAGGGGATCTACTACAACCCGCCGATGATCAAGAATGGTCAGCAGGTCAAGCATACCGGTTACACGACCGACATCATCACCGATCTGTCGATCGAATGGCTGAAAAACCGGGACAAGTCAAAACCTTTTGTGTTGATGAGTCAACACAAAGCCCCTCACCGCGAATGGGCTCCGGCACTACGTCATTTGGGCTGGGACAAAGATCGTCAATATCCCGAGCCACCAACGTTGTTCGACGACTACGCCGGACGAAGCAAGGCGATCAGCGATCATGACATGGGGCTTGATCGGACTTTCACGGATCTGGATGCGAAGTTTGTCTCGTCACCCAACTTGACCGAGGAACAGCTCAAAACTTGGAATGCTTATTACGAACCTCGCAACGCGGCGTTTCGCGAGGCAAAACCGACCGGATCGGATCTCGTCCGCTGGCGTTACAATCGCTACATGCACGACTATCTTGGTTGTGTGAAAGCAGTTGACGAGAGCGTCGGACGGTTGCTTGATTTCCTGGAGAACGAGGGACTCGCCGAAAACACGGTTGTGGTTTGTTCCTCCGATCAAGGGTTCTTTCTCGGCGAGCATGGCTGGTTCGACAAACGCTGGATCTTCGAAGAATCGGTTCGGTCACCTCTGATGATCCGATGGCCCCAGGTTGTCACGCCGGGTAGCGTCAATGGTCGCATCGTCTCGTTAATCGATTTTGCTCAAACCTTCCTGGAGATTGGTAACGTCAAGGCCCCAGCCGACATGCAGGGCCGGAGCATTGTTTCGCTCTGTAAAGGAGAAACGCCCGCCGACTGGCGAACGAGTCTGTATTACCACTACTACGAATTCCCCGTCCCCCACCGAGTTCGCCCACACTACGGCGTGATCACTGATCGTTTCAAACTTGTGCATTACTACAAACCTGACATCGACGACTGGGAATTGCTCGACCGCGAAAAAGACCCGCTTGAACTGAAGAATTTCTATTCTGACCCTGCTTACGCACAGACGGTCAAAGACTTGCATGTGGAAGTGGAACGACTACGAAAAGAAGTCGGCGAAACCGTCGAACCGCCACGCGCCGCGTACGGCAATCAGCCATTTGAAAACGAACCGAAACGCCCTTCGGCGATCCTAAACAAAAAGTAGATGACCGCCTGAAACGATCGCCCGACGAGCAAGCGAGGGATCTTCACTTCAACTCGATAAAGATCCCTCGCTTGCGCGTCGGGCTGTCGAAATAATCCGGATTAGATCAGTTCGGGCATCGCCTTCCAGTTGTCGACGAGGTAATGTGGGCGACTGGACAAATCATTCAAGTGGACCGCCAGTGGATCGATGCCGAAGTGATGGTACAGCGAGGCATGAACTTCACCGAAATGGACGGGACGATCGGCGATTTTCGCTCCGTTGCGGTCGGTTGCACCGATGACCTGACCTGTTCGGAATCCACCGCCTGCGATCAGGCCGTTGCCGACGTCAGGCCAGTGATCTCGGCCAGCTTCCGGATTAATCCGCGGTGTTCTACCAAATTCACCCCATGCCACGACGGCCACATCTCTATCCATGCCACGTTCGTGAAGGTCGGTGATCAACGCATGCATTCCCTGATCGAACAACGGAAAATGGGTATTCTTACATTCGCTGAAATTGCTTGAGTGAAAATCCCAGCGTCCGAAGTTCAGAGTCACCACGCGAGCACCCGCTTCAACGAGTCGGCGTGCCATCAAAAATTGTTCGAGGTTCCGAGGTGCTCCGTCGCCGTAATTGTTTGGGTCACCTTTGCCATATCGGGCCAGCAAGGCGGGATCTTCCTTCGAAAGATCCAATGCTTCCGACAGCCGACTGGATGTCAGAATCCCCATCGCCTGCTTGTTCAGTGAATCGAGTCCGTCCATCATCCCCTTGGCATCGGCGTCACGACGGAAGTGATCGAAACTTGCCAGAAGCTGCTGACGATTGGAAAGTCGGCCCAAATCGATACCGTTCAGCTTCATGTCGTCGCGCGACGGACCGGAGGGACGGAATGCCGCATGGGTCACTCCTAAAAATCCGGGGTGGCCCGGCGAACCGTACGGAGGATGTCCTGCATTGGGAGCGAGCCCAAAAAACGGGGGAACCGATTGATTGACTGAACCGAGAACTTTGGAAATTGTCGAACCGATAGACGGCCAACCACCAGCAGGCTGATTCGTCGCTTTACGACCGGTGTAACAGATGAACGAATCGTGATCGCCACTGGGTGAACCATAGACCGACCTGAGCGGCACCAGCTTGTCCATGATCGAAGCGAGTTTCGGCAGATGCTCGCAAATCTGGATACCCGGCACATTCGTATCAATCGGACGAAACTCGCCTCGGATTTCAGCAGGTGCGTCCGGCTTCAGGTCATACATATCCTGATGCGGTGGAGCGCCAACCATGTAAATCATGATGACCGCTTTATGCGACTTCTTGATTCCCGCAGCTTGTTCAGCGCGCAGCAAACCTGGCAAACTGAGTCCACCCAGCCCCAAAGCACCGATCCGCAAGGCATCGCGTCGAGTGACGCCGTCACTCAATCGATGAGAGGCACCGGAAATTGTCAGCATGGATCGTCCTTATTTGGCAAGACCGCGTTTCGTTGCGGCCAGATCATCAAGGCAGGAGGTCGGGCAGGTTTTGTCACATTGGAGCTTTGGCCCCCTCATTGGAGCAAGCAAAAGCCAATGTTGATGCGTCATCGTAAGCGAATATCGGTACTGACGCCAAGCCTTATTCAGGAAAATCAGACACCGATAATTTCGGCAACGCCAAAACCGTACTGCCTTGTACTGATGAAACGAACTGTGGATCAGAAGTTTGCGTTGCTCGGGACGACCTGCTTTTGGAACAAAACGCTGTGAAATTGGGTGCCACGGGTTTTACCGTCTTCGGTAAAACCCGTGCTCTTCGGACACGTTATCGAACGATGAAGACACGGCCTTGTCGAAGACTCCAAAACCTGCCACCCCCAAGATTCGACCGATGTTAAACCAACCGGTGGCAACGGTATTGCCCTTTGCGAGTTTGGTCGTTTCACTTGGCTAGGACTGCCTCGCACAATCAAACTTGGTTAATCGAACCTTTTGCGGTTCACTCAGGTTATAGTCAAAAAATGTGTCAGCCGATTCGGGAAACCACACTCCACATGAATGAAAATTGTAGGCTACGATAAATGTTTGATATTTTCACGCCTCGAATCGTCGTGACGTCCGATGAATGAATAGGATCCTGCTCGATGAGTTCAAAACCTGATGTCTTACGTCATCTCCCTGTGCCGATTCCGATGATGCAGACGGCGGTTTTCCGTGCGACGGTTTTTGCATCTGCGATTTTTATCAGCGCATTCCTGCTATTTCAGGTCCAGCCACTGTTGGGGAAATTTATACTTCCCTGGTTCGGAGGGAGCCCTGCCGTCTGGACAACCTGCATGCTGTTTTTCCAGGTCACCTTGTTTCTGGGTTATGCCTACGCTCATGCGATCACTCGCTGGCTCAGTCCCCGTCAGCAACGAAATGTTCATTTGGGATTAATCGTTTGCGCGATGGCGGTCTTGCCGATTGCACCCAATTCGGCATGGAAGCCAACGGATAACGGGCAGCCTGCCGGTCGGATTCTCCTGCTGCTGACGGCGACTGTCGGATTGTCATACTTCGTCTTGTCGGCAACAGGACCATTGTTGCAGTCATGGTTCAGCCGAGTCTGTCCGGGTCGTTCGCCTTATCGGCTGTATTCGCTATCGAATATTGGCTCTTTATTAGCACTGATCAGCTATCCCTTGTTTGTCGAACCGCTTTGGCCAAGTAGAACGCAGGCCATCGTCTGGTCTGGCTTGTTTCTTCTTTTTGCCGTCTTGTGTGGCGCATGTACGATCTGGGCTGGAGAAGTTTCAATCCCTTTTGAAAATCGCAAAACCAGTGCCGCGATTGATGTGGTTCCCCGACTCTGGCAACGTGCATTGTGGCTGCTGCTGCCTGCATGCAGTTGCCTGATGTTGCTCGCTACCACGAACGAAGTGACCCAGGACGTCGCACCGATCCCTTTCTTGTGGGTGGTTCCGCTCGGTCTTTACCTGCTTTCGTTTATTATCTGTTTCGATCATGAGGCATGGTATCGACGCGAGATTATTGCACCGATCACGGTTGTCGCCCTGGTACTTGTCGCCGGGCTTGTCGACTGGCCCGACTGGATCGGTGTAAGGCTGACAACGGCACAAGAGTTGATTTTTTACTTTGTGGCGCTGTTTGGCGTCTGCATGGTCTGTCACGGCGAAGTCGTTCGATTGCGGCCATCGCCCAAGTACCTGACCGAGTTCTATCTGATGCTGTCGGCTGGAGGCGCGGTTGGCGGGATCTGTGTCAGCCTGATCGCACCGAGTCTATTTACGACCCATCTCGAATGGTCGCTCGGTCTGGTGGCATCGTTTATGATCGCCGGTGTGGTTGGCACTTGGGCGCTCTATGAACAGGGTTCCAAAACAAACTTCGCTTCAGGCGAGACACGATCAAATCGAAAATGGTATGCGACTCGTCCCGCCCTGTTCGCTGTTTGTGCAATTCAGTTGATGGCTTTGGCACTCATCTTCACATGGCAATTTAGCTATGGAGAAGCCGTTTATCGTGGCCGCAATTTTTATGGAACGGTCCAAGTCCATGACTGGAATACTGAAGAGAATGAACCGTTTCGGGCATTTGTCAGTGGGAATGTGAATCATGGGCGGCAGTGGATGTCGCCCGAAAAACGGTCGCAGCCGACAACGTACTACGGTGAAGGAACCGCACCCGCGCTGGGGATCGCCTGCGTGCAGTCGCAACCCTCCGTTCGAATTGGTGTGGTCGGCATGGGGATCGGCACTTTGGCCAGCTATGCACGTCCAGACGACACAGTCCGTTTTTATGAAATCAATCCACAAGTTGATCTGATCGCACGTCAATACTTCCATTTTCTTGGTGACTGCCCTGGCCGATGCGATGTTGTGATTGGCGACGCACGGCTGGTCCTTGAGCGAGAAACACCAAACGAGTTCGAAATCCTGGTCCTTGATGCCTTCACCAGCGATGCACCTCCCATCCACTTATTAACGAAAGAAGCCTTTGATCAATACGTCAGGCATCTTCGACCTGACGGACTGTTGGTTGTCAACGTGACGAATACCTATCTGGAACTGGCGCCCGTCGTTGCGAAACTGGGACACGAACTGGGCTGGAAATCGATCCGCATCCGCACTCCAATCGACCCCAGCCGTCTTGCCTATCGAACCGACTATCTCGTCCTGTCACGTCAGGCGTCGCGATTGCCCGAATCGCCTTCATCAGAAACGATCCCCGACGAAGTGGTTCGTGCCGCCCCGTTGTGGACTGACCAATACAGCAATTTGTTACAGGTCATTAAGCGCGACTAAAGCTTCGTCAGTGTTCGATCCACAGATCAAGTGCCACTGAATCGGAGTCTTCTCCGACGCAGTGTCTTCGCCATTTTTTTCGGCAGACGGACTGCTTTCGAAACGGAAAGCTGCGACAATATCCGCCACGGTTTTACCTTCTTCGGTAAGGCCGTTCTCTTCGGACACGTTATCGAACTATGAAAACACGGCCTTGTCGAAGACTCCAAAACCGTGCCACCCTGAGTTCCGCTATCCCGGCCATGAGGCGCAACGGTATGATCCGTTGCCTGCTTGGCACTTTTAACGGATTTCTCCGTCATGAAAAAACATCAGGACAATCGACGTGGCGTTGATCGAAATTCGCGATGTCTGCAAAGTCTATAACCTCGGCGAGGTTAAAGTGGATGCGTTAAAGAACGCGCAGTTGACGATCGAGCAGGGGGAGTACGTTGCGCTGATCGGTCCGTCGGGGTCTGGCAAAAGTACGCTCATGAACACTCTCGGTTGCCTGGATCGACCGACTTCTGGCAGTTACAAGCTGGCCGGTGAAGAAATCGCGACGATGTCAAACGACGATCGCGCCCGGATCCGCAACCAGCGGATTGGTTTCGTCTTTCAAAACTTCAATCTGCTGAATCGAACGTCCGCCCTGGAAAATGTCGAACTACCGCTCCTTTATGCGAAGGGGATTTCCGCCGCAGAGAGGCACCGGCGCGCCATTGAAAAACTATCTCTGGTCGGACTGGGAAACCGTCTCGATCATCACCCCAGCCAACTTTCCGGCGGACAGCAGCAGCGAGTTGCAATTGCCCGTGCATTGGTCAACGAGCCGGCGATTCTGATGGGTGACGAACCAACGGGAAACCTTGATTCCAAGACAAGCCGGGAAGTCATTGCTCTTTTTCGGGAATTGAACGAATCGGCGGGAATTACGGTGATTCTCGTGACGCACGATGCGAACGTGGCCAAGAACGCAAAACGGGTCGTTGTGCTTCGAGACGGGGGAATCGTTTGTGATACGACAGACTTTCGCCAGGCGTTACACGTCCTACAGTCGGGCCTTGAAGAATAACCCTCGTCCTGTGCGGTGCTATCCGACGATGAATGTGTGGGATGTTCCATTCGTCGTTGTGAGTGTTTTGGTATGGATGCCAATCACCGATGTCGCACGGTCGCTATATTAGCGATGTTTCTGCTGCTATCGGCAAAATCTGCCAATGCTCAGCGGCTTCTGCCGACATTGTTTCCCGAACAACGGTCCATACAAATCCGAGATCCGTCGCAGCTTCCCAAGTACCGGATCAACGATTCTGTTCCTCCGCCGACCGTGTCCACAAAAGTCGATCTTGAGCCGTATCCCGTTTCGCTCGATGATGTCATTCGAATTTCGCTTAGCCGCACAGATGTTGTTCGAATTCTTGTCGGTACGACCGCAACATCGAGTGGACAGACGATCTACGACACGGCGATTACGAATACAACGATTGACCAGAGCAACGCTCGCTTCGACCCGGTTTTTTCGGCATCCACTGCCGAGAACAACGTGGAAAGTCCAACCACGAACGGAGCAGCCAAACCCGGTCAGGCGTTGCTTTACGGAATTCGAAGCGACGCGTTCGCCAATTCGACAAGTTTGACAAAGCTGAATGCCCTCGGTGGGACTTCAGAAATTGGCTGGAATTCGACCACCACTCAGTTTCACCCAGACATTTCCCTTCTGAATCCGCAAACATCGAGCTCCACGATGTTGAAATATACCCAACCGCTTTTAAAGGGAGCCGGATTCGGGCCGAATCTGGCTCCGATCGTCATTTCCCGAATCAATACCGAGATTTCGTTTTTCACATTGAAAGACTCGGTCCAGGAGATGGTTCGCGGAGTGATCGAAGCGTACTGGATGCTGGTCTATGCGCGGACGGACGTCTGGTCGAAGCAGCAGCAGATTGAGCAGTTGGAAGTCGTCGTCAACCGAATCAAATCCCGAGTCAAAGTCGCTTTCGATAACCGGGCGGATCTCTCTCAGGTTCAGGTGACATTGGCCAATACGCGAGCCGCATTGGTGACTTCGCGCGCCAATGTGATTCAACGTGAGGATGCATTAAGGAACATCATCGGTATGCCTCCATCAGACGGGAAACGGCTGATTCCCTATTCTCCTCCAAACGACGAACGGTTTCACCCGAACTGGTCTCAGATTCTCGAAATCGCTTCAGAACGTCGACCTGATCTAGTCGAGTTGAAGTTGATCATCGAAGCGGACCAACAACAGATTTTGATCGCGAAAAATGCGGCGCTGCCACAGCTCGATGGAGTCGCCCTGTATCGCTGGAATGGTTTGGAAGGAACGACGCCAGGTGGACAGCAATTCCAAACCGGGACTGGTGCCAACACAGACTGGACACTGGGTGTGAATTTTTCGGTGCCGCTCGGCTTGCGTCAGTCTCGAGCGGGCTTGCGACAGCGAGAACTGACGATCGTTCGCGATCGAATCAATCTTAACCAGGGGATGCATAACGCGGCCCACCTGCTGGCAACAAATATCCGTACCCTGGACCAGAACTACGAACTGTATCTGGCTTATCGCGAAGTTCGCGAGGCGGCCAAGATCAACCTCGACTATCAATTGGCCAAGTATCGAACCGGAAGCGCCATTCTCATCAACGTCTTGCAGGCCGTGACCGACTGGGGGAACGCGATTTCTAACGAAGCCAACGCACTTGCGGCGTACAATACAACGTTGGCAACCCTCGAACGTCAGACCGGAACGATTCTCGAAACGCATGGCGTCCGATTCTTTGAAGAACGGTTTGGTTCGATTGGTCCCCTGGGCCGATTCGTGCCGGATGTCTGCTATCCGCTCGACAACCGACCATCCCTAAATGGTGATCGATATCCAACGTCAGACAAACCCTCGGAAGAGAAGTTTGAATTGGAACAACCAAAGAATATGCGAACCAAGCCGTTAGACATCGACTACGAAAAAGAGGACTTACCAGGCCTGGAAGAGAGTCTCCCGGATGTCCCGCCAGCTCCAAAACCAGATTCATTTCAGATACCGGCGCCGTCAACGACGCCCCAATTCCGCAGTTTGGATGACGTACCAATTCCCCCAGTTCCCGAAGGTAAAAAGCCGGAAATTGAGACTCCATCGGTCTCAGCGAAGCCCAAATCGATCAGACAGCGAGTTCTCAGTTGGTTACCGCGTTGATTCGGAAAGTCTTAACGGCGTGGCCACGCGATTGATTTACTCCTCCGATTTTCGAACCCTTTTCAATGTTCTTGTGTCGTATTTGCGAAACATCCCCTGTTACTGCTATCATGCGGGCTCATGCGAGAGTGGCGAAACTGGCAGACGCGCTGGATTTAGGATCCTGTACCTTAATCGGTGTGGGGGTTCGACTCCCCCCTCTCGCATTTTCTGTTTTACGACCCCTTGTGGATAAGATTCACGAGGGGTCGCTTCATTCAAAACGAGTGAATATGGACACAGCGATCAAAAACGAAGAACGGGTTGTCTGCGTTTATTGCGCTTCCAGCCAGGCCTGTGACCCTGCCTATCATGCCGCCGCGTTTCGTCTGGGCGAACTTCTGGCCGGGGGAGGCTGTTCGATTATCTATGGCGGTGGAGCGATCGGATCAATGGGCGCGCTGGCCAATGGAGCACTCAGTCAACAGGGGCGCGTCATTGGAGTCATTCCCGATTTCATGGTAGAGCTGGAATGGGAGCATCCCGGCATCACAGAGCTGCGGCGTGTGGAAGACATGCGCACTCGAAAGCATCTCATGTTGTCACAAAGCCATGCGGTCGTGGCGTTGCCGGGAGGAACAGGAACGTTGGAAGAACTTTTTGAAGCGATCACGCTCAAAAAACTGGGGCTGTACCTTCATCCGATTGTCCTCGTCAACACTCGAGGATTCTTCGATCCGCTGATCCAGCTTCTTTCATCAATGATCGCCGAACGATTTATGGGTGAGCAACACGAATCAATGTGGCAAGTCGTGGAACAGCCAGAAGACGCCTTGCCTGCCATTTCTTCAGCGCCGGATTGGCCAGCCAATGCGATCAAATTTGCTGCCCAACATTGAATCCCGCCGTGATTCCGCATTGGCGCTTTTGTTCACTTCGATCGGAAGAAGTCGTCAGGCGATTAACTCTGACACGACGCGTCCCGCGACATCGGTCAGTCGAAAATCCCGACCCTGAAAGCGATAGGTCAGCCGCTTATGGTCGAGACCAAGTAAATGCAACATCGTTGCATGCAGATCGTGAACGTGTATCGGCTGAGTGACAGGGAAGCAGCCGAGTTCATCGGTTTCCCCTACGGTTTGCCCTGTGCGGACGCCACCGCCTGCCATCCACATTGTAAAGGCGGCAATTTGATGGTCGCGTCCGATGTCGGCATTCACCGTCTTTTGCCCGACCGCAGTTCTGCCGAATTCCCCGCCCCAAACCACAAGCGTGTCTTCCAAAAGACCTCGCTGTTTCAAATCCGCGATCAAGGCCGCACAAGCCTGATCGGTCTGTTGGCACTGGCTGGCAATCCCCTTGCGAAGGTTCGAATGATGATCCCAGTCGCCGTGACAGAGATGAATGAACCGAACGCCTCGCTCGACCATCCGACGTGCCAGCAGGCAGTTTCGGGCAAACGACGGCTGAGCCGGATCAACCCCATACGCCGCCAGGGTTGCCGGAGTTTCGCCACCAACGTTGATCGCCTCGGCAGCGGTTTCACCAAGTCGCTCAGCCAGTCGATAGGAATTGTTGCGAGCCAAAGTCTCAGGTGCGTTCGTCAATTGACTTCGATGCAAATTCATCTGGCGAACGGCATCGATCATGTCACGCTGATCTTCGGCAGTCCGTCCTGCGGGCCTGGCGAGGTTCAAGATCGGTTCGGCTCCATCACGCAACGGAACTCCCTGGTAAGCCGCCGAGAGAAATCCTGACGCGTAGATCGATCCCTTCGTTCGTGGTCGCATCCCTGATTGCAACACAACGTAACCTGGCAAGTCCGAGGACTCAGTTCCCAACCCATAATTGACCCACGCACCCAGGCTTGGCCGACCAAAAAACCGAGTCCCCGTATGCATAAACACTTCGGCAGGATGATGAGGGATTTCGTCCGTCTGCATTGTTTTGATAATCACCAGGTCGTCGACCACCTTGGCCGTAAATGGGAGCAACTCCGAAATTTCTGCTCCCGATTCACCGTAACGAGCAAATTGAACGTGCGTTCCCAGCAGGCTTGGACGTTGCTCCGTGATCTGAGCGAACTTCATTTTTGTCAGAAGTTCATCGCCAATTGGCTGGCCATCGAGTTCTCGTAGTTTCGGCTTGTTTTCAAACATTTCAAACTGGCTTGGTGCCCCAAGCATAAATAGAAAGATGACTCGCTTGGCTCGTGCGGGGAAATGTGGCCGCAGCAGCGGCGATATTGATTCTTCAGCCTGAACCAGCGAAGGCCCGATACTTGCCGATGACAGTGACGCAAGACCTGCCACACCATAGCGAACGAACTCACGGCGATTCGGCATCATCAATTGAGGTTCCCTCATTGCGTCATTCCCTCACCACGAATTCTTCAAGATTGAGAATCGTCTGTGCCAATTGAGTCCACGCCAACCGTTCGACATTTTCAGCAGACCGAGTCTTACCAGATGTTCCTTCGGTCAATGGGGATCTGGCACGATTCAAGACCTGGTTCAATAATTTCCGTTCGTGAGCATCGGGTAATCGGGTCAAGCAGAGCTGAAACATCCGGTTAACTCTTTGATCATCGTTTTCCAGTCGGCTTGAAACAATCTCCCTGGCAATGGCGTTTGCGGCTTCCGTAAACATCGGATCGTTCAGCAGCGTCAGTGCTTGAAGTGGCGTATTCGAGGATTGTCTCCGCGTGCAGGAAGTGATCGCATCGGGAGCATCAAACGTCTGCAACATCGGATGGGGTGTAAGCCGCCAATAATACGTGTAAAGCCCGCGCCTGTAACGGTCTTCACCCGGACTAATCTTCCACGGAGCCGGGGTGGCCCGGTTGATCATGATGCCATCTGGTTGAAACGGAAAAACGCTCGGTCCACCGATCTTTGTGGACAGCAAGCCGCCTGCCGCTAGTGCCGTATCGCAAATTACTTCGGCCTCGAGTCGCGGTCGAGATTGTCGAGCCAGCCATCGATTATCGGCGTCGATCGCATCAACATCCAGTCGATGATGCGACGCTTGTCTGTACGTTGACGATAGGGTGATCTGTCGAATCAGACTCTTCAAACGCCAGCCACGCCTCGGAAGTTCGGAGGCCAGCCAATCCAGCAATTCAGGATGCGTCGGACGCGACCCTTGTGAGCCGAAATCATTCTCTGTTTCCACCAGTCCGCGACCAAACAAATGTTGCCAGACCCGGTTCACAGTGACTCGCGGAGTCAACGGTTGATCCGCACTCACCAGCCATCGCGCGAATTCCAGTCGCGTCCGTGATCCTGGCGGCAATGGTGGCAATATCTGAGGAACATCAGGAGAGACAGGCTCGCCCGGACGGTGAAACTCACCGCGAATAAACATTGTCGTCACGCGACCGGGTGTTGCCGGTTGCAGTACCTGCGCACTTTCAAAAGTCGGAATTCGACCGGTCAGCGAATCGATGTTCGCCGTTCGCTCCAGGTATCCAGGATCGCTTTTGATCCTTTCTGCTGACAGCGTTGCGGCATACGAAGTTCGTTCGGCCGTTAATGACGCAACTTCTGCAACGAGAGCATCGCGACGAGCAAACTGCTCTGGGGTTGCGAACTCCAACTTCGCTTCATCGGCTGAATTCACAAAGGCGAACAGGGCGTAATATTCCCGTTGAGTCAGCGGATCGAATTTATGGGAATGACACTGCGCACATCCCACGGTCAACCCGAGAAAAACCGTTCCAATTGTGTTGACGCGATCGACTACGGCATCCAGACGTGACGTCTCACTTCCCCCATCCTGTTGACTGTTCAACAAGAACCCTGTGGCAATCCGATTTTGCGGTGAGGCGTCCGGAAGTAGGTCTCCGGCAAGTTGTTGAACGACGAATTCATCGAAGGGTAGATCGTCATTAATCGCGTTGAGAACCCAGTCACGATATTTCCAGACGACGCGAGGAGGGTCCCCTTCAAAGCCGCTACTGTCTGCATAACGAGCGGCATCAAGCCAATGGCGACCCCATCGTTCACCAAAATGAGGTGACGCCAGCAACCGATCGATAACACGCTCAAATGCATCAGGCCTCTCATCAGAAAAAAAATCCCGCTGTGCGTCACGATTCGCTGGAAGCCCAAGCAAATCCAAAGTCACTCGACGCAGTAATGTTTGGTCATTCGCTTGCACAGAAGGTTTCAGCCCGATTCGTGTCAGGCGATCTAAGATAAAACGATCGATTTCGTTTTGGGGCCAATCGAATCGTTCAACCATCGGCGGACGTGGCCGGGTTATGACTCGAAACGACCAATGTTCGCTCCAGGCAGCACCGTCATTGATCCATTGTCGCACGACTTCGACATCGCTTTCCGTCAGTTTCTGTTGAGCGTCAGGCGGAGGCATTTGTTCCTCAGGGTCACGACTGACCAACCGCTGAAAAAGCTTACTTTGCTCAGGCGAGCCGGAAATGACGAGCGGCTTATCCGTTCGCAAGGCCCCCTCTTTGGTATCAAGTCGCAAGTTCGCCTGACGAGCATTTTCATCGGGACCATGGCATGGAAAACAGGCCCGCGAAAGAACCGGAAGAACGTCCAAATTGAAATTGATTTGAGCGGTTGGCTGCGCGATTACTTCCCCGACTCGGCTGATCCCGATGAAAATTGCAAGAATAATTGCCCCGCCAATTCCCACAGGGTTCATCCTTGGAGAATTCTTTAAAATCAATATCCAGTCAATGCGGACCATTTTTGATAAGGCGATCAAGTAAGCTGGATTCCCTGCAATACCAACGAGTATTGATACTGATTCTTGATGATTAAGTGCAATCAGCTCGAGTGATCGAAGGACCAATCATTCCGATCACCTGCAACCAAAAGCCAACGCCTCTCGCATTTCTTCGAGCGTCACGACTCGATCGGGTTTTAAGATGCGAATCAGGCGTACCAGATTGCGAATTTGACGGCCATTCACATCGTGGTCCGCCAGTTCTTCAAATGTTCCCTGAACAAGCTCTAAACCCGCAGCGGTAAACATGGTCCTCCAAATAGTTGCTCGTGCATTAGCATCCAGATCTGGATATTCCAAACGTAACATGACTCGGCTGCGAATGGCATAATCCAACGTTTCCGGTCGGTTAGTCGTGAGGAACAACAGTCCTTCGTAATAGTCGAGAAGCCTCAGGAAAATCCCGACAATCGCTGAACGCTCTAAATCGCCTCCACGATGTGACAAGAAAATCTCGCATTCGTCGAATTGAAGTACGGCCTTCCATCGGACCACACGAGCAAAGACAGACTGCAAGTTGTGTTCAATGGTTTCCACCGTAGTGCCAAGCTCACCAAACTCCAGAACATAAAGAGGACGATGAGTCATTTCCGCATAAACTTCCGCCGTGAGAGTCTTTCCCACTCCGGGTTTTCCGCTCGCCAGAATGACGACGCCACCATGCTTTCCCCGTATCAGATCTCCGAACAACTGGTCAGTTGGCGTCTCGAAGACTTTTTGCAGAACCCCTTTCATCCGGTCCGGCAGGCAAATTCGAGAGAGAGCACTGTCGTCGTATTCGTAAAGCTCAACGTCATCAATGTCAGCGAAGACGAACGACTTGGTATCAAGGCTGAAGGCACGGACAAACGGCATTCGACTGACGGATTCGGAGTAACGTCGGGCCCCAAATCCGTAACGGTAATCTCTATCCGAAGAACCGATTTCCGAGTCAATAACGGCTCGCCTCGGGACTTCGACCGTTCCTAAAGGTCGCATTCCCAAACCCGATCCAAACCAGAACTGCGACGTCAACTCCAACACCGGACCTCGCAACCAGATTTGCTGGCCAGCTTCGGTTGAAAGTCGTTCTGCGCGAACGAGCCGAAGATTGAATTCACTCGGAGAGATTTGCATCCGGCGGAAACCAAGTTTCTCCAGAACTTCCAGAACTGTTGATTCTGATGGGTCGCCGTCCTCGTTTAGAAAAAGCCCCGATTCAACCGGCCATGAGAATTCTGGAACGGTAGTCGCTAAACCGAGAATCGCTTTCAGGCTGACTAATTTGGCAAGTCGTTGATCATCTTCTTGAAACACAACAGAAAGTATTACTGGATACCAACGACCATTCCACGAAAGTTCGGCATTGGGATTTCGTTGTCCCAGGGTTCCGAAAGCGGACCCGAATTCGACGGGGCTACTAACACGAAGCGAGTAAACGTCTTCATGGTCGATACCGCCCGCCTGAATCCCGTGAACGTGCAGGGCCAGAATCGCTCGCTGGTTTGGCTTGAGGGTCGAGCTTTCCAGCAATGAACAGGCCAACGAGCGTGGAAATTGCGACAGTTCAATGGTCATATTGACGTTGCCGGTCGATACCCCAAGCAGTGACTCAATCTGTTCCTGTTCGTCATTTGTCAGTGAACATCGCTGCCTCGCAGCATCAAGGACACTTCGACTGATGACCAGTTTTGCCATAGAATTTACTCGCGGACCTGAGACGCTTCGGGCGTCGTTCTTCATTGCGACACTGCGACCAGTTTAATGGTGTTGTTTTGCACTCACTCCAGAACTGTCGCGTGCAATCCGAAAACCGTTGTTAATAATCTGCCATTGAGGCGAATGCCAGTTACGAGCAGCAGAGCGCGCGCGTCCGGCCATACTGACCCAGGCTCCACCCCGCAGAACTCGAAATCTGGTGAACTTTGTCACAACCGGATCAGTCGCCGGGGCACCTTCATAAGCGTGTTCATCGTAGGCGTCAAAACACCATTCGCGAACATTTCCGTGCATGTCGAATAACCCGAACGCGTTCTTCATGTCTGGAAAGGAACCAACCGTTGTCGTTCGCTTCAGGTAGACCCCCGCTTTCGAAGTGCCATACGGCATCGTTCCATTAACATTCGCTTTGTCGCCGTTCAACTCGTCACCAAAATGAAACGGGGTTGTTGTCGAGGCGCGACACGCGTATTCCCACTCTGCTTCCGTCGGCAAACGATAACCGTTTCCGCCGACGATTGTAACGACCGATGATTCAATCCGATGACCCAGGTGCCGAACGTCCGAAAGTTTGTAGTGGGCCTCAAGCCCATCCTTGACGCTCAACATATTGCAGAATTCGATCGCCTCATACCAGGAAACTCGATCAACCGGAAACCGGCTCGTATCCATGGTGGTCACTTCGTCAAAGATCGTTTCAAACCCCTCCTCATTCTTTAGCAACTGTCGGGCAAACTCAACATCTTCTCGATCTTTGTCGGTCTTCGAAAACACACTCGGATTCGTCCCTGCCACCTGCTGGTATTCGCGTTGAGTGACTTCGTAAACGCCGAGATAGAACGATTTCGAAATCTCAACCGAATGTGCCGGTTGCTCATCCTTTGGATAATCGGGGTGAAAATTTCTATCGGCTTTACGATACGCTTCCACATCCGCATCAGTTGAACCCATGAGAAATCGGCCTGCAGGGATCAAATTCAGTTTGATACCCGTCGATTTTGAAACCACCGACTCTGGCGGACCTTGCGTCTGGCCCTCGGTCAGCTCGGACGCAGCCATAGGAAAACCGATCACAATGGCGAATACTATCGAGCGATGCATCAGTTCCCTTTGGTCTATATCGGCAGTCGATGTTCATTCTGCGTTGATCGAATAATACAGTGTGTCCGGTTTCAACCGAATTGACTCTCCTGACAAATTTTCCGTATCGATTTTGGCTGGTTCGCCGTATTGATCGCGGGGAGTCACTTTCAAAGCACCCGCATCCGGACGATGAAACTTCACTTGTCCTTCGATTTTTTTCACTAACCAAGGCGATTCGCCGATCGAAACGATGCGATTACGCTGGCCCTCAATCGGTTCAGACCGGAATCCTGTCGCCTTTTCTTCCGTCATCACTTGCAACAGCATCTTCTTCGATGAGGCGATCGGTTGACCGTCGAGACTGACGACGATTGCGTGAGCCACATCACGCGGAATCGAGATCGTCACATCGGTTAATTTGATCTCGCCGGCAGCAGCCAGGTTCCCGCTGGCTCCCTGAGCTGCCGGGGCGTTAATCGTCAACAGTCCTTTGCCCCAGTCGAGCTTCAGTTGGCTGGTGCTGCTGACGACTGTTTTCGCTTTGTGGTCGATCAATTTCGCCAGCGGTTTTAACTTCGTGTAACTTCGTTGTGCTTTGGAGATTGGTGTCGTGAATGTGACGTGGGTTTTACCGACATAATGAATCAATGGATCAATCCGCTGGCCCTGTTTTACTGTGGTTCCCGTCGGAACATCCTTCAGGCGGAGTTCATCAAACGCCGCATCCTGGGGAAGCGGAGTCCCTTGCAGCTTCAGCAGGTCTTCGTAGTGAAGTGTCACCTGGGCCATGTCATCGCCCGTCTGGATCAGGCCCTGACGATAAATCAATGCGGCGGCAGGAAACTGGCCGAATTGAGTCGGTGCCGTCAGCGTCCAGGGCTGCATGAAATAGCCAGGCTTGACGGACCATTCCACGGCATCCTTCGCAAAATGGACGATGCAGTCGCTGTCCTGTAATGCCCCGTAGGTCGCCAGATAAAGCGGCGCTTCCCCACGATGTCGATTTGGCCGATTCCAGGTGGTCTCGGAAATCATCGAGGGCTTATTATCGTAATGCGGGTCCATCGCAGGATGGACAAACGAAGCCGGCTTGCCAGGTTCCTCACTATCGAACTTGAGCGCGCTCCGATCAACATACGTATGACCGTCACGAATCGACCATTCAGCACCGTCACCACCGTTCGCGCACCCAAAGTAACCGTGCCGATCGATAAAATCGCCCGGAATATACGTGTACTTCTCCAACGGTCCCAGGACTTCGGGGCTGGCCGTGACCCAGTTCGAGGCCGTGACTAAGCCTTTGAAACCGAGTCCTTTGATAAACCTCATTGACTCGTCGTAGAAGCGGCGTTGGGTTTCGGTCAGGAATCTGGCCGTGTCCTGATCTCGTGGTGTTCGTTCGTTAGCAATGTTCCACAAAGGGCGAAATCCGATCCGCCCTTCGGCGGGAACATCACGGGGAATTTTTTGATCTTTCCACGCTGTGAAAGCCTTTTCGAAGGTTCCGTACTTGGCTTTGACCCAGTCACCGAATTGATGTTCCATCTCACGCAGCGGGACATCCGGAATCCCCTTGTCGTTGAATGTCCAGAAGAACAAAGAATCTTCATTCACCAGCTCCACTCCAAAAACCGCTGGCTCGTCAATCAGACGATTTCCCGTCGTCGGGCTGGGGGTTGTCAGCAACGCTTTGAACCAGCCTCGATATTTCTCCTGGAACTTGGCATTGAAGTACGGAGTCGCGAACGAATGCGTCTTGCCGTCGTAACCGGGCAACCAGTCGAGATCCGCAGGCGGATCGAACCAGAGCGGAAAGTAGATCGAAAAGTAGGTATAGATCCCTTCTTCCTTCATGGTTTCGACGACATCAAACGCTCGCTGAATCTTCTCAGGATCGACTTCGCCCCGTTTATCGAACATCGGGCCGTGCAGTCGAACCATATTGACGCCATACTTTGCAAGCTGTCGAGCTTCCAGTTTCAGTTCGTCGCGAGTCTTCGCAGCCGCGCCATTCACGGCCCAGAACCTCAATGGCTTTCGCGTGATACTGTGAACGAACCGGCCGTCATTCCTGGAGATAAACCCATTCTCGCCTGCCTGCTTTTCGTTGAGGAACCGCAGGTCGATCACCGATGTCGCCTGAAACTTGTCGGCTGACGGATTGAAGGCGAACCAGTCCGCTTCCGTTAAACCAGAATCTTTGGCCGTCTCACCCGGTTTCAGAAGTCCACGGGGCGTGAATGGCTCGGTCGAAAGGACAAAACAATCCAATCCACCGTGGTTGCTGTTTTCGCTGTTCATGCGGAACCGAAGCAGGTTCTTTCCTTTCTTCAAGTCGACGGAGCCAACTTTAACCCAGGCAATAAACCGCAGATCAAGCTTTCCGTCAGCAGCGATATTCACCGCTTCTCGTGCCGACTTTTCAAAGTCGATCGGACTCCAATCTTTATTGTCATTCAGTCGAAACGACATCGTCGTCAACGTCGGATTGGCACGAACCCAGAATTCGTATTTTCCACCCTCTTTTGCCGTGACCGAATATTCCGCCTCACCGATGTTTTTCGGTTCGAAGTTACTGATCCAGTCTCCACCCGAGAGATGTTCTTTCTTGACCTGGTCATACCACCAGGGATGACGATTCATAGTGGATTTCGTCGGCTTTTCACCTTCGATCCAGATCGACTCGGCCTGAAGATTCTGGATGAACAACAAGAACAATGGGGCGATCGCAACAATCGTTCTCATGGTGAACTCGCAAATAGTGTCATCGTAGGGTGGGACAAGTCTTAGAAGTCCCACCATTTTTTCTACCCAAAACATTTTGGTGGGACTTCGAAGACTTGTCCCACCCTACAATCTGCTTCGATATCTGAGATTTGGCCACGCACTACGCCAGAATATCCTTCAGCACCCGACCTTCTTCTGTCGGTCCGACCAGACGCTGATCAAGGCCTTGGTACGTGTAATGGAATTGATACGGATCAAGTCCCAGCACGTGCAGAATTGTTGCCTGCAGGTCGCGAATGCTCACTTTATTTTCGACCGGGTAATAACCGAATTCATCGGTCTGGCCGTATGCAAGCCCGCCCTTGATGCCGCCCCCCGCCATCCACATCGTGAAGGCAAACGGATGATGGTCACGTCCGATGTAACCCTTTTTCAGTTCCGATCGAACGTTGTTCTGCATCATCGGCGTTCGGCCAAACTCGCCACCCCAGACGATCAGAGTTTCGTCGAGCAGACCTCGTTGCTTGAGGTCGGTTATCAGCCCTGCGATCGCTCGGTCGGTCTGCTGGCATTTGATCGGCAGCGTTTCATCAATGCTTTCGCCGAGTGACGATCCGTGATGATCCCATCCCCAGTCATAGAGCTGGACATAACGGACACCGTTTTCGATCAGTCGTCGAGCCAGCAGGCAATTATTGGCGAACGTCGGATCGTCACCTTTGTAAAGCTGTCGCGGATCGTCGGCACTTTCGGCTTGAGAGACAAAGCCTGGCTTGGCACCGTACAGATCGAGCACATGCTGCGGCTCTTGGGAAATATCCATGACTTCGGGTACCGAGACCTGCATGCGACAGGCCAGTTCGTACTGGGCGATTCGAGTGATCGTCTCCGCGTCTCCGCTTCGCTGGAATTCTGCCTGATTCATTTCTGCGAGTGTATCCAGCATCCGTCGGCGCAGGTCCCGATCCATCCCCGGTGGATCGCCCAGGTACAGCACCGGATCACCTGTGGTTCGGCATTGCACCCCCTGATAAACGCTCGGCAGGAAGCCTGATCCCCATAGTGATTTTCCCGCGTCAGGTGTCTTGCCACCGGAGAGCAGCACAACAAACCCAGGCAAATCCTGATTGACGCTCCCCAGTCCGTAGGTCACCCACGAACCGATCGATGCTCCGCCAAGACGTGGCGAACCCGTATGCGTGAAAAGCTGCGACGGAGCGTGATTGAACTGGTCGGTCGTCACAGTACGAATGACACAGACCTGATCGATCACTTTTGCCAGATTGGGCAGCAGTTCGCTGACGACCTGGCCGCTCTGGCCGTGTCGAGCGAATTCGAATTGTCCCGCCAGAATCTTGGGGACGCCGCGGATGAAGGCAAACCGTTTCCCTTCTAGAAACGATGCCGGAGCATCCTGCATGTGCAGCTTCTTCAGTTCGGGTTTGTCGTCAAACAGCTCTAATTGAGACGGCGAACCTGCCATATGCAGATAGATCACCCGTTTGGCTCGCGGTGCAATCATCGGCTGCTTGGGGATCAGAGGATTCGCCGTAGGGTTGCTTGCTGCAAAGCCGTCCTTTGCCAGCATTGACTGAAGCGCCATGGCACCCAATCCCAGTCCGCTGGACTGAAAGAAATGTCGGCGCGTTCCGCTTCGAATCTGATGGAGAGCAGGCGTGATCAATTCTGTCATGATTTATTTCCGAGTTAAAAACTCATCCAGATTCAGGATCGCATTGGCCGTTACGATCCACGATGCGAACTCGGCCGAGTTCATCTCGCCCGGATTTCCACGACACGATTTGATGATCGCAGCGGCCTGTTCTGGTGACTCCGCAAACTTACTCTTCACTTCGCGTTGAAGTCGTACGAGCGGTTCTGTTTCGCCTTGATAAAGTGGTCGTATCAAAGCCAGTCGCAGCCCGTAGGTGACGCGAGCATCTGCGTCATCAGACTGATTAACCATTCGCTTTGCGAGTGCCGCAGCTGCTTCGAGGTAAACGGGGTCATTCAGCGTGACCAGGGCCTGCAGCGGTGTATTTGTGCGGATTCGACGAATCTGGCAGACCTCGCCACTTCCTGCATCAAACATCGTGAGTGATGGATAAGGGGTCGTTCGCTTCAGATACGTATAAAGACTGCGACGGAATCGATCTTCCCCTTCAGCATCAACCCAGGTCTTTCCGTTATAAGTCGATCGCCAAAGTCCTGCGGGCTGAGGCGGCATGACTGAAGGACCGCCAACTTTAGACGACAGCAGTCCAGCAACCGCCAAGGCCTGGTCTCGCACGACCTCAGCACCAAGTCGAAATCGACCACCGCGTGAAGAAATCGCGTTGCGTGGATCGAGCTCCTGCAAGGATGCAGAAATCTCTGACGACTGGCGATAGGTGTCACTCAGAACAATCGTCTTCAAAAGTCTCTTGAGTGACCAGCCACCGTCACGGTACTCGGCCGCTAGCAAGTCGAGCAGTTCCGGGTTCGATGGTGCGGCACCCAGGGCACCAAAGTCTTCTTCAGTTTCGACGATTCCGATCCCAAACAGCCGTGCCCAGATTCTGTTGGCCCAGACGCGCGGAGTCAGCGGGTTCTCCTGATTGACCAGCCATTTCGCCACTGACAGGCGACTCAGCGACTCGTCGGGTTTTGCTGGACCGAATCCCGTCAGTAGAGCCACCTGGACAGGATCACCCTGATCCAGGAAGTTGCCCCGCTTATGGATCTTGGTCACGCGTTTCTTGTCGGTCGGTAGCTCGCGCATGACGGGAACCATCGCGATTTCCACATTGATGTCACTCAGTGATTTTTTCGTGGCGGCAAGTTCATCTCGCAACGCGCGGCATTCCGGCGAGTCGGGCGGCAGGATCAAACTCGTCGGATCAGCCGCGCTGGTACTCAACCGGAAATTGGCCAGCGTCAGTCGATTGCCGTAGGCCTGCGTCAACGTGATTCGCAGCTTGGTTTCTGCATCCAGTTTCAGCGGTTCCGCAAAGTCAAAAAACGCGACATGACGTTCGCGGGACCGTGGACTGACCGCCCAGCCGGTTTTTGTATCACCATCGATTGCCGCGGCGACGGGCCATCCATCCTGCGAAAAATCGGACCGAGCGTTTTTCAATTTCAGCGCGCGAACTGAGTCTGCATCGACCTGTTCGACAACGATTTCAGACACGACGAAATTGGGGTCGGCTGGATTTCGCCCAACGCCAAGCCGGCCATCGGCGAATTTCGCAGGAATTGCTTCAAGTCTCAGTGCGGTATAAGTCCCCGCGTTCAACAAAATCGTCAACGAGTAAACGTCGTCGACTTCTGATTTGCCACTGACAAGAATCGCCTGATCCGGATCTGGAGTGAGCGTTGCCCCATTTGTGGACTTGGCTTCAGTTACTTGAATTGGCGTCCAAAGAAACCATTTGGTTTTACCGAATGTCTCTGCTTTCCGTTCCGCCACTGCCAAATCGATTTCGAGTTCAGCGACTCTCCCCTGCAATTCCTCTCGCTGCGACTTCTGTTGTGTTGTCAGCACTTCCAGGCGCGGGGCATCGTCGTAACGATCGGCGTCTTCCGTCTGATTAAAAATCGCGTAAAAGCGATAGTAGTCGTCATTGGAAATGGGATCATATTTGTGCGAGTGACATTTCGCACACCCCATCGTCAGACCCATCCAGACTTGGATGGTCGTGTCAACACGATCTTTGACGGCGGCCACGCGAAACTCTTCGTCATCAGTTCCCCCTTCGTCGTTGGCCATCGTATTGCGATGGAAGGCCGTCGCGATGATTTGCTGCTGAGTCGCGTTTGGCAGCAGATCGCCCGCCAGTTGTTCGGCGGTGAATTGATCCAGCGGCATGTCGGCGTTGAGTGCTTCGACAACCCAGTCCCGGTAGGGCCACATCGATCGGCCCAAATCTTTTTCGTAGCCTTTGGTGTCGGCATAACGAGCTAGATCAAGCCACATCCGTGCCCAATGTTCGCCGAATTGTGGGGACTTCAACAGTTGATCGACGTATTGCTTGTACGTCTCGGGAGAAAATGATTCGGCAAATTTGTCGGCCATCTCAGGTGTCGGTGGCAAGCCAATCAAGTCGAGCGACAGCCGTCGGGCCAATGACTGCGGTGACGCCGCAGGTCGAAGTGCCAATCCTCGCTTCTTCAACGCGTTAACGACAATTGCATCGATCGAGCCGGCTGGTTTAACGACTGGTTCAAACGACCAATGCCGCTCCCATTTCGCTCCTTCAGCAATCCAGCGGCGGATCGCGTCGATCTGTTCCGGCGTTACCTTTTTACGTGACTTGGGAGGGGGCATGACAAGATCAGGATCGGTGCTGGTCATACGAGCGATGATCAGGCTTTGGTCGGGCTGGCCCGGTACGATCGCAGCCTGATCCTTACGAAACTTTTTGGCATCAGCCTGGACATCGAGTCGCAATTCCCCCTGGCGCTCATGTTCGTCGGGGCCGTGGCAGGCAAAACAGTTTGCCGACAGTACAGGCAGGACATCGCGAGCAAAATGGACAGGCTCTGCCGCATTGGCTGCGGTCTGGGTAAAAGCCGGCATCAACAATAGAAAAAGACGATTGAAGAATTTCATCAATGGCACTCCGCCTCGACTCGTTGTTCCAATTCCGAAAGATCAATCATAGGGCACGCCGAGCTGCGCGTCATCGCTTCCAGGGACGTCGGATCTTTAAAAGCAGAACCGCTGATTACACAGACGATATTGGCGTTTGGGTCGAGTTGACCTGTACGGGCCGCCTGTAATACTCCCGCAACTGCGGTCGAACCAGCCGGTTCGGCGAAAAGTCCTTCTTCTCTGGCGAGTCTTGACTGGATTTCGAAGACAAATTCATCCGAGACGACGTGCCCAGTTCCACCACTTTTGCGACAAGCCGCAATCACTTCGTTTCCGTCGATGATCTGAGGAACCTGCAGCCCACTGATCCGGGTCGTGCAGTCGACATTGCGACCAACAATCGCACCCGACTTCAGCGGTCCTGAGATCGTGTCGTTACCCTCGGGTTGAACGCACTCCACGCGTGGAAGTCTTTCGATCTTTCCCGCGTGCAGCAGTTGATCAAACCCGCGAGCAATCGCCAGAACGAAACCACCGCCCCCTGCCATGCAAAAAACATGGTCGATTGGCTCGGCAGTTTGTTCAGCCAGTTCATGCGAAATTCCGCAGACACCCGACATGCCGACCGGAGAATAGGCAAACGCACTGATCTGCATTTGAGCCTGTGGTCGAGCGCTCAGTTGTCTTAAACACTCAACCACGCGATCAGATGTCCGGCTGTCGACTCCGAAGTTACGGATGCGATACAGCTTCGCACCGTATGCCAGCATTTGCCGAAGCTTTCCTTCCGGAGCTTTTTCAACAATGGCAATCTCACAAGAGATTCCCGCGAGAGCACAATAGGCAGCAAGCGCGGCACCAGTATTGCCGCTGGATGTGGCAATACATTCAGTCTTCCCGTTGGCTACCATGTCCGAGATCGCTGCACAGGCGAATCGATCCTTGTACGAACCAGACGGATTCGTGAACTCCAGCTTGAAGAAAAGATTTTTCAGGCCATCGCTCGGTCCCAACCTTCGAGACCGCACCAGCGGAGTCCCCCCTTCGCCGAGCGTCAGTCGTGCCGCTGGAGGGATTGAATCAATCCATTCTGAAAACCGCCAGATGCCCTGATTCATTTTGACTTCCTGTTACTTTCGCTCGCGTCGATCACAACAAATCGACTCGCATGTGGTCCCAGCAATTCGTGTTTATACACAACCCGAGAATAAGAGGAAGCGAGGGTTTTCGGAATGCGATCCAGAAAATCTGTCTGAGAATTCTGCAACCCAGATCGCAGAGGACACAAGCATCGCACGAGTGACCTCTCGTCCATTGATAAGCCACGGATAATTCTTAAAATGCATGACTCCGTCGACTTTAGCCCACCTTTTCTGAAAAACAACATGAAATACAACTATATCGGCCTTGCGTGTACCTTTCACGATCCTGCAATTGCCGTCGTCAATTCGTCCGGTCAACTGGTGTTCGCAGAAGCGGCAGAGAGACATTTTCAAACCAAACGAGCATTCAATTGTCCTCCCGACACCTACGTTTATATTAATAAAATCATTGAATCTTATTGTGAACCAGACGCGAGCATTGTTGTCGCGCGGAGTTGGTCGCCCCAGTTTCAAAAGTACTTGAGGCCGACAAACTTCATCGACGTCTGCAGGAACGCGTATTACAAGTTAAGATGGCCTAACACCTCATCCCCATCATTTGAACCGATTACGCATTTTATCCTGAAATCGATGGCTAACAGCGTCTCAAATGCATCGGAAGGAGTCAGATACTACCTCAAAAAAACCAAGCAGGCTTCGATTGAAGTGCTGGGGTTTAATCATCATCTGACACACGCCGCGACGGCGTGTTACACAAGTAAATTCGACGAAGCGGTGTGTGCGATAATTGATGGTTTCGGTGAATGGACAAGTACGGGTTTTTACCACTACCGCAATGGCAAACTGATTCCATTGGGGGCGGCGAGGGGCTCAAATAGTCTTGGTCTTTTCTACGGTGCGATATGCGGTACCTGCGGATTTGATTCAGAGAAGGGAGAGGAATGGAAGGTAATGGGGTTGGCGGGATACGGAAAAAGAAACGACGAAGTTTATCAGGCGCTAAGTCATTTGATCCGCGTTGATGGCTTAGGTTTGGTAGGTCTTAGAGATCTTCTTAATTATCCGTTTTGGGAACTCGCTAAACGCGCGGACCGAGCCGACATCGCACACACGGGCCAACTTGTATTCGAGGAGAAGATGAGAGAGATCCTACAAAACCTATATACATTAGGCTTGTCGAAGAACCTCGTGCTGGGAGGAGGGTGTGCGCTGAATTCTTCGTACAATGGTCGAGTGCTTGAGAATATTCCGTTCGATGAATTACATGTTGCATCCGCCCCCGGTGATGACGGAAACGCGATTGGTGCCGCACTGCTGGCGTGTGAAAAGAAGTCCCCTGGTAAAATCACTATTGGAAGCCAGCAATCCGCTTATCTTGGTTCGAGGATGTCCGAGACGTCGATGGCGAATTTGATCAGGTTTAGCTCTCCGGAAAAATTGTCGCACCATCCCGGCACGATCCACCAAGTGGCTGCAAGGCTATTGGCGGAAGGCAGAATTATCGGTTGGAGCCGTGGGCGGGCCGAATTTGGGCCTCGTGCCCTTGGAAATCGGTCGATCCTGGCTGATCCCCGTTCGCCAGATGTTAAAGAGCGAATTAACAGCGTCGTGAAATTTCGCGAGGAATTCCGTCCATTTGCACCATCGATTCTGCATGAGCACGGGCCAGAGTATTTTGAGAATTATCAGGAATCTCGCTACATGGAAAGGACCCTTCGATTTCGGCAAGACGTGATCAGCAAAGTCCCAGGGGTCGTCCATGTCGATCAAACAGGTCGGCTTCAAACGGTTCGGCGGGAATGGAACGAAGATTTCTACCTTTTAATTGCAGAGTTCTATCGATTAAGTGGAGTCCCTTTGGTTTTGAATACTAGCTTCAATGTCATGGGCAAGCCGATAATTCATACAGTTGAGGATGCCATTGCTGTGTTCCACACATCTGGCTTGGATGACCTGTTTCTTGAAGATTACCACATTCGAAAATAGTTGGTTCATCCGCGAAAGACCAACTATAAGTTCTCGGTGGCTAGATCGGCGTGGGGCGCGCATACGATTCGGAGGCACTTCACGTTTTATCAAGGGTGGGCTCTCGGGTGCCGTTGAAATTCTTCTCGCCGACCTCATCGTGGCGAATCGCTACCGGCTCGCATTCCCAAAGATATTGCGAGAACGCTTGAAGAGGAATTTAGACCTCTTGGGCAATGAAAATGCTCGCCGAAAGTGAGTCTCGGTGGTGACAAAGAGTTTCAATATTCGGCGCGGGAATCGAACCTCGATTGATCGTTGCGTACCTTTTCGCAGAAATCTCGTCCGATCATTACTTCTTCGGTAGGTTCAGGATTCGGCGAAGATTTCACTCGTGGACGGAGTTTATAATGGAGTGGGGACGTCAGTCTGTAGCGGGGAGGTTTCAGACGGGTTCTCGGTCGAAGTAAAGCCGGTTGATCTGGTGTTGAGAGGAAACTGGCATGACGATCATACGCTTTTGGCCTGTATTTGCTGGAATGGCCTTGATTCTGTCGGTCGGAGCGTCAAATGCCGAGGCGGCTAAGGGAGTGAAAAAGACGGCTCAGGGAAACGCGCCTCGAACCCTGGTAGGAACCGTGATCAATATCAACCCTGATCAAACAGGTTACGGTGTTTTTAAGTTGAAATCGGGGACTCATCACAAAAAGATGGTTGCCTATACGAACGCTCCGGCCAACGCCAAAGTCAACCAGCAAAACAAGCCGACGGTACACGAACTGGCGGTCTCTTCAGCGACTCGATTCGAACATCACAACGGAAATTCTGTCAGTGTTGTCACTCCTGCGGCACTCAAGAAGGGGGAACGAGTTCGAGTTCGTGCCTTGGGAACTCAGGCCCAGAATGTGCAAATCTTAACGAATCATCGTTACGTCGGACGGATGATTCGGTATCGAGCCAACAACTATAGGCCGCATCAGTATCATCATCCGGCTTATCGTGCGGTGAATCACCCCGTCGTCCATCACGTCCATCATCATGCCGCCCACACTCACCGCAAGTAATCTTCGGTGACTGGCCACTATTCTATTGCGTTACAACGAGAAAAGGAGCCCGGCATGACCACCCTGGTCAGTTTGATCGGATTGATGGCGTCAATTTTCGGAACTGAGCCGAAAGCGGAACCGGCTAAAATAACGATTCACGGACACACAAATGTCGTCAATGCGGTGAAGTTCGCACCCGACGGCAGCGGACTTGCTTCAGCCAGCGACGACGATACCGTGCGGATCGTCGATCCAGCCAGCGGTGACCTTCTATTGACCCTGAAAGGTCACACGGATTCGGTCCTCGATGTCGCCTACTCATTTGACGGAACGAAGATGGCAACGGCCAGTGCCGATCATACCGCGAAAATCTGGGAACCGAGTGAGGGAAAGCTGCTGATGACCCTGGGCGGGCATTCGGACGCGGTTAACAGCGTGACGTTCAGTGTCGACGGAAAGTGGCTGGCAACCGGCAGTGATGACGATACTGTCAAGCTTTGGAATGTCATGACCGGCAAGAACGTGACGACCCTTAAGGGACACTCCGATTCAGTGAACGGAGTTGCGTTCTCGTCGGATGGGAAACTTCTGGCGTCCGGCAGTTCAGATAATATTGTCCGAATCTGGAACGTGATAACGCACCATCTGGTTCGAACGCTCAAAGGCCACACAGATACCGTAAATGCATTGGCGTTCTCACCCGATGGAACGTTGATAGCCACCGCCAGTCATGATGACACTGTCAAGATCTGGGAGACGGCTTCTGGCGAAAACGATGCGACACTCAGTGGGCATGGTGGACCGGTTCGCGGGCTTGCATTTTCTAATGATGGAACATTACTGGCGACGTCCGGCGACGACGGGACGGTAAAAATCTGGAATCTTTCCAACGACGCAGAAGTCGCAACGCTTGATGGACATTCTGATTGGTTGAACGACGTAACGTTCGCACCAGATGATGCGACACTCGCTACTGCCGGTGAGGACAGCACGGTCAAGATCTGGAACGTCCCGAAACCGAAACCGAGTGCCACACCAGCTGAAAAGAAAAGTTCATCGAAGGAAAAGAAGTAGGGAACACCGCAGACGACCAAAGATCACGGAGACGCCTCTGACCCAGTAAGAAAATCCGGCGGCAGACGGAACTTGACATAGCGCAACTTCCCGGTTTTGGGTGTTACACACCCTAGTCGCGCTCGAGCACTGATTAGTGTTTGTAGATTTTGTGCTGCGGACGACCTGAGAGAATTTGTTCTTTGCCCCAGGTTGTCACCGCTCGAAATGCGTCGCTGCGGATGAATTCCTGAAACGCCGCTTCATCAGACCATTCGCTAGTGATCAAGAACGAGGCATCGTCGGTAACGTCATTCCAAAGCGTTGAGCTGGTATGTCCTGGGGCGGCTTGTAAAGCCCCGATGACAGCACCGAACTTCTCCTTGAAGTCCGTTTGCTTACCCGGCAGCACGTGATAGTTCATTCCGACTGTAACCATTTTGAGTTTTTTCTGAGTAGAGAGGCAAAGCAATCAACTGACGGAATTGACAAGTGGTTTCCGTTTTCTCAGACGCAATACTTGGCAGACGTCTGTTTTCATACTGTTACGAAAGAAACAATACTTCAGCCAAGCTTAGCGATCACATTGATGTCTCACCATCAGGTGAGATCCGACTTCGCGTGAATTGTAGTCCGGTTGACAAATTTAAGGGGAAAATCCAGGCGGATTCTGTTCTTATCCGGGAACATCCACCCAGCGAACTTGTGTCAACAAGCAGATAATCCCTACAAATTGTCGTGAACAACGCCCGTCAGGCTTGTCACACAAACTTGATCGCGCCCTCCAAGATGATTCCATGAATTCCACTCAACTCGAAACGATCTTAAAGCAGTCCATTCAACGTGGGCGGGTTCTGACCGCGCCCGCTCAGTTAGCGGGATACGATGCCGATGGACTCGGCTATAAAACGTTTCGACCTGATGCAGTGGTGATTCCAGCTGATGCGGACGAAATGGTTCGCGTAATGGCCGACGCGAAAAAGCTCGGTGTGCCCATCTGTATTCGGGGGGCTGGGACGTCTCTGTCGGGTGGCCCCGTTGCAGCGCAAGGTGGCGTCGTCGTTCACACGTCGGCTCTGCGTAGCGTGAGGAAGATTTGTGCCGAGGGCTTCTGGTGCGAAGTTGAGTGTGGTGTCACGCTGAATCAACTTGATGAAGCATTAAAACCGTACGGTCTGTTTTATCCACCAGATCCCTCCAGCGGCCCGGTTTGCACGCTGGGGGGGAACGTCGCGATGAATGCAGGTGGTGCTCACTGTTTTCGATATGGCGTGACCAGTAATTACGTTTTGGGAGTTGAAGCGATTCTGCTCGATGGAAGCGTGCATCGGTTCGGTGGTCCCGCCGGTGGTCGGGGTGTATGGCGCGAAGACTGGAAACGGTGCATGGTCGGATCAGAAGGGACGCTGGGAGCGTTCACTCGGTTCTGGTTGCGGCTACTTCCGCGACCCGACAAAGTCTGGACGTTTCGCGCCACCTATGCAGGCTTGCTTACTGCGGAAAAGGCGATTCATGCCTTAGTTGCCCATTCGTCATTCCCCGTAGCCATCGAACTGATGGACCCACGATGCGTGGCAATGGTCGAGAACAGTCCGATGGCGGTTGGACTGCCGAAAGACTCGTTCATGTTGCTGACCGAAATCGATGGTCCGCCGGAATTAGTCGATGCGCGTGTCGAAGCGGTCGCCAAAATTCTGAGAGACGCCGGATCGAAGGACGTCGTCTTCAGCGATGACGAAGAACAGCGTAAGAAGCTTTGGAAAGCTCGAAAAGCTGCGGGCGGACTGATGGGACAGTTAAGTGCGGACTTTGTGGTCCAGGATGCCGTAATCCCCAAGCGTGCACTTGCAGAATTACTACAGCTTGTTTACGACGAAGCGGATGCCGCCGGTGTCCGGGCTGTGAACGTGTTCCATGCGGGTGACGGGAACTTGCACCCGAACTTTCTGTTCGATTCGCGTAAGCCAGGCGAATTGGAAAAGGTCGAACTAATCGGAAAACATCTGATGCAACGCGTTGTCGATGTCGGAGGAACGCTTTCCGGTGAGCATGGCATCGGAAACGACAAGACCGCTTATATGCCGTTGGTCTTCGGGCCGGAAATGACCCGGATTCAACAATCGATTCCGGGAATTTTTAATTCGGCACATCAGTTGAATCCGTTGAAGGTATTTGCGGATCGGCGGTTTGTCGGAAGAAATGGGACGCATGCGACGAAGACGGCGGAGGTGAAGCCGACGGGGTCCCGGTGTTTTGTTCCGTTTCTTGATCCGATTGATGGGGTGGTTTGTTTGCCTGCTGAAGCGACTGCCGATGATATTCATGCTCAGGCTGCTGTGCATAAGCTTCGCTTTCCATTGTTAATCGATTCGACAGCATCGTTGCGAGATCAGGTGAATTCCACCGGATATGCGCCGGCGTCGTCACGGTTCGGACCTTACTGTGACAATATTGTCGGCATGAACTGGAAACTGCCGAACGCGCACATTGTTCGACTGGGTGAACGTGTCGTGAAGACGACGACCGGCTATGACTTGTTTCGCTTTCTGCTTTCAACAGGTAATCGGTTTGGCCGACCGATCGATTATGTCTTGCGATTGCGACCTGATTGCGGCGTGACCAGCCTGTATGTCGTGTCGGGGCCAATCGACTCTGTGGCTCAAGCGGTTCCTCAATTACTGAAAAATTGTTGGATGCACTGGTTTGACGCGATTGACTTCATGGTTGAACCGGGGAATGAAACTGGCCGACTACGATTGGTTGTGAATTGTCCGGCGGAAGAATGTTCGGTGGTTGAGACGTTCGTTTCCACGTTTGCTCGTTCTCAATCACTGACATGGAACGCTGAAAGAAATGTTCCGATCCCAACGGACGGCTGCCCGGATTTCGTGTTCAAGACCGTGCCGGAAAACGCAATTGAATTGGCTCGCGATATTGCGAAATCGGGCGAGTTCCGTTGTGTCACCATTTGTTATCACGGCGTGATCCACGGCTATTTCCATCACGGTCCTTGTGAGGCCGATCGGATCAGGGAATTCGTGTTGAAGAAAGCCGAAGAGTTGCAGGCCGTTGGTGGCGACTGGCACTCACGCCATCTTCCAGCCGCAATACCAAACCGCTTGGAAGCGAGTTGGATTTCGATCTTTGAACAGGAATTGAATTAATCGTGACAACATCGAAACCCAACAACACATCCGAGGGTGAATGTGCATCGAAGGACCAGGATCTGCTGGCCAGTTGCGTACATTGCGGCTTTTGTCTGGAAGTCTGCCCGACCTATAAGTTGACGGGCGATGAAAACAATTCGCCCCGCGGTCGATTGCGCCTGTGGCGCGAGGAGGCCGAGGGGCGACTGGCCTATGATCCCTGGACCGATTTTTACACGTCCGAATGCGTTGGCTGTCTCGCGTGCGAATCGGCTTGTCCTGCCAATGTGCCGTACGGCGAGATCTTCGAAAAGGTCAAACACGAACATGTCGCTACAAAACGGTCGAAGCCAAGTTTCTTATTGAGAATGGCCGCAGGGCTGGCGGCTCGACCGGCGCTGTTCAATCTGACGATGCTGCCCGCGCGTCTGTTACGGTCGACCGGGTTGTTGAAACATCGATTCCTCTTTCAAGGGAGTCCGGCCGCCTTACAGTCTACCGCAAGTTATACGCAACGATTGATGAACCAGCATCGGCCGAACGGTCCACGAGTGGCGTTCCTCACGGGCTGCCTGATGGAATCGCTATTCAGGGAGATTAACTTTGCCACTGTTCGCGTGTTGATCGAAAACAACATTCAGGTTGTCATTCCGCCAGACCAGGGGTGTTGCGGCGCGTTCCAGGAACACACCGGAATCGACGGTGTCGACGAACTTCAACGGAGGAATCAACAGGCATTCGGGTCTCTCAAAGTTGACGCCATTGTCAGTAATTCATCCGGCTGCGGACTTGCATTGGGGAAAGCATTAAAAGAAATCGCTCCGGTACGAGACGTACTCAGTTTTCTCGGTGAGATCGGTCCAGTGTCACGGCAAAGTCGCAACGAAGCAGCACGAGTCTACGTCGATCTGCCCTGCCATTTGATCCACGGTCAGAAGGTTGCTGGGATTCCGAGTAACGTTCTCGATGCGACTGGTTACCAGTGGGAATTGGCACCTCAAGCCCGCGACTGTTGCGGCTCGGGAGGCGTCTACAACATTCAGAAGCCGGAAAACTCACGCGAGATTCTCGCTCGTAAATCGTCATTCCTTAACCTGGCAGCGGGTGACCCAGTGATCCTGGCAACGTCAAATCACGTCTGCATGATGCAATGGAATTCCGCGCGTTCCGGTGGCATGGTGAACCGGCCATTTGCAGTCCGCCACGTCATCCAGTTGCTTGATCCGGGTGAGACATTCGAAGTTAATCGCCGATCGTAATTTGCCTATTTTCCGATGCAGAACTTGCTGAAGACGCGGTCGAGAATGTCGTCGGTGTAAATCACTCCGAGAATGACGCCGAGATGATCCAAAGCCTCGCGCAGGTCAACGGCAATCAGTTCGTCGCCCACTGTAGGAACACGTGCCGCTTGTTCTGAACGCTCAAGTGCATTCGACAACGAATACAAGGTCTCACGACATCGGGCAGATGTCATTCCAAGCCATTGACTGCTGCGTCCGTGACTTTTGCTGAAGTGACGACGCAATGCATTTTCGAAGTCTAAAAGTCCCGCTTTGGAGATCGCACTGATACGAACGGTATCAACCGGTTCGATACTGGTTTCTATCGTCTCGTTTGCAGGCAAGGTCACAAGGTCAGTCTTTGTCAGCAAACGAAAGATCGAGGATGATTTGTCTTTTTGCCTCGTCAACAATTCGTCATCAAACGCTCTTTCCGTTTCATTGAGTGTCACCGACGTACACCAGATAACAAGGTCGGCTCTGGTCATTTGGATGAGTCGTTGCTGTTGTGCGTCGGCAGCGATTCCACGAGCGTCGTCTTCCCATCCGGCCGTATCGATCAGGTCGAACGCTAACCCATTCCAATCCACGGCACGCGTGAGAAAATCACGGGTTGTTCCTCGTTCTGGTGAGACCAGGGCCGAATTGGTTCCGGCAAGTTTATTGAACAGCGTGCTTTTGCCGGCGTTCGGCAAGCCGGCGAGTACGACCTGCGGGCGAACTCGGGACTGCATTCGCTCAACGGATTGCCGTACTAAACCATCGACGAACTGTCGCGATTGACGTAACCGATCAACCACATCGTATCGGCTGACAAATTCGATGTCCTCTTCGATGAAATCGAGTCCTGCTTCCAAATCAGCAAGAAGCTCCAACAGGTCTCGACGCAGTGTGCTGAGCTTTACTGAAATCCCCCCGGCCAACTGCGCGAGCGCCGTCTGAAGTTCCGCTGGATCATTCGCGTCGATGACCCCGAGCACCGCTTCGGCTTGCAACAGATCCAGCTTACCGGCAAGAAACGCCCGCAGCGTAAATTCACCCGGTCGAGCTGGTCTCGCCCCGTGGCGATAGACTTCGTTCAAAACCGCTTCCAGCAGACAGGGAGAACCGGGTAAATGAAGCTCAATCAACGGTTGACCGGTGTAACTGCGGCGATTGGGCCACAACAACACCTGAACCGGGATCGTCATCGGTCGAGTATCGCCCATCAGGCGGATCGTCCCGGAATGCGAACTTGCCGACGTTGCAGAATTCCATATGTCCAGGTTTTGTGGTTCAAACCAGTCCGCCAATACGTTTCGGATATGGTTTCCAGAGATCCGCACGATTCCACGTGCCGTCCCACCTGGAGGTGATGCTAACGCAGCAATCGGTTGATCGACAGAAAGGTCGATAACGTTCACGGATCAGGGTGCCCTCCCGTTGTGCCATTGTGTTTTGTAAGTCAATCAGCAAGCGAAAACACGTAGCATGGGCTTTAGCCCGTGCGCCAAATCATCGTCAAACTTCAAGAACTCACAATCTCTTTCAATTAAGCACAGCACACGTGCTGTGCCCTATTTATCTCGCTTCTTTTTCCGCTTGTCGTCCCGGTTGGAATTACTTTCGAGCTGCTTCGTCGCAGAGATCTGATTGTCGGCTGATTTCTGCAGCCGGTCCCAAAAACTGCCGAGCGCAGATGGCTTGGCAGGTTCTTTTTCAATCGCGCCGGACGGACCCTTAAAAGCTGGGGCGGTCGCGGCCTCAACGAGATCACCAGGCGGATTTCGCTTCTTTAAATGCTCAAACAACCATCGCTCGGTCATCGACCAGATATTTGTCGCGATAAAATAGAGGCAAAGACCTGACGGCACTCGAAAGAACATGGCTCCCATAAAGATCATCATGAAGCTCATCATTTTCTGTTGTTGAGCTTGTTCTTCGTTGGTCGGCGGGGGCATCGTCAGCTTTTGATGAATGAACATCAGGCCGGTCGAAATGCATGGCAACAGGTTAAAGTCAGTCCATCCCAGCCACGGAATCGGAGCTGGAAAATGGAAAAGTGCATCAGGTGACGCCAGGTTTTCGAACCAGAGAAACGGTTCCATTCGTAATTCGATCGAACTGCCAATGGCACGGTAAAGCGCAATGAAAATCGGCAACTGCAAGAAGACGGGAAGGCAGCCACTCATCATCAGGCCAAGCTGTTCTTTGCTCAATTCCTGAGCTGCCTTCATGTACTCTTCGGTCCCCTTGCCATACTTGGCTTCCAATTCTTTCTGCTTGGCCTGCATTTTCGGCTGCAGCTCTTTCATCTTTGCTGCGTTGGCGGCCTGGTGCTTGGAAATTGGCATCAATAACGTTCGAACCAGAGCGGTCAGGCAGATAATTGCGATGCCGTAGCTCAGGCCGAGGTGGTGGAACATGTTTAATAGCCAGACCATGCCCCGACAGATGGTATCGAACCAGCCATAGTCCATGACGGCCATCGCCGGAATCTGACCCATCAGTTCTTTTCGTTTTGGTCCGGCAAATAGCGTATATTTGTGGGTGATTTCGCTATTACCCGCAACCTTCACATCCGACTTCAGTTCAACAGAAACGTCGCTGTATTCGCTTTTCAACGGGTTTTCGTTGGCGACAATCGCGTTCGAGGCGCTGACCTGATCTGCGTCTGGGATGACCAGAGCAGCAAAGTAAAGAACATCGACGCCGATGTATTTTATTTTTCGAGTCCAGACTTCGGTCTTGTCCGCTTTGGCTTTCTTGACGGTTTCCGCAGCAGAAAGCTTGTTTTCGTCGAGTTTCGTACCGTCGTCACGAATGAAGCCCATCCGAACATCGCGATGCTTATACGAGTTTTCCGCATCTTCAAGCGGTACTCCAACAGGCCCTTGAAGCGCATAACTGAACTTCTGGTCCTGATCAGTCAGATTCTTTGCTGTGATTGTCAGAGCGAGCTCGTAACCTTCGACAAACGTCTTTTGGATGTCATCCCGTTTGAGTTCATCGTGCGTAAGTTGTTTCAGTTCGAAATGTTTGGTGAGTTCCCAACGGCCATCGGGTGTTTTGAAACGGAATGTCGCGGCACGTGCTGCGGCTTCGGGAGTCGCCTCGGGGACGAACTCCCAGGCGACCGTGGCAAGAGAGGATTTTCCGAGAGATTTGTCGATTTGAGGAGATCGCAACGCGAAAGTTTTTAGTGTCGTTTCTCTCCCTGATCGTTTTTGGGCGTCCATGTTTCCAATCACACGAACACGGTGACCACGATTTTTGAACGCGGGATAGCGCTTCTTGTCCGTCAGTTCGATGAAGTCGACAGCCGCACCTTCACTGATCAGGTTGGCTGCGAGAAAGAACTCATCCACCTGCTGATTGAGAACTCCGTCCGGTTCTTTGTCTGGATCAACTGGACCAAGCTGTAAACTGACCTCTGCATGCTTCGGCAATTCAACGGCCGCGACATTCGCGGGGGCTGCGTCAGGATCTTTTTGACGATCTGCCTGGGGCGACTCACTTGGGGTCGCACCATTATTCGTACTACCGTTGTTATCTTCAAGTTTGTCATCAAGCTTTGAAATTGGCTTGGCAACAGGCTTGTCTTTGTCTACGACTAAACCCAAGCCGGGCGCGACGAGGTTGATCCACGTCATCCAAACCGCCATCGAGATCAGAAAAAATGTAAAAAAACGCCGCTGTTCCATTCCGGATACCAGTTTGCCAGAGTAGACCTGCCCTGCTGTCGCGAACGACGATGCGGGGCTTAAAACGTCGACAAAGTTCGTGGGAACGATCCCTACGATCTGTCGACCAAACAACAACGTACGAATGCCGATCGCGGTTCACGCGATTCAGCGTCCGTCCGCGAGACGCTCGCCAAGAAAATTATCGAGATCGGGGATATCGAAGATTTTCTTCGCCGTCTTCGCTAGATCGTACTCGACTCGCTTGAAATAAACAGTATTACCGTCCAAAACGACGTACGAAGATCGGCTGTCCCCATTTCTGGGCTGACCGACCGAGCCGACATTGATCAACACTTTTTTTGCACCCAGCTCGTATTTGAAGTCAATTTCTTCCGGAGCCAGAAAATTCAAGTCTTCTGTGAACACACCGGGAATATGCGTGTGACCCTGAAAACAGTATTTTTCGACCAGCGAAAAAATTCGTTCCATTTTTCGCTGATTGTAGATGTCTTCCGGAAAGACATATTCATTGAGCGGGTTTCTTGCGGAACCATGTACGAATAAAAGGTTTGGCTCACGAATGACTCGCGGAAGTTCACCGAGAAAATCCCAGCGTTTGTCGGCTTGTGCTCCAGAACCCGATTCCAGCGTCTTGCGTGTCCAGAAAACGGCGCGTTCGGCACTGGCATTGAAACCTTCCGGGTCGAATAACGCGGCCTGATCGTGGTTTCCCAAGAGACAGTAACTGCACGTGCCCATGACCCGATCGATACATTCGCACGGATTCGGACCGTAGCCGATGATATCGCCCAGGCAGTAGATTTCGGAGATACTCTGTTGGCGAATGTCGGCCAGCACGGCTTCCAGCGCTTCGAGGTTCGCGTGAATATCGCTAATGATGGCGCGCAACACAAATTCCTTGTCGGAAATGCCTGGGCAGTAAATCTGCCCTCAGAGTCTGGGGTCGTTAATCATAAAACTGCTAGAGGTTTGCGGCAAGCATTGATTTGATAAACAATTTCAGATTCAACTTAGCCACCACCAGGCCAGCCAGCAAAGCAGCGGGAATATTACGAATACGATTGCGAACCCGAGTAGATTTGATCTGAAATTATCAGGCCATCGTGCCATGACCGGCCTTCATTCTGCGAGACAATTGACACAAATCCGAGTTTTTTGAGAAAATCGCCACCAACTCGGTGGAAGCTCAGAACCTGACGCCAAACCGTGCCATAATACCATTGTTGACGTCAAAACCTGGTTGGTTGCCGGAAAAAATATTCTGCCGGCCGAAAACATAGCCGATTTCGACGTACTTATCGTACCACGAGTGATCGCTTCGCAATCCGACAGCGACTCGCCAGTCGGTCAACTGGATTTCTTCGTGTCCTGAAACGTGCGGCTGTGTAATCTGATACGCTTCGACGTGGTATTCTCCGGTCGCGTACAGCCAATGCGAGCCATTTCCAAAGTTGCCTACGAAATAGCTGATTCGTGACTTGGGGAACAGCAAACGCAATTCCAGTCTTTCGTTCGGGTTCCAGACAACACCTGCATAGGGAATAATAATGTTGTTAACACGTTCCCAGTATTGGACCCCCAATACGTACATCAATTTCGGCGATGTACGGTAGAACAGAGCTCCATAGGTATCCAGTTGCAACGATTGTCGACCGAGCGAGGTACTGAATTCCGAGTTGATCGAGGGATTGAAGTCTAATTGGGCGCTCCATTTTCCCATTTGTGGCGAATTGAGGAGGAAGTCCCAACCCAATCGGTAAACAGAACCTGGGAGGTTCGGGTGATTGGGACCACTCCAAATCCGCGCGCCGAACTGGGCCGTATTCGTAAAGACCCAATCGGGTCCGAGCATCGAGACATGCCTCAATGCGGCGTCATACTGCTGAATCGAGAAATTACCATGACCCGGTGACTTCGCTGCCGAGGGAGCGATCAAAACGCCGTCGAAAATCGGCGTGAATCCAAAACGCTGAGGTTGCGGGCCGTTGATCCCGGACATAATGGTCTGGCCCGGATCATTTAAAAACGGCAGTACCGGGTCAGGTCCAGCTTGAATCTGGAATGGATCATAAGGTTGGTATGGCGTTGCAAGCGGTGCGGCCGACGGGGGTGATTCATAAGTTGAATCGGGTCCCTGCCCTCGGAAAACGGGTTCATTATCGCGAGAAACCTGCAGCCAGCGAGGTCTTTGTAGAACCGGTGCAATCGCTGGTTCGTCATCACGAAAAATTGAGGACAGTACAATATCCCGATCCGGACGGGTCGTGCCTGTTTCAGGCAATCCGCCGAAAAAGAGGGCAAAAACGCTCAGCAGGACATTGCACACCAGAGCTGCCTCACTGGAAATTAGGTCAGGGCCGCACCGACGACCCTCAAGTTCCGGCACGTTTTTCCAGAAATGACAATCCTCGTCAACATCAACTCCGGCGGAAAGTGCCAGACGAATCCCTCGTTTCTCCGAAGGGTCGACATGAAACGACGATCGATTTGCGGGTTACGAACCGATAATCTCGAGAAATACGGATTGTGCTAGATTCCATTCCGATCGAATATGCACAGGCAGATTCACCTCGCATCTGCGGCAGTCGCTGATCAAAACTTTATCGCATCACGCGCGGACTTAATTCTCGTGTTCCGACCGCATGGACTCGCGGCTGATGTTGATTGCAGGAGGAAAAAAGTCATGAAGAGATCGTCCGAATCGCATATTCGAGGTTTAATTCTCGGAATTTTGTTGTTTCAGGGAGTTGCTGTTTCCTCGTCTGATGCGATTGCCAGTGACGCAATCGTCATACGGACCGGTTTGTCACGAATTGATGGCGACGACTTAAAACGCCACCTGACAACTCTTGCCAGTGATTCTCTGGAAGGTCGAGAAGCGGGAGCACGCGGCGGAAAAGCGGCTGCCGCATACTTGAGATCCGTACTCAAAGCCATCCGAGAAACAAGCCGTTCTTTGCCGATCGAAACAACGCAAGAGTTTGGACGTGACTACCAGAACTTGCTCGTCTTTCTCCACGGTTCAGACGAAACGTTAAAACACGAGGTCGTTGTTGTTGGGGCTCATTATGATCACGTCGGATTCGGTAAAGCGTCGAACAGCCGCGGTCCGATCGGGCACATTCACAACGGAGCGGACGACAACGCGAGTGGTACGGCGGCGGTGCTGGAATTGATTGAAGCTTTTGCGTCACTGGAAACACCACCGGCTCGATCGATTCTTTTTGCGTTCTGGGATGCGGAAGAAGCCGGACTTCTCGGATCAAAACATTGGGTGGCCAATCCCACGATTCCGGTTCAGAATTTGCGATTTGTCTTAAATATTGACATGCTGGGACGGTTACGGGACGGTCGTGTCATCACGGTGGGGTGGCGTTCGGCACCCGGACTGCGTCCATTCCTCGCTTCGCACAACATCGCGAACGACCTGTTGCTCGCGTATCAACCTCAAGTGATCGCCGACAGCGATCACTACCCGTTTTATGCAGCCGGGGTTCCCGTCATCCATCTCGATACGGACAAACACGATGACTATCATCGTCCCTCAGACGATCCCGACAAAATCAACTGGGACGGATTACGTCGGATGACAGAATATTCATATCGATTGGCCTTCGATGCCGCCAATCGCCCTGACTTTCCTCGATTTCGACGGGAAGCTCTGTCAGAGCCGACCCCATCCTGGTTTAACTCCAAAGACGCCACCAGCCCGCCAGTTCGACTAGGCGTCCATTGGGACCAGGAACAATTGCGGAAAAATGTCATCGTCGTTTCTCAGGTGACTCCCGGTTCACCTGCGGCGACTGCCGGACTTCGGGCGGCAGATCACATTGTGAGGCTAGGGCCGTGGAATAGCGGGACCGCCGACGATTTGAAAATGGTCATTCAAACGGTCAAAAATCCGGTTCCGATTCGCGTGGAACGACCCGGAGTCGCCACCCCCATTGAGATGAATATTAATTTTCTCGGGACCCCGGTTCGCCTGGGGGCAAGCTGGCGTGACGATACGGCTCTTCCCAATTGTGTTGTCATTACCCACGTCGTTGCAGAGTCCCCTGCCGATCGGGCAGGGATTGCAGCGGGTGATGTCATTCTCGACATGGGTGGCCGTTCATTCGCGACTTCCGAAGAGATGCGCCAGCGAGTGTTGTCGGAGCGGGCGCCATTTCACTTCCGAGTCGAGCGGAATGGTCGAATTCGCGAGGTCGTCGTGGAACTGATCGAAGATGCTCCGTGATTTACATTATTCGCGAAGTCTTCATCATCGTTGACGATCGTTGGGCTATAACAGAGATTCCACAGGTAAGCGCGGCCTGCTTCCAATGGATTTTCCGTCCGTTATGTCATGGAGTTTCGTTGTGTCGAAGTATTTTCTTTTGAGCGTTGCGCCCTTCGCTTTACTGTTGTCTTCCATCGGGTGCGGTTCTTCGTCTCACGCCATTGACGTGCTCGATGGTTCCGATGGACGTCAACCCGTCAAGGTTGCTGACGCCGAAGCGTACAAGCCGACGTCACTGCCCGATCGAATTATTCTGACATGGACCGGTGATCCCTCGCGAACACAAGCCGTCACATGGCGTACCAGCACCGCAGTAGCAAAAGGGCTGGCCGAAATCGCAATCGCGACCGACAATTCAGGTTTCGCGAGAACGGCCCGACAATTGGCCGCGAAGACCACTCTTCTCGAGTCTGATCTCTCGAAATCGCACTACCACACCGTCGAGTTTAACGCCCTGTCACCTCGTACCAAGTATGCGTACCGAGTGGGTGACGGCGCGAACTGGAGTGAGTGGTTTCACTTTACGAGCGCTAGCGATCGGACCGAACCCTTTACGTTCGTCTATTTCGGCGATGCCCAGAACGACATCAAGCCGATGTGGTCTCGCGTGATTCGAGAAGCGTTTACCGATGCACCGAAAGCCAGCTTTCTGCTGCACGCCGGAGATTTGATTAACAAACCGAACAGCGACGCCGAATGGGGCGAATGGTATCTGGCGGGCGGTTGGATCAACGCGATGACGCCAAGCATCTCAACCCCCGGCAACCATGAATATGAAAGTGTCGGAGTGACCCGGACTTTAACACTTTCCAAACATTGGAAGCCCCAGTTTGCTCTGCCGGAAAACGGTCCCGCCGACCTGTTGGAGACTGCGTTTTACTTGGATTTTCAAGGGACTCGGATTATTTCTTTAGACTCAAACGTCAAGATTGTTGAACAAGTCCCGTGGCTTGAAAAGGTCCTCGCTTCGCGCGATTCGTCAATCGGCTGGACCGTTGTGACATTCCACCATCCGATCTATTCAAGTGCCAAAAATCGCGATAACAAAGAGGTTCGCGACAACTGGCAACCCGTTTTCGACAAGTACAAAGTCGATCTCGTGTTGCAGGGACACGATCACACTTACGCGAGATCGAAACTGGTCAACAGCACCACTGGAGTCGCGGCCAAAGGCGAGTCGGGCACCGTTTACGTTGTCTCCGTCAGCGGTCCGAAGATGTACGACATCGGCAGGCCGCCTCGTCCGGAATTTCAGCGAGTTGCTGAAGATACGCAATTGTTCCAGATCATTACGATCGACGGTGACGAACTACGATATCAGGCCCGCACTGCCACCGGTCAACCCTATGACGGATTTACGCTGAAGAAGCGAGCAGGACAACCCAACGAACTGATCGAACAAGTCCCTGAGACGCCAGATCGATTGAGAGGACTAAAATAATTCCTGGGGTCGCGTGTTCAAATTTCAAAATTGGCCAATGTGAGGCCATTATTATCGAAAACCACTGGGCGGGCCAATTTCGAAATTTGAACGCCCGACCCCCCTCTTCATTCGCCAACTGAGCGCAGTCGGCCAGGTGCAAAAACACGGCGAGCACGGGGAATCAATCCTCGGCTCGCCGTGTTTGTTTTCATCGAGTCAATAAATTCAGATCACAGATTCCAGCCGCAATTGTCGCGGACCTTAATCATTGTTCCCAGAATCGTGTTCCACGTCTTCATATCTTCCAGAGTAGAATTCGGGAACATGCAACCGTCCCAGCAAATGTGTTTGATACCACGATCGGCCGCACCCTTCAGCCAATAGGCAGCAGTCGCGACGATATCGAGCTTCCCGTTCGGGTCGTCCGCAAGACAATGTCGACCGGTCTTGTCATGGGTTCCACTGCCGTGGACCGTTCCGTCGTTTTGCGCGACATGGAAATCGATCGTCCATGGACGCAATGCGTCGGTCATCTTTGTGTAGGCCGCGTCAAATTCGGCTTGGGTATAACCCTCTTTCAGCAATGCGTGCTCTGGTGCGTTGTATCCCATCAGGTAAAGATAGGTATGTGCCTGATCGGCCTGGAATCCAACCGTCCCTGGCATGTCAACCTGCTCGAGCAGGTCAACCATGTTCTTCCAAGAGTGCATTCCACCCCAGCAGATTTCCCCTTCAGCGGCCAACCGCTCACCATGGGCGGCAGCAACAATTCCCGCTTCGCGGAATGTGGAGGCGATTTTTTTCGTGTTGCCAACGGGGTCTTCCAACCATTGTGACGGACCGGCGGCGGCATCGATTCGGATCACGCCGTACTTTCGCACGCCGTGTCGGTTGAAGATGTCTGCAATGCGACAGGCTTTCTTCACCGCAAGTACGAACTTGGCACGCTGCTCGGGACCACCCATTGAACTATCGCCAACCGTTCCCGGCCAGACGGGCGCGACCAGCGAGCCAACAGCCAGGCCTTCGTAAGCAATCTTGTCGGCGATCCGTTTCACGTCGTCGTCTGACAGGTCGATGTTGACGTGCGGGTCAAACAGGAATAGATCCACTCCATCAAATCGCTGGCCATTGACGACCGCGTTCTTCGTAAAGCCCAGCATGTGGTCCAGCGAAATGAACGGCTCGGCCCCTGGGGAACCCTTCCCGACCAGACCGGGCCACATCGCATTATGAAGTCGTGGGAATTTGTTACTCATCGAAGTTCTTTCAGAGCGAAGTTGAAAATGAAGGAGCGGAAAAAAGAAACTTACCGACGTTTGTGATCGCCGACGTTCGGAGCATCTGGCTGAGCGTTTGGACCGAAGTAGCGCAGTGAGACCAGTGGTTCGGACCCATTGTTCTCAATAATAACCCCTTCTGCTGCGGCCTTCGCTGTGACGAAAACTTCGTCGTCAGTCATCTGACCGAAACGGATCATGGCAGGCGTCTGCAACCGCATGCCGTTGATCTTCCCTTCGCCTTGAACCGTAACCCATCCATACGCTCCGCCATCCTTGAGTGTCAATTTCGTGCCAGGATTAAGGGTCAATTCTTTGGCGGTGAAGAGCTGTTCTCCGTCGATCTTGCCGTAGACAATCCAGCGATCGACATATCCTTCCTTTTCCGTGTGAGCGACAGGAATCGGTTCCAGGTAGTTATTGTCCTTGTAATTCGGATCGACGTTCTTTTCCCAGTCGAGAGCGTCAACCAGATATTGCAGATCGTCGTGTTTGTCTTTTGGAAAATCCTTCGTCAGAAGTGTTCGGGGAACTGCTCGGCCTTCGACCATTGACTGGTACATGCCGAATACGTCGCTGCCCCACTGAGGTTCGTAAGTCAGCAGGCTGCCTGGTGCATGCAGGACGCAAGGAGGAATCAACCATCCGGTTCCCAGCTTCAAACGATAGGCCTTGGACAGATCCAGAATTCCGTTGTCGCCTTCGTTCCAGCGAGCCAGGCTGTCGATCACGTCCTGCTTCGTCGTTCCCGGCTCGAGTCCCATGAACGTGTAAGGGAAATTGTTTCCCGTGGGATTGAGCTGTGGCGGGAAGTAGTACGATTCAGGCTTTCCTTCTTGCCCAACCAGCTTCGCTTTTGCTGTATTCAGGTGCATGTGATGGGGAATCGGACCCATGTTATCGAAGAACTTTGAATAGACAGGCCATCGCCTGTACTTATTCCAGATATGATCGCCGATTGTTTCAGAGCCGAGCTCGGCGATAGCGTCCCGCAGCGTGAACTTCTGCCCGGCGTGAACGCAGTACGATAATCCTTCGTCTGCTGGTGCCCCTTCGTTTGCGGCGACTGTTGTTGACGCGAACCATCGTTCGTCGATCCCACCTCGATGAGTTCCCAAGGCATAGTAATCGGCGGGATGCAGTTTCAAACGACGTCCTGGCTGGAGAAACGATCGCGGAACCCAAGTTGGGGCCAGTCGGAAAATACCCTTGCCTTCAGTCAGTGCGGCGGATGCCAGTTGTTTGACGTTGGCCATGGTCTTGGAAATCTTCTTCTTGCGAATTCGTCGAGGGACATCGACGACCGGGAAACTCGACCGTCTGAAATAGCGAAATTATTACGGGGAGCGAGATTTTTGACGTTTTACTCGCCGAAATGCAATCGTGCGGCATGTCCGTAAGCTGATTTGCAGGTCCAATTACCCCAAACATCGAAAAATCTTGATTCTCGATGATGGTAAAAACAGTTTCGGTTCTTGTTCCCCGTTGCCGTTCAGTGATAATACGGTAAACCACAAGTATTGAGGTTGGATGCCTCGCCCCGCAGGCAAGGTTGCCTCGCCACTCTTTTCTGAAAGTGTTCACAGATGCAAAAGTTGTTTTCACTGACGGCTGCATGTGCAGCGTTCGCCCTGATGGGTACAGGATTCTGCAATTCGGCTAACGCCCAATGGGGTACTCTTAAGGGCCAGATATTGCTCGACGGGGACATCCCGAAGATTGAACCGCTCGTCAAGCAGGGAAACGCAGCGACGAAAGACGCAGCCGTTTGTGCCGCACAGGAAGTTCCCGATGAAAAGCTGGTCGTGAATCCCGAAAACAAAGGGATCGCTAACGTCGTGATCTACCTGGCCAAAAAGCCTGCAAAGATCGCCCCGACTGTTGAAAAGAGTGCAGTCCCGCAGGTTACGTTCGACCAGAAGGGATGCCGTTTCATGCCACACGTTCTGCTTGTTCGCACCGATCAGACGGTTCTCGTGCTGTCTGACGACGAAGCAGCACATAACACGCACACCTTTCCGATCAAGAACCGCCAAGACAATTTCGTTGTGGCGCCAAAGGATCGAACCGGTGTTTCTGTAAAGCCACTCACTCTATCCGAAAAGCTTCCTTCCAAAGTCGGTTGTGATATTCACCCCTGGATGGTGGCCTATTGGGTCATCCTTGATCACCCCTACGCTGCCATCACTGATGCAAACGGTAACTTCGAGATCAAAGATCTGCCTGTCGGAACGCACGAATTCAATGTCTGGCAGGAATCCGCCGGTTACCTCGACAAAAAGTATACCGTCAACATCAAGGACGGAACCAATCAGGAAAAACCGCTGAAGTTCACAGCGAAACAAATCCTGAAGTAAATGAATCCTATCAATACACAGTGATTTTAATCCAGAAACGCCCGGCAAAATAACCTTTTTTTGCCGAGCGTTTTTTCGTAGACAGCCTGTTATTTCGGCGAATTGTTTGTACGCCGAGTGCATGTCTCATGCATTTTAAGAAGCATGGCCCGGTGAATGAACGACGTCTGAATTGGGTTGTTTTCCGCAAACACCAACCTCTTTTATCATTAATTACCAACCAAATTCTGTAGAATGACTTGGAAAGAGGTAAATATTTTGGGCCATCTGATCTTCCCTAAGACACCCACCGGCGACGTGTTCGTTGTGTTAACAAGCGTTTGACTCGCACTGATGTGAGTGGTAAGCTCATAATGTTGTATTAATTTCATTCACTTCAAGTGTCGGTATCGTGTCCCTATGGGGATTTCATTCAACGGAGAATCTGGAGAATGTCCTTCTGAAGAGGATCTGAAATCGTGTGCGCAGCAACGGCTCGAATCCAATGCCGCTGAAATCATTGCCAGACATCTTCGCGGATGTCAGGCATGTCGCGACCGCTTCGCGACGTATAAAGATGGCTCCAACACAGAGACCAATCTGTTTCCGCATGACGAAAACTACGCCGATACGAAGACGGTCGCGTCCGAGGACATAGTCTCGGATATTTCCCTTGAGGGCCGATTCGACTTGAGTCTGTTTGCTCCGTCTTCGATTCAAGGAGCGATGGGGAAACTGGGAAAATACGACGTTCTCAGTGTCCTGGGCACCGGCGGGATGGGCGTGGTTTTTAAAGGGTTTGACGAGGAACTCAGACGGCCGGTTGCTCTTAAGGTTCTCAACCGGGAACTCTCGTCCTCATCGACAGCGCGCCGGCGATTTGTGCGAGAGGCCCGCGCTGCTGCGGCAGTCAATCATCCAAATGTAGTGACAATCCACGGCGTCGAAACACATAATGACTTGCCATTTATTGTGATGGAATTCGTTTCTGGTATTTCGTTGCGTGACCGTTTGTGCCAGCAACCGCTCGACCCAATCGATGCCTTGCGAATCAGCGATCAGATCTCCACAGGATTAGCAGCAGCCCACCTGCATGGGGTCATTCACCGAGATATCAAGCCCGGTAATATTCTGTTGGAAGATGGCCAGTCTCGCGTCAAAATTACAGATTTTGGCTTGGCGCGAGTTGCGATCGACAATGTCGAATTGACTTCCCGCCATAGTGCCGTTGGGACTCCCGCTTACATGTCCCCTGAACAGGTCCGGGGGGACAATCTCGACGCACGTAGTGATTTGTTTTCGCTGGGTTGCGTCATGTACGCAATGTTCGCTGGCCATTCACCATTTCATGGGCGGACCGCCCTGGAGAGCGCACGAAAGGTGGTTGACGAAAAGCCACTTCCACTGGACACAGTTGCACGGAACGTTCCAAAGTTCTATTCCGAAATCGTTACTCGTCTTTTAGAAAAAGACCCGAATCACCGATATCAGTCGGCCCAAGAGGTTGCTACGGTGCTCTCAGGATACGTGAGGACAATCAACCAATCGGCAACCGATGAGTTGCAGGGGGTCATGCGGAAGAGCTTGCCTCCGAAAGAGATGCGAACGTGGCGTGCGGTCTGGCCCGTAGCTTTCTTGATTGTTTTCGCTTTGGGTATCGGCCTGAGTTCTTGGTTAAATGGACGGCAGACCCAAACGAAAGTGATTCAAAATCTTATTCCAGAAGTTCCTTCCTCTGAAAAGAATTGGTTGCGAGGGGAAATAACCGTTTCGAAATCGGGGTCCGCCCGCTTTGCGTCAATCCGCGAAGCGTTAGAACTCGCGGGACCGGGCTCGCGAATCATCGTTCAGGATGCCGAAGAATATCCCGAACCGCTGGTTATTGATCGGCCGGAACAATGGCAGGACGTCATCCTCGAATCCAGCGAGGGTGCTACGCTCGTCGCACCCAATTCACGGAGTGTGGTTCGCATCGCTGGTGTGCCAAAATTTGTCTTAAGTGGTTTCAAGATAAGGGCCTCGGCGGATCAATTTGGAATTGAAATCAGTGGAGATTGTGCCGGAGCACACGTTGCAAGTGTTAAAGCCGAACGTATCGGAGATTCGGATGGGACCCGTAAAGGACACTCATTGTCTTTTCTTTATCTACACGATGGTGCTGCCGGAACTGAAGGCTCGCCGATTGTCATCAAGAACGTTGATGTTCGTGGCGGAGGCATCGGTCTACAAATTGGTGATGAAGCTCCTCGTGATGGCGTTTACGTCCCCGTAAAATGGATTCGTCTGGAAGAATGTACTGTCATCGGGCGTGACACAGGAATCGGTTACCAGCTAATTCTGGTCAACGCTTTAGAGCATGTTGTCGTCACCCGCTGCACCTTTGCCAACGGGGCTTGCGGCGTTAGTTTTCTTGTCAAGCAGCCTCACCTCGCTCGAAGCGTGAATATCAGCCACAACACGTTTCATCAGCTCAAGTGCTGGCTGGTGTTTCACGACACGCCGCTGGAACAGGATGATGTCGAATTCCAGAAGAATCTGATTTGTCGTACGTCACAAGTGACGCTTGAACAGAGGAACCTTGATTCCGTCCGTTCATGGTTCGTTGACAATGGGTGGCTGCAATCGGATGCCCCCGACGATCCGACGATTTTACAGGTCGCCAAATCGGCTCCCCCAATCACATTCGCTTCCGAGGATGTGACTCACGTTGACTACCTCAAGCCGACATCAGATTCATGGAATACACTGCCGTCGGGGAAAGAGCTGCCAGGTCGGTACGGAGATCCTTCGTACAACCGTCGTCAACGTTGAATTACCAATCCTCACCAATCGGATTCGGAGTGCCTCTGTGAGCCCTTATGATTTTCCAGAGCCGCCAATCAATCAAGTCGATTGCGACCCGTCTGCGTACCCAGTAAGTGTCAAGGAATGTGCCGCTTACGGTTTCTCTGAGGATTTACAGAGCCGTCTTAACTTTGGCTCGAC
>CAILLA010000023.1 GCA_903834925.1 uncultured Schlesneria sp.
ACCGACATTGACCCCGTTTTTATGCAGATTCTTTAGCAACTGATCGGTTAATAATCGTCTGTTGCTCACGACAATCGTCGTCAGTCCATCATTGGCCCCGTGCTCACAAATTCGCTGAACGTATCGACCCTTTCCGCCACCCGTCGGAGACGTCACGCAAAACCGCGTATACCCTTCGTTGATCCATCGGCACGTCTCGACCGCCGCATATGTTTGATGCGGCCAATCAGTGTCAAATGGTATGTATTCTGAGACCATGATCTTCCTTGACCAACCAACTGCCTCGCTCAGTTTTTTGCATCTTTACAACAGACGCGAATCGGCTTCATAATTCCGACGTGTATGTGATGACCAGCAATCTCGCTTGCAGACTTTTCACCGAATTTGATTGCCAGTTTTTCGCATCGTTCGCACAACAATCGACCATCAGGAGGAATATCAACGAGTTCACCACGACCAATGTTTCCGCACCAATACTGAGCAGATTCGTGACTGAACTTCCCGTGGTAGAAAAACCGCACAACCGATCTGACGCGATGAATCAGCGACGCTCTCGGATTGATTAGGAACGGCTTCCCGGTATGAAGCTGAACGAAATCTTCGGGACGGTAAGGTAGATGTCTGATTTGATATTTGACGTTCATGTTTACTTTCTAAACTTCCAAGCCTTCACCAACTGAATCAACGTCGTTCTCGACTCATCGAGTTCCTTATGGAATCGCTTGAAATGACCGACGATTGATTTGTAATTCGGAATCGCCTGCTGATCGTTTTCGGAGTCAAGCTGGCGAATCAGCGGCCCCAATGAATCCCATGTCGACTCAATCGATTGCTCGATCATTAGAAGCTTCTTTTCGAACAGCGACGGTCCCTGTTCTTTTGGTTCATCTGTCTTCAATTCAGGATCGAAGTCCTCTGGATTGAATGACGTTCGCTTGTCTTGATTCGGTTCCGGTTCTGGCTTCTTGGCAACGGTTTTGTGTGCCGCGTTGATCGACACTTTCCCGGACAGCATGTCGTCTTGAACTTGCTTCGGAGCCTCTTTCAAAACCTTCTCGACTTTGGCGATATTTCTTGAACTGACGCCGGATTGTTTGGCGATTTCGTCCCTGGTGTTAAGGTTTGGCAACATTGCCAAACCTTTAACTCCCTTCCCGTTCGACTTCTTTTGGTTCTCTTTTGCCTTCTCGGCGAGTACCGGCTTTAACAGCAACGCATACCGTGCCCGCTCGGCGTCGTTGATGTTTCTTCTGGCAAACTGTTTTCGTATCATGAACTCCTTGACTGAGTTACGGCTTTCAAACTTCTTTTCGATCACCGTTGGCTCGCTCAGTTCGTCCGCTCCAAGATCGTTTTTCCAAATCTCAAATCGATTGTGGCCGTCAACAATAACGCCGTGACCGAGCCAAACGATCAGCGGTTCGATAATCCCGTTTTCTCGGATCGATTCGACTAGTCCGTTTCGTTCATCGTCTGACAAAACTCGCATGTACGACTTGAACTCTTCGTCGATTGTCAAACTTCCGATGTCTATCATTTCCCAACACTCCTTTTCAAAATGGCAAATCGCCCTTTATGGCCTCAAACAAAATCTCTTCGCAGTATTCTTCCAGTGGCGTCCCGGCGACGATCGGCATCAGGTCAACTTCGATTCGACCTTCTAGGCTGGCTCGACCGCATATCGAATTCAGTGCAGGAACGTTCCAAAACATCTCCTCGCCGGACAGAGTCGACTCGCGTCGATTCAATTGGCATAGTGCATAGTGGTCTTGCTGCAATTGGAACTGTGCCCACAAACAACAAACTTCAACCCGTTTCTTGCAAACCTGATGGCAGTATTCGTGTACCGATGTATGAAGTCCGATCAGATTACAGATCCAGTTCTTTTGCCCAGTTCCACGACCGTAGATGTGATGTCGAGCGATCGAATCCCACCAGCTACACGACCGCTTGTGATTGTCCAGCCAAGCCCTCGCAGACTCGTCTTTTCTCAACAGTTCCCAAACGATCTTCTCGCTACCAGTGTCCGGGTAATCTCGGCACGCCTGCGTGATCTCTCGTTTTTGCTTCGGCGTCCTTTCCATCGAATTTCTCCTAAGTTCTCAATGCCCTCACGGCAACATCTCGGATTTCATCAAGATCACTTTTGAGTGAAGAAATGACCTCCTCCAGATCAGCTTTCTCACTTTCCAACGTGGCGACGTCGCTTTTCAGGTCATCACGTTCGTCGGTCAACTGATCAATTTCTGATTGCATCTTTTCGATTTCATCCATCAAACACGCTCCATGTTTCGAATGAAGCTTCTGTCGTGTTTCAAAATCCAGATTTCGCGAGATTGATCAGTGATCGTCTTGCGTTGTTCGTTGATCAACTGCTGTCTCTGTTCGCAGAGTTCTTTCAATTTCTCACACTCGGACAACGCTAAATCCAAGGCCGTTTTGTCACTCGTCATCGTCGTCCCCCTCAACAAGTTTGATAAACTTCGGTGCCGCACTCGCACGATGCAACAGGTCCAACGCTGTTATTCGCATCGCCAAGCGTGTTTCGTCGTCAGTCTCTCTATCAGCCGCTTTGCAAATCGCGAAATATCGATCCATCAGTGAATCGTGCGTCTCGGTCGGCGGCATCGTGTCGACGCGATTCAATATCCCTCGATGTCGTTTGCGTTCTGGATGTTGCCAGTTGCTCAAAGCTAATTTAGGAATCCCGAGCCACTCGCCGACGTCGGCCCAGCTATGCCCGGCACGTACCGCAGTGATCGCAATTCCTCTTGCTCTGAATAGCCAGTTTTTGCGGTCCTTTGATCCGACAACATGTGGACATGGTGGAAGAGGAGAAGGGACGACGTCGGTATCGATAAAGGCGATCATTTGTCACCTTCCGATCTGCGAACTGACAGTGGTTCGATCTCAGTTCTGTCGGTGACCCCATCGAACTTTCCTTCGGCGATTTCCTCCCTCCAAATCTCCGTTCCATCATCGGCCTCGAACGCCAACCTCACACTGACAGTACCGAGCCGTACGACAGTGATCTTGGTTACTCCCTTACTCGGCCCGATTAGAATCGACTGGTTAAATCGTCTGCTTAATGCGAGCATTTGTTTCCTCCTTGAAACTGGGTTGTGAAAAGTGCCGCTACTCTCCCGGCTGGTCACGACTATTTGTTGCACAGTGAAAACTGTCTTACACCCGTCGTTCGGCACGCATCCGGTTTCCCGGAGCACGGCAGAAACTCCTGATACTAATCCGCCGTGTGTGATGGAGATTGCTCTCCGAAGTGTCAGGAACACTGGCCGATTGGTTACGGCGATCTGCGTCTCTCCGCTGATCAGTAAGTCACCCACATTGCGTTTGTGCTGTCCACGTTGGCCGTATGTCACCATGCGGAACCCCTCGTGTTGGGACTTTCTAATTTTCCACGAGCGTCAACGCATTTACGATTGCGTCTCGAAAGGTTGGTTACGCATTTGAGTTCCGCTGAACAACCTTCAAACAATCCCGGAAGATTCATCAAAATGGCGTGTAGTGGGATCGAACCACCGTCTCTCATTTTCACCCTTCATTAGCGTTGGTCGACTCGCTTTAGGGACTACGATGCCGCTCTAACCATTGAGCTATACGCCGAATGCGGCACTCTCTCCGCCCGTCCCGCCTTTGTTGGCCCAGTGGGGCTGGGTCGCTGATCGTATCCCTGACCAGCCGTTCCGACAGTTCCAGCCGTCGGTTGCGTCTTGCACGCTGATTGATCAGTCTTGAACTCGACGAATTCGACCTTCGCTGTCCTCTGTTCGCTGGTAGCTAATTGCGTAGCAGCCAGCAGGTAACACCCAATCACCATGTTCTGGATGCTCAA